>NZ_JACHDM010000011.1:0-228216 GCF_014201065.1 Paraburkholderia sp. Cpub6
GGCTGCCATGATGCTCGCACCATTAGTCGAGCTCGCCTTTAGCGATCCATCCTGTTGATTTTCGCGGGCGTGTTTCGCTGTTGATCCTTCCCGGATCAACACTGCGCGACAGCGCAGTTGCTGCCCGCGACCGATTCCAGCAAACTATTGCATCCACCGGTTGAATCCGCCGGTGTGGATCGGCCATTGAAACGTCGTATCAAGGATGCGCAGGAATGGCTGCTCCTGGCGGCGGATGGCGACCGTCTCAGTTCGCCCCACTCCGGGCCAAACTCGAGCCGCGAAACGAAACTACCTTCCGCAGCGAGACGACGCGCACATGCTCCCAGATACGAGCGGCCGCGGCCCGGCACCTGCGTCAAATGCGCTCGCCAACACGAGCAGGACACCGCCGGGAGCCCTGTCCGCTTACACGCCGGCACCCGTCTCATCGAAGAATGAGGTTTTGTCCGTCCCGTTCGCTTTGGCGCGATACATCGCGCTATCGGCCTGGCGCATCAGGGCGTGTACATCAAGACGTCCGTCCGCGCTATTGGCACCGAGCATGCGCACGCCAATGCTGGCCGATACGGCGACGGGATGACCGCCGATCTCTCGAAGCCCATGAAGGATGTCGTGAATACCGTCGGCAATCGCGCGCGCGCCGGCGTCGCCATGCACGTGGCGGGCGAGCACCGCGAACTCGTCGCCTCCCAGGCGGGCAACCGTATCGCCGCGGCGAATGCGTGTCTGCAGACCGTTGGCGAAGCACTGCAACAGTTCATCACCCACCGCATGCCCATAAGCGTCATTGACGTACTTGAAGCCGTCGAGATCGATGAACAGCAAGACAGACTGTCCTTTATCGTCGTCTCGCGCCGCAGTCGCTTTAGCGATCGCCTGCTCGAGGCGAGTGCGGTTGCTGAGTCCTGTCAGAGGGTCCGTCGCAGCCTGCCGTTCGAGCCGATGCACGAGGGCCATCAAGTACACGGAAGTCGCCGCGATGCTGAGCATGATGCCCAATCCCACCGCGAGGTTTTCTCTCCACCACGGCTCGACGTGCATCAAAATCACGACGCCTGCAAGCGCAACTGCACATGAAAGTAGCAACGGCCGCTTGCCGTGGCGGCAACCGGCACCCACAAGAAACCAGAACACGACCCAGAGCAAGGGCAGCGCCACGCGCCCGCCGAGCGCCAAGGCAGTCATGACAAGGGCCTGGTCTGCAATGGTGGTGACCGTCAATCGAAGGCGCGGCCGAACTGTCGCGGCGGTCGCTGCTATGTATGTCACCACGCCGAATACAACGTATGCGAAAACCACGCCCAGAGTGTCATACGCGGCGGCCGTGCGTTGGAGCGCGGCGACGGCGATATAGCCGATCAACACGACCATGCCCAGGCATATCCGGAGGAGCGCCTGCTCCTTCTCAGGTTGTCCGCGAAAGACACCTAGAAACGTTTGCTCATGCCAACGCTGCGCGCCCGGCCGCTCCATGCCGTGTACCCCGTCAATATTGTCTTTTGCAGAGCGGGCATTCTATCGCTTTTGCCGGCGACCAATGCTTCTTGCCGCTCTCTCCGTCCGCCGGTAAAAGCCGCCGTTCGAACGTTTGTCTGAGCGAACGGGTGAACGTCCGAAAGTGGCCGGTCACTGCCTGACGGCGATCGGCAGCACGCGACCCGCTCTAGCCCTTCGGCGAATTTTTGAGAACCTCTTCATCCCATTCAAAAGCGGCCGTTCCGGCTCGCTCAAAGGGGCGAGGCCCGGCTTGGGCCGAGTGTGGCGAGGATGACATTGGTGAGTTCGAGCATCGCCGAATGATATTCCGCGGGCAGGGGCACGTCGTCCATCAGTGACATGGTTTCTTCAATGCCCTGCCGGAATGCTCTGGCAATCCCGGCGCGCTGTAACGCCGTCAGGTGGGGCAAGGCGGCATCACGAAACTTGCCCAGCACCATCGCCTGCGCGCCAAGCGCGCTCATTGCCTTCGTGTTGGCGGTCACGAGCTTGGCCATCTGTTCAAGTGCGTCGTTGGTTTGGTTCAATTTTTCAGTTCCGCTCAGAATGACTGCCAGTCTGCAGCACCGGTGCCGGCCGCAACCACTGTAGGCCTGTCCGGAGTAACCAGGGGCGCCGTCTCTAGCCTTGTCAACGTGGCGGGACGGGACGTGCGGGCTTTCGGTGCAGGCCGCTGCGGTTCGCTCCCCGGGGCAATCACCCGTGACGGGGAAGTGCCCCTGTTGTCGACCTTGAAGACGGCCAGCGCGTCACGCAATCCCTGGGCCTGCTGGGCCAGCGACTGTGCTGCCGCCGAGGCTTGCTCGACCAGCGCCGCATTCTGCTGGGTCACCTCGTCCATCTGGGTGACGGCCGTGTTGACCTGTCCGATGCCGATGCTCTGCTCTTGCGATGCTGCAGCGATCTCGCTCATGATGTCGGTCACGCGTTTCACCGACTGGACAATTTCGTTAATCGTGCTGCCGGCTTCCTCGACCAGCTTCGAGCCGGCGTCAACCCGGGTCACCGACTCGCCAATCAGGTCCTTGATCTCTTTGGCCGCCGTGGCGCTGCGCTGGGCGAGCGTGCGGACCTCGCCCGCCACGACCGCGAAGCCGCGACCCTGTTCACCAGCGCGGGCCGCCTCGACCGCGGCATTGAGCGCGAGGATGTTGGTCTGGAACGCGATGCCTTCAATCACGCTGATGATCTCGGCCACCCTGGCTGAGCTATCGGAGATTCCGTGCATCGTCTCGACCACGCGTCCGATCACTTCCCCGCCGCGTTGCGCGACGCCCGAAGCCGTACTGGCCAGCGTGGTCGCCTGCCTCGCGTTGTCGGCGTTCTGGCGCACAGTCGAGGTCAGTTCCTCCATGGACGAGGCGGTTTCCTCCAGCGACGCGGCCTGCTCTTCGGTCCGTTGCGACAGGTCCAGGTTGCCGGCCGAGATTTCCTGCGCGGCGGTGTCGATCGACCGGGAGCCGTCCCGCACGACACTGATGGTCTGCACCAGCTTGCCTTGCATCGCCTGCAGGCCGCTCATCAACTGCCCCATCTCGTCGCGCGTGCGGACCTCGACCTGCGTCGTCAGGTCGCCGTCGGCAATCGCCCTGAAATGGCCCAGTGCCTGCGCAAGGGGCGTGCCGATCGCGCGCTGCAGCGACCACCAGGCCAGTGCCGCCGCACCGAGCGCGATCAGCATACCGGCGAGGGCTACGCCGATGAACCCGTGGAAGCGGGCCTGCGAGGTCTCAAACGTCGCGCGGGCAGCCGTGATCTGCATCTGGCCCAGTGAATATGTGCCGCCGGTGAAATCGCTGAACAGCGACTGCGGTGTGTGCACGGCGACATCGGTGAGCTTCGCCGTATCGTGGGTGGCGATCGCGCTGAACATCGGTTCCAGGCCATTTGCGACGTACGCGTCGCGCTTCGCGTTCACGTCGGCCGCGCGGCTCGCCTCCTCGGGTCCGGAGAACGGCAGCGCGCGATACGCGTCCCACGCCTGCTTCGACTCAGCGAGCAGATCCCGGGCGATCTGCACTCGTTGGGGTACGTCCGGACTGGCCGGATCAAGCGCGATGAGAAGCAGCCAGAGGCGCGTCCTCGATAGTGCGACGTTTGCCCGACCGAGCGCCTCGGAAGAAGCCAGCCGGCTGGAATACAGATCCTTCAAATCGTTGTTGCACATCGACACGCTGACGATGCCCATGACGCCGCCAAGGACCAGCAGCACGGCGAGAAAAGCCATTACCAGCGCCAGGCGGGCACGGATACTTAGATTCTTGAACATGGATAAATTAAAAGGGAAGCCGATGACGAGGCGTGCGCAAGGCGCAAGAAGAAGGAAGCGGGCAGCGCAAGCGCCAACACACGATTGATAAAGAAATCACACATGATGTTTGTATACGGCATTAAGCCGTCAAACTTGATGTCGAACTGCTAACCGCCATTCCGTTCAAGCGTTTTTGTGCGGATAGACGCCTAGCGACGTTGCAGACGCGGAAACGCTCTGTTGGGTGAAAGGCGATTGTAATGAAATAGTAAACAGATAAACTGGCTTCAACGACTTAGCACAGGCTTCCGCCCCGGCGGTCCGTTGTTTCGCTAACCAGTCTTTTCTTTCTGTTTCTGACGCTCACAATTGGAGATTTCATCATGGCTAAAGCACTCATCCCCGTTCTCGCGCTCGTGTCGGTCCTCGCTCTGCCCACGGTTGCGTCCGCTCACAACAACGGTCCCCTGACGCGCGAGCAGGTGCGCGCGGAACTCGTCCAGCTGCAGAAAGCGGGCTACGACCGCAACCACAGTGACGCGCACTACCCGGCAAACATCCAGGCAGCGCTGGCGAGCGTGGCGGCCCAGCAGCAGGCGTCCAGTGGCTACGGTGGCGTGAAATCGGGTTCGGCCGCTTCGGGGCGACCGACCCAGTGGGCCTCGGATCATTCGATCTACAAAGGAAGTTGATTGGCGATCAGCCGGGTGGCCGGGCGCTTTCAACCGCCCGGCCCGGTGACACACGGCGAGCGGCATCGTCGCGGCTTGCGGGTTCGCTGATGCGGCCCGTTACCGGCAGGAACAGCGCGAGCGGTTCATCGGTAAGCGGCACGAAGCCGTACTTTTTGTAGAAGCTGGCGGCTTCATCGTTGATGGCGTCGACCAACGCACTGAACGCCGAGGGTTTCAGCGGTGCTAACGACTACATCGAACGCATGCGCCAGAAATTGGGCGAGCAGCACAGGGGACGAATTGCCCGAAGGCGTCATAGATCAGCATGGCAATCGAAGTCTAAGCCGCCTAACACGGCGCTTGAAAAATAAACTGCCTCGACTTAGGAATCGTTTTTCGAGGTCCCTTGGCCGAATGGCGGGTCGCGTCTCATCAAGAGACGTTCGTCATGCGTTTGCAGAGGACCGCTTGCGGCCGAACCCACAAATTCGGGTTCCGGCCGAGACTAACGGAGCGCGCCAGAACGGCAGGAAGAACAGTACGCCGCCCAGACCGAAGTGGAGCAGCAACGTCACCAGGTTGGCGCTGGTGAAATCGCGCGAGCGGAACACGTCGAGCGGCATCATGGGGTGACGGCTGTTCGCTTCGATCATCACGAATGCGGCCAGCACAAACACGCCGACGCCGATCGCGCACAGTACGAGCGGATGCCCGAAGCCATGCGTCAACGCCTGGGTCAGGCCATAGGTGAGAGCGGCGAGCCCCGCTGCCGCGCTCAGCGCGCCGGGCCAGTCCGACTGTTGAGGCGCATCGAGCTTGTGGCTGTTCGGCACCGACAAAATCGCGAGCGCAATCGTCACCGCTGCAAGCGGGACGTTGAGGAAGAAGATCGCGCGCCACGACAGCGCGTTGACGAGCGAGCCGCCCGCCACCGGTCCTACCGCCGACGTGATCGCGCCGAGGCCCGCCCAGGTACCGATTGCCGGTCCGCGCGCTTCGCCTTCGAATACGGCGCCGATGATCGCCAGACTGCTGGGCACGAAGAGCGCCGCGCCAATGCCCTGCACCGCGCGGGCGGCGATCAGCGAACCCGCGTTCGGCGCTAGCCCGCAAGCGGCCGACGCCAGCGTGAAGACCCCGATGCCCACGATGAATACCGAGCGGTGGCCGAGCTTGTCGCCCATCGATCCGCCCACCAGCACAAAGGACCCGAGAAAGAGCAGGTAGGTGTTGACGATCCACTGCATCGCCGCAACGCTCGCGTGGAGCTCGCTCTGAATGGCAGGCAGCGCTACATTGACGACGGAGCCGTCGATAAACGCCATGCTCGAGCCGGGGATCGTCGCGGCAAGCGCAAGACGCTTGGCGCCGGCACGGGCGATCGACCGCGGTTGGCTGCGTGCGGATAACGAGCTCGTCGCACGGGCTCGCTTGCACAGCGACGATGTGCGCGGTCTTCGGGTCGCTATCGAGAAGATCCGGGTTGGCCAAGCTTGCTCCCGTGCCGGTCCATGGTGACTAGGCAACTGGAGAAGATGGCCGTTGCAGGAAGGAACACAGTTGTGAAAAAGGCGCCCTCAAAAGATCTCCCGCCTCCTGCCCAGCGGGCGCCAAGGGCTTTTATGCGGGACTGACAGGCAAGGGGCCCAGATCGCTCGATGCGTCATCATCGCTGTGGCGCAGCATGATTCAATTGACCGTCGCCAACGAAGCGGCATATCTTGAGCATTGCCGACGCTACGCTCTCGACCACCTGGGCCAACAGGTCAGATAGCGAGGTATCGGTTGCATGTCCGCGGCAGGTTCGATCTCATCGCTGCACGCGCGATAACCCGCGAGAAGTCAGGCGCCTGCATCGAACAACAGGACAGACCAGGCCCATCTTTTGCGGTCTGCGCGCGTACGTCGTTCTTGATTAGGGTGGAAGATCATCATGTCGAGACAGCCCGGTTGGTCAGTCGTCATCGGTGCAATCACACTTGTGTTTCTCGCGCTCACTTCGCTTTACCTCGTGATCGGCGGAGCATGGCTGATTGCCGTAGGCGGGTCGTGGTACTACCTGATCACGGGCCTGCTGCTCGCAGTAGTGACGTGGTTGCTTTACCGGCGCAAGCCCGCTGCGCTCGTTCTCTATGCGCTCGTGATGATTGCGACGGCGGTCTGGGCACTGTGGGAGTCCGGCACGGACTTCTGGGCATTGGCTCCGCGCTCCGGGGTGCTGGTCATTTTCGGCGTGTGGCTATTGCTGCTCGTGAGCTGGCGGATGGAGGGCGCACGCGGGCTCGGCATTGGTTCGCTCGTCGTTGCATTGGCTGTCTGGGCGGGCGTGCTCATCTACGCGAACTTCAACGACCCGCAAACGGTCAACGGGAGCTTCAGTGCGGCATCGGCGGCCCCCGCAGAGACCGGTGATAGCGCCGCCGACTGGCCGGCCTACGCGCGCACCCAGGCCGGTACCCGCTATTCCCCACTGACTCAAATCACGCCTGCAAACGTCAAGGACTTACAGGTCGCGTGGACCTTCCGGACCGGGGATAGCAAAGGCCCCAACGACCCCGTCGAGATTACGGACGAAGTCACGCCGATCAAGATCGGCGAGACCTTGTTTCTATGCTCGCCGCATCAGATCCTATGGGCGTTGGATGCGCGGACCGGCAAGTTGAAATGGAAGTTCGATCCGCAGCTGAAGGCCGATCCGTCGTTCCAGCACGTGACCTGCCGTGGTGTGTCTTACGTCGATCTTTCCGCGGCCGGTCCCACGCCGACGGCTGATCAGCCCTCGGGCGCATCGGCCGCTGCGCCGGATCAGCAGGCAGCATCGGCCGCGGCGCCCGCTCAGCAGCAACCAGCGTCTGCGCCCGCTGCGACTGCCGCGACCGCCGGGGCCTGCATGCGCCGCATCTATCTGCCCGTCAACGATGGCCACCTGTATGCGCTCGACGCGGAGACAGGGGCGCTGTGCAAAACCTTTGCCAACGGCGGCGATCTCGATCTCCAGCACAACCAGCCGGTGACGACCCCCGGCATGTATGAGCCGACCTCGCCGCCGGTCATCACGAACGACGTGATCGTCGTCGCGGGCGCGGTCGAGGACAACTATTCGACGCGCGAGCCGTCGGGCGTGATCCGCGGCTTCGATGTGCGTTCCGGCGAACTGCTGTGGGTGTTCGACCCGGGCGCGAAGGACCCGAATCAGAATCCTCCCGCCGGCGGTCACTACACGCTCACGTCCCCGAACTCGTGGGCGCCCGCTGCATACGATCCCAAGCTGGACATCGTCTATCTGCCGATGGGCGTGACCACGCCGGACATCTGGGGCGGCAACCGGACGGCGGAGCAGGAGCGTTTCGCGAGCGGCCTGCTCGCGCTGCACGCGTCGACGGGCAAGCTCGCGTGGTTCTATCAGACGGTCCACCACGACTTGTGGGACATGGACCTGCCATCGCAGCCCACGCTCGCGGACATTACCGACGTCAAGGGCAATACCGTGCCTGTCGTGTATGCGCCGGCCAAAACCGGCAACCTGTTCGTGCTCGACCGGCGCACGGGCGTGCCGGTGGTGCCGGCTCCGGAGCGTCCGGTGCCGCAGGGTGCGGCGCCCGGCGACCATGTATCGCCTACCCAGCCGTTCTCCGGACTGACATTCCGGCCATCGAAGGATCTCACCGATGCCGACATGTGGGGCGCCACGATGTACGACCAGCTGGTATGCCGGATCATGTTCCACAAGCTGCGCTATGAAGGCACCTTCACACCTCCGTCGGTGCAGGGGACGCTGGTCTTTCCGGGCAATCTCGGCATGTTCGAGTGGGGCGGCATGGCGGTCGATACGGATCGCCAGATTGCGGTCGCCAATCCGATTGCGCTGCCGTTCGTTTCGCGGCTGATTCCGCGTGGCCCGGGCAATCCGATTCAGCCGGTACCGGGCGCGAAAGGTTCGGGGACGGAGACCGGAATTCAGCCGCAATACGGCGTTCCGTTCGGCGTGACACTGAATGCGTTCATGTCGCCGGTCGGTCTTCCTTGCAAGCAACCTGCCTGGGGCTTCATTTCGGCGATCGATCTGAAGACCAACCAGATCGTATGGAAGAAGCGGATCGGAACGGTGCGGGACAGCTCACCGATTCCGTTGCCGTTCAAGATGGGGATGCCGATGCTCGGCGGCCCGATCATCACGGCGGGCGGCGTGGCGTTCATCGGCGCGACGGCCGACAACTACATTCGCGGCTTCGACGTGAACAACGGCAGGCAGCTCTGGCAGGCGCGTCTGCCCGCCGGCGGGCAGGCAACGCCGATGAGCTATTCGGTCAACGGACGTCAGTTCGTGGTGATTGCGGCAGGCGGTCACGGCTCATTCGGTACGAAGCTCGGCGACTACGTGATTGCCTATGCGTTGCCGCAATAGCAAAGCGGTGAAGCAGGGTGGACGTGCGTGGACAGGACTGCCACGTCCACGCACGGCAATGCGGTCATCTGTTTGTCACTGACTTGCGGCGGACGGCGAACTGCTCGCCGCCGAATCCGCGTTGGCTGGTCCACCCGCCTTATCGGCGGGCTTGCAGCCCACGCACATCGCGGCGATAGCGATTGTGATCGCGCTCGCGAGAAGCCGGCGGTAGAGGATTGGTTTCATGACATCTCCTGTGGTTGGGTGGCATCCGATCAATACTTGCGACGCAATCAGACAGCGCTCGTCGGGCTATCCTGCAGAGCTACGCATCTCCTGTTCCCGCTACCTTGAATTCACGTCAGTGCGAGAATCTGTCGGTCACTCCGCGTACTGAGAAACCCAATATGGACTCCGACCTTGCCGGATAAAACCCCCCCGAATCATGCGACGCCTCGCGAGAGCCGTTGCACGGCATCGCCGATACGAATCGGTTGTGCAGGATGGGGACTGTCGACCAAGGTAGCGGCGCGGTTTCCTGCGCACGGAAGCCATCTCGAGCGGTATGCCCAGATCTTTTCTGCGGTTGAAATCAATTCGTCGTTCTATCGTTCGCACCAGCCGAAGACGTATGCTCGGTGGGCTGCAAGCGTGCCCGATGCATTCCGGTTCTCTGTCAAGGTTCCGCGGAGGATTTCGCACGAGCTCAGGTTGCGCGACGCGGATGCCGCCGTTAAAGAATTCGTGCGTGAGGTCACGCCGTTGGGTGAAAAACTGGGGTGCCTGTTGCTTCAGTTGCCGCCCCGCCTGGCGTTGGATACGGTCCCGGCGCGAGATTTTTTTTCGCTACTGCGCGGCCTCACGGCAGCGCCTATCGTCTGCGAACCGCGCCACACAACGTGGTTTACCGAGGAGGGCGCGCAAACGCTGAAAAATGCGGGGATCGCTTGCGTGCGCGCGCATCCGTCGCCGATCGCCGGCGTCGAACCGGTGGGTGATCCGGGTACGCTGTACATCCGTTTGCATGGCTCGCCGGAAACCTATTATTCGGCATACGACGAGCCGTTCATCGAAGCGGTGGCTGCGCGGATTTTGGACGCTCGAAACTCTAACTCCGAGGTCTGGTGTATTTTCGACAATACCGCGCGCGGTGAGGCGGTACCTAACGCTCTGACACTGATGGAAAAATTAGAGAAGACCCCTTGCTGAGATAAGCCTTTCGAAGAGATCGTGACAAGCGCGTGTCTTTGCGCACGAATAGCAATCTGTATCGGTAGCAGTCGATCGCGAGCGAACATGGTCGTGGAGTCCGCCTAGCTGACCGTGAAGCCGCCGTCCACGGCGATGATCTGCCCGGTGACATAGCTTGCGGCAGGGCTTGCGAGAAAGAATACGCTCTGTGCAACCTCGATCGAGGCGGCCATTCGTCCCATCGGAATCCGTCCTGCGCCTACGATCGGCCCTCGAATCTTGAACGTCGCGCTGATGTTCTTGCCGCCCTCGCTGGCCATGCCGCCTGGAAGGATTGAATTGACGCGGATTCCGTCGGCCGCGAACTCGCTGGCCAGTGATCGCGTGATGCTGTCCACGCCGGCCTTGGCGGCGTCGTAATGGGCGTTGACGCCCCACAGCGTGGGTCGAAGCGCGCCAACGGAGGAGATGTTGACGATCGAGCCGCCGCCGTTCGCCTTCATGCGCTTGATAGCCTCTCGGCAACACAGGAACGTGCCCCGCAGCGTGACGTCTTGCATCTGGTCCCATTGTTCGACGGACATTTCAAAGAATTCGGCCTTCGAACGGTGCGCCGCGTTGTTGATCAGAATGTCGACACCGCCAAACTTCGTATCGACGGCTGCGAATAGTGCCTTGACGGATGCTTCGTCGGCCACGTCGACTTTGCATGGCATCGCAATGCCGCCGTCCGCATCGATATCCGACGCTGTTGCAGACGCCGCATCGGGGTTCAAGTCGGCAATCACGACCTTGGCGCCGGCCTCGGCGAGCAGTCGCGCAGTCTCGCGACCGAGACCTTGCGCAGAGCCGGTAACAACGGCGGTCTTGCCCGTGAGATTGAACCTCTGCGCGAGGTGCGCGCCGATCTGTGTTTCACTAAACATGGAATGCTCCGTTTTGAGTGTCGATGAAGGTCGCGCTGTTCGGTTCGCTTCAGTCTTGCCGTTGTGGCCCAATCGTTTGTAGTTCATCGGAATTCACCAGACAGTGAAGATGATTGGGTGCGGACGTCTTCAGCTAATCAGAAATCCGCCGTCGAGCGTAATCGATTGGCCCGTCATGTAGCGGCCTGACGGCCCTGCGAGGTACAGCACCGCGGCGGCAATATCGGCGGGATCGCCCCATCCAAGCGGCAGACGTCGCTCCGCATCCGTACCGGGTCCCGTGAGCTTTCCTGTTTTCAGGCGAGCCTGCATATCCGGATGAAACTGAACCTTGCCGGGCACTGCACCGGGAAGCACGCAGTTGACGAGAATCTGGTCGCGGGCATAGTCCAGCGCTGCGGAGCGCACTAAACCCGCTACGCCCGCTCGCGCGGCACCGTAGGCGCCATTGCCATTCAGTACGGCATGCGTGGCTCCCATGGTAGTCACGTTCACGATGCGTCCACCCCGGCCTGCGGCGAGCATGTGCTTGATCGCTTCTCGCATGCAAAAGAACACAGACTTCAGGTCGATCGCCATCACTTCGTCCCAGGCGGCTTCGGAGAACTCCGTAAGTGGCCCGTTATTGGTCATGGCCGCGCAATTGACCACGATGTCCGGGCTACCCCAGGCTGCGCTGACCTGATTGAATAACGCAATCACGGAGGCTTCACGTTCCACGTCTGCCTCGATAGCGATTGCTTCGCCGCCCGCCGAAACGATCTTGTCGACGACCGATTGCATGTGCGCTGCGCTGTGATCGGCGACTACGACCCGTGCGCCAGCCTCGGCCAGCACAGGGGCGACATCGATGCTGGAATTGCATCCCTTGTCAGTCACGACAGCGATTTTTCCGCTGATGCCGAATAGCCGCTCAAGCAAGGATGTGGTCATCGAGTTGTCTCCAGGGGGCTGTGTGTCGTTTTTTGAGCGGCAGGAATGACGCGACTCAGCGCGGTGCTAGCGGGCCTCGTCGAAACGGTGAGCGAAAATACGCACATCGTTCTAAAAACGCAACGATAATACCAGCCGGGATTTCCCTCGTTGCGGGTTTTCGGACGTGCCGCGCAACATGCGCGTGGAGAACGTCGATCCGGCAATGATGATGTCGGCACGAACGCACATACAATCTCACAGGAAGGCGCCAAGATGAATGTTGCGAAAAGAAGCCCCGCCCAGATGGAATCGCACCGACCGCAGCCAGATACCGGCACGCTTCCTTTGCAGGTTGAGGACATCACCTCTTCGTGGCTGACGTCGGCGCTCGCGCGCAGCCATGAAGGGGTAGCCGTCGAATCACTGGCCGTCGACGAGGTGATGTACGGCACGGCTACCAAAGTCAGGGTGCGTCTTGCTTACAACGCAACAGGGCGCGAGCTTGGCTTGCCGGAGTCTCTGATCGTCAAGGGCGGTTTCGTTCCCGAGTACCGGAACCTGAACGCCTACATATACGAATACGAGGCGAAGTTCTTCAAGGAAGTCCATCCCTGCTTGCGTGCAAATGTGCCTGCCTGCTTCTATGCAGAGACCGACAGTCGAAGCGGGCAGTCGATCGTGATCCTCGAGGATCTACGTTCACGGGAAGTGGAATTCTGTCGCGTGCAGCGGACGCTGACGTTTGCGCAGGCGGCGGCAAATTTGGACGCGCAAGCGCGGTGGCACGCGCAGTTCTGGCAATCGCCTGCGCTCGAAAGCGATGGCGAACTGGCGTGGCTCGCGTCGCAAGACCCACTGCCCGATGGCGAGTCCGGCACCTATCACTGGGGCCAGTTGAAACCCGAGGTGTTCGCCAGCTATACACAGTTGCCGCGCGGGGCCGCCGTGCCAAAGCGGTTTCACGATCGTGGCTGGATGGAGCGGGCGCTCCTCGATCTGCGCGCTTTCGACCGCATCGGGCCGATGACGTTTCTCCATGGCGATGTTCACCTCGGAAACCTGTATTTCGACCGCGACGGCACGCCCGGCTTTCTCGACTGGCAGTCGTATCGACGCGGACCGTGGGCTCATGACGTCACGTACTTCCTGATATCGGCTCTGGATATCGCGGATCGGCCGAGATGGGAGCGCGCGTTGCTCGAATACTATCTTGAGCGGCTCGCCTTTCACGGCGTCAACAACCCGCCGTCATTTGAAAGCGCGCTAGATGCCTACCGGCGCCACATCGTCTATGGGCTGTTCTTCTGGCTCGTGAATCCGGTGGAGTGGCAGGTCGAAGTCAACAATTGTGCAGTTGCGCCCCGGTTCGCGATGGCGGCACTCGATCACGAGATTCATGACCTCATGGGCCGATAACCCACCAGGCGCTGAGCGACATGCACTTGACGTCGCCACTTCCGCGGGAGTACATTTTTACGATCGTTATTCAAAAATGTGAATTCCGGGAATAATGTAGGAGGCAAAGCATGTCGGAACTGGTCGCTCGACGCAGCACAACCTGGCCCAGCGTGTATGCGTGGGCAGGGCTCGGTGCGCTTTTCGCTTTTGCACAAATCCGCACCTACGCTGTTTCCGTCTGCTTTCGTGGCGTCGGCCTTCCTTCTGAACGTCGACGAAGACGGATATACGGCCATCGAGCGAGGTGTCGATCGTGTCGGTTGCCATCCAGCGGTGCGCACGGCGCTTCGGGTGCTGGCTTTCATCGCGTTTTGCAACATACTGAATCTGGCCTACACGACCGCGATGGGTGTGCACGCGGTGTATGCCGATCCGTGGCCGGCGGATATGCCGAGCTGGCTCGCTAACAACCGTTAGGCGCACAGTGCCCGCCAACGTCAAACGCCACAGCGGATAACCGATGACGCATTGCAAGCCGCATCGCTTCGCCGACGTCGAGTATCGTGTAGAAGACGAAATCGCTATCGTCACGATGAGCCATCCGCCAGTCAACGGATTAGGTCTGGGAACCCGTCGCGGACTCGTTGCCGCGTTTGAAGCAGCCCGGTGCGACGCGCGGGTTCGCGCGATCGTACTCAATGGCAGTGGACGCGGCTTTTCCGCGGGAGGTGATATTCGCGAGTTCGGCACTTCCGCTGCCACAGCTTGGCCAGCATTGTCGCTGCACGTTCATCCGGTGATCGAGGCGAGCGACAAGCCGGTTGTAGCCGCTATCCACGGGTTTGCCATTGGCGGTGGTCTGGAAACCGCGTTGGTGTGCCACTACCGTGTGGTCGCGGACAACGCGCAGATCGGTCTGCCCGAATGCAAGCTCGGCGTGATCCCTTTGTCCGGCACGCAGCGCTTGCCGCGTGTGCTGGGCTTCGCGAAGTCGATCGAATTCATTCTTGGTGCTCAAATCGTGTGCGCGGGAACCTTCCGGGGCAGCGCGTTATTTGACCGGATCGTCGATGGCGATGAGCATGAAATGTCGCGCCTTGCGATCGAGCTTGCGCGTCAGAAGATAGGCGGTACATCGTTGCCATTGATTCGCCGGTTGCCATTGCCTGATGGCGATCCGGTTTCCATTGTCGCTAAAGCGCGCTCACGCCTGAGCTGTAGCGATGCAATAGAAAGCCAGTGTCTGGATGCCATCGCCGCCGCAGCCGAGTCGCCCGATTTCGATGCCGGCATGGCCGCAGCGCGTGCGATCTACGATCGGCTCGTTTCGTCCGATCAGGTGTCAATGCAACGAGATCGGTTTTTCAAGTCGCGCCGGGACGGCTCCGCTCGATAAGCACCCGCTGATTTGCTACTACGCGGAAAGTTGCTTGCGCAGATCGCCTTTGCGCACCTTTCCCGAAGGCGTGCGCGGCAGCTCTGCAACGATGCAAAGTTGCTCGGGCGTCTTTTGCTTCGCCACGCCCGCGCCGGCAAAGTGGGTCTGGACTGCGATCAGGTCGAGCGACATGCGTTCGTGCAAGACGACGACCGCACAGACTCTTTCGCCATATCGTGCGTCTGGCTGCGCCACGACGGCGACATCGCGCACGGCCGGGTGAGTGGCAAGTACTCGCTCGACTTCGAGCGACGATATATTTTCTCCTCCGCGAATCACGATGTCCTTCTTTCGGTCCGTGATGGTCAGGCAGCCGTTTTCGTCGAGACGGCCGATATCGCCGGTCCGGAACCATCCGTCGTGAGTGAACGCGGCCGCATTGAGCGCCGGGTCGGTGTAGCCGACAAACAGCTCCGGTCCCTTGATCAGAATCTCGCCGTCGCGTCCGGCAGGCAGGTCGCTGTCCAACTCATCGACAACGCGCACCTGCGAGCCGGGTTGAATGCGACCGTCCGTGCAGGCCCGGATATCAAAAGGCGAATCGGCCCAGCCGACACTCACTGTCGAATGCTCGGTCAGCCCGTACGCGCGGGTTCCCGCGAAGCCGGCCCGATCGGCCATGGCGACGTGCTCGGGCGTGACACCCGTGCCGCCGAGACCGTAAGAAGCGAGGGACGCCAGGCTGCGCCCGTCGCGGCGGGCGGCTTCGAGGAGCCCCTGGAGATGAAACGGTGTGCCGCCCGAGAGGCGCACGCGATACTCATCGACCAGTCGCGCGGCAAGCGAGGCGTCCCATCGGTCCATGAACACCATCTCGGTGCCTGTAATGAATGGGCGCAACAGGAAATTGAAGCCTGCAATATGGCCAGCAGGGAAGGGCGTGAGATACGGCCCAGGCCCGTCGATGAACGGAATCTGCCACTCTGCGCCTACTGTGCGATGAGAGTGCTGCACGCCTTTGGGCGAAGCTGTCGTTCCTGACGTGTACAGCAGCAGGCAGATGTCTTCCGACGTTGGCGGGTCAGAAGGGCGTTGTTCATGCGTTGTCGCGGCGAGTCGTTGCAGCGCGCCAAACGTGATGCCGTTCGAGGGCGCCCGATCGCCAACGACGATCACGCGCTCGAGGTCGGGCGTGTCGCCGAGCGCGGCGACACGCTCCAGGTAGTCGGTTCGGGACCAGAAATCGGGCACGCACAGAACGCGGGCGCGGGATTGTCGAAGGATGAAGCCGACTTCGGCGGGACCGTAGATGTGTACGATCGGCACGAGTACCGCACCGATCTCCAGTGCAGCCAGATACAGAAGCGCAGTCTCGCGCTGTGTGGGAAGCTGTATCGCGATCACATCGCCTCGACGCAGACCGAGGGCTGTGAGTGCCTTGCGAATCTCTTTCGCGTCGTGCAGCAGGGACGCGGTGGTGCAAGTGTAGGCGCCGGCCTGGGTATGAAAATGGAGTGGCGTCGCGCCGTGCTTTTCGACGGCGCGCGCAATCAGGGCCGCAAGAGGCAAACCGCTCGACCACGGCGCAGTTTTCGATTCGCCCGGATTGGAATTCATGCTAGCAAGGCTCGCAAGAGACTCACCAGCGCGAGTGGCTGGTCAAGCATCATGTGATGGCCTGCGCGTGGCATCGTGATCGGACCCTTCGCGCCGGGAATCGCAGCTACGATGCGGCGCGCGCGATCGGCGCTGACCACGCTGCTGCACTCGGCGTGCACGTAGCTGACGGGAACCGCGATGCGGGTCAGCAGGTCTTCTTCGCCTTCGACCGGCTGGAGATTCCGCAACTTCGGGTCGAAGCGCCATACCCATCCGTCGGCGGTTTGACGAAGTGATGTCCGCGCGAGATGCTCGAGCAGCCACGGCTCGCAATCTTGTTCCGGGATGAGTCGAAAGCGACTGAGTGCAGTATGCCAGTCCGGATAGGGGCGGGGCGGCGGGCGTCGTTCCACTGCAGGCAAGGTTTCGCCGCGTAGCATGAAATACGAATCGAGCACGACTGCATGCGAGAGACGATCGGGAAAGGTCGCGCACGCCTGGAGCAGGCGCGATCCGCCGAAACTGTGGCCCACCGCGACGCAAGGTCCAGAGCCGATTGCATCCACGACAGCGACGAGGTCGCGCACGAAAACGTCGGCGCTGTATTCCTGCCTGTAGGCGCTGTCGCCCATGCCGCGGAAATCCAGAGCAAAGACGCGAAAGCGATCGGTGAAGAAGGGCGCAATGAAGTCCCACCAGTGCGTGTGCCCGAGAAAACCGTGTGCGAAGACAAGTGGCGGCTTACCGGTGTCTGCGGCGTTCCACGAGACATAATGGACAGTCACCCCGCCGCCTTCGGTGAAGTGAGATCGACGCGGTTGAGCCATGGCGTGGTCGAACCATGAGGGGACACGATCATTCATTGCGGATTTTCCATTACCTGAGGCTTGCACACGCGGTCCATCGACCAGCTATGCGAGTACGATGTGCTGTCGATTCGCATCGATCCAGTCCACCATCGGAGTGAGCTGGATACCACGTTTGGAAAGCGAATCGATATCGACGCGGTATCCGACCGCGTTGATCCATTCCTGTGCATTCACCCATCCGGGTGCGAGACCTTTTGCTCGGGCTTCATCCGGTGACACGTGCGAAACGTTGATCTGTGCGCCCAGAACGTTGCCGAGGCGATTCGCAACTTCAGACATCGTGAGTCTTTCCGACGCCAGCGGCACGGTCTCACCGTGCCAGCGTTGCGGATCGTTTAGCGCGCTGGCCGCGAGCGCGCCCACGTCGTCGGCGGCAATCCAGTCGACTCGTGCGTCGGGTAGCAACGCGCTGAGCAGCAAGCTTTCGCGAAGGTGCGGAAACAACGCGCCCGTTTTCGGCTCAGCGAGATTGTCCATCATGAATGCCGGTTGCAAGACCGTCCACGATTCGAAGCCCGCGGCGCGAACGGCCTCTTCCACTTCCCATTTGTCCGTCCAGTATTTTCGGTTCCAACGTTTCTCGCTCCAGCCAGGAAACGTCTCATGATTGCCGGCCTGCGCCACGGAGGTGTGAACGAACTGCGGGACCTCCGCGTTGCGCGCTGCGTTGACGAGCGCAAAACCCTGGCGGCGTTCCCTGTCGCTGCGATCAAAATCAGGCAGGAGAACGGAGAAGACGGAACCGACGCCCTCCATCGCTTTTGCGAGCAAGTCGCGGTCGTCCAGATCTCCCCGTAGCGCCTGCGCATCCATTTCGACGAGTGCCCGCGCAGCCGGCGAGTCTGGATTTCGTGTCAGGAAGCGTACCTTGCGTCCAGCCGCAAGAAGATGGCGAGCCGCGGCGCCTCCTTGTGCGCCAGTGGCGCCGATGACGAGTACCGCGGCGGATGAATCGATCATGACTTGTCCCGAGGTCGAACGTTAGACGTTGGCCAGGCGTATCACGCCTGGGCGGCTTGCGCGCGATGCCGCTAACCCTGTGACAGCCATTGCAGGCTCGCGGCCTGGTGCTCACAAGCATTCGTTCTGATATTAGCACGATGTTCATAAAACAGCGAGCAAAGGCTCCCCGTGACCGATGCTTCAGAATTGCCAGGCCGAAGGGCAAGGCGAATGGCGCGAGGCGCAAAGACGAAGCTTCGTCTTTGCGCCTGACACCACGATCAATGCTGCGGGCGCAGCGTTTGAACGAGGCCGCCTTCATGTGCAACGATCACCTCGGATCCCGGCTGATAAACCCCGGCAATTTCGTCTCCGCGCAGGCGGTTGCCCTGGAGGCCGCGCAGATAACTCGTGTCGTCGAGTCGCAACACATGTTCACCATGCGCGTCGCGCACGACGATCTGGTCCGATTCGATCGACGTCAGCGTGCCCACATAGGGCAGCCGGGGCTCAAACGGGAAACTTCCGCCGTGCGGCAGGATGCGCGTGTCGAGTGACAGACGAAAACGGTCCGAATGATTGCTGAGACCAGAGTGCGGCGTGCGTCGGCTCATCAACAGGACGTCGCCCAAGCGGTAGTTCGTGCGGCGCCATGCGTCTTCTGGCACGCTCGCGAGATCGATGGGAACGATCTTGTCGCCGTCCTTCCTGTGCAGGCACGGAAGCTTATGCAATCCTTCCGCGACGGCCAGTCCGCCGACTTGCGCATCGATATCGCTGAGCGGAATCCAGCAGATGATGAAATCGAGGCGGTCGCTGTAGATAGCGTCTTCATGAATGAAGTCGAACCGTGTGCGGCTTTTGTCGATAGCGGGCGGCGACGCGCGGTATTCGGTGAAAGGTACCCAATAAAGCGGTACGCCGAACAGCCGCTGAAAGAATGCACGAACCGCGGGGTCTTCCATCACGGTGCGTGCCGCACGCTGCTCGTTCATCGCCTTCACGGGGAAAAAGCTGAAATTTTCGCGGTCTTTGCCAGTCCATCGCACGTCTCGGTCGTTGCGGTCCGCGAAGCCGTTGCTGTCGAGGTGATCAACAAGCAGACCGCGCATGCGCTCCAGCGGCTCGTGGTCGAGAACGTCGCGAAAGAACAGGTAGCCGTCTTCGTTCCAGCGTTCTTGCAACTCGGCGTGATTGCCGAGCAGGCCATTGGAAACGTTGAATTCCCGCATCGTCGGCACGATATCCACGCTTGGTGTGCTCATAAATTGTCTCCTTTGGTCGCGGGGGCGCTCTGATGTCGGCTCACAGCAATCCGCGTTCTTCCGAAGTGCGGGTCGTGGTGTCGATGCCAAGTTCCCGCAGTGTCTCCAGAACGGCCGTGGTAGCGGAGGCGACGGCCGGGAAGCCGGCATATGGAAGCGCCTGAATCAGCACCCCTTCGAGTTCGCGTGCGCTCAGACCGTTGCGCACGGCAATGCGGACGTGGTTCTTCAGTTCGAGCGTCTGCCGGCTGGCGATGAGAATGCCCAGCGTGACGAGGCTGCGCTGCTTGCGCTCGAGTTTGTCGTCGCCCCAGACATCCGCGAACGCGTAGTTGATGGCAAGGCGTGAAATGTCGGATCCGAAGCCGGTGGACTCGCTTGCGGCACGTAAGCCGGCTGCCTTGTCTTCACCCATGATTTCGCCGAATACCTTTAAGCCATAGGCGAGTTTTTCTTCGAGGCTCTTCACTTGTGTCTCCTGTTTAACCGCGGCGGCGCGGCTATTGATAGCGGATGCGACTCACCCGAGCCGCCTTGGTCATTGTTCGTATTGTAGAACGACATTCTAAAATGTATGTTGAACGGTGCTGGACGTCAAGATAGTGCGCACCCGATATGACCAGGGTTCGTCCGTAGTGCACCGCAACGGGACAAAGGCGATATGCTGGGGACACCCGATATCAAAGCCATATCACGTCATGGAATTGCGGCATCTCAGACACTTCGTTGCGGTTGCGGAGACCCAGCACTTTGGCCGTGCGGCTGCGCGCCTAGGCATGGCGCAGCCGCCGCTCAGCCAGTCGATCATGCGGCTGGAGGAGCAGCTCGGTATCAAGCTGCTCGAACGTACACCGCGAGGCGTTTCGCTCACAGCCGCCGGAGCCGCGTTGCTCGCGGAAGCGAAGCCACTGATCGCGCAAGCGGAGCTGGCCGAGCGGCGCGTGCGGCAAGCCGCCGACGAACTGGCGAGCCTGAGCGTAGCGTTCGTGCCAATGTGTGCGCTGCGAATCATGCCGCTAGCCATTCAGGGGCTTCGCAAGCAATGGCCGGGCGTTGACGTCCGGTTGATCGAGCGCGGCAGTGCTTTGACCGTCGCCAGCGTGAAAAACGGCAGCATCGACCTGGGCGTGGTAGTCACCAGCTCGGCGGACGTCTCCGGTTTGGAAAGCGTGGTCATCGAGCGTCTGCGTGTGGTGGCCGCGGTTCCGGCGAAGTGGCCCGTGGCGGCGCAGCCTTCAATTCGTATCGCGGATCTCGCGCGATACCCGCTCATCATGTTCCCTCAGCAGATGTCGCAGCCGCTGTTCGCCGCGTTCGAGACAGCGCGCCGCGAGGCGGGGTTGTCGCCGCGGGTGACCCAGCAGGCGCGCCATCCATACACGATGCTCAACCTCGTGTCTCATGAACTGGGCATCGGTCTGATGCTGGACTCGGCGCGATACCTGCCTGTGGAGGGTGTCGCCTTCGTCGACATCGAGGATGTTCCGGCTGCAGGCGAAACTGAGGTGTCGCTGGTGTGGGCCGATAGACCTCACAAGCCCTACCACCGTTCGATGCTCGACATCATGCGCGATATCGCGTCGCCGGCGGCGGGGTGATACGCGCAATCGCACTGCTCGACAGCTTCGTCCATGCTGCTCCTTTCGTCATCCGCTTCTCGTTCATCTTGACACGCCAAAGTGGTGTGTTTATCTTTGCGAATGACGTTCAGAAAATAACCCGCTCGCGCGGCGAGCCAAAGGAGGAACAATGAGCACGAATGTGGCGAGTCTTTTCAATCTCGATCAGAAAGTGGCGGTGGTAACAGGGGCGGGCTCAGGCATCGGCCGCGAGACGGCTTTGCTGCTGGCGTCGGCCGGCGCGGCGGTGGTCGCGGCGGACCTGAATGAGGAAGCGGCGCAGCAGACGGCCAGGCAAATCGAAAGTGCGTCTGGCAAGGCTATCGCGATCAAGGTGGACATCGGCGATGAATCGTCGATTCTTGCGATGTACGAAACGGTGCAGGCGAAGCTTGGGCGCCTCGACATTCTCGTGAACAACGCGGGCATCTATCCGAAGACGCAATTCGTCGAAACGTCGGCAGAAAAGTGGGACAAGGTGCTCGGCATCAACTTGCGCGGCACCTTCCTCTGCATGCGCGAAGCGATCAAGCGAATGCAAGGTGCCAAAAACGGCGGTTCCATTATCAATATTTCGTCGGTGGCTTCGCTGCAGCCGGTGATTTTCGACAACGGTGACTACGGGGCGTCGAAGGCGGGTGTCAACAACCTCACCAAGGTGGCAGCGCTCGAATTCGCAGCAGACGGAATTCGCGTGAACGCAGTGCTGCCCGGCGGCGTGGCAACCGAGGGCGCGGCCGCATCGACGAAGGTTCATCAGGCTCACGGGCCGATCACCCAACCTGGTCGCATGCCGCTGGGCCGCATCGGCGTCGCCTCCGATATCGCCAGGGCAGTGTTGTTTTTCGCGTCGCCGGCATCGGACTATGTCACCGGTCAGCTTCTCGCTGTCGACGGCGGCTTCCAGGTCTCCTGATTACTCGTTTGCGTGTCATGTTCGAATCGCCAAGCTGCGTCGAGAACGCGGCTTGGCGCTGCAATTCCCTTTTCCCCATTGATTGCCGACTCGTTCGCACACACGTCCATGTGTGCAGCGGGCGCTCGGGCATGCGCGTCGGTCTGTGCCTTGTCGGGTAGTGAAAACACCGATGCCATTAATTGAACGACTTGTTGCATAACCATATTCCATGACCTAGGATGTCCATCAAGAGGCGCCATGCAAGCGCCCGAGAGGCATAAGCCTGAGCGGAGACATGCGATGTACTTTCTCGACAGCGATTTACGTGGTCCTCTTGCGGACTATACGTACGACTATCGTCGCCAGCGCGCTGAAAAGGGCGCTCCGTCGTCGGACGAATCGGCTCGCGCAAAACAATCGAATTGGGCGGCGCGCGTGTTGGGCGCGGTGGCGCCTCGTGCTCTGGGCAAGCTGCGGACGGAGGGCCGGGCGCGATGAAAACGCTGACTCGCGAGAGCGCTCGGGAAGCGCGTAGAGTATGGCTCCCACTCATTCTCCTGTCGATTTCGGCGGCCGCGGTCTGGCTGCTGCAACGCGATCTGCGCATGGAAGAGCTAGGCCGGTCCGCACTCTTCGACGTCGTGATGATGTTTGCCGTGCTCGGGGCGACGGCATTGGCGGGCATTGTCGGATGTGCGATTGCGAGCCGTGCGCGAGCGCAGGAAGCCGATTTGTCGACAGGCGAGGGTTGTTGCTTCATTGGCGCCGTGATCGGTGCGGTCGTCTTTTTTGTCGCCATGACTATCTAACGGTAGAAGCCATGAATGAAGAACTGAGCGCACGCGTCGAAGCACTGTTGGATAAGCAGGACATACTCGAATGCGTGCACCGCTATTGCCGCGGGGTCGATCGCATGGACCGGAAGTTGACGCTGTCGGCGTACCATCCGGACGCAATCGACGACCACGGCGCATTCGTGGGGGATGCAGAGGAATTCGTCGACTGGGCCTTTGCGTACCATACCGAGCATCAGTTGTCGCACCACCATATGGTGTTCAATCACAGCGTCGAATTGCAGGGCGACGAGGCGCACGGGGAGACGTACTGGCTCTTCTTCGGAGAAAATCGCGTCAAGCCAGACACGCTAGCGGTGGGGCGCTATATCGACCGCTTCGAAAAGCGTGATGGCGTATGGGCGATTGCCGCCCGCGTCTGCATCTCCGAAGCGATCAACGAACTGACCCCTGCGGAAGTGCCTACTGCGTGGCGTGAAATCCTGATGGGCAATGGCGTCAGTGCACGAAATCGTGAAGACGTCTCTTACGAACGGCCTTTAAAGACGCGCCAACCCAGCGAGGTTTAAGGCCAGACGCAAGCCGGCAACGACGCTTGCCACGGATACCAGCATCGCTTTGCCATGAAAGCCAACGTCGGCAGCAAGCCGACGTTGGCTTTCAGCTATTGGGTAATGGCGCAATCGTGCTGTGACCGACAATCGACAGAAACTCGCGGCGGGTGGAAGGATCGTCACGGAACGCGCCCAGCATTCGGCTCGTCACCAGCGATGCGCCGGGCTTGTGCACGCCTCGCGTACTCATGCACTGATGCGCAGCTTCGAGAATGACAGCGACTCCCTTCGGCTGGAGCACGGTGTTCAGCGCATCGGCGATCTGAACGGTCATCTTCTCCTGAATCTGTAGGCGCTTGGCATAGACATCGACGAGGCGCGCGAGTTTGGAGATGCCGACCACGCGATGCTCGGGCAAGTAGGCAACGTGCGCACGTCCGATGATAGGCACCATATGGTGTTCGCAGTAGCTCTCGAAACGGATGTCCTTAAGCACCACCATCTCGTCGTAGCCATCCACTTCGGAAAACGTGGTGGCGAGAATCTGCATCGGATCGGAGTCATAGCCCGAGAAGAACTCGCGGTATGCGCGCGCGACCCGTGCGGGTGTTTGAATGAGACCTTCCCTTTCGGGATCGTCACCGGCCCATCGGATCAGCGTACGCACGGCTTCTTCCGCCTGGTCCCGCGTGGGGCGAATCGACACTTCCTCGGCGCCAATCTGATTGTCTCGTTTATTCATCAACTTTCCTGATCATTCATGCCTCGTGCAATCGCATCGGCGTCCGCGAGTGCGGCACACGAGTGTCGGCGATGTGGAGGAAGTGTATATAATTGCACGGTGTTCGTAAATACAAACTACCGGCGCATCTTGCACGCGGCGTTCGACCATTGCCGGTCGAAAGATCAGGTTGCACTTACACAGGAATCAGCACATGAAAACGCGCATTACAGAGCTGCTTGGGATTCGATACCCCATTGTTCAAGGGGGCATGATGTGGGTGGGTCGCGCTGAACTTGCCGCCGCCGTCTCGAACGCCGGTGCGCTCGGCACCATCACTGCTCTGACGCAGCCCACGCCCGAGGCGCTGCGCAACGAGATCGCTCGGGTTCGCTCAATGACGGATCAGCCGTTCGCCGTCAACCTGACCATTCTGCCGACGATCAAGCCAGTGCCGTATGACGAGTACGTGCAAGCGGTCGTGGAGAACGGTGTGAAGATCGTCGAGACGGCGGGACGCAATCCCGAGCCCTATATGCCTGCATTCAGGGCTGCGGGAATCAAGGTCATCCACAAGTGCACGTCGGTGCGTCACGCGCTGAAAGCGGAGGCGTTGGGCTGCGACGCCGTGAGCGTGGACGGATTCGAGTGCGCCGGACATCCGGGCGAGGACGACGTGCCCAATCTGATCCTGTTGCCGGCCGCGGCCGCGAAACTGCATATTCCGATGCTTGCGTCAGGCGGCATTGCCGATGCGCGCGGTATGGTCGCCGCGCTCGCGCTCGGCGCGGATGGGATCAATATGGGTACGCGCTTCATGGCAACGCGGGAGGCGCCGATTCACGAGAACGTCAAGCGCAGGCTCGTAGAGCATGACGAGCGCAATACGGCGTTGATCTTCCGCACGCTGAAGAACACGTCGCGTATCTTCAGGAATTCGGTAGCGGAACAGGTGTTGGAACTCGAGCAAAAAGAGGGGGTGACGTTTGCGGATCTCAAGCCGCTGGTGAGTGGTGAGCGCGGTAAGCGAGTGTACGAGACGGGTGACACCGAAGACGGAACGTTTCCGGCTGGCCTCGCAATCGGGCTTATCGAGGACATTCCCACCTGCGCGGAACTCGTGAGTCGGATGGTCGCCGAGGCGCGCGCACTCATTCATGGCCGGCTGGCCGCGCTTGTAGAAGAGAACTGAGTCCGCAACAAGACGGCCGTCGAACCAGGCTGCCCGCGCCCCCGGTTTTAGCGGTCGTGGCAGCCGATGCATGCATGACGATCGCAATCAGGCCTGCGAAGTCGGACGACCTTGTTCGTCGAGTCGTTCGAGATGCGCCAGCAGCGACCGGGATGCCGCTGGCCAGAGCCTTTCGGGAACATCGGTATAAGCAAGACGCAGCCAGTCGTCGATCGAACCGGTCGGCAGTGCCTTTACCGCGCCGGCGATCTTTGCTTCCCGGGCGAGACGGTGTGCCTTGAGGCGGGCGATCTGGTCATGCGGTCGGTCCAGCACGTACCCATGGGCGGGCAGAATGAAGTCGATGTCACGTTCGGTGCAGATCGCGTTCAACCGGTCGAGTGACGTAAGGTACGCCGTCATGTTGCCGTCGGGAGGATCGATGATGGTCGTGCTGCCATTCAGAATGTGATCGCCGCTGAATAGCAGTCCGTCTTCCAGAAGGACCAGGCACACGTGGTTGCTTGCGTGCCCCGGTGTCGAGACGACCAGCAATCGATGCGTCTCGCCGTCATGCGCAAGTGTCAGCAAATCGCCATCGAGCAATTCGCGGTCCGGAACGAAGTGATGGCTTGCCCTGTCGGCCGGCCCGGCCGGCCGGCCGAGGACTGGTGGCTTGTGCGGACACATGGACTGCAGTGGCCTCGCCCCGGGTGCGTGGTCCACGTGGGAGTGCGTGCAGACGATCATTCGAATAGCGCCGCCCGTAGCTGCGAAGATGCGTTGAAGATGCGCCTGGTCGTCCGGCCCCGGATCGATCACGATGAAGCCGGTCGCCACCGAGCCGACGATGTAGCTATTCGTGCCTGGGCCCGTCATCAAGCCGCTGTTGCTGGCGGTCAACCGCATCACGTTTCTCAGAAGCGGGGCGGTTTGCGTCGATCGCCAATCCAGAGAGTGGAGCACCTGACCGTCGGGGCACACGAGACGCAGTTCCCCGTATGAGGGGTCACCTTCCATGCAGCGCACGACGCTGCCTGAGCTCAACCCACCGCGCGGACAACTGCTCCACAGCGATCTTTCAGACCTGCACGCCGTGAGCAGTGCATCAACCGAGTTGAACGAGCGAAGGCGTTCGAGTGTTCGCACGGTCGGGAAGATCATCGTGAAGTCGCCCGAAGCATGGCGCGCCAGTGCCTCGTCGGGACGGAGCCACACGGGTTCGAACTGCTCGGCGCCGTCCGCGACAGCGGTTTGACCGACGGGCATGCGCGCCACGAAAAACTGCACGTCAAAGCGCCGCGGCAGGTCGCGATCGGTGATCCAATGCGCAAACGGATAGACCCGATCCGCGGCGAGTGAGAGGCCGTGATGCGAACAATGGTCTTCGATCGCTGTCGCCCGGCCTAGCCTCGCAATATCGTGGTCGTCGACGAAACCGCCGTCGTGTCGCCATGCCAGTAGCACACCGAGCTCTTCGAATGTTTCCCGAATGGCGGCCACGGCCTGAACCGCTTGAGTATCGTCTTGCGTGGGGCGCCGTCGTACGCCGCCGGCGATTCGTCCATCGGCCGGGTCGATTGCGCCACCAGGAAAGACGAACGCGCCCGGCGCGAAGCTCGCTTGCGCCGAACGTCGTGTCATCAGCACTTCAATGGCGCGGGAACCCTCGTATTGCGCGTCGCGTAGCAAGAGCATCGTCGCAGCGGGGCGTGGCGCCACCGGCTGCCGTTGCGGGTGGAGTCGTTGTTCGGGGCGTACCACGTTTGTCCCTCTGGTTGAATGGATAACGCTGTGCGAAGCCCTAAATGCGCTCGAAGATGGCCGCGATGCCTTGACCTCCGCCGATGCACATTGTCACGAGCGCATAGCGCCCACCGCAACGATGCAACTCGTGAATGGCCTTGACCGCAATGACGGCGCCGGTTGCGCCGATCGGATGGCCGAGCGCGATGCCCGATCCGTTCGGGTTGACCTTTGCGCTGTCGAATTCCAGCTCCTTCGCCACGGCGCAAGCTTGAGCGGCAAACGCCTCGTTCGCTTCGATCACATCCAGATCCGCGACGGTCAAACCCGCGCGCTGCAGGGCCTTGCGTGTCGCAGGGACCGGGCCGATGCCCATGTATTGCGGATCGACGCCCGCGTGAGCCCAGCAAACGAGTCGCGCAAGTGGACGAAGGCCCCGTTGTTCGGCGCTGCGACGGGCCATCAGCAGGACTGCAGCCGCGCCGTCGTTGAGACCCGACGCATTGCCGGCCGTGACCGTACCGTCTTTCTGGAACGCCGGGCGCAATTTGGCGAGATCGGCGATGGTCGTCCCCGACCGCACATGCTCATCGGTGTCAAAAACGGTTTCGCCCTTTTTCGTGCGCAGTGCTACGGGCACGATCTGCTCGCGGAAGTTGCCGTCATGAATAGCTTGCGCAGCGCGCCGGTGCGATTCGACGGCGAGCAGGTCCTGATCGTCGCGCGAAATGCCGTACTTCTTTGCGACGTTCTCTGCGGTTACGCCCATATGGCAAGCGCTGAACGGATCGGTCAACGCGCCGACCATCATGTCGATCAGGCGGATGTCGCCCATGCGCGAACCCCAACGCGCGCCGCTCGCAACGTATGCTGCGCGCGACATGCTTTCTGCACCAGCGCCGATCGCAATTTCCGTGTCGCCGTGCGCGATGGCTTGCGCAGCGGAGATGATTGCCTGAAGGCCGGAGCCGCATAGCCTGTTGAGCGTCAGCGCCGGTGCGTCCGCGCTGACGCCGCCTTCCATCGCGGCGACGCGCGCGAGATATATGTCGCGAGGCTCGGCATGGATCACGTTGCCGAACACCACGTGACCCACATCTTCACCCGGCAGATTCGAGCGCTCGAGCAGCGCGCGAACGACCGTTGCGCCTAGCGCCGTGGGTGGAATGCTCGATAGCGCGCCATCGAAGTCTCCAATAGCGGTGCGAACGGCAGCGGTGACGACAACCTCTTCCGACATGATGGCTCCTTGGTTCCGGCAATCGGTTACGATCCGGTGTCATGTTTAACAATACGAATGGCGTTCAGAACGTAGCGTATTTCTTGTTTTCTGTCCACGTTGTTGTGCGATGCGCAAGGCTGCGATCGTGCCGGACATTGCGCGCGTCATTCGCGCCAGATTGCGTGTGTGCTATCAGGCCTTTCTTGTGGGTGACAACGGATAGACGTGGCTGGGATTTCGCGTTATTCTGGTTCAGCAAGATGATCGACGTTCAATTATTGGTTGAACTTGGCCCGCAACATTTCCAGGTATCGGAAGGCGATGCGAGCGCTCGCGGGACATGACTCGCCAGATAACAACAGGACGACTCAGATGGATGCAGGTACGGCTTCGCACGATGCCCTGATGGATGTGCCGTTTCGCCCGATTCGCGTCGGCAGCATGGATGCCATCGTCGAGCGAAGGCCAGACGGAAGCGTGGTGTATGAACTGAAGGAACCGCTCCAGGCGTATCCCGTCCGCTTGACGGAGCGGCTCGAACACTGGGCGAGCGTCACGCCCGAGCGCGCTTTGCTTGCGCGGCGGACGCCGGACGGCAAGTCATGGGAGTCTCTGACCTACCGGCAGGCGTTCGACGGTGCGCGTGCGCTGGGGCAGGCGCTGCTCGATCGAGGATTGTCGCCGTCTCGTCCGTTGATGATTCTTTCCGATCGAAGCTTTGAACACGCGCTCTTCGCGCTCGCCGCATTGCACGTCGGGATTCCCTATATTCCGGTGACGCCCGCGTATTCGCTGTTATCGCAGGACTTTTCGAAGCTCAGGCAACTCGCGGCCGTATGCACGCCCGGCCTCGTCTTCGCAGATGACGGCGCGCAGTATGGCCGCGCATTGCGTGAGGTGTTCGGCGACGTGGAATGTGTCGTCGTCGGTCCGTTGCCGGCGGGTCGTGGCGGTTCGCGCGTCGCGCAGTGGCTGAAGACGCCGATTGCAGCCGACGTCGACAAGGCGTTCAAGGCAGTCGGCCCGGATACGGTGGGCAAGATCATGTTTACTTCGGGAACGACAGGCGCACCGAAAGGCGTGATCTATTCGCAGCGCATGTTGTGCAGCAATCGACAGCAAGTCGCCCAGGTGTTCGCGTTTCTTCAGGACGGGCCATCGGATCTCGTCGACTGGCTGCCTTGGCATCACACTTTTGGCGGCACGCATAACTTCGGCATGGTGCTGTACGGCGGGGGGACTTACTACCTGGACCCAGGCAAGCCAACGCCGGAGGAAATTGGCCCGACGGTGCAGGCATTGCGTGAAATCGCGCCGGCGGTCTACCTCAATACGCCGCAAGGGTTGGCCTCGCTCATTCCGCATCTGCAGGCGGACAAGGCACTGCGCGAGAAATTCTTTAGCAAACTCGCGCTCATCTACTACGGCGGCGCAAGTCTGCCGAAATACATCTGGGCTCAACTCGACGAGCTCGCGGTGCGTACCATCGGCCAGCGTGTGCTCATCATGTCGGGCATCGGCAGCACAGAAGCAGGCCCAACGCCGCTATCGGCGGCCTGGGATCCGCGACGGGAAGCGATTGCGGGGTTGCCCGTGCCCGGCGTCAAAGTGAAGGTGGCGCCGGTCGGCGCGAAGCTGGAAATCCGTTTCCTCGGCGACTGTGTGACGCCCGGCTATTGGAAAGATCCCGAGCGCACCGCCGCCGCGTTCGACGAGGAAGGCTATTTCCGCTCCGGTGACGCGGCAACGTTCATCGACCCGCAGCGCCTCGAACTGGGACTGCGCTTCGACGGACGCATTGCGGAAAATTTCAAGCTGTCCTCGGGCACTTGGGTCAACGTCGCCGAGTTGCGACTGTACGCGCTGAACGTGTTGGGCCCGTATGCGCGGGATATCGTGATTGCCGGGCACGACCGCGACTACCTGAGCGCGCTCGTCTTCCCTGACATCGAAGCGTGCCGTGCGCTTTGCGATGACCTTCACGATCCGATGCCGGGCGCCGACCAGATCATCAACAGCCGCGGCGTGCGCGCGTTCTTCCAGACCGGACTCGACCAGCTCGCCGCGCGTCCTGGCGGCAGCTCTACGCGCATTGCGCGCATCGTGCTCGAAAGCGAGCAGCCGACGCTCGATAACGGCGAATTGAGTGCAAAGAGCGCAATCAGCCAACGCAATGTGCTCGAGCGACGGCGCGGTGTCGTGGACGAGCTTTATTGCGTGCCGCCCACGCCGCGCACATTGGTCGGCAACGCTGGCGCAGCAGCGGGCGCAGATCGAGGCGCGCGCCGCGGTTCAACGTACTGAAAACGCTGGAAGTTAAACCATGGATTTTCGCGTAGATCCCGCGGACATCGCGTTCCGCAAAGAAGTTCGTGCGTTCCTCAACGAGCATTTGCCGGCCGACCTGGCCTTTCGCGGGCAGCAGGGCTTTCTGGCAGGTGACGACGATTCACAGCGCTGGACTCGCATCTTGCACGAAACGCACGGCTGGTCAGTGCCGCATTGGCCGGTTGCTGACGGCGGCACGGGGTGGACCGCGATGCAGCGTTACATCTTCGAGGAAGAATGCTATCTGGCAGGCGCACCGATACAGAATCAGGCGGGCGTGTCGCTCGTCGGACCCGTGATTTGCGAGTTTGGCAACGAAGAGCAGATGCGGCGCTTTCTTCCTCCTATCCAGCGTGGTGAAGTGTTCTGGGTACAGGGTTTTTCAGAGCCGGGCTCGGGTTCCGATCTTGCATCGCTACGTACGACGGCGGTTCGCGATGGAGACCACTACATCGTCAATGGACAGAAGATCTGGACCAGCTTCGGCGCCTACGGTCAATGGAATTTCGTGCTGGTCCGCACGGATAGCGAAGCGAAGCCACAAAAGGGCATTTCCTTCCTGCTGCTCGACATGTCGTCGCCGGGCGTTACCGTACGGCCGATCGCGTCGCTCGATGGCTGCCATCACCTGGCGGAAGTCTTCTACGACAACGTGCGTGTGCCTGCTGAAAACCTGATCGGCGAGGTCAACAAGGGGTGGGGATACACCAAGTTTCTGCTCTTTAACGAGCGGGCGTTTCTTGGCGCTGAAGCGCCTGCCCTCAAGCGCTATCTGCGCAAGATCCGGCACTACGCCTCGCGCGAACGGATGGCCGGCAAGCCATTGATCCAGGATCCGACGTTTGCGGCACGTTTGGCGCAGCACGAATTGGAGGTTCGCGCTATCGACATGGCGGTGCAGAAAATCCTGCATCAAGGGATAGACGAGCGCAGCGGCGGTATGGCGATCGGATCCATGCTCAAAGTGCGCGGATCTGAACTCCATCAGAAGCTCACGGAGATGCTGCTGGAGGTGATCGGCGATTATGGCGCCGTGTTCTATCCCGATCCGAATGAAGAGCAAGAGCTGCGCGAGACCCAGTTCATCGGACCTGAATACGCGCCAGGCCTGGCGGCAGAGGTCTTCTATCGGCGGGCTTGCTCGATCTATGGCGGGACGGCCGAAATTCAGAGAAACATCATCGCCAAAGCACTGTTCGATCTTTGACGCGATATCGAGTCACGAACGGTCTTCGATCCCCGAGACGTGGGATCGCATCAATTGCCGGCATAAAAAGGGTGCAGCATGGACTTCGAGCTGAGCGACGAACAGCGGATGTTGCAGGAAAGCGCGCAACGCTTCTTGCAAAAGAGTTATACGTTCGAACATCGTCGCAATCTTGCTTCGCAAGGAGGCGGATTTTCGCGCGAGACGTGGCGTACGTTCGGCGAAATGGGTTGGCTCGGTGTCGCGGTGCCGGATGAATTGGGCGGGCTCGGTTTCTCGTCAGTCGAAAGCGCCATCGTGGCCGAGCAGATCGGGCGCGCGCTGGTGCTGGAGCCATACGTGATGTGTGGTGTGTTTCCTGCGTCACTTGTCACGCGCTGCGGGCGAGACGGGCAGCGCGAGGCGATACTTGGCGAGATCGTTTCGGGCGAGACTGTCTATGCAGTCGCGCAAAGTGAACGTGAAGCGCGGGGTCAGGTGCATTACGTGACGGCCGCCGCGAAGAAGACAGAGGACGGGTCGTGGCGGCTGGACGGCTATAAGACGCTCGTGGTTGGAGCGCCCGTTGCAGACCGTCTGCTCGTCGTCGCTCGCGCGGCGGGTGCAGCCGATGCCACGGACGGCATCGGGGTTTTCGTCGTCGATCCGAAGCAGGCAGGCGTGACGCTGAAGACTTGCGCGTTGCTCGACGGCACGCCATCTGCGGACTTGCTGCTCGATGGTGTGATCGTCGCAGAATCGAATGTTCTGGGTGAGGCTGGGCGAGCGTTCGAAGGACTGCAGGCCGCCGTTGACGAAGCGGTCGTTGCGATCTGTGCCGAACTGGTGGGCGATATGGAAGACGCTATCGAGCTCGCGTCGGAATACTTGAAAACGCGCAAGCAGTTCGGGGTGGCGATTGGCAGCTTCCAGGCGCTGCAACACCGGATGGCCGACATGGCGATCGAAGCGATGCAGGCGCGCGCAACACTGCACCGTGCGTTGCTCTCTATCAGCGAGGACAGGGAGAACCGGAGCGTCGAAATCTCGGGCTGCAAGGCACAGACCACTCGTAGCGCGAAGTTCGTCACGCAACAGGGTATCCAGTTGCACGGTGGCTACGGCATCACGGATGAATACAAGGTGGGCCATCACTATCGCCGTCATCTGGTGCTCGACGCATTGTTCGGCAACGCGGACTATCACCTGAATCGCTACGCACGCCAGATTCAGCACGAGGCAATGGTCGCGGCGGCGTGAACCCTTTCGAGGCATTGCCATGAACGCGAAAGCAACCGATCTGCTCGGCGTGCAGAGTGACGGAACGGTTCTCACGTTGACACTGAACCGGCCCGCGGCCCGCAACGCACTGAACCTTGCATTGACCGAAGCGCTGGTCGACGCATTGCATCGTTTCGAAGCGGACCAAAGCCTGCGCGTCCTGATCGTGACGGGCGCCGATCCGGCCTTTTGTGCTGGGCTCGACCTGAATGATTTTTCCGCGCCCGATGCGCCGCGCACGCGGGTCGCGGACATGATCGATATGTGGCCGCGCCTCACCAAGCCGGTAATCGCGGCGGTCAACGGCGCTGCCGTTACAGGCGGGCTGGAACTTGCAATGGGGTGCGATTTCATCATCGCGTCCGAGCGTGCGCGCTTTGCCGACACGCACACGAAAATCGGCGCGCTCGCGGGGGGCGGCATGACCGCGAGGTTGCCGTATATCGTGGGTCCGCGGTGGGCGAAGCAGTTCAGCTTGACGAGCGATCCGATTGACGCGGCCACCGCGTTGCGCATCGGCCTCGTGAACGAGGTGGTCAGCCACGATCAACTGATGGAGCGCGCAGCGTCAATAGCGAAGACGATTGCGAGCCGCCGCCCCGAGCTCGTCGCGACGGTCAAGCGCGTGATCGATCAGGGTGCGCTAGCTTCGCTGGAAGAGGCGTTGCGGATCGAAAAGGCTGCATTGGCGCAAAGAAAGCAAAGCGGCGGCATGGCGTGGCAGGTGGGGAAATAATCGCTTGGCTGAGCGAAGCGCGCGACGCGAGGGCTTTCATCGACAAGCCTCCATTTTTGTGGAGTACGTATGCCTTCATCGCTTTTTCACCTCACGGACAAGGTCGCAATCGTCACCGGATCGAGTCGCGGCATTGGCTATGCCAGTGCGCTCGGCATGGCGGAACATGGCGCCAAAGTCGTCGTTTCCGGCCGTAACGCCGACGCCTGCGAAACTGCCGCGCAAGCCATCAACGAAAAGATCGGGACTCGGGTGGCCTTGCCGTTCGCCTGCAACATCGGCCGAAAAGCGGAATTGCAAGGTCTCGTGGTTGCGGCGAACGGCGAGTGGGGCAGGGTCGACATCGTGATGGCCAATGCCGCGATTCATCCGTGGATAGGCTCGGCACTCGAATGGGAGAACGAGGCGATGGTCGAATGGTACCGTGGTCGCAATCCATCACAGCGCTTCGGCGAGGTCGACGAGATCGCTGGGCTAGCCGTGATGCTCGCATCGCGTTCGGGCGGCTATATCAACGGCCAGACGATCGCGGTGGATGGCGGCCACACGATCTCGTTTCGCTGACCTGCAGGAGGGAAGGACATCGTGCGCCCCCAGATGTTCAGGACGCGAATCACCGATCTGCTCGGCATTCGTCACCCGTTACCGAAGAGAACGTTGCCTGCGTGGAGACCGGTGACCTTTGAGGCGGGCAGGCAAGTGCAGCGCGGCCGCTACTCCAGCCACGTCCTGATCCCCGCGATGTAGTCGGCCATTTGCCTGCGAGCCTGCTCTTTATCGCGGGCAATCATCGCGCGCGCGATCTCGCGATGGTATTCCTTGATCCTCGCCACGACGCGGTCGCGGTCCGTTCGGCTGCGCCGATGAAACGTGGAATGCGCATCGGCAAGTTGCAGGACGATGCCGTCGAAGAGACACAGTGCGGGATCGCCGCAAAGTTCAGCGAGCAGGAAATGAAATCGCAGCAACTCATCGGCGCCGGCACGACCGTCGAGTTGCGCCTCGGCCTGAACCTGGTCGTGCACGCGTCGCTCACCTTCATGGTCGAGCCGTTCGATGACGAGATCCAGGACGGCCAGTTCGAGCGTGCGGCGCGTCGCGAGAATATCGCGCGGCGCGATGCCCGCATACTCCAGATAGACGCTGACTGCCTGCATCGTCGCGCTCAGGTCCGGCTGGGCGACGATCACGCCGCCTCCGGTGCCGCGCTGCACCCTCACGATGCAGTGGTGCTCGAGCAAGCGGATCGCTCCGCGCAACGCAGCGCGACTTACTCCATGGACCTTCATCAATTCCTGCTCGGAGCCGAGCGGTAGTCCTGCCGGCCATCCCAGATCGATGACGTGCTTCAGCAGCGCCATGAAGAGCGTCTGCGCGCGCGTGATCGGTGCGCCGATCGCATTGCGCTTGCGGCGCGACTCGGCAGTTTGGGGCAGCGCAGGCGTCATCGCGGCCAGCATCGAGAGCCACTGCTGGCGCGGGGCTTGGGCAGGATGTCTGTTGTCGCGCAGCTTTTCGCGGCGTTGCGCGGCGAACTGGCTGAAGAGGGCGACGTCGGCTGCCGGGACGACCAGTGTCAGGCTCACCATGCCTTCGGCCTTCTTGCGGGTGCGATAAGCGGCGACGCGTTCGGCAGACGACTTTGGCATGTCCGGGTTCAGTATTAAATGCGAACGTCGTTCAATATATCGCACATGATCGTTACGTGTAACGAAGCTTTCGTGCGCGCAGGCAGCGCGCGTTTCCGGACCGCAGAGAAAGCCGGTAAATCAATACGTTAGCTCCTGTGCCCCCGGGCTGATCGCGCGCCGGGCGTGCTCGTGGCCAGACGAGCGGATCGACCGGTTTTCAGCCACGCGCGAGGATACCTATAGTGAGCCGCTCCAACCACTTCACCATCGTGACGGGTGTAACGACCATGAGCGACACCAAACTATCCATGCCGCGCCGCGGCGACTTTGGCTGGCAGCCTCTCGTCAGCACCTTCGAGCCCACCATCGAGGACATGCTGTCCAACCGCGCCTACTTCGGCATGCCGCCCGAAGCGCTCTACCTGTGGGGAACGCTGCGCGACGAGGATGGCGAGATCTATTGCCCGATGCGGCGGATTCCCGCTGGCCTGCAGACCGACGCGAAGGACACGCGGCGGCGTTTCTACCTGTGCACGACGCTCGGCCACGACGACGGCATGCATATGCATCCGGTAGGCAAGGAATCGGTGCCGAACGATGGATTCGCAAGAACGCTCGAAGAGGAGCGCATCCACTGGCGAAGCCATCCGCAGGCGCCCGGCAATCGATTTCACGTCACCTGGACGCCCGAGGATTGCAGTTGGTACGAAGAGAACGGCATGGATATCAAGGGCAAGCTCGTCAAGCCCGGCATGCACTGGTATCTGCCGGGCCGCGACGCGGGCATGTACTACGTCGCGAACATCTTCGAGATGGAAGGGACGATACTCGGAAAGAAGGTACGCGGCATGATCGGCTTCGATCCGATCCATATGTACGAGGGCGGCGAGATCTACAAGACGAAAGATGCGCTGGTGCAGGAGAAGCTGGAACTCGTCTGGTACACGTGGGCGACGCGTTATAAGGATGGCAGCATCGACTTCGGGCACTTCACGCTCGGTAACGACATGTTCGGCTTCGCGATTCTCGGCAACGAGAAGGGCGAGGTGCGCTTTACCTATGACGTGACGGGCACCATCGATTTCGGTGCGAATGGGTATTGGCAGGAAGACATCCGTTACTCGGCGTTCGGCGAAGAATGGGAGTTCATGCCCGATCCGCGCGGGCGTCTGGTCGGTCTCGGGACGCTCAAGAATCCGCAGGTGGACGGCCGCTGGCGGCGCGTGGGCGACGCGCGCGAGCCTGACGTGTGGTTCGCATGGGGCGAAGCCGCCCCGGAGCATGGCAGCCGCCCCATCAACCGGCTCCCGGGGCTTGGCACGCGTGTCGGCGTGAACTTCCGCAAATACTGAACTTCGGCGCGCGTATGCGCAAAGGGCGACGCCGAAGCTGAGCGTCGCCCGCCGGCAATTCCGCCGGTCACTTCACGTACTTGCGAAACTCAGGCTTGCGCTTTTCGCGGAACGCATTGCCGCCTTCCTTCGATTCGTCGGTGTCGTAGTACATCGCCAGCGCCTGCATCGCGAACGCGCCGATGCCGCGGATGTTCTCGGTATCGATATTGAACGAGCGCTTTGCGAGCGCAATAGCGGTGGGGCTCATCTGCAGAATCTCGTCGCACCACTTCTTCGTTTCGGCGTCGAGTTGTTCCGCAGGCACGACGGCGTTGATGAGACCCCAGTCGAGCGCCTGTTTCGCGCTGTATTTGCGGCACAGGTACCAGATTTCCCGCGCGCGCTTCTCGCCGACGATGCGCGCGAGGTAGGCGGTGCCGAAGCCCGGATCGACCGACCCGACCTTCGGGCCGACCTGACCGAAGACCGCGGTCTCGGCAGCGATGGCGAGATCGCAGAGCGTCACCAGCACGTTGCCGCCGCCGATTGCATAGCCGTTCACGCGTGCGATCACGGGCTTCGGAATGTCGCGGATGATGCTTTGCAGTTCCTCGATCGGCAGGCCGACGGTGCCCCGCCCGTTGTAGCCGTCGCCGGACTGGTCGCCGCCCGTGCAGAACGCCTTGTCGCCTGCGCCCGTGAGCACCACGACGCCGATATCCTTGTTCCATCCCGCGAGGCCGAAGGCCTTGATGAGCTCCTCAACGGTGTTGGCGCTGAATGCGTTGTACACCTTCGGGCGATTGATGGTGATCGTCGCGACCCCGTCCGCCTCCTGATAGCCGATGTCCTTGAATTCCATGTCGTATTCCAATGTTGTTGATTGATTGCGTTCGCGCTGCCGTTTATCCAGCCATCGTCAGACCGCCCGACACGCTGATGACCTGACCGCTGATGAACGCGGCGTCGTCACTCGCGAGAAAGGCCACCACCCCCGGGATGTCGCCAGGTTCGCCCATGCGGCCGAACGGCACGGCCTTCACGAGGGCGGCCTTGATGCGCTCGCCTTTCTCGCCCTGCGCGAGGTTGTCGAGAAGCGGGGTCGCGGTCGGGCCGGGGCAAACGACGTTGACGGGAATCATCTGGCGGGCCATTTCGCGTGCCATCGTCTTCGTGAAGGCGATGAGGCCGCCTTTGCAGAACGAGTACACCGCTTCCATCGAGGAGCCCACGCGTCCCGCATCCGACGAGATGTTGACGACGCGGCCACGGCCGCGTTCGGCCATCCGTCGCAGCACGGCATGGTGCATGTTCAGCGGTCCGTACAGATTGATTGCCACCACCTTGTCCCAGAACGGTTTCTCGGTTTGCAGGAAGAACGCACCCATGTCCCAGCCGGCGTTGTTCACGAGAACCTCGATCGGTCCCAGTTCTTCCTCGACTCTCGCCACCGCGGCATGCACACCTTCGTGATCCGTGATGTCGACGCGATAGGCTCGCGCCTTGCCGCCCGCCGCCTCGATTTCCGCCGCGACACGCACGGCGCCTTCTTCGTTCAGGTCGAACAGCGCGACGGTCGAACCTTCGTCGCCGAATCGTCTGCTGATGGCGGTTCCGATCCCACCTGCCGCGCCAGTGACGACGACGACCTTCTCCTTGAGCCCCTTCATTGATTCCCTCCGTGATGTGCGAGGCGCTGTCGCGCCAGTTAATCCTTGCTCAGCGCTTCCGATACGGCTTCGCCCCTTCCTGTGGCCCGGGCGAGGAGCGCGCTCGCTTCGTCCGCGCTATATCCCGCTTCGACCAGAACCTGGATGCTGTGCTCGCCGAGATTCGGCGGCAGATAGCGAACGTTGCCGGGCGACTCGGAGAAGTGCACCGGTATCGAGGTCATGACCATGTCGCCTTCGGTCGGGTGCTCGAAGCGCTGGAAGAACCCGGTCTCCTTGATGTACGCGTCGTGCATCAGGTCTTTCAGGTCGCGCACGGGACCGTGCGGCACGTCCGCCGAGGCGAAGATCGCATTCCATTCCGCAGTTGTCTTGTTGCGGATGGCGTCGCCGACGATGCGATACAGCTCGCTGATGTTGCGCATACGCTCGGCCATGTGGTGGAAGCGCGGGTCGTCGAGCAGATGCGCTGCATCGATTGCGCACAGCACGCGGCGCCATTGCTCGTTATTCACGGCGAGCAGGCAGATATGCCCGTCTTTTGTCGCGTAGGGCCGGCGGTGCGGCGAGAACATGCGCGGATAGCCCAGGCCGGTTCCGTCATTGGAGCCCAGCGCACCTTCCCAAAGATGCTCGAAAAGATTGAATTGCAGCATCGTTTCGAACATCGGCACATGGACGAGCTGGCCGACACCGGTCCGCTCGCGGTGATAGAGCGCCATGCCGATCGACGACGCCAGCACGTAGCCGCAGAACTTGTCGACGATCACGGTGGGGAAGTACCGCGGCGAGCCGTCCGCGTCGCGGTTCATCGCGGCAATGCCGGTTTCGCCCTGAATCACGTCGTCGAAAGCGGGGCGGTCCTTGTAGGGTCCGTCGATTCGATAGCCGGCACCCGACGCGTACACGATGCGTGGGTTGCGCGCCCGCACGGTTTCATAGTCGATGCCGAGGCGCTCGGCGGCACTCGGGCGCATGCTGTGCACGATGACGTCGGCGGTCTCGACGAGCTTGAGCAGCGCTTCGCGGCATTCGGCCTGCTTCAGGTTCAGGATCACGCTGCGCTTGTTGCGGTTCATGATCGTATAGAACACGGCCATGTCGGGGTTGCGGCCAGGGCCATTCTTGCGGTTCTGGTCGCCTTCGGGCGGTTCGATCTTGATGACGTCCGCGCCCATGTCGCCGAGTAGCTGCGTGGCGACAGGACCGAGCACGTTGATGGTCAGGTCGATCACGCGGACACCGGCTAACGGGCCGGTCGCCGGTTCGAGGGGTTGTTGGGGATTTTCCATGCTCAGGCCTTGTATCCCTTGCCTTTAACGAGTCTGAGCGGCGTGTACACCATCACTTCCGTGCCGTCCTGCTTGATCACGCGGTTACGGGTGCGCACCAGCCCAAGTCCGGGGCGCCCCTTGCTAGGCCTGCATTCGATCACCTCGCATGCCACGTGAACCGTGTCGCCCACATAGGTCGGGCCTTTGATGTCGAGTTCCATGTTGAGGAACGCGAAGCCGACGCCCTGCATGGTGGCCTGCGTGAGCAGTCCTTCCATCAGCGTGAAGACCAGCGCACCCGGCGCGACGCGTCCCTTGATGGCCGACTGCTCGCGAAGAAACTCGGTGTTGGTGAACAGAACTTCCAGCATGCCGGTCACCGAAACAAAATTCACGACATCCGTTTCGGTCACCGTGCGGCCCACGGTCTTGAACTTGCGTCCAACCGGCAGGTCCTCCCAGTGAATTCCCAGACCAACCGTTTCGATTTCTTCCATTGCCTGTCCTCTGTCGTTGTCGGCTCGGCTGTTAGCTGAGCTGTCGTTGTCAGTCCTTCTTGATGCGGCCCAGCACGCTGTCCGCGACGATGTTGCGTTGGATCTGGTTGGTGCCTTCGATGATCTGCACCACCTTCGCGTCGCGGAAATAACGGTTGATCGGGTACTCGTTGGAGATGCCTGCGGCGCCGAATAGCTGCACGGCATCGGTCGCGACCTTCATGGCGACATCCGACGCGAACATCTTCGCCATCGCCGCCATTGGGGCGAGTTCACGGCCGCTAACGCCCGCATCGACGAGCGACGCCGTGCGATAGACGAGTTGGCGCGCGGCCTCGGTCTGGGTGACCATGTCAGCGATCATCCAGCGCACACCCTGAAAGTTGCTGATGCTCTGGCCGAATGCAACGCGGTCCTGAATGAATTTGACGGTGTGATCGATCGCGCCCTGCGCGATGCCAACCGCGCGCGCGGCCACGATGGGACGGCTCGTGTTGAGCGCCTCCATTGCCACCTTGAACCCCTGGCCGCCTTCCGGCCCGAGACGGTCTTCCGCGCGGATCAAGGCATCGTCGAAATAAAGGGGGCACGACGCCACGCCGCGCGCGCCCATCTTGTCTTCTTCGTTGCCGATCGTCAGGCCCGGCGTGTTGCGATCGACGATGAAAAGATTGATCCCCAGCGCCTGTCCTTCCTCGTCGAGCGTCCTGGCGGCGACGAGAATGAAGTCGGCGATATGCGAATTCGTGCACCAGATCTTTGAGCCGTTGAGCACATAGCCGCCGTTCTTGCGGCGCGCTGTCGTGCGAATGCCCGAAACGTCGGAGCCGCTTTGCGCTTCGGTAATGGAGAGAGCACCGCGTAAGTCACCGGAGGCGAGCCCTGGCAGAAGGCGGGCCTTCTGCTCTTCCGTGCCGCCTTCAAGAATGGCTCCGAAGGGTGTCCATTGCACGACCAGCAGATAGCCCGTGTTGTAGCAAACCCGCCCGAACTCCTCGACGGCGATGCAGGCCGACATCACGCTGCCGGCGCCGCCATACGCTTCGGGAAACGGCAACGTGAAGAGGCCCAGTTCCTTAAGAAGTGCGTACATGTCGTGCGGATACCCGGCCGTACGGTCGATCTCGTCGGCCCGCGGCGCCACGCGCTCCCGTGCGACGCGACGGATGAGGTCGCGGATCTGAAGCTGGTCGTCTGTTAGTTCGTATGTCACTTCGAGCTCTCTTGCTAACGGTTTTTTCGGGCCGGCCCCCGGATTCGTCTCCGGAGTGGGGATACGTCGCCCCCGCCGGCCACTTCCTGATCACATCCGAAGTAGTCTTCACGTTTATGAACAATGTTCGATAAAGTAAACGAAGGGCCAGGTGATCGTCAAGCGCTGAAACCGGCTCCCGCGGGTTTGTCCGAGGTGCGTCGGGAATTTGGTCGGGATGTAGTTTCAGCCTTGCGCGGCGGGGCACGGCAGGGCTTTCCCGCCGTTGACAGCGCGCTCCCTGTGCGTTTAAGATTTGGAACAGTGTTCGGTTATTTGTTCCATTTTGGCCCGACAGAGCGGCTCGATTCGGCGCGAGCCCATGGCAAAACGATTTGGAGGAGCGGGGAATGGACTCTCTTTGTCCTGAAGTCGATTATCAGAAATTCCTGGCCGAGGGCCGCTTGATGATCCAGCGCAGCCGCGGCAGCGGCCGCTATGTCTTCTACCCGCGGGTGGCTGAGCCGGTTACCGGGATGCGCGATCTGGAGTGGGTCGAAGCCTGCGGGAAGGGCACGGTTTATTCCACTACCGTGGTGCGCCAGAAATCGCCCACGCCCAGCTACAACGTCGCAGTGATCGATCTGGAAGAAGGTGTGCGCATGCTGAGTTGTGTGGAGGGCATCGAGCCGGAGGCCGTGCGCATTGGCATGCCGGTGCAGGCGAAGATCGTGTACCGAGGGGATGCGGCATTGCTTGTGTTCGAACCAGCCTGACGCCCGCTAACCCGCAGCCGGCCGTCAACAGCCGGTCACACCGATGAAAGGTAGATCGAATGGAATTCAACTTGCGCGGGCGTACCGCACTGGTGGCAGGCGCCACCTATGGGATGGGGGAAGCACCTGGCTTGTCGTCGCTGGACCTTGCTGCGCGTGCGTCCGTTGACGCGCTCGCCCAGGTGGGACTTACGCCTGGCGATGTAGACGGCCTTTTCGTGTGCACGCCGGACGACATGCTGTCGGGTCTCACGTTTGCCGAATACCTCGGTATTAACCCGAAGTTCACCGACAACAACCGAAGCGGCGGATCGGCGTTCGAAATCTACGCGCACACGGCGGCCATGGCGTTGTGTACGGGACAGATCGATGTTGCCTTGATTGCATATGGGAGCAATCAGCGCAGCGCGGCGGGCAAGCTCGTGCAGTCGTCGCGTCCTTCGCCGTGGGAGAGCCCGTATAAGCCGATGAATCCGGTGTCGTCGTATGCGCTTGCGGCGGCGCGTCATATGCATCAGTACGGCACGAAGCGTGAGCATCTGGCCGAGGTGGCCGTCGCCGCGCGCAAGTGGGCGCAACTGAATCCGGATGCGTATATGCGCACGCCCATGTCGATCGACGATGTGATGGGCGCGCGCCTCGTGTCGGATCCGCTTTCCGTGCGCGATTGCTGCCTCGTGACGGATGGCGCGGCAGCGATCGTCATGGTGCGCGCCGATCGAGCGCGTGATCTCACCGACAAGCCGGTGTATCTGCTCGGCGCGGCTTCGGCCACTTCGCACCGCGAAATCGCGAGCATGCCGGATCTCACGGTGACTGCCGCAGCGGAATCGGGCAGGCGTGCGTATCAAATGGCGGGCGTGAAGGCGAACGATATCGACGTCGCGATGCTGTACGACGCCTTCACGATCAACACCATTCTGTTTCTCGAAGACCTCGGCTTTTGCCCTAAAGGCGAAGGCGGCCGCTTCGTTTCGGACGGCGGCATCGCGCCGGGCGGCCGGCTCGCGGTCAATACGAACGGCGGCGGTTTGTCGTGCGTTCACCCCGGCATGTATGGGCTGTTCCTGATGGAAGAATCGATGCGGCAGTTGACGGGCCGCGCTGGTGAGCGCCAGATACCCGGTGCGAGGCTGGCGATCGCGCACGGTAACGGTGGTGTGCTCTCGAGCCAGGCCACGGTGATTCTCGGGACGCAGGAAACCCTGTAAAGACACGCTGTGAGACACGCCGCCCGCCAGGGTCACTGTCGACAGCTTTGCATGGGATCGGAGTAAGCGCTAAAGCGCCAACCCCGATCGACAGGAGACGGACAGATGAGCGAAGAGACCAGCAACGATGCAGCAGAGATCGTACAGGTCCGGCAAGACGGTGCAATCGCGATCGTCACATTGAACTATCCCCAACGGCGAAACGCGTTTTCGCTAAAGATGCGCGAGACGTTGTACGCGCAGCTTTACCGCCTGATGCATCATGAGGAAGCCTGCCGTGCGATCGTACTGACCGGCGCGGGCAATACGTTTTGCGCAGGTGGGGACATCTCGGAGATGCAGACGCGCAAGGTGCTCGAATATCGACAGCGCAATGAACTGCCGCTAGATATTTTCAGACTGATGGTGGAAGGCCCGAAAGCGATCGTCGCCGCCGTCGAAGGGTTTGCGTTTGGCGCTGGTCTGTCGCTCGCCGCCGCTTGCGATTATGTCGTCACATCATCGGCCGCGCGCTATGCGAGCGCGTTCGTCAAGGTCGGGCTGCTGCCCGATACGGGGCTCTATTGGTCGTTGTCGCAGCGCGTGGGCGGCGGGCTTGCACGCGAGCTCATGCTGAGTGCCCGGGAGTTCAACGGCGTCGAAGCGGGCGAGAGCGGTTTTGCCAATCAGGTCGTCGAGCCTGGCGAGGCGCTGAACGCGGCCTCGACGGTGGCGCAACAGTACGCGGAACTGCCCTCGGTGGCCACCGCGCACCTGAAGGCCGCGCTCGCCACGGGCATCCGTACGCTCGACGACGCCATCGAAGCGGAAGTCAACCTGCAGCCCATCCTGCGCCGCAGCCGCGAACACCAGGAGGCCGTGAGCGCCTTCATCGAAAAGCGCAAGCCGGTGTTCGTGGCCGACTGAAGGAAGCCAACATGAGCGAAAAAGAAACGGCAGAAAACGATACGACGTCGCTGATCGAGGTGACCCGCGAGGGACCGGTCGCGATCGTGACGCTAAACAATCCCCGACGCCGCAACGCGATGGGACGTCAGATGCGTCAGTTGTTGCGCGACACGATGCATCGGCTGATGGTGGACGATCCGGACTCGCGAGCAATCGTCCTGACGGGCGCGGGCGAGCACTTTTGCGCCGGCGCCGACATCTCCGAGATGACGCAGCGCACGATCCTGCAAAGCCGCGAGATTCTGGCGGAGTCGTGCGTGGTAGTGCGTGAAATGCAGGCGGGACCGAAGCCGGTCGTGGCTGCCGTGGAAGGCGTAGCCTTCGGCGCCGGGCTGTCGCTCGCGGTCGCGACCGACTATGTCGTGGCTGCATCGAATGCACGCTTTTGCGCGGCGTTTCTGCGCGTCGGCCTGATTGCGGACACCGGTATTCTGTGGACGCTTCCGAAGCGCATCGGGATGGCTCGCGCGAGGGAGATGCTCTCGCTCGCCACTGAAATCGACGGCGACAAGGCCGGAACGATTCACCTTGCCAACGAAGTCGTCGGGCCGGGTACTGCGCGCGCAAAGGCAATCGAAGTTGCGCTCGGTCTTGCCGACTTGCCGCCGCTCGGCGTGGCGCTGCTGAAGGACGCGCTGACCAACGCCGCGACGACCATGGAAGGCGCGCTGCGAGCCGAGATCGACTATCAGCCCATCCTGCGTCAGTCGAAAGACCATCAGGCTGCCTGCAAGGCGTTTATGGAAAAGACCAAACCGGTCTTCACAGGTGAGTGAGCGCGGGGAGCAATGCGATGAGTATGGAGCAGAAGGAAAAAGCCGCGAGCGCCGACGAGATCGTGCAGGTGCGCCGTCAAGGCGACGTGACCATTGTCACGATGAACTATCCCGAGCGCCGCAACGCGTTCTCCATGAGGATGCGCGTTGCGCTGACCGAGGTCTTGCACCGGCTGATGCACGACGATCCAAAAACGCGCGCCATTGTGCTGACAGGCGCGGGCGGCCATTTTTGCGCGGGCGGCGACCTGTCCGAAATGCACGCGACCACTCTACAGTTGCTGGCGCTTCGTGAGCGTATCGCGGTGGGTGTGCGTCTGTTCAAGCTGATTTATACGGGCACGAAGCCGGTCGTCGCGGCGGTGGAGGGCACGTGCTATGGAGCGGGGCTGTCGCTGGCGGCTGCATGCGATGTCGTGGTCGGTGCCGATACCGCGAAGTACTCATGTGCGTTCGGCAAGGTCGGACTGCTTCCCGACACTGGAATTCTATGGACGCTGCCGCAAAAGGTCGGCGGCAGCAAGGCGCGTGAGTTGATGCTGAAAGGCGATGTCATCGACGCGGCCGCGGCGCGCCGCATCGGCCTGGTCAGCGAGGTGGTCGCGAGCGGCGGCGCGCTCGATGCGGCGATCGAGGCCGCGGCGCGCTTCGCGAACTATCCGCCAGTGACGCTGGCGCTCCTGAAGGCGAGCCTCGTCAATGCGGGCAATTCGATCGAAGACGCATGCCGCCTCGAAACTGACCTTAATCCGCTGACCCGTCAAACGAGCGACCACGCGGAGGCGGTGACGGCCTTCATGGAAAAACGCAAGCCGGTTTTTACGGGTGCCTGACGCCGCCATTCTCCGTTGCTGTCCCTACTGGAAGTTCAACGCATATGTTTACGCCTGACCTGCTGAAGAACAAAAGAATCCTCATCACCGGGGGAGGCACCGGCCTTGGTAAGAGTATCGGCCTGCGCTACCTCGAACTGGGCGCCGATCTCGTCATCTGCGGTCGCCGCAAGGAAGTGCTGGATGCGACGGCCGACGAGTTTCGCGGCGTCGTGCCTGGCGCGCGTGTCACGACGGTGCAGGCGGACGTGCGCAGCGCCGAGTCCGTCGAGTCGATGATGGAGACCATCTGGCGGGATGGTCCGCTCGACGTATTGCTGAACAACGCGGCGGCCAACTTCATCGCGCGCACGGAAAGCCTGTCGGCGCGCGCGGTGGATGCGGTGCTCGACATCGTGCTGCACGGCAGCTTCTATTGCACGATCGCGGCGGGCAAGCGCTGGATCGACGCGGGTCACCCGGGCAACGTGATCAGTACCGTATCGACGCCCACGATGACCGGCTCGGCCTTTACCGTGCCGTCCGCGGCCGCGAAGGCGGGTATTCTCGCCATGACCCGCAGCCTTGCGGTCGAGTGGGGCCCGAAGGGCATTCGCCTGAACGCGGTGGCGCCCGGACTGTTCCCGACGCCGGGCGCATGGGAGCAGTTGTACCCGCCGGGCTCGCAGATCGAGCCGCAGGAGCGCTCGGTGCCGCTGAGGCGCTTCGGCGATCACGCGGAACTTGCCAATCTCTACGCTTATCTGGCGTCCAATGGCTCCGGCTACATTACCGGCGACATGATCGTGATCGACGGCGGCCGCTGGATGCAGGGGGTGGGCGGCCCGACCTTCCGCGCGATGCAGGACTGGACCGACGAGCAATGGGACGCCATGCGCGCCCACGCTCGCAAGGGTTGAACCATGGGTCCGCTTGCAGGAGTTCGAATCATCGAGCTGGCCGGCATCGGCCCGGGGCCCATGGCGGCGATGCTGCTCGCCGATCTGGGTGCGACGGTGTTGCGCATCGAACGTCGCCAGCCGGTCAAGCTCGGTATCGAGCGTCCGCTGCGCTACAACCTGTTGCTGCGCAACCGAAAGACGATCGCGCTCGACCTGAAAGACCCGGAGGCCGTCGAACTCGTGCTCACGCTGGTGGAGCGCGCCGATGCCCTGATAGAAGGTTTCCGGCCCGGCGTGACCGAGCGACTCGGGCTGGGTCCGCAGGCCTGCCTCGAACGCAATCCGAAGCTCGCTTACGGACGCATCACGGGATGGGGCCAGGAAGGTCCGCTCGCGCAGTACGCCGGGCATGACCTGAACTACATCGCGATCACCGGCGTCCTCAACGCAATTGGCCGCCGCGATCAGCCACCGTCGATACCGCTGAATCTGATCGGCGACTATGCGGGCGGTTCGCTGTACCTTGCAATGGGGCTCCTGTCGGCGATCCTGCATGCGCGCAACGGCGGCGCGGGACAGATCGTGGATGCCGCGATCGTCGACGGCACGGCCAACCTTGCAACCACGTTCTTCGGCATGCAGGCTGCCGGCATCTGGCGCGACGGGCGCGGGACGAATATCACGGATTCGGGATCGCACTTCTACGACGTTTATGAATGCGCGGACGGCAAGTGGATTACGGTCGGCCCCATCGAGGACAAGTTCTATCTCGAACTCCTCCGCCTGCTCGACATCGATCCGCAAACGCTGGGTACGCAGCTCGACGCAAGCAACTGGCCCGCCGCGCGCGCACTGTTCGCGCTGAAATTCAAGCGACGCACACGCGAGCAATGGACCACCTTGCTCGAACACACGGACGCGTGCTTCGCACCGGTTCTGTCGTGGAACGAGGCACCCGGGCATGCGCATCTGAAGGCGCGCGGCACGTTCATCGAAGTGGACGGCATCGTGCAGCCCGCGCCGGCGCCGCGCTTCTCCGCCACGGTGCCCGCGAAGCCGACGGCGCCCGAGGCGCCCGACGCGACCACGATCGACGCCGCGCTGGCGCCATGGCTCGAACCGGGCCGCATTGGCGAGTTGAAAGAAGCGGGAACGCTGGCCTGAGCCGCGCCCGACAGGCGACCCATAAAGACGAAACGAGACACTCATGGATCTGCGATATACCGACGAAGAGCTGGCGTTCCGCAATGAGGTCAGAGCCTTCTTCAAGGAAGCGCTGCCGGCCGACATCCGACGCAAAGCTACCTTGGGGCAGCGCTATTCGGCGGCCGACCTGCGCCGCTGGCAACGCATTCTCTACGAGCGCGGCTGGGCGACGCCAGCGTGGGACAAGGCGTGGGGCGGGACGGGCTGGAGCGCGGTGCAGCAATACATCTTCAAGGAAGAGCTGCACATGGCCCCGGCGCCCGAGACGCTGTCATTCAACGTGAACATGATCGGTCCGGTTTTGATCGCGTTCGGCAGCGAGGAGCAGAAGCGCCATTTCCTGCCTCGCATCGCGAGCCTCGAATACTGGTTCTGCCAGGGATTCTCCGAGCCCGGCGCCGGTTCGGACCTGGCCGCGCTGCGGACCCAGGCGGTGCGCGACGGGGACCACTATGTCATCAACGGCCAGAAGCTCTGGACTTCGACGGCGCATCACGCGGACTGGATGTTCTGTCTCGTACGCACGGATTCGAGCGGCAAGAAGCAGCAGGGCATCACGTACCTTCTGATCGACATGAAGACACCGGGCCTGACCGTGCGCCCGATCGTCACGATCGACGGCCACCATGAAACCAACGAGGTGTTCTTCGACAACGTGCGCGTGCCGGTTGCGAATCGCATTGGCGAGGAAAACAAGGGTTGGGACTACGCGAAGTATCTGCTCGGCAACGAGCGCAGCGGCATTGCGCGCGTGGGCGTTTCGAAGATGCGCGTGCGTCACGCGAAGGATCTTGCGAAGCGCGTGCCCTGCGGCGACGGTGTGCTGTGGGACGACTCGCGTCTTCGTGAACGTGTCGCGGCCGTCGAGGTGGAACTGAAGGCCTTGGAGATGACGCAGATGCGCGTGATCGCCGAGAGCAGCGCGCAGCAGAGCCACGTGCCCGACCCGAAGACTTCGATCCTGAAGATCAAGGGTTCGGAGCTGCAGCAACTCGCAGCTGAATTGCTCCTCGAGGTGGCAGGGCCGGATGCTCTACCGCTCGACCTCGACTTCCTGCGTGGGCTTGCAGATCCGGTTCGCGAACCCGAATGGGCGCTCACCGTTGCGCCGAATCACTACTTCGCGCGTCATGTCTCGATCGTGGGCGGCTCCAACGAGATTCAGAAGAACATTCTCGCCAAGTCCGTACTCGGACTTTGAGCGATGGGCGAACTGCGGAGAAGCATCAGATATGGACTTTGATTTCACCGATGAGCAACGCATGCTCAAGGACAGCGTCGACCGGCTCGTCAAAGACGAGTACGGGTTCGAGCAGCGCGCGAAGTATCTCGCTGAGCCGGACGGTTTCAGCCGCGAGCTTTGGGCGCGTTACGCCGACATGGGTCTGCTGGGCCTTTCGTTTGACGAGGAATACGGCGGCAGTAATTGCGGCCCTGTCGAAACGATGATCGTGATGGAGGCGTTGGGCCGCGCTCTCGCGGTCGAACCGTATCTTGCGACGGTCGTGCTGGGCGGCGGCTTGGTGCGGCTTGGCGGCAACGCGGCGCAACGCGCGGCGATTCTGCCGCAGATTGCGCAGGGCGAGTTGCAGACGGCGTTCGCGCACAGCGAGACGCAGGCGCGGTACGACCTCGCGGACGTTGCGACCACCGCACGACGCGAAGCCGCCGGCTGGGTGCTCGACGGCGCCAAGCGCGTCGTGCTCCACGGCGGCAGCGCCGACGTTCTCGTGGTGTCGGCGCGCGTCTCCGGTGGTAGGCGCGAGCGTGACGGCATCGGGCTGTTCGTGGTCAGGGCCGACGCGCAGGGCGTGACGCGCCACACGTATCCGACGCAAGACCGACTGCGTGCGGCCGACGTCGAGTTGTCGGGGGTGCGCGTTCCGGATAGCGACGTTCTGGGCGTGGCGGGCGCTGCATTGCCGCTCATCGAAACGGTCGTTGCGTACGCGATCGCGGCGGTGAGCGCGGAAGCCGTAGGTGCAATGGCAGCTGCGCACGAAGAAACCGTGGAGTATCTGAAGGTCCGCAAGCAGTTCGGGGTGCCTATCGGATCATTCCAGGCGCTCCAGCATCGTGCAGTCGACATGCTCGTCATGGTGGAGCAGGCGCGCAGCATGGCGCTCTTCGCGACCATGATGAGCGAGGAGCCGGACGCGGCGGAACGCGATCGCAGTATGTCGGCGGCGAAAGTGCAGATCGGGCGCTCGGGCCGCTTCGTCGGTCAACAAGGCGTGCAATTGCACGGCGGCATCGGGATGACCGAGGAGTGCAAGATCGGTCACTACCTGAGACGCCTGAGCGTGATCGATATCCAGTTCGGTTCGACCGAACATCATCTGACCCAGCTCGCCAATGCCGGCGGACTGATCGATGCAGCAGCGTGAACCGCGCGTCCAGCCAAGCAAACGGAAACCATTCATGAGCCGAATTTCCCCACCCGATCAATATCAGGAACTGCGCGACGCCTTGCGCGACCTCTCGAAGGCGTACCCGGACGAGTACTGGCGCCGCATCGATCACGAGCGCGTCTATCCCGAGGCGTTTGTGGACGCGCTGACGAAGGCCGGCTGGATGGCCGCGCTGATCCCTCAGGAGTATGGCGGTTCAGGTCTCGGGTTGACCGAGGCGTCCGTGATCATGGAGGAGATCAACCGCAACGGCGGCAACTCTGGCTTTTGTCATGGCCAGATGTACAACATGAATACGCTGCTCAGAAACGGCTCGGAGGCGCAAAAGCGCAAATACCTGCCGAAGATCGCGAGCGGAGAATTGCGTCTGCAATCGATGGCTGTGACCGAACCGACCACCGGAACGGACACGACGAAGCTGAAGACCACTGCTGTAAAAAGAGACGACCGGTATGTGGTGAACGGCCAGAAGGTGTGGATATCACGCGTGCAGCATTCGGACATGATGATCCTGCTCGCACGCACCACGCCGTTGTCGGACGTGAAGAAGAAGTCGGATGGGCTGTCGTGCTTTCTCGTGGACCTGCACGAGGCTATCGGCAATGGCCTGACCGTGCGGCCGATTCCGAACATGGTCAATCACGAGACCAACGAGCTGTTCTTCGACAATCTGGAGATTCCTGAAGAGAACCTGATTGGCGAGGAAGGCAAGGGCTTCAGGTACATCCTCGACGGACTCAACGCCGAGCGCGCACTGATCGCGGCCGAGTGCATCGGCGACGGCTACTGGTTCGTCGAGCGCGCGTCGAAGTACGCCAGCGAGCGTATCGTGTTCGACCGGCCCATCGGTATGAACCAGGGCATCCAGTTCCCGATCGCCGAGGCCTACATCGACGTGCGCGCGGCGGATCTGATGCGCTACAAGGCCTGCGAACTGTTCGACAATCATCAACCGTGCGGCGCGGAAGCGAACATGGCGAAGCATCTCGCGGCCACGGCTTCGTGGAAAGCCGCCAATGCCTGTCTGCAGACCCATGGCGGCTTCGGCTTCGCGTGCGAATACGATGTCGAGCGCAAGTTCCGCGAAACCCGGCTCTATCAGGTGGCGCCGATCTCGACGAACCTGATTCTGTCCTACGTCGCCGAGCACGTGCTCGACCTGCCGCGTTCATTCTGAACTTCGAGGAGGAGATCATGCGCTTCGAGACCATTCTGTACGACGTCAAGGACCGTGTAGCGACGATCACGCTAAACCGGCCGGAACACATGAACACCTGGAACGACCAGGTGGCGACCGAAGTGTACGAGGCGATGCAAGCGGCGGGCTCGGACCATGGCGTGCGCGTCATCGTTTTCACCGGCGCGGGCAAGGCGTTTTGCGCGGGCGGCGATATTCACAGCTTCGGCGGCGACCCCGCCGCGCTCATGACGAAGTTGCCGCGCCCGTTCGACATGCGCAAGCGCGCGGACTGGCAGACGCGCTGCTCTTACTACCCGGCCATACCGAAGCCGGTGATCGCGATGCTAAACGGTGCGACCGTCGGCATTGGGCTGATTCACGCGCTCTTCTGCGACATCCGGTATGCGTCGGAAGACGCCACCATTACGACAGCATTCGCCCGACGCGGCCTGAGCGCGGAGTACGGCATGGCCTGGATACTCGCACGCCACGTGGGCCAGGCGCATGCGCTCGACCTGCTGCTGTCGGGACGCAAGGTCAAGGGGCGCGAAGCCGAACGGATGGGACTCGTGAATCGGGCAATTCCGGCGGACAAGCTGGTCGAGGAGACCTATGCGTACGCGCGTGAAATGGCGGAGTACTGCTCGCCGCGCTCGATGCGCATCATGAAGGAGCAGGTCTGGGAGGTGCCGTTCCAGACGCCCCACGAGGCGGTGATACACGCCGGGTTGGACATGCCGATCGCCAACCAGTGCGATGACTACAAGGAAGGCATGGCGAGCTTTCTCGAGAAGCGCAAGCCCAACTTCACGGACTACTGAGCACACATAGGACTACCACTTCATGCTGAACTACGAAGTCGTCAAGAACTGGCCGATCGAAGATGTCACGCAGACATATAGCGAGCGCGACGTGATGCTGTATTCGCTGGGTCTCGGGTTGGGCGCAGACCCGCTGGACGCAGAACAGCTGCGTTACGTCTATGAAAAGAACCTGCAAGCGATGCCGACTTGCGCGGCCGCGTTCGCGTGGCCGAAATCGTGGATGCGCGATTCGCGTACGGGCATCGACTACCTGAAGCTCGTGCACGGTGAGCAGGACGTTCGCTTCATGCGCCCGATGCCGGTTGCAGCGACCATCGTCAGCAAGACGCGGGTGAGCCGCATCTCGGACAAGGGCGCGGGCAAGGGCGCGATCGTCGAGCTCAAGCGTGACATCATCGACGCCTCGACGGGCGAACAACTTGCCGAAGTCCGGCAGGTGTCCTTTCTGCGCGGCGACGGAGGGTTCAGCGCCGGGTCGGGCGCGAGCGACGCGCCGCCCGAAGCGCTTCCGGCTGTGCCGGAGCGCGCGCCGGACGCGGAATACGTGTTTTCGACCGGCGCGCATGCAGCGTTGATCTACCGCCTTTCGGGCGACGCCAACCCCCTGCACGCGGACCCGGAGGTGGCGTCGAAAGCCGGATTCAACCGGCCCATTCTTCACGGCCTCGCGACCTATGGCATGGCGGGTTACGCCGCGATTCGCACCTTCGCGGGCAACGACGCAAAGCGTCTGAAGCGACTCGCCTTGCGCCTGACCGCGCCGGTGTACCCCGGCGAAGAAGTGCGCTTCCAGTTCTGGCGGGACAGTGACACGCGTCTGCATCTGCGGGCGCGCGTCGACGCACGCGATGTGGTGGTGCTGAACAACGGAATCGTGGAAATTGCCTGAAACCGCGCCCGGCAGCGCCGACGTGCTTTGCCGGGCCGCGACTGGAGCCTGAAATGAAACGACCCCCATGCTCACTGTTGTTCGCGGCCCCCCGGGGGGGCTTCAGCCTCCCTTGGGGCGGCCCGGCGGGAGGCTGAAATGGACCTGAAAGAGAGTCCCGCCGACAAGGAATTTCGCGCCACGGTGCGCGAATTCGTAGCGACTCATTTGCCCGACGACATTCGTGAACGGGTGCTGAACTTCCGCCATGTGCCGCGCGAAGACTACGTGCGCTGGCAACGCATTCTGGCCGGGAAGGGATGGGGCGCACCTGCATGGCCCGCGCAATTCGGCGGCGCCGCCTGGAATGCCGCGCAGCGCAACATTTTCGACGAGGAATGCTTTACCGCCGGCGCGCCGCGCCAGATGCCGTTTGGCCTTTCGATGGTCGGACCTGTAATCCAGAAGTTCGGCACCGAGGCGCAGCGCGAACGGTTCCTGCCGCGCATCATCTCGATGGAGGACTGGTGGTGTCAGGGTTACTCCGAGCCGGGTGCGGGTTCCGATCTGGCGTCGCTCAAGACGCGTGCGGACCGCGTCGAGCGCGACGGTCAACCGTTCTACGTCGTCAACGGCCAGAAGATCTGGACCTCGTTTGCCCAATGGGCGAACTGGATTTTCTGCCTGGTTCGCACGGATGGCAGCGGCCGCCCACAGGAAGGCATCTCGTTCCTGCTGATCGATATTTCGACGCCCGGCATGACGGTCAGACCCATCCGCACGCTCGACGGCGGCCACGACGTCAACGAAGTGTTCTTCGACAATGTGGCAGTGCCAGTGAGCAATCTCGTCGGTGAGGAGCATCGCGGCTGGTCGATCGCCAAGTATCTGCTCGGCCACGAGCGGACCAACATCGCCGGCCTCGGCAACTGCAAGCGTTTCATGCGACGTCTGAAGGAGATTGCCAGCACCGAGCGTAAGCACGGCAAGCCTCTCATCGAGGACGTTCGCTTTCGCGATCGCATCGCCAGGGTGGAAATCGATTTGATCGCGCACGAATGGTCGCTGCTGCGCGTCGTCTCAGCGGAAACTGCAGGACGTCCCATCGGACCGGAGGCTTCGGTTCTGAAAATCCGCGGTTCGGAGATTCAGCAGGAGCTTACGGAGCTGATCATGGAATGCGCAGGCCCCTATGCGGTGCCTTTTGTAAGCGAAGCGCTGGAGGCGGACTGGCGCGGCGAAACCGCGAACGGCGAGCTGCTCAACGCGCTGGCCGCGCACTACCTGGACTGGCGCAAGATTTCGATCTACGGCGGTTCGACTGAAGTGCAGAAAAACATCATCGCCAAGCAGGCGCTCGGCATCTGAGGACACGCCATGGACTTCACGCTGGTTGAAGAGGAACAGATGCTGGCCGACGTGGTCGGCCGTTTCGTCGAAAAGGAATACGACTTCGAGGCGAGGCGCCGTCTCGCCGCTACTCCCGAGGGCTGGTCGGCTGGTCACTGGACTACGCTCGCCGAAATGGGGGTGTTGGCGCTGAACGTGCCGCAGGATCATGGCGGCCTTGGCACGGGGGCGGTCGAGACCATGCTCGTGATGGAGGCCTTCGGCCGTGGGCTCGTACTGGAGCCGTTTGTTTCGACGGCCGTAATCGGCGCGAAGCTGATCGGGCGCGCGGGACACGAGGCGCGCAAGGCGGAGTGGCTGGCTGGTATCGCGGACGGCAGCCTGAAGACCGCGCTGGCGACGCTTGAACCGGACGCGCGTTTCGATTTGTGGGATGTTGCGATGAGGGCCGAGCCAACGCGTGACGGGTTCATCCTGAATGGACGCAAAGGCGTTGTACTTCACGGCGACAGCGCGGACATTCTGCTGGTTTCGGCGCGTACCGCAGGCGAGCAGACCGACAAGCACGGCATCACGCTGTTCGCCGTCGATGCGCGAACGCAAGGCGTCAGCTTCAAAGGGTTTCCGGCACTCGACGGGCAGCGTGTCGCCGAGGTGGTGCTGGACGACGTGCGCGTCGATGCAAGTGCTGTCATCGGCGTCGTCGATCAGGGCTATCCGTTGCTCGAGTGGACCGTCGATCAAGGTATTTTCGCGCTCTGTGCGGAAGCGGTGGGCGCCATGTCGCGGCTGAGCGATCTGACCTTTGAATACCTGCGCACGCGAAAGCAGTTTGGTTCGCCGATCGGCAAATTCCAGGCGCTGCAGCATCGCGCCGCCGATATTTTGACCGCCGTAGAGCAGGCGAAATCGATGGTCTACTTTGCGGCGGCGAAACTTGGCGATGACGACGAGCTGGAAGCCCATCGTGCTGTGACTGCCGCAAAGGCGCTGATTGGCCGAAGTGCACGCTTCGTCGCTCAGCAAGCGGTGCAACTGCACGGCGGAATGGGCATGACGGACGAACTGGCGGTGGGGTGGTACGTGAAGCGGCTCACCTGCATCGACATGACTTGGGGAAACACCGAACACCATATCGAGCTGTACGGTGCGTTCCTGTAATTGCAGTTAATCAGACGACAAGTATGGCCCCGACCGCACATGCCGGTCGATTTGAAGAAAGGAGACAACTGATGTCAGTAGCTGCTCATGGCGCGACTCCGGAGCTGGCGCCAATTCCCGCGCACGTATTGCCTGAACGAGTGTTCGACATCGATATCTACAATCCGCCGGGTGCCGAAGACGACTACCATCTCTCGCTCAAGCAGTTGCACGCCGAAGGCATTCCCGACATTCTCTGGACACCCCGCAACGGCGGACACTGGATCGCGACGCGCGGCGATGACATCTATCACATCCTCAAGGACTATGAGAATTTCTCGTCGAAGCAGCTGACAGTGCCGCTCGTCGAGCATCAACCGTTGCCGCCGATCTTCTTCGATCCTCCGCAGCACACCGCCTATCGCGCGCTGATCGCGCCCGCGTTCATGCCGCAGGCAATCGGCAAGCTCGAGGAGAAGGCGCGCGAAATGGCGATCGAATTGATCGACGGCTTTTATCTTAAGGGCGAGGTGGAATTCGTATCGGGGTTTGCGCAGCATCTTCCGATCGGCATTTTCATGAACATGGTGGCGCTGCCCGCCGAGGATCGCGAGTACTTGCTCGGCCTCGCTGACAAGATGGTCCGCCCGGTCGATGCCAACGAGAAGCTCAAGGCGCTCGGTGCGATTTTTCAGTACCTGGGGGTGAAGATTGCGGAACGCCGCGCGAACCCGGGTGACGATCTCATCAGCAAGATTGTCCATTCGAAGATCGACGGGCGCGCGCTCACCGACGAAGAAGTGCGGGGGCTCTGTGGTCTCGTGCTGATTGGCGGCCTCGACACGGTTGCCTCGGCGATGGGCTTTATCGCGCGATTCCTCGCCGGCAGCCCGGCCCACCGCAAGCAGCTCATCGACAACCCCGAACTGACGCAGAAGGCCGTGGACGAGCTTCTGCGGCGCTTCCCTGTGGTCAATCAGGGGCGGCGGATCACACACGATTTCGAGTACAAGGGCGTGCAGATGAAGGCGGGTGACATGATCATCATGCCGACCACACTGCACGGTCTGGACGAGAGGAAGTTCGACGATCCGCTGAGCGTCGACTTCGCTCGGCCTACGCCGATTCATTCGACGTTCGGCAATGGCGCGCATCGTTGTCCCGGCTCGTTCCTTGCGCGCGTGGAGTTGAAGGTTTTCCTTCAGGAATGGCTTAAGCGGATTCCCGATTTCCAGATCAAGCCTGGCGAGAAAGCGGGTGTCCACGGAGGTGTGAACGGCACGCTATACCACTTGCCTCTTGTCTGGGACGTGGTCCGCTGAGGATCGATCGCAATGGCCTGAGCAGGCCATTGCGACCATGTGCGTCTGTAGAAGGGATCTGCGGTTCGGTGCGCCCGTCACATGGCGCGCCGACCGCTCCATCCAGGCGCGATTCTGGCACAAGCAGCTGCCTTGCAGTTTTATGGAGATGCCTTGCTCAACGCTCGCCAGACGACCTTCATGGCGTGACGGAACGAGTCCGCATTAAATGTGTCCGCGCCGGACCGGCGAAGAAAGACGACCAGACCGTGCAGATGTGAAAGGAGTAGGGCGCCGCGCAACGTGCATTCTCCCGAGGGCAAGGTTGGGTTGATCTGCGCGATCAGTTCCGCCAGGAGACCCTGAAAATCCGCAGTAGATTTCGCCATCAGGGCATGCAGAAAGGGCTCATGCTCTGCGAGGCTCCAGCATTCCAGCACAAAGGCGCTAACGCGGTTTCCGCCGCTCGCCGTTAGTACGGAGAACGCCTCGTCGACGATGACATCCAGTCGCGCCTCCGGTGGCCGGGATTGGTCCTGGGCGATCGTCCGATAGTGCTCGAAATAGCGATCCGTGTATGCCTCGATCGTGGCCCGCAATAGTTCTTCACGAGTGCTGAAGTAGTGCTGCAAGGTCCTCAGTCGAATCCCTGCCTCGCTGGCAATGCGGCGTTGAGTGAAACCAGCGTTACCTTCGGATGCGAAGACCTCGATCGCCACTTCGATGATGGCGGGCACGCGGGTCGTTCTGTTCCCGCGCCGTCTGGGGCCGTCTGCTGCCGTGTTGCCGAGGTCTGCCGATGAGATGGTCAGGTCTTTCATCTGTTGTGTTCTCCTTGGCGTCCGCTGTCCTCGCGCTTGTTGCCAGTCCGGGATGTGTATCTGCGGGCTATACCCCGCCTGATACAAACGGCGTTCGATCCTGATCGCGCAGCGCCGGCATTGATCTGATGATAGTCAGATGACGAATAAATATGCGTCTTCTGACTAATTAGCTTTTAGATAAAGTCTGATCCAGTCACTCGCGACATCACATATCCTACCCGAATAAAGGGTGGATTTGTCCATACCAGCATTTCCCCTGGTGTCATCTGGGCTTGATAATGGGTCGGCTGACTACTAATATTTAGTCAATCGACACATTACGTCGGAACCCGACCATTCCCGCTGTGTCGCAAGCCGAAGCAGCAGATTCGCAGGGTTTGGGGTTGGCCGGTTAGAGTCGCCAATTTGCGTTCGTGGTTGTGATGTCAGCAGCGCGCACAGGCCGTAGAAGGAGCTGGACATGAAGGTTGGGGAAGGTTCTTTGCGTTGGCTGATCGACAAGTGGATTGCGCCCACTGCAACCACCTCGGTGCACATCACCCGATGTACTTTCGCAAATTCAGGCCAGACGAGGTGTGTACTTGCGCGGTCGTCCGCCGCTGAGAACTCCCTCGCGATATTCTTCTTTCGGCACGACGACGGGGCATGGCGCGTGTTCCCGCCTCCTCCCCGCAAACCAGAAAGGCACTTCTACGCAGGAACGGGATAAGGGATTCGTCTGATCGCGGTCCATGAACAGCCTATATAAAAGGACTGCAAAGGAAACTGATCCGATCGCACAAGCGTTTTCGGCTGCTTCTGCGATTTCGTCCTGCTTTCGCGCATGAATGGAAAGGCGGAAGGCCGGCTCATCGTGGCCTGTACTGCGGACCGGACTAGAATCGAAGAGTCCGGGCTGCGCCCGGCCTGCCTATCGATTCATCATCGGCTCGGACGGTGTTCCGAAAGCCATCCATGGTTTGCATCGTCAATCTGCGCAGTCGAATCGGACACCTCGCAAATGCAAGCGTCGCCACTGTCTCGTCAGCGTCACGCGGCCATGCGCGGACCGCTTCGAGTTCATCACCAAACTCAAATCCACGTTTACCCCGCGTTTTGAACGTCGTTCGGAAAATTGCATCACTTAGGGGTGAGCGAGCGTTGACAGTCGAGTTTCGAGCGTTTATCTTTCCGAACAGCATTCGCATTCTGGTGACGCTGTGGGAGGTATCCGAGGCGCGATGCTGACGAGGTAGGGAGGCCGGTTTCGCTTCATTGCAAAAGTCTGCGGCAGTCCAACGGCCTGGGCCTTTTCTGCGGCAGCTCGACAAAGACAAGAGGAGACGCATGAAACAGAAGAGTCTAAAGCCAGGTGCGATCAGCCTTGGCGTGCACGCGACCTGCATCGCTGCAGCGTGCGGGTTGTGGAGCGCGAACGCCAACGCCTTCCACTTCGATGTGCCGAACCCGGACATCGACATGGAATGGGACAACACGGTGCGTGCGGACTACGGCATCCGGCTTCAGAACCCGAGCCATTTCTACACGAACAGCCCGACCTACGACGAAGGCGATCTATCGACGCCGAAGTTCAGCACGATCCAGTCGAGGCTGAACCTCTATAGCGAATTCGATTTCAAGTACAAGGACACGTCCGGCTTCCGCATCAGTATGGACGCGTGGTACGACCCGACGTTCAAGAATCACAATACGAGCAATCCTGCATTTCCTCCGAACTATCCGAACAACGAGTACACCAGCTACATCAAGAAGTACTACCAGGGGCCGAGCGCCGAGCTGCGTGATGCGTTCGTGTTCCACACTTTTGACCTCGGTGGTCACTCTGTCAACGTCAAGCTCGGCCGGACGGCAGTCACCTGGGGGCAGTCGGCGTTTGCTACGCTGGGTGGCGCGAACTCGGTGGCCATCGGTCAGCAGCCGCTCGACCTGATGAAACTGACGCAGAGCCCGAGCGCTTCGCTCAAGGAAATCGTGTTGCCGACGGCTCAGGCCAACGTGACGACGAGCATTACCGACACGTTCTCTCTCGGCGCGCAGTACACGTTCGAATGGAATCACGATCGGCTGCCTGAAGGCGGCACATATTTCGGCGGTGCCGATCCTATTCTTTACGGCCCTCCGATCGCCAGCTACCAAAACATTCCGGGGCTGGGCACATTCGCGATTCCGCGCATCGCGCCGACGAAAGGCCAGATCGGCGATATCGGCATCGACGGCAAGTGGCGTGTCGATTCGATCGCAACGACCTATGAATTTACGTACCGCCACTTCGCCATGAAGATGCCGTGGGCGGCGGTGCTACTCCCGGGTGCCGGACCCGAACTCTTCCCGGGCACCAACCTTCCCGGTGTTACGGCGAAGTACGGCAACGACGTGAACCTGATCGGCGCTGGCTTCAACAGTGCGATCGGCAGCGCGGCAGTGGCAGGCGAGCTGTCGTACCGCTGGAACATGCCACTCAATGCCGTCAACACGACGACGGTCAACGATGCGCCGACGGGTCGCACGCTGCACGGTCTGCTGAACGTCACGCAGTCGTTCGGCAAGACGCCCTTGTGGGACAACATGTTCCTGCAGGCGGAATTCGCGTTCAACCAGCTGCTAAGCGTGCAATCGAATGCGCGGAATTTTGCCAACTCCAGTTATGACACCACGGGCCAATGTTCGGCATCGGGCAACTCCGCGTTTAACAACTGCTCGACGCGCTTCTGGGCCGGGATCGGCATTGGTGCGAGCCCGCAGTGGTATCAGGTATTCCCTGGGGTTGATTTGACGATGCCGCTGTTCGTTAATCTGAATCTGAAGGGCTACTCATCTGTCATCGCGCCAGCGGCCGAATCACAGGGGCAGAACACCTTCGTGGTCGGGCTTGATTTCACGATCTACAACAAGCATGAGGTGGACATTACCTACACCTACTACATGAACAAGAAGGGGTACTCAACGGCGGGAGCCGCGACGGCGCTCGGTGCACCGTACAGCGACAAGTCGTGGATCGGCATCACCTATCAGACAACGTTTTGATGACGGAGGCACGTGTGAAAAGATTCCCAAAGCTTCTTAAGGCGCTGGCGATACTCGCCGCGGTTTGGGCCTCACCGTATACGCTGGCGATCGAGAGTGGGATCACGCCGTTCGGAGCGGAAATTGCCGGCAATAAGGACGGCACGATTCCAGCATACACGGGGGGCATCAAGGACTTTCCGACCGGGTTCAAGGCCGACTCCGGAAAATGGGCCGACCCGTTTCCTGGTGAAAAGCCGGTTCTGCAAATCACGGCTCAGAACTATCAGCAATACGCCGACAAACTGAGTGCCGCCTCGATCGAGCTGTTCAAGCGCTATCCGACTTACCGGATGGACGTTTACCCGACGCACCGCTCGGTTTCGTATCCGGACTGGTATCTCCAGAACTCGGAAAAGGACGCGGAAAGTGCCAAGCTCGAAAAAAACGGCCTTTATATCGAAGGGGCGTTCGGCGGCAAGCCGTTCCCGGTGCCGAAAAACGGTCAGGAGGCGCTGTGGGACTGGGAATTACGCTACGTCGGAACGGCCCAGAAAAACAACGTGAAGACGTGGCTCGTCGATTCGAGCGGCACGCCGATTCTTGCTGCGCAGTTCAAGAGTTCGCTGCTCTATCCGTATTTCGAGCCGAAGGACGAAGCGGAGTTTCGCAAGAAGGGCCCCCTCGCGATCTGGTATCAGGTATATAACGACTACGCGGCGCCGGCCCGCCTGATTGGCGACACGTCGCTCTTCTGGTACTTCACGGATTCGGCCGATCACGATCAGCAATCGTGGGAATACAACCCGGGCCAACGCCGCGTGCGCGTGGCGCCCGATCTCGCCTACGACACGCCGAACCCCGGCTATTCCGGCGCGATCACGATGGACGACATCCAGTTGTTCTACGGCAAGATCGATCGCTGGAACGCGAAGCTGGTCGGCAAGAAGGAAATGTACATTCCGTACAACGACTACAAGCAGCAGTACGACACGCCGGCCAGCAAGATCACCACGCCGCATTTCGTGAATCCTGATTATGTCCGGTGGGAGCTGCACCGCGTATGGGTCGTGGAGCTGACGCTCAAGCCGGGCGCGCGTCACATCTACAGCAAGAAGACGCTGTACTTCGACGAGGATGGCGGCGGGGGAATGATGGATGCCTACGACCAGTCCGGCAAGCTCTATCGGGCCGGCTTTGAGACCACGGTTCCAGCGTACGACTACAAGGTGCCGTATTCGCTCGGTAACTGGTTCTACGACTTCAACAGCGGCATTTATATCTTCGGCAGCCATCCGGCGGACTCGCCCGGGATTTTCTTCAACGTGAATTTCCCAAATGACTACTTCACGCCGGAGCGTATGCAATCCGCGGGTGTGCGCTAATTGCGCGCCGAGTTGAGGATGAGGTATTGAGTGATGCGTCCCTGCCCGGCTTGCCTGGCGGGACGCATCACCAGCAGAACGCGAAGCTCGAAAAGAATGGCCTGTTCGTTTCCGGCGCATCCGGCGGCAAGCCGTTCCCTGTGCCGAAGGACGGTCAGGAAGCGTTGTGGGATTGGGAACTGCGCTACGTGGGTACGGCGCAGCGCAATAATGTGAAGCCATGGCTGGTTGACTCGAGCGGCACGCCGATCCTCGCTGCCCAATTCAAGAGTTCACTGTACTGCCGGCCCAGGCACAAGGAAGGGCGCAGCACGTGCGCCGTGCCGGCTATGGCATGGCGCACAAAGAAGTTTTCATAAAAAGCTCAGGACTGTTCGCGTGATCGATCGCCAGTTACTGTGAAGGAGACACAATGCGCAAGACCCTGTTTCGTTGGTTGGCAATCGTCGCCGCGGCATGCGCCGCGAGCGGGTCGGTCTACGCCGAATTCGCCGACCCGATGCGCTCGCCCGCCGTCATCAACCCGCAGGCCGCGCATGAACCGCTGATGGCGCTGGCGCAGGCCGGACAGCGCCTGGTCGCGGTAGGTCCGCGCGGAGTAATTCTCGTATCGGACGACGCTGCCGTGCACTGGCGCCAGGTACAGGTGCCGGTGAGTTCCGATCTGGTGGCCGTTACGTTCAAGTCGGCCGCGCTGGGCTGGGCGGTCGGACACGACGGCGAGGTGCTCCATACCACCGACGGTGGCAATAGCTGGACGCGACAGCTCGACGGCCAGCAGGCGGCCAGGCTGATGAGCGAGTACTACGCGAAGCAACAGGGCGATTCACCTGATCTCAAGGCATCGCGCGAAGAGGCCGAGCGCTTTGAAGCAGATCAGGGAGGCCGTCCGTTTCTCGACGTCTGGTTCGATGACGAGCGTTCCGGCTGGGTCATCGGTTCGTTCAACATCATTTTTCATACCGACGACGGCGGCAAGAGCTGGGTGCCCTGGTTCGATCGCGTCGACAATCCCAACGCGTTGAACCTGCATGCGATGCGCCGTATCAACGGCACGCTTTATATCGCGGGCGAACAGGGGCTGCTGCTCAAGCTCGATCCCGACAAGCAGCGTTTCGTCGCGGTGCCTACGCCGTCGAAGGGTAGCTTCTTCGGTCTCGCTTCCACGCACAACGCCATGATCGTCTACGGTCTGCTCGGCAACGCGTATCGCTCCACCGACGGCGGCGCGACGTGGGACAAGATCACGCTGCCGACCGGCGCGAGCATTCTCGCTTCGGCTGAACTGCCGAACGGCCACCTTATTCTCGCGACCCAGGCGGGCGAGCTGCTCGAGAGCGTCGACCAGGGGGCAACGTTTCATACACTCGGCGCGAGCCAGCCAGGCGGCATCTTCGCCATGGCGCTGCGCGGCGACACCGCGGTGCTGGCCGGTGCGGCCGGCCTGTCGCGGATCGCATTGTCGAAGTTGCACTAAGGGGGAGCAGACATGGCTGGCGGCAACAATGCCCAATTCGACAAGATGCCCGTGGTGGCGGATCTTGCCAGCTTCGATACGCGCTCGGGTAACGCGCTAGAGCGGTTGATCTTCAACCGGCGTCCGTGGCTCATCATCATCTGCGCGATCATCACGGCGGTGCTGGGATTTCAGGCGCTGCGGCTCGATGTGAATGCGAGCTTCGAGAAGATGATTCCGCTGTCGCATCCGTACATCAAAAACTACCTCGCCAACAAGGCGGATCTGAAAGGACTCGGCAATTCGCTGCGGATCGTCGTCGTGAATCCGTCGGGTGACATCTACGATCCGAAATATCTCGCGGCGCTGCGGCGTATCAACGACGCGTTGTTCCTGATTCCGGGCGTCGACCGGCCTGGCGTGAAGTCGCTCTGGATGCCGATCGTGCGCTGGAACGTGGTCACGGAGCGCGGCTTCGCAGGGGGACCGGTGATGCCGGACGGCTTCGACGCGTCCGCGCAGGCAGTCGAACAGCTGCGCACCAACGTTGCCCGCGCCAACATCGTGGGCAGCCTCGTGTCGAACGATCTGCATTCGAGCATGATCCAGCTGCCGCTGCTCGATCATTACGCCGATACCGGCAAGCCGCTCGACTACGCGAAGCTCTCGCACCGGATCGACGAGGTCATCAAAGCGGAGGGCCGCGGCGAGGTGCAGGTTCACGTGGTGGGTTTCGCGAAACTGATCGGCGACCTGATCGACGGACTCAAGCTGGTAGCGATGTACTTCGGCGTGGCCGCGGGGATCGCCCTCGTCGTGATCTTTCTCTATACGCGCTGCTATCGCAGCACGCTGCTGGTGGTGGGGTGTTCGCTGATTGCGGTGGTCTGGCAGCTCGGCATCATTCGCACGCTCGGCTATGTGCTGGACCCGTACTCGGTGCTCGTACCGTTTCTCGTTTTCGCGATCGGCGTCTCGCATGGCGCGCAGAAGATGAACGGGATCACGCAGGACATCGGGCGTGGCACGCATCGCTATGTGGCGGCGCGCTACACGTTCCGGCGGCTTTTTCTCGCCGGTCTCACGGCGTTGCTCGCTGACGTGGTTGGCTTTGCCGTGCTGATGGTGATCGACATTCCGGTAATCAAGGATCTGGCATTTACCGCGAGCGTTGGCGTGGGCGTGCTGGTCTTCACCAACCTGCTGCTGCTGCCGGTACTACTGTCATACATTGGTGTGAGTCCGTCGGCTGCACGACGCAGCGTGCGTGGCGAGCAGAACGACGCGCGCGGCACCTCGTCGGCGGGCGCGTTGTGGAATCTGCTTGATCGCTTCACCGAGCGCCGCTGGGCTGTCGGTGCGATCGTTTGTGCGGCGGCGCTCACGGTGTTCGGCTGGTCGATCAGTCAGCACCTGCAGATCGGCGACCTCGATTCGGGCGCGCCGGAACTCAGGCCGCAGTCGCGTTATAACCTCGACAACGCGTACACCAACGCGCACTACGGTCTGTCGAGCGACCTGTTCGTCGTGATCGGCAAGTCGTCGCACGGCACCTGCGACACCAACAACTTCCCGCTGGTGCTCGAGGCGGACCGGCTCGAAACCGCACTGCGGGGCGTGCCGGGGGTGCAGACCACCACCTCGGTCGGCGGTCTCGCGCGCTGGGTGACGTCCGGGTTCTACGAGGGCTACCCGAAGTGGTACACGATCGACCGCGTGCCTTCGATCGTGAACAAGACGGTGTGGCAGATCCTGCTCGATCATCCTGATCTGCTGAGCCAGACCTGCGGCACCGCACCGGTCATCGCCTATCTGACCGATCACAAAGCGGCGACGCTGTCGCGCGTGATGGAGGCTGCAGAGGCATTCGCGAAAACCCATAGCGACGCCGATCATCAGTTCCTGATGGTCGCCGGGTCGGCGGGCATCGACGCGGTGACGAACGTCGTTGTTGCCAAGGCGAACCGCACGATGCTGTTGATGGTGTATGCAGCGGTGATCCTGCTGTGCTTCATCACGTTCCGCAGCTGGCGCGCGGTCGTGGTGGCGGTCGTGCCGCTCGGGATCACGTCGGTGCTGTGCGAGGCGCTGATGGTCAAGCTCGGCATCGGCGTGAAGGTGGCAACGCTGCCGGTGATCGCGCTGGGCGTGGGCATCGGCGTCGACTACGCGCTCTATCTGCTGAGTGTGCAGCTCGCGTATCAGCGCGCTGGGCAGCCGCTGCGTGTAGCCTATCGGCACGCGGTGCAGTTCACCGGGAAGGTCGTGGCGCTGGTCGGTGTGACGTTGGCTGCCGGCGTCATAACGTGGGCGTTCTCGCCGATCAAGTTCCAGGCCGATATGGGCATCCTGCTCACGTTCATGTTCCTGTGGAACATGATCGGCGCGCTGATCCTCATTCCGGCGCTGTCGCATTTCCTGCTGCAAGGCATTTCGCGTAAAGCAGTGGCGAAGGGCGGCGCCGCCGGCTCCACGAAGGTCGAGGCCTGTAGCGGTGAGGCAACGCTGCGGTCGTGACTGCGTAACGGGTGCCGCTCTTCAAGCAGCACCCTGGCAGGACAAAAGAATTGGCCCGCTATCTGTGGAGATAGCGGGCCGGTTTGCCTGCAGGTCACGCGGCGCGTTGAGGCGAACCGCCCGTTGCGCTACACCACGGACATCGAGAAGCTCAGGATCTCCGAGACCCCGCCGTCGACCATCAGCATTTGCCCATTCATGTAGGAGCTCGCTTCGGAGGCGAGAAAAACCGCGACGCCGCCGAGTTCCTCGGGGTTGCCCCAGCGTCCCACCGAGATATGCGAGCGCACGATTTCCTTCATCTGCGGGTTGGACGTGACGGGCTCGGCCATTTCGGTGAGGAAGTAGCCGGGGCAGATGCCGTTGCAACGAATGCCGTGTCGGCCCAGTTCCGCGCCGAGCGATTTCGTCAGTCCGGCAATCGCGTGCTTGCTGGCCACGTATGCCTGCAGCTTCTCGCGACCGAGCACCGACACATAAGACCCGACGTTGATGATGCGTCCGTGTCCGCGTTCGATCATCTGGCGCGCAACTTCCTGCGCGAGCACGTAGGCGGCCGTGACGTTGGTATCCATCGTTCTTTGCCACATGTCGAGGTTCGACTGCAGAAAATCACTCCACTCGCAAATGCCGGCATTGTTGAGCAGGACGTCGATGCGTCCGTGGCGTGCAAGGACGTTGCGAACGCCGTTTCTGATTGCGCCCTGATCGGTGAGGTCGAACGGTTCGATATCGACGTCGCCGCCCGCTTTACGAATCGATTCCGCAGCGGTTTCGAGGCTCGCGCGCGAACGCGCGCACAGTATCACGGTCGCACCCGCTGCCGCCAGCGCGTTAGCCATGGCGAAGCCGAGGCCGCGCGACGCGCCGGTGACGAGCGCAATCCGTCCTTCCAGTGAAAAGAGTTTCATAGTCTGACTCCGTGGATCATGCGAAGGCTGGTTACCGGTGGCGAATGACGATCTTGCCGACATGCTGCTGGCTTTCGAGGTGCCGCAGCGCATCCGGTACGCGCGCAAAGTCATAAACCGAGTCGATGACGGGCTTGAGCTTGTGCAGTCCGATCGCGCGGTTCATCGCTTCGAAATCCTGACGGGAGCCGACGCGGATCGGCGCGATCGACAGTCCGCGCGTGAAGAATCCTTCGCCGGGAGAAGGGGCGCCGGTCAGCAGCCCGACCACGCTGATGCGCCCGCTGTCGCGAGTGGCGGCAATGGACTTGCCGAAGGTTTGGGCGCCGCCCACCTCGACGACCAGATCGACCCCAAAGCCATCGGTCAGGCGCAGCACGGCGTCATCCCAATTCGGCGTGTCGCGGTAGTTGATCGTGGCGTCGGCGCCGAGTTCGGCAAGCCGTTTGAGCTTCGCTTCGCTCGACGAAGTCGCGATCACGCGCGCGCCGAACAGACGGGCGAACTGCAGAGCGAACAGCGATACCCCGCCAGAGCCCTGTACGAGCACGGATTGGCCCGGCAGCAGCGGCGCATGCTGGCACAGCGCGTTCCATGCGGTGAGCGCGGCGCAAGGCAGCGTTGCGGCCTCCTCGTCGGAAAGATGATCCGGAACGCTAACCAGCTCTTCCTCGCTCAGCACCGCCTTGTCGCGCAGCATGCCTTCGACGATAGCGCCGCGGCCCAGCGTATCCGCGTGTTGCGGGCGGGTGCCGCCGTGCCAGTTCTGCGCGAAATTGGCCATCACCCGGTCGCCGGGTCGGAAGCGCCGCACGCCTGGGCCGACGGCAAGCACGACGCCCGCGCCGTCCGAGGCCGGGATGAAGTTGGGCGCCATCCAGTCGCGATATGCACCGTTGATCAGCAGCAACTCGCGGAAATTCAACGAACTCGCATTGATTTGCACCAGTACCTGGTGAGCGCCGGGCGGCGCCGGATCGGGTTCCTCGCGTAGTGCCAGACCCGCAATACCTTCAAACCGTTCACATCGATAGAGCTTCATTGGTCGTCTCCATGGTGTCGAACGAGGGCGTCGAATTGAGCGACAAGCGACGTTCTCCTCATTCTTCTCGTTGACAGCTACAAAAAGATGAGTTCAGAATATAGAACATTGTTCAACAAAGCGTTCGGAGCGTCAAATTGAAAATACTGGTCGCGGTGAAGCGCGTGATCGACTACAACGTGAAACCTCGGGTGAAGTCCGATGGTTCGGGCGTCGATCTGGCCAACGTGAAAATGGCCATGAACCCGTTCGATGAGATCGCGGTGGAGGAGGCGGTGCGCCTCAAGGAAGCCGGCGTGGCGAGTGAAGTCGTCGTGGTGTCGGCGGGAACCGCGCAATCGCAGGAGGTGCTGCGTACGGCGCTCGCGATGGGGGCTGATCGCGCGGTGCTGGTGGAAAGCGATGCGGATCTGCAGCCGCTCGCGGTCGCCAAGCTGCTGGCCGCCGTGGCCGCGCGGGAAACTCCGCAACTGGTGCTGCTCGGCAAGCAGGCCATCGACAACGACGCGGGACAAACCGGCCAGAAGCTCGCCGCGTTGCTCGGCTGGCCGCAAGCCACGTTCGCGTTCAAGACGGAAGTGGACGGTCAACAACTACTCGTCACGCGTGAGATCGATGGCGGACTCGAACGTGTCGCGCTCGATCTGCCGGCGGTGGTCACGACGGACTTGCGTCTGAATAGTCCGCGCTATGTGACGCTGCCCAACATCATGAAAGCGAAGAAGAAGTCGCTGGAGACGCTGAGCCCCGACGCGCTGGGGGTCGACGTTGCACCTCGTCTGAAGGTTCTCGAAGTGACCGAGCCGCCGGCGCGTAAGGGCGGCGTGATGGTTCCCGACGTTGCAGCGCTGATTGAAAAGCTTCGTAACGAAGCGAAGGTGATCTGATCATGACTATTCTCGTTATCGCCGAACACGACAACGCAAGCCTCAAGCGCGCCACGCTCAACGCCATCACGGCGGCAGGCGCTGCGGGCGGCGAGATTCATGTACTGGTCGCAGGCCACGGCGCGTCGGCGGTGGTAGAGCAGGCCGCGAACGTTGCCGGCGTCGCCGAAGTGCTCGTCGCGGATGCACCCGAATACGCGCATGGGCTGCCGGAAAATCTGGCCGCACTCGTCGTTTCGCTGGCTAGCGGTAATACGCACGTGATCGCGGCCTCCACGGCCGTGGGCAAGAACTTCATGCCGCGGGTAGCCGCGCTGCTCGACAGCGCGCAGATTTCCGACGTGATCGCTTTCAAGGCTCCCGATGTGTTCGTGCGTCCGATCTACGCCGGCAATGCACTCGCCACGGTCCAATCGTCCGACGCAATCAAGGTCGTCACGATTCGTCCGACCGCCTTCGATGCGGCCGCTACCGGTTCGGCCGCCGCGCCGTCGCGCGCAGTCGCATCGGCAGCGGTTTTCGACAAGGCCCGTTTCGTCGGCCAGGAACTGACGAAATCGAGCCGGCCGGAGCTTGCGGCAGCCAACATCGTGGTGTCGGGCGGCCGAGGCATGCAGAACGGCGACAACTTCAAACTGCTCGACGCGCTTGCGGACAAGCTTGGCGCCGCGGTCGGCGCGTCGCGCGCCGCGGTCGACGCCGGCTTCGTGCCGAACGACTATCAGGTCGGCCAGACCGGCAAGATTGTCGCGCCTCAGTTGTATATCGCGGTGGGTATCTCAGGCGCGATTCAGCATCTCGCCGGTATGAAGGACTCGAAAGTCATCGTCGCGATCAACAAGGACAGCGAGGCGCCGATCTTTCAGGTGGCCGACTACGGTCTGAGCGCCGACCTCTTCGAGGCCGTGCCGGCACTGACCGCGGCGCTCGATTGACGTTCGCCCGGATTGACACTGGCCCGAACGCTGTTCAAGATAATTGAACTGAGAGTTGCAATAGGACCGTCGAGCGCGCGGCCGCCACATAAAAAGCCGGAACCGGCGCCTACGCCGGCCATATGACGAAGGAGATAACAATGGGTAACACCAGTCCCGATTCGGGTGAGCACACTGTCCGCCTCGATTTTGTCCCGAAGGACAGTTACCTGTCGAAGCAGTTTCTCGAGCGCGAGAACGAGCGCCTCTGGCCGCGAGCCTGGCAGGTCGCCTGCCGTCTGGAAGAGATTCCCAACGTGGGCGACTTCGTGACCTTCGACGTGGCCGGCGAATCGATCATCGTGGTGCGAACCGCGGGAGATCAGATCAAGGCCTTCTTCAACGTCTGCCAGCACCGTGGCCGGCGCCTGACTAACGGCTGTGGCAAGGCCGCGAAATTTCACTGCGCCTATCACGGCTGGCAGTGGAATCTGGATGGCAGTCTTGCGCGTGTGCTCGACAGGCAAGATTGGGAAGGTTGCCCGGACATGGCTGACGGGGACCTTCGTCTCACGGACATGCTGGTCGATACGTGGGGCGGGTTCGTGTTCATCAATATGGATCCGGATGCAGAGCCGCTCGCGAAATTTCTCGACCCGGTGCCGGAGATCACCAACTGCTTCGAGTTCGAAAAGATGCGCTACCGCTGGTACAAGTCGATTCGTCTGCCGTGCAACTGGAAGGTTGCACTCGAAGCGTTCAACGAGGGTTATCACGTAGCGGCAACGCATCCGCAACTGCTCGACGTCGCAGGCGATGACGTGACGCGCAGTTTCTCCTATGGCCGCCATGGGATGTTTGGTTATTCGACGGCGACGCGGATGATCGGCGCGCCCTCGCCGCGAACCGGCAAGCCGATGCCGGAAGACGTACGCCAGGGGCTCGTGAACTTTTTCCGGGTAATGGAAGAGACTCTGAAGGCGATCAATACCGCGCGCGATTACGAAGCCGCGAAGCGCCTGATGACCGAAATGTCGCCGTCGGGTAACCAGTTCGAAGTCCTTGGGAAGGCGATGGAATTTCAGCGCGAGGCGGCCATCGCCGAGGGTGCGGGCTGGCCCGAGATCTCTTTCGAGCAACTGGGTCGCGCGGGAGCGGACTGGCACGTCTTTCCGAATCTGGTGTTCCTGCCGTACCCGGACGGCGCGTTGTTCTATCGCGCGCGGCCGGATGGCGACAATTCGGATTCGTGCATCTACGACATCTGGTCGCTGCAGCGCTTCGCGCCTGGGGCGGAGCCGCCGTTGAAGCGCGAGTTCTATTACGGCGTGGACGACTGGAAGGAGAACGCGCAGGAGAACTTCGGCCTGATCCTGTGGCAGGACTTCCAGAACATGACCAACGTTCAGCAGGGCATGAAGTCGCGCGGCTTCAAGGGTTTGCGCACCAATCCGCTGCAGGAATCGTCGGTTTCGAACTTCCATCGCGCGCTGCGCGAATTCATCGCGCGGGATGAGTGATGTCGACAAACTGGGACGCAACCTACGACTTCGTGGTGGTCGGCAGCGGCGGGGGTTCGATGTGTGCGGCGCTTGCCTGCAAGTCGGTGGGCAAAGAAGCACTGATCATCGAGAAGCAGGCGAAGGTCGGCGGCTCGACCGGATATTCGGGCGGGGTTTGGTGGCTTCCGAACAATCATGTGATGAAGCGTCACGGCGTCAGCGATTCCTATGAACGTGCGCGCCAGTACTTCGATGCGGCGGTTACTTATCAAGGCCCGGGCACTTCTGACGCGCGACGCGAGGCTTACTTGCGCACCGGCCCGAAGATGGCCGAGTTTCTCGAGCAGCAGGGGATGCAGTTCGTGTACGCGGACGGCTGGTCCGATTACTACGACACGCTGCCCGGCGGCGAGCCGCGTGGCCGGTCGCTGCTGGCCAGGTTGTTCGACGTGAAGGAACTGGGCGAATGGGCGCCGCGTCTGTCGCGCTACAAGGGCCCGTCGATGCCGGCCAACTCGGACGAGTATCCGCAACTGTTTCTGATGAAGCGGACGTGGGGCGGCAAGCGCAAGGCGATGCAACTGGGTGGCCGGATGCTCTATCAGAAGATCACCGGCAAGGAGCTCGTGGCCAACGGCGCGGCGATTCAAGGGCGCATGCTGCAGATGGCGCTGCGCGCGAACGTGCCGATCTGGACGGACACGCCGGTGCGCGAGTTCATCGTCGAGGACGGACGCGTGACCGGCATCGTCGCGGTACGCAGCGGCCGCGAGTTGCGCGTGCGCGCTCGCGAAGGCGTCCTGCTGAATACCGGCGGCTTTTCACACAACGCGGAAATGCGCCGCAGGTACCAGCCGCAGCCGTCGTCCGCGGACTGGACCAATGCGAATCCGGGCGATACCGGTGAAATCCTGCAAGCCGCGATTGCGCTCGGCGGCGCAGTGGACTGCATGGAGGAAGCGTGGTGGGTCGTGACGTCGCTCGGCCCCAACGAGGAATTGCCCGAAGGTGCACGCGCGCCGGATGGTTCGCCGCTGCCGTTCATGCATCACCTCGACCTGTCGCTGCCGTTTTCGATCATGGTCGACCAGGACGGCGAGCGCTTTTGCGACGAAGCCGGAGCGTACATGGAAATCGGTCAACGCATGTACCAGCGCCACAAGCAGACGGGTAAGGCCGTTCCCGCATGGGTCGTCATGGACAGCCGGCAGCGTAAGTACTACCCGTGGGGCACGGCGATGCCGGGCCAGATTCCGCAGAAGTGGCTCGACAGTGGATACATGATCAAGGCTGACACGCTCGAAGAACTGGCCGCGATATGCAGCATCGACCGTGCTGGGCTGCTCGGGACCGTCAAGCGCTTCAACGGCTTCTGCGAAACGGGCGTCGACGAAGATTACGGTCGCGGCTCGCGCGCATTCGATCGCTGTCATGGAGACCCGACCATCAAACCGAACCCCAATCTCGGGCCGATCGAGGAGGGGCCGTTCTACGCCGTGCGCATGTATCCAGGGGATGTGGGCACGGCAGGCGGTCTCGTGACCGACGAGTTCGGACGTGTGCTGAAGGACGACGGCTCGCAAATCCCTGGGCTGTACGCCACCGGCAACTGCACGGCATCCGTGGTTGGCCGGTGTTATCCGGGCGCCGGCAGCAGCATCGGCGCATCGTTCGTGTTCGGTTACATCGCGGCGCTGCATGCGAGCGGCGCGCAAAAGATCTGGTGACACAGGAGAGTGACGAATGAATGCCTATCAGCCGCCCAGCAGCGAAGTCCTGGTCGACATCTACAGGCGCATGGCTCTCATCAAGCAGAACGATGAGCGCTTTCGTGCCGTTATCAAGGCCGGCAAGCTGGTGATGCCGTACTACTCGCCGCGCGGCCAGGAAGTGATTCCGTCGGCGATGTCGGTGTGTCTCAGCGACGACGACTACATCTGCACGATCTACCGCGGCGTCCACGACATGATCGCCAAAGGTGTGCCGCTCAAGGAACTCTGGGCCGAGCTCGGAGGGCGAGTGACGGGGACGTGCAAAGGCAAGGGCGGCCCGATGCACGTCACGCATCCCGCGTCGGGCGTCATGGTGACGACCGGCATTGTCGGCAGTTCGATGCCGATCGCAAATGGGCTTGCGCTCGCCGCGCAGATTCGCGGTGAATCACGCGTGGCCGTGGCCTACTTCGGTGACGGCGCATCAAACATTGGCGCCTTCCACGAGTCGCTGAACATGGCGTCCGTGTGGAAGTTGCCGGTGATTTTCGTCTGCCAGAACAACGGCTATGCCGAGCACACCAAATACGCGTATGGCACGTCCGTGCCGAACATCGCCCAGCGCGCCGTCGCGTACCAGATGCCGGGCATCACGGTGAACGGCAACGATCCGATTCAGATGCACAAGGCGGCGCACGAAGCGGTCGAACGCGCGCGCAACGGCGGCGGCCCGACGCTGATCGAAGCGAACACGTTCCGCTTTCAGGGGCACGTGTTCGGCGACCCCGACGCCTATATGGACAAGCACGAAAAGGCCGCCTGGCTCGCGAAGGATCCGGTGCCGCTGTTCCGTCAGTGGCTCATCGATGCGAAGCATGCGACCGAGGAGCAACTGGTTGCGATGGAAGCCGAACACGAGGCGCAGATCGACGCTGCGGTCGAATTCACGCTGTCGAGCGAATATCCCGATGTCGCGGAGCTTCGGCTCGACATCTTCAAGGACGAGGTGCTTGCATGAGCCAGCAGCCAACCAACATCAACACCATCCAGGCGGTCAACTTCGCGCTCGACGACGCGATGGCCGCCGACGCCAACGTAATCGTGCTGGGTGAAGACGTTGCCGACGGCCAGGAGGGCGGCATTGTCGGCGTAACGAAGGGACTGTCGTCGAAATACGGCACGTCGCGGGTGCGTTCGACGCCGATTTCAGAGCAGGCCATCATCGGTGCGGCAATCGGCGCTTCGATGGTCGGGATGCGTCCTGTGGCGGAAATCATGCTGATGAACTTCACGACTGTCGCGATGGACATGATCGTGAATCACGCCGCGAAGCTGCGGTTCATGTCGGGCGGACAGACCAATGTGCCGATCGTCATCCGCACCATGACGGGCGCCGGCTTCGGCACGGGTGGCCAGCATGCCGACTACCTCGAGGCCTGGTTTGCGCACGTTGCCGGCATCAAGGTCGTCACACCGTCGAATCCTGCCGATGCGTATGGCCTGATGCTGTCCTGCATCCGTGATGACGACCCTTGCCTTTTCATCGAGAACATGCCGACCTACTGGAATCCGGGCAGTGCGCCGGAGCGCGGCGTGGCGATTCCGCTTGGCAAAGCCAACGTGATTCGCGCGGGTACCGACGTGACGGTGATCAGCTACAGCCGCCGCGTGCAGGAAGCCATGGCTGCTGCCGAAGTGCTGGCCAAAGATGGTGTCGCCTGCGAAGTGATCGATTTGCGCACTGTCTCTCCGTTGGATACCGAAACTATCCTGACTTCGGTTGCAAAAACCGGGCGCGCCGTTGTCGTGCACGAAGCCGTCAAACCGTTCGGCGTGGGTGCGGAAATCGCATCCCGTATCTACGAAGCCCTGTTTCGCGAGCTCAAGGCGCCCGTGCAGCGCGTAGGCGCGCAATTCTGCCCCGTGCCGTTCTCGAAGCCGCTCGAAGACGCGTTCGTACCGGGCGTGGCCGAAATCGAATCGGCGGTTCGCGCGACGCTGAAATGACAAGCACGAACACCCGGAATTCCATCATCAATAGAGCAAGGTCATGACCACACAAGTTCTGCTTCCCAAACTGGGCTTTTCGATGAACGAAGGCACGCTAGCCGAATGGCTGGCGGACGACGGCGCAACCGTGAGCGAAGGGCAGATTCTCTACGCGCTCGAAAGCGACAAATCGATTCAGGAGGTCGAGTCGCCCGCGTCGGGCACGCTGCGCATCGTTGCCCAGGTTGGCGAAGTGTATCCCGTCGGCACGGTGCTGGCGGAAATCGTCTGATTGGCCGCAGGCCGTCACGCTGTCCAACAGTCGTTCGAAGAGGCATCCGCGATGAGTGTCGAATCCGTTGCTACGCGACCGCAGTCCGATGTGAATACCGGCCCCGGCGAGGCTGCGGTCCCCGCTTTCGGCGCGAATCTGCCGCCTTGGCCGCAGGTCGATTTCGCCGAATTCGGCGAGGTGGAAGTCAAGCCGGTGTCGCGCATCCAGAAGCTCACAGGAGCCTTCCTGTCGCGCAACTGGCTGACGATCCCACATGTGACCCACCACGACGACGCTGATATTACGTCGCTCGAAAGTTATCGCAAGGCCCGTAACGAGGCGGGCACGGCGGTTAAGCTGACGCCGCTCGTCTTCCTTATCAAAGCCGTGGTGCGGGCTTTGCAGGAGTTCCCGCAATTCAACGCGTCGCTCGACGGTGACGGCAAAAACATCGTTCTGAAGAAGTACTTCCACATCGGGGTCGCCGTGGACACGCGCTTCGGATTGCTCGTGCCGGTGCTGCGCGATTGCGACAGGAAGAGCGTCGAAGAACTCTCGGTGGAACTTGCAGCAATTTCGCAGAAGGCGCGCGAAAAGGGTTTATCGATGGCAGAGATGTCGGGCGGTTGCTTTTCGATCAGTTCGCTCGGCGGCTTTGGCGGTACTGGTTTTACGCCTATCGTCAACGCGCCGGAGGTGGCGATTCTCGGCGTGACTAAAACCCGGCTGGCAGCCGCGCCGGCGGACGACGGCGGCGTCAGCTGGCGCACGATGCTGCCCCTGTCGCTCAGCTACGACCATCGAGTGATCAACGGAGCCGACGCGGCGGGGTTTTCCGCATTCATTGGAACCGTGTTGGCCGATCCGCAGACGCTCGCTGGCTAACAGTCGATCTGACAAAACAACGACAGGATTGAGATGAGAACCCTTGGCGAGATGATCGAGCGAAACGCGCGCTTGCATGCCGACCACACGGCGCTCGTGTACGCCGACCGGCGTCTGACGCACAGTCAGTTGGCGGAGCGTGCACGCCGCTTTTCGGGAGCGCTATATGAGCGCGGCCTGCGGCGTCAGGACCGGGTTGCGATCCTCGCGATGAATTGCGCGGAGTACTACGAGAGCTACCGTGCATGCGAATGGGCCGGCTTCATTCTGGCAACCGTCAATTTCAGGCTGGCCCCCGCGGAGATTCTTTATATTCTTAAGGACGCGGCCCCCAAGGCGCTCGTATTCGAGGCTCAATATGTCGATGTCGTGAACGGACTGCGTTCGCAACTGCCCGAAATCGAGCAGTACATCTGCATTGGCGACGCACCGGATTGGGCCGTTTCATTCGAGGCGGTGATGGAAGCCGGCCCAGTGGAAGGGCCGCCGATCCGTTCGAAACCGGAAGACTACGCGTACCTGATGTACACGAGCGGCACCACGGGGCGTCCCAAGGGCGTCGTGCGCACGCACCATGCCATGTGCGTCACCGCCGAAAGCTGCGCGCTGGTGACGGAGTTTTCGGGCAATACCCGCGTGCTACAGACGACGCCGGCGTTCCACGTCGGTGGAATTGGCTTCGTTAATTCGGTGGCCTGGATGGGCGGCACGACGGTCGTGCATCGCGCCTTCGAGCCGAAGCAAATGCTCGAGACGATCGCCGAAGAACGGATCACCTTCACGTTCATGGTTGCCGCGATGCTTCAGGCGGTCCTCGATGTGCCCGAACTGTCGAGCTATGACGTGTCCAGCATCGAAAACATCGTCACGGCGGCAGCCCCGGTGCCTGCACCGCTGCTGTCGCGCGGCATTCAGGTGCTCGGCCCGGTGTTTTCGGTCCAGTACGGCATGACCGAGAGCAACGCCTGCTGGTTGCCTGCGCACGAGGTCAAGCCCAAAGGGTCTCCGGAACAGGTACGGCGTCTCGCATCGGTAGGGCGCCCGTGCCCCGGCATCGACCTGCGCATCGTCGACGATCACGGCAACGATCTGCCGCAAGGTCAGACCGGCGAGGTGTGGCTGCGCTCGCTGACGCAGTTGAGTGGCTACTGGAACAACAGCGTGGCGACGGTGGAAGCACTGCGCGACGGCTGGTATCGCTCGGGCGACATGGGCTACCAGGACGAGGACGGCTACATTTTCCTCGTCGACCGCAAGAAGGACATGATCATTTCCGGCGGCGAGAACATCTACAGCCGTGAAGTCGAAGATGCGCTGCTCCAGCATCCGGCAGTCATCGACGTGGCGGTGATCGGCGTGCCGCACGAGAAGTGGGGAGAGTGCGTCAAGGCGATCGTCGTGTTGCGCCGTGGCGAGCAAGCGGGCGAAGCCGAATTGATCGAGTTCTGTCGCGGCTTGATCGCGAGCTACAAATGTCCGAAAGCCATAGCATTCGTCGACGAATTGCCGAGGCTGCCGACGGGCAAGATCAGCAAGGTAAGTCTGCGCGCGCAGTTTGCCCGGTGAACGGCAATCGCCTCAATTGGAGGGAATCGACCATGGCCAAATGGCTGAAAACATCGGAGTGCGTGAAGTTTGAAGTGGCGCAACGCGTTGCGCGCATCACGCTGAGTCGTCCGGACAAGCGCAACGCCATCAACAATCCGCTTCTGCAGGAACTCAAGGCGGCGTTGCTCGAAGCTGACGACCTCAAATCGGTGAACGTGATCGTACTGTCGGGAGCTGGCCGCGACTTCTGCGCAGGCTACGATCTGGTGACGACGTATTCGGATCGGGCCGCGGACGCCGCTGATCCGGGGGACTATCGTGGAACGATTCGCAGCTTCGACGACGACTGCTGGTCGATGGAGCGGCAGTCGGAGACGGTCAATCTGATGGCCGATATCCACAAGCCGATCATCGCGCAGGTGCATGGCAACTGTCTTGCGGGCGGCACGGATCTCGCGCTGGCGTGCGACATGGTGATCGCCGCCGACAACGCAAGGATCGGCTTTCCCGCCACGCGCGCGAACGGCTCGCCGCCTGCGCACATGTGGTTCTATCACGTCGGCCCGCAGTGGGCGAAGCGTCTGCTGCTGTCTGGCGACTCGCTGACGGGCCGCGACGCCGCGAAGATCGGGCTCGTCATGGATGCGGTGCCGGCAGAGCAGCTCGAAGCGGAGGTGGGCGAGTTGGCACGCCGTCTGTCGTTTGTCGATGCCGATCTGCTTGCGGCCAACAAGCGCATTGTCAACATCGGGCTGGAGCTGGCCGGTTCGCGCACGCTTCAGCGGCTCGCGGTGGAAAACGACTCACGGGCTCACCAGAGCCAGGGGCCGCGCCGCTCGCAGTTCAAGGCGGACATGGAAGCGGTTGGCCTGAAGGAAGCGCTCAAGCGCCGCGACGAGCCGTTTGGCGACGGGATGATCCGCCTGCATGCTCGCGGCAGTTGACCAGACCGTCGGACGGACGAACCAAACTCAGACGAGGAGCCGAACATCATGGATGTTGAACTCACTTTGAACGGCGCGGTTGCGACGCTGTGTCTGAACCGCCCCGAGAAGCTCAACGCGCTGACGCCGGAAATGCTTGATCTGATTCTCGGCCACCTCGATCGCATCGAAAAGGATCCGGAGATTCGCGCGGTGATTCTCACTGGCGCAGGCCGCGCATTTTGCGCCGGTGCCGACATCAAGGGCAGCGGCGCCGCGCCACCGCAGATGAGCGTGGCGCACGCGCGCGCATCGATGGCGGTGTATCAGAAGGTCGCGCTTCGGTTGTACAACCTGAACAAGCCAGTGGTCGCGGCGGTACGCGGGGTTGCCGTGGGAATTGCGTGGAGCTTTGCGCTGTGCGCGGACCAGCTGATCGTTTCCGATACGGCGCAGTTCATTCCCGCCTTCCTGATGCGCGCCACCTTACCTGAAGGCGGCATGGTGTATCTGCTTGCGCGTCATTGCGGCGAGTTTCGCGCCAAGGAAATCATGTATCTGAATCGCCGGCTGAGCGGCAAGGAAGCACTCGATATGGGTCTTGCCAGTCATCTCGTCGAGGACGGCGAGCTTGACGCGGCCGCCGAAAAGCTGGCTGGCGAGCTGGCGGCTGGCCCGACTTTCTCGCTCGGGCTGACCAAGCAGTTGTTCAGGTTGAACCCCGGTGGCATGGAAGAGTTTCTTGCGCAGGAACTGAACGCGGTGGCGCTCGCGGTGAACTCAGAGGACGCCGCGGAGGGCCGGCTCGCCGCGAGAGAAAAACGCGCCCCGGCTTTCAGAGGCCGCTAGGCGGAGCACCCGCACAAGCGCGGCGCAGTGGCACGACAGAGCAGACAACGAGGGCGCAAGAGATTCAGGAGTCAGGCATGCATTTGGGCTATAGCGAGGAAGACGAATCATTTCGTCGGGAAGTCAGAACGTTTTTCAGTGAGCATGCGCCGGCCGACATTTCACGCCGCTGGCGTGTCGGCGTGCATCCGCCTACGCGTGATGACATCCGTAGATGGCAGCGCATTCTGTACGAGCGCGGCTGGGGTGCGCCCCATTGGCCCGTCGAACATGGCGGCACCGGCTGGAGCGGGCTTCGCAAGCATATCTTCATGGAAGAGCTGTACAACGCCGATGCCATGGACTATGGGTGGCAGTCGACGCAGATGGTGGCGCCCGTCATCATCGCGTTCGGTTCGGACTGGCAGAGGGAGCGTTTTCTCGGGCCTATTCTTCGCGGCGACGAGTTCTGGTGCCAGGGCTTTTCGGAGCCGAACGCGGGCTCGGATCTGGCTGGACTGAAGAGCACGGCCGTGCTCGACGGTGACGAGTACGTGATCAACGGCCAGAAGATCTGGACCAGCGACGCAACGATTGCCAATTGGGGATTCTTCCTCGTCAAGACCGATACGAGCGTCAAGCCGCAACGAGGCATTTCCTTCCTGCTGGTCAAAATGGACACACCGGGCATCACGGTGCGTCCGATCGTTTCGATCGAGGGCGGCAAGGGCCTGAATGAAGTGTTCCTCGAAAACGTGCGTGTGCCGAAGTCGCATCTCGTGGGCGAGGCCGGCATGGGATGGACCTATGCGAAGTACCTCCTCGAGAAGGAGCGCACGGCGAGCGCGTTCCTGTACTTCAACAAACGCGAGCTGCAGCGCGCGAAAGACATCGCGGGGCAGGAGCGACAGGACGGCGTGCGGCTCATCGATACACCCGGGTTCGCGCGCAAGGTCGCGGAGGTCGAAGCGGACCTGATGGCGCTCGAATGGTCGGTGCTCCGCATCCTTGCCGAAGAGAAGAGCGAGCGCAATCTCGATGCGGTCGTCTCTGCGCTGAAGATCAGCGGGTCGGAGATGCAACAGCGCGTGACGCAGCTGCAAATGGACGCACTCGGTCCCCGCGCGATGCGTTTCGACGACCACGGCGAGCCGCAGGGTGATCTGGCGGTCGACGAAAACTGGCCGGATTACATGGGCGGCCGCACGTCGGGCTATCTGATCGCTCGCGCCTCCACGATCTATGGCGGCGCGCGTGAAGTGCAGAAGAACATCATTGCCAAGCTGGCATTTGGACTGTAGCCATGGACTTCAACTTCTCCGAAGAACAATCGATGCTGAAGGACGGCGCAGAGCGCTACGTTCAGCAGGAGTATGGATTCGAGGCGCGCACGCGCATCGCGGCGGAGCAAGAGGGTTTCAGCCGCGAACATTGGCGCGCCTATGCCGAACTCGGCTGGCTCGGGCTGACGATGCCGGAAGACGTCGGCGGTCTCGGGTGCTCGTTCGTTGAAACGGCGATCGTGATGGAGGCGCTCGGTCGCGGTATGGCGCTCGAGCCGGTCGTGCAGACGGCGCTGCTTTGCGCCACGATCGTCGAACGAGGCGATGCGCGGCGCCGGCGTGAGACGCTGCTGCCCGCCGTCATCGACGGCACGCTGCTGCTGTCGCTCGCGGACAGCGAAGCGGGCAGCCGGTACAAGCTGGGATGCCACGCGCAAACGCACGCGCTCAAGAGCGCTTCGGGTTACCTGATCAGCGGCGCGAAGACGCTGGTGGTCGCCGGCGCGTCGGCGGACCAGCTGCTCGTGACCGCGCGAGTCGAAGGCGCGTCGCAAGGCGTGGGCGTTTTTCTTGTCGATCGCCGGGCCGCGGGCGTAACGTGCCGGTCGTACCGCTTGCTCGATGGATCGCGTGCCGCGGATATCGACCTGCATAACGTCGAGCTCAGTGAAGATGCATTGATCGTCGGACCTGAACGCTCGCTGCAGGTGCTCACGCAGGCAACGGAACTCGCCAGTCTCGCGAGCGTGGCCGAGAGCCTTGGCATGATGGAAGCCGTGATGGCGATCACCTCGGAGTACATCAAGGGACGCTCGCAGTTCGGCCAGCCGATCGGCAAGTTCCAGGCGTTGCAGCATCGCATGGCTGAGATGTTCGTCGCCACGCAGGAGGCGCGTTCGATGCTGTACTGCGGGATCGCGCACCTGAACGGCCCGGCGGCCGAACGCAGCCGCGTCATCTCGGCGGCCAAAGCCGTTGCCGCGCGCGCCAATCGCTTCGTTTGCGCGCAGGGCATCCAGTTGCACGGTGGCATGGGGCTCACCGAGGAATATCCGGTAGGGCACTACTTCCGCAAGATGACGATGATGGAGAAGATGTTCGGCGATATCGACTTTCATCTCGACCGCGTTGCAGCAGGCGGCCGGACACCGATAACGGCCTGAGACAGGGAGCAGATCATGCAACGCGTGAAGCAAAAGATTGCCATCGTGACCGGGGCCGCATCCGGTATCGGCGCTGCCTGTGCCGCCAGGCTCGCGCAGGAGGGCGCCTTGCTCGTCGTGGCGGACCTGAATCTCGAAGGCGCGCAGGAACAGGTTCGTCGTATCAACGAAGCGGGGGGGCACGCGGTCCCGGCGCAGGTCGATATCGGCGACGAAAGTTCGATCGATGCATTGTTCGATCTGACGCTCAAGACTTGGGGCGGGCTCGATATCCTGCATAACAACGCCGCGGCCACATCGCTTTCCAGTACGGTCGATGCGGCAGTCGAGGCACTCGACGTCGGGGTCTGGGACGACACGATGCGCATCAATCTTCGCGGCACCATGCTGGCCTCGCGGTGCGCGCTGCCACTGATGCGCGCACGAGGCGGCGGTTCGATTATCAATACCTCTTCCGGTGCCGCTCAGGCGGGCGCGCTGGGGTACAGCGCGTACGGCGTCTGCAAGGCCGGTATCGAGGCGCTGACGCGCTATGTCGCCGCGCAGCACGGCAAGGAGGGGATACGCTGCAACGCGATCGCTCCGGGCCTGATCGTCACGCCGGTGACCCAGGCGTACTACGCGGGGGAGACCGGAGAGATGATGCTGAGCCACCATCTCACGCCTCGCCTCGGGCAGCCCGAAGACATTGCACACGCGGTGGTGTATCTCGCTTCGGATGAGGCGGCGTTCGTCACGGGCCAGGTGTTCAACGTCGATGGCGGACTTCTTTCACACCAGCCTTACTATGCCGACGAAATCCGCGCGCGCCCGGCCGCGATGGCCAACGCTACGAAGGGGAAGGCATGACGACGGAATCAGCGCTGCTCGCGCGTATCGAGCGCATCGAGGCGCAGCTCGCCATCCAACAATTGCCCGTCCGATACGCGCTCGCGGTCGATTCGCGCGATCTGGACAGCCTGGTGCAACTGTTCGCCGAAAACGTCGATTGCGGCCGATGGGGCGTAGGGCGCGCGGCATTGAAGACGTTCTACGGGTCCGGGCATATTCTGCGTGGCTTTTATCGCAGCATTCACCAGATCTGCGGCCACGTCGTCGATTTCGTCGATGCCGACCATGCAACGGGAAGCGTCTATTGTCGCGCGGAGCACGAGGACAACGGAGCGTGGGTGGTGATGGCGATCCGCTACTTCGATCACTATGTGCGGCGCGACGGGCAGTGGTGCTTCGAGCGTCGCGACGAACAGCATTGGTATTCGACGGACTGGCTCGCTCGGCCCGGTGCGCCGCGCTTGCAGAACTGGCCCGGCAAGTATGAAGGCGATCGGTATCAGCCGCGTCTTCCGCAAGGATTTCCGACGTGGGCGGCGTTCTGGAGCAACAGCGAACAGCACGCGATCGACGCGTTGACGAAAGCGCCGTAAGCGAGGTCTCGTCTTCGGCTCCTGGCCCCGCCACGTAGCCATTCGTGGGACTGGCGAGGAATGCAAGGAGTGAGGTCCGCGCAAACTTCCGCATCGTGGAGATCGACGCCGATCATCCGTTCGCCGAGCGTCGTCGGATGCCGGGTCGGCGCCGCGCCGATGCCTGAGGCAGCGCCGGCGCCGGTGATCAGCGTCGTGCGGGAGGCCTCTGTGCCCATTGCGCTTACGCCGTCAGATCGGGCAGACGCACCACCAGCCCGTCCAGTTCCGGCGTCATGAAGATCTGGCATGTCAGGCGGCTGTTTTCGCGCACGTCCATCGCGCAGGTGAGCATGTCGACTTCATAGGATTGCGCCGCTGGCATGTGGCTGCTCCAGGTGTCGTCGACATACGCGTGACAGGTTGCGCAGCTGCAGCTGCCGCCGCAATCGCCGAGAATGCCCGGGATCTGGTTGTTCACCGCTGTTTGCATGACTGAATCGCCAACGTTGGCGCTTACGGCGGCCTCGCTGCCGTCCGGCTGGATGAATCGAATGAGCGGCATGGCTTCTGAACCTCTGAAAAATGAATTGGACTAGGGAAGCAGACTTTTCAACGGGATCGATTCGTTGGCGAGATCGGCGGCGCGGACCGGAATTTTCTCGGCAACGAAACGCTTGGCCAGCACGAATTCGGGTACACGGCTGACCGTATCGGCTGCGAGCATGACGCCGTCCTTGAGATAAAACGCCGAGAAAGAGCGGGCTTTGGGATCGCCGCGCAGGACGAACTCGTCGTAGCCGAGGGACAAGCCGACCATCTTGAGCTTCAGATCGTATTGGTCGGACCAGAACCACGGCACGCTGTTGTAGACACGCTCCTTGCCGCACAACGACGCAGCGGCGGTGCGGGCCTGCTCCAGCGCGTTAGGGACCGACTCGAGGCGCAGGCGGCGTCCGAGGGAAGGGTTGGGGTGATTGGTGCAATCCCCGACCGCAAAGATGTCCGGGTCGGACGTGCGCGTGTGTTCGTCGACCATGATGCCGTTGTCGACAGCAAGGCCGGCCGCTTGCGCGAGTTCGGTGGCGGGCTCCAGTCCCACGCCGACGATGACGAGATCCGCGGCGACGCGCGTGCCGTCCGCGCAGCACACGGCGGCAACGGCGTCGCCGGATGCGTCGAGTTCGAACCCACTCACGATCGCGTTGGTACGGATGTCGACTCCGGCTTCGCGGTGAACTTCCTCGTAGAACCTGGAAAGCTCGGGAGCCGTGACGCGCGCGAGGACGCGCGGCAACGCCTCCAGCACGGTGACGCGCAAGCCGCGCTTCACGGCTACCGCAGCCACTTCCAGCCCGATATATCCACCGCCGATGATCACGAGGCGCGAGCCGGCATGAAACTGGTTTCGAATGCGCGCGACGTGATCGAGCGTGCGAAGGTAGTGAAAATTCTGCAGCTTCTCGGTCGCTTCGATACCCGGCAACGCGAGGCGCCGCGCGCGGCCGCCGGTGGCCAGAACCAGTTTCGTATAGCTGATTTCGCTGCCGTTGGACAGCGTGACCCGTTTCGCGTCACGGTCGATGCGCTGCGCGCGCGTGTTCGGGATGAACTCGACACGCGCTTTGTCGTACGTCGACAGCGGTTTCAGGTACAGCTGCTCGGCGGTCGATTCGCCCGACAGGAATGCCTTGGAGAGCGGCGGCCGTTGGTAGGGCAAATGCGGTTCTTCTCCCACCATCACGATGCGTCCCGTCCATCCCTGTTCTCGGATCGCGGTCGCGCATTCTCCTGCTGCGTGACCCGCCCCGACGATCAGCGCGATGTTCTCTGCGTCTTCAGCTGTCATGAGGCTAACTCCATCTCGCACGGCCGCAGGCTCGCTGCGGCCACAGTAAGTCTGAATAATGTTCTAAATTGTGAACGACGGTCGCTGCGACTGTCAATGCTCATGAACCCCGTTGGGCCGAGGCGGAGCTGACCATCGCCTCGATGCCGCCAACCGCGAAACGAATCAGATAGGTGCGCATGCGCTCGATATGTGCTGTCGCGAGTGCCTCGGCTCCGGAGCGCGCTTCCTGCGCGTAAAGCTCGTTGAGCACGAGATGAAACACGGACTCGACGAAATGCTGCACCAGTTCGACGGTCTCCCGCGTGACGTGGGGAAGTGCCTTGGCGAAGGCGTCACGGTAGCGCGCGGCCGCAGGCGCGTATTGATCATAAAACGGCGCCGTGAGATCGGGGCGCTCCAGAAGACAGCCAATCTGGGTTAGCAGGCGCAAGTAATTTCGCCACCCCGGATCGCCGCTCTTCAGATGCGCGAAGGCCGGTGCGGAAAGTGCGGTCACGATTGCTTCCACGTCGGGGCGCTTGCCTTGCAGGGGTGCCAGTTCGGCCTCGAGCGATTCGATGACCTGCCGGCTGATCACCGCGGCGCGGCGGCCGATCGCCTGCTGAAACAGCGCGTCTTTGCTGCCGAAGTGGTACCGCGCGAGGCTCAGCTCCATGCCACAGCTCTGCATGATGTCGCGAATCGACGTGCCGAAGTAGCCGTGCATCGCGAACAGCCGCTCGGCCGTATCGAGAATGCGCTCTGGCGTCGTGCTGCGCGCTGGGGCACGCGGCTCATTGATGGCAGTCGCCCGTCTGCTGGCGGCGTGCGTGGTGCTGGACGGCATGGTTTCCCTTTGATGGCGGGGCGCGAGCCAGAAAGCGCGCAACATCCCCTTCCGCGAATGATAAATCGATCTTGCACACTTGTGCAAAATAGAACATAGTTCAAATATTGGTACCTCACGCAAAAGCAGAGGTGCCTGCAAACAAACGATTAATGGAGACAGGAACCATGGCCGGCGCGCTGCGACTCGAGGACTTCGACGATCCTGAGTTCAACCCCTTTTTCGAGGATTCACTCGCTTACGGTGCCGATGCGGACCCTTATCCACGCATTGCGAAACTGCGGGAAAAGGCTGCGGTTCAGGAAGGCGACTACCGTGTGCTGATGGGCGGCGCGGCGGACTTGACCATGTCCGATGTCGCGCACTATTCCGTATTCGGATACGACGAAGTCTCGAAGGTGCTTGGCGACCCGGCAACGTTTTCAAACAAGTCTTACGAGCGCAATCTCGGCATCAGCTTCGGGCGCAGTATCTCGACGATGGATGCGCCCGAGCACTCGCGCTACCGCCGCATCTTCCAGAAGGCCTTTTTGCCGCACACCGTCGCGGCATGGGGCGATACGCTGGTCGACCCAGTGGTGAGCGAGCTGATGTCGAAGTTCATGGATCGCGGACATGCGGATCTCGTCAACGAGTTCACGCTTCACTACCCGTTCAACATCATCTATCGGCAACTGGCATTGCCGCCGGAAGATGTGAAGATCTTTCACAAGCTCGCCATCGCACAGACGCTGGTTTCGATCGATGTCGAGCATGGCGTGGAGGCATCGACGAAGCTGGGCACCTATTTCGCGCGGCTCGTCGACGAGCGCCGCAGTCATCCCGGCGACGATCTGGTGAGCTCGCTGGCCACCGCGGAGGTGGACGGCGAGCGGCTACCGGACGAGGTCGTCATTTCGTTTCTTCGCCAGCTGGTGAATGCGGGCGGCGACACGACCTATCGCGCGACCAGCGTACTGTTGCTTGCGTTGCTGCGCGATCCGGTACAGCTCGAAGCGGTGCGCCAGGATCGCACGCTGGTCGCGGCGGCGATCGAAGAGGCTCTGCGCTGGGACGGCCCCGTGTTGATGCAGTCGCGTATGGCGACGCGTGATGTCACGCTCGGCGGTGTCGAGATTCCTGCCGGCGCATTTCTCGACGTGGTGGCGGGCAGCGCCAATCGCGACCCCAGCCGTTTCGCCGATCCGGACAGGTTCGACATCTATCGCAAGGCGGGTCACCGGCACTTTGCATTCGCCTATGGCCCGCACGTGTGCATCGGCCAGCACCTGGCGCGCGTGGAAATGACGCGCGCGCTCAACGCGATTCTCGATCGCCTGCCCAATCTTCGGCTCGATCCGGCCGCGCCAGCTCCACCGATCAACGGGATCATGATGCGCGTTCCGCATTCGATTCCCGTCATCTTCGGCTAACAGGAACAACGCCGGCCTCGCGTGCTATGGATGGGGCCGGCCGACAAGGCACGGACGGTGGAGAACGCATAGATGACCGAGTTTGACTTTATCGTGATTGGCGCGGGTGCGGCGGGTTGCGTGCTAGCCAATCGTCTTTCGGAGAGCGGGCACCATACCGTGTTACTCATCGAGGCAGGTCCGGAAGATCGCAATCCGTTGATCCGGATGCCAAAAGGCTTTGGCAAGCTGCTGGGCGATCCAGCTCATGCCTGGATCATTCCGGTGCAGCCCGATCATGGCAACGGGCATCGCAACGAAATCTGGCTTCGCGGCAAGATGCTCGGCGGTTCCAGCAGCATCAACGGCATGGTGTATATGCGAGGTCATCCCGAGGACTACGACGGATGGGCCGAACTGGGTGTCGAGGGCTGGAGCTGGCAGAACCTGGCGCCTTGCTTCCGGCGCATCGAAGATCACGCGCTCGGCGCCGATGAGCTGCGTGGAGAGGGCGGCCCGCTGAAAGTGTCACCGTACGCGCAGCGCAATCGAATCGGCGAGGCCGTACTCGAAGCGTGCCGGTCGCTCGGCGTGCGGCGCTTGGAAGATATCAACAGGCTCGATCATGAGGGCGTGGCCTATCTGATCTATACGATACGCAACGGTCGTCGGCAAAGCTCGGCCGAAGCCTTTCTGAAGCCCGCGAGGGCGCGCAAGAACCTCACAGTCGCTACCGGCACGCAAGCCGCGCGAATCGTGTTTGACGGCACGCGCGCCGTCGGCGTGCAGTGCGAAAGCGCGGGGCAGCAGATCGCTTACCGTGCGCGTCGCGAGGTCGTGCTCTCGGCGGGCGCGATCGAGTCGCCGCGGCTTTTGCAGTTGTCGGGCGTTGGCGATCCCGGCCATCTGCGGTCGCTTGGCATTCCTGTCGTGGCAGCAAGCCCGGGGGTCGGACGGAACCTGCGCGAGCACTATCTATATATGCTGCAGGCCCGCCTGCGGCACTGGCGCGATTCGCAGAACCGGCAGTTCAGCGGCATGCGCTTATGGCGCAACGCGATGCAGTATCTGCTGTTCCGCCGTGGCGTGATGTCGCTCGGCTCGTACCAGGTGGGCGGCTTCGTCAAGACCGCGGCGGATGCGATGCGTCCCGATGTTCAACTGATGATGGCGCCGTACTCGATGGATTTCGGCGCGGACGGTTTCGCGTTCGAGTCGTTCCCAGGCATGCAGCTCTTCAGCTACCCGCTGCGCCCGCGCAGCGAAGGGCACGTCAGGATCCAGTCCGCGGACGCCCGCGTGCCCGAAGTCGTCGCGAACTACCTTGCCGATCCGTACGACCGGCAGATGGCTGTCAACGCATTCCGGTTCATGCGCAGCGTGCTGGCCGCCGAGCCGCTTGCCAGCCTGCTGGCAGGGGAGACACGCCCAGGCCCCGCCGTCCAGACCGATGACGAGATTCTCGACCTCTACCGGCGTGAAGGCCAATCCGGCTATCACGCTTGCGGTACCTGCAAGATGGGATCGGACACGCTTGCCGTGCTCGATTCGCGGCTGCGCGTGCGCGGTGTCGAACGCCTGCGCGTGATGGATCTCTCCGTAACACCCACGATGATCTCCGGCAACACGAATGGCCCCATGATGGCGATGGCATGGCGCGCCGCCGGCCTGATCCTGGAGGACGCGCGATGAGCCGCCTTGAAGACTACAGCGGGCGCTTTACGAACATCGACTGCGAGCGACGCGACGGTATTTTGCAAGTGCGCCTGCATACCGATGGCGGCCCGCTCAAGTGGGGCGCGCTCGATCGCAGCATTCACAGCCAGCTAGGCGAGGCGTTCTACCGGATCGCACGCGACCTCGATAATCGCGTAGTCATCCTGACCGGCACCGGCGATTCGTTCTGCGACGCGATGAATAACGCCGAGTTGCCGGCGGAGCCGCTTGTGCAAGTCTGGCCGCGCCTGCAGCGCGAGGGGCAGGATCTGCTGATGCAACTGCTGGACATTCCGGTTCCGGTGATCGGCGCGATCAACGGGCCGGCACTCATTCATGCCGAGTTGCTCGTGTTGTCCGATATCGTGCTGGCCTCCAGTCGCGCCGAAATCTCTGACCAGGCGCACTTCGTTCACGGCGTCGTGCCGGCGGACGGCGTGCAGATCGTCTGGCCGATGCTGATTGGTCACAACCGCGCCCGCTATTTTCTTCTCAGCGGCGAGCGCATCACGGCGCAGCGCGCGTGGGAGCTCGGCGTCGTCGGCGAAGTCGTCGCGCACGACACCTTGCTCGAACGTGCGTGGCAAATGGCGCAGGAACTCGCGGCGAAGCCGATCGAAACGCTGCGATACACGCGCGCGGTCTTCACGCAGCCGTTCAAGCGCCGCATGGTCGACGAACTGGGCTACGGGCTCGCGCTAGAAGGACTGGCCGGCATTACCGCGCAGTCCGGCAAGAGGTAGCCCGTCAACGCGAATGTTCACGAATGGGAGACACGATATGACCTTGGTCGTGCAAGCATCAACGGAGCGCAACGCGATCGTTCAGCAGGCGCTCGACCGCGCCACACGGGAAGGCGGTGAGGTCGGCGTGCAGGTGGCGGCCTATCTGAACGGCAAGCTCATGATCGACGCATGGAGCGGCGTGGCCGATCCGTCCACCGGCCGTCCGGTCGACGGCGAAACGCTGTTCAATGTGTATTCGGTGACGAAGGCCGTTGCAGCAACCGCGTTGCATATCCTGGCCGACCGCGGGCTCATCGAATACGACGCGCCGGTGACACGCTACTGGCCAGAGTACGGTGCCCACGGCAAGCAGAAAACGACGGTGCGCGATGTGCTGACTCATCGCGCGTGTGTGCCGCAAATGCCCGAAGGCGTCACACCGGAGCTGATGTGTGACTGGCAGTGGATGACCAGGGCCATCGCCAACCTTGAGCCGCTTGCGGAGCCGGGGACGAAGACGCTGTACCTCTCGATGACGTTCGGCTGGATCGTTGGCGAGCTGGTGCGGCGCGCCGATCCGAAGAAGCGCTCGCTGGGCCGTTTTGTCCGGGAGGAGATTGCAATGCCACTCGGCATCGACGATCTATGGATCGGCATTCCCGACGAAGTCGAACCGCGCATCGCGCGTCTCACCGATGCAATGGTGCCGGTTCCCGCGGAATACCTGCCGCCGCTGTTCCTGCGTTCGATGCCGCAACAGGTCGCATTGGCGCCGCAAGTGTTCGAGCGCCCAGACGTGCGGCGCGCGGAAGTAGCGGGCGTTGGCGGGATCTTCAATGCACGCAGTGAGGCGCGCTTCTGGGCAATGCTGGCATGCGGCGGCGAGTTGGACGGCGTGAGGATACTCTCGAAGGAGCTCGTCGCCACGCTGAACACGCCACGCGCCAATAGCGAGGAGCCCGACCCGGTGATGTTCGGCTTTCCGATTCCAATCACGATCGGTGGCTTCTGGTTCGGCGGCAACCATCCGCCGGTGACGGCGGCACGCTCGCCGCGCGCTTTGTGCCATCCGGGGCAGGGCAATTCGATCGGCTGGGCGGACCCGGATACCGGGCTCGCCGTCGCGATCTGCCATAACAAGCTGTTCAACCCGGCCACGCCGGAAGAAGATCCGCTGCTTCCGATCGCTGCGGCGATTCGCGACGCACTGGATCTGAAGTGATTGGCACGATGCGCATGGATATCGAGTATTTGCAGCAATGGACTGGGCGCACTGAGGAAGTGCAGGACCAGCTCACCTCCACGCCGATGGCGGCTCTCAGCGCCATGCTTGACCACGATGACGCGCTTTCAGCACGTGGCGATGACTTGCCGCCGTTGTGGCACTGGCTTTATTTTCTGCCGGTTCATCGCCAGTCGATGGTGGGGGCGGACGGTCATCCGAAACGCGGCGGCTTTCTGCCGCCGGTCGATTTGCCTCGCCGCATGTGGGCGGGCAGTCAACTCGAGTTTCTACGGCCGCTGAAAGCAGGGAGTGCGATCACGCGTCTTTCATGCATCGAGAGTGTTGCGCACAAGCGTGGACGTACCGGCGATCTCGTGTTCGTGAAGGTCAAGCACGAGGTCAGCGATGCTGCCGGCCTTGCGATCGTCGAACGCCAGGATATCGTGTATCGCGATCATCCGGCCGCCAGCGAAAAGCCCGCAGCATTACAGGCCGCGCCGATGGGCGCTCAATGGGCGCGCGAGGTCAATCCCGATCCTGTGCTGCTGTTTCGCTACTCAGCGCTTACGTTGAATGGTCATCGCATTCACTACGATCGGCCTTACGCGATCGGCGCAGAGGGATACGAGGGACTCGTCGTGCATGGCCCGCTGCTCGCCACGCTACTGTTGGACTCGCTCGGATCGGAGTTGCCGGGCGCGCGCGTCGGAGCGTTTTCGTTCCGCGCGATCAAACCGGTGGTGGACACTTCGCCTTTCTATGTTTGCGGAAAGCAACACGAATCGGACCAAAGCAAGGTGAGCTTGTGGATCGCCGGCAGCGACGGATCGTTGCGCATGGAAGCCACGGCTGTTCTGACCTGATCGTCGAGCCGGTCCGATGGCGGGGTCGCCATAGCCGGACCGGACGCTGAATGGGAGACTTTATGCGTTCGTTTCTTTTTGTGCCGGGCAGCAAGCCTGAACGATTCGCCAAGGCGCTCGCGGCAGGCGCCGATGCGGTGATCGTGGACCTCGAGGACGCTGTTGCAGATGCGGACAAAGCGTCGGCGCGTGCATATGTTGCCGACGCGGTACGTACATTTTTGGCATCGACGGTTCGGGTACTTTTGCGCATCAATGGCGCGGGGACGCAGTCGTTCCAGCGGGACCTCTCGCTCGCAGCGTTCGATGGTATCGATGGCGTGGTGTTGCCCAAGGCGGAGAATCCGGCTGCTTTGACCGCTGTCGCGGCGGCCACGGCGAAACCCATATTGCCGATCATCGAATCTGCCGAGGGCGTCTGGAACGCACTGGACGTGGCGCGCATGCCCGGCGTCGAGCGACTCATATTCGGTTCGGTTGACTTCGAACTCGATCTGGATTGTGACGGTTCATGGGACGCGTTGTTGTTCGCGCGTTCGCGTATCGTGCTGGCCTCCCGCGTAGCGGGCATTCAGTCTCCCGTGGATGGCGTTACCGTGGCAATCGATGACGAACGGCAACTCGCGCACGATTCGTCGAAGGCGCGATCGCTGGGCTTTGGCGGGAAGCTGTGCATTCACCCGCGCCAGATTGCAGCGGTCAATGCGACGTTCAGCCCGAGCGCGGATGAAATTGCCAAGGCGCGGCGAATCGTCGACGCGTATGAGCGGGCAGAAGGCGGGGCGGTGTCCGTAGATGGACGGATGGTGGACTTGCCGGTATTGCTCAAGGCAAGACGCATCGTTGGCTTGTCTGAAAGCGTGCGAGGTTCAGAGGAAGGGTAAGTGGTGCGGCGCGTGAGCGCCGCACCGCCCGCGCCACCACCGCATCATGTGGCGCGGGCGTGACACGGTATCGCTTACACCGGATCCCAGGGCGTGAGCGCCATGGACGGCACGTTCGGGAAGAAGCTCGATTCGAACGCCGGCATGACCTGCTCGGCAATCGCTTCGGGCGTCCAGCCGCCGTCGCGATGCAGCGACCGGATCATGCGGATCTGGTTGAAGAAGTAGATCTCGTTGGCGCGCACGCCGAAGATCTGACCCGAAACCTTTGCGGCCTGGTCGGACGCAAGGTAGACCGCGAGCGGCGCGATCTTGCGCGATTCCATGCGCTTGAGAATTTCGACGCGTGCTTTTTGCTCAGGCGTCTCCGAGGGGATCGAGGCCGTCATTGCGGTCCATGCCCACGGCGCGATGCAGTTCGAGCGCACGTTGAATTTCGCCATGTCGAGGGCAATCGACTTCGACAGACCGACGACCCCCATCTTGGCGGCGGAGTAGTTGGCCTGTCCGATGTTGCCGATCAGACCAGAGGTGGAGGTCATGTGAACGAAGCTGCCGCCGTTTTGTGCCTTGAAATGCGGAGCCGCCGCGCGTGCCACGAAAAACGACCCGTTCAGATGCACGTCGACTACGGCCTTCCACTCGTCGAGGCTCATGTTGAAGAACATGCGGTCACGCACGATGCCGGCGTTGTTGACCACACAGTCGATGCGGCCGAACGTGTCCAGCGCGGCCTGCACGATCTTCTGCGCGCAATCCCATTCAGCGACGCTATCCGTCGAGGCAAGCGCTTGCCCGCCGGCCTCCTTGATTTCTTCGACGACGCGCTCTGCGGCGAACTGGCCGGATTCGGCGTTGCGACCCAGGTCGTTGACGATGACCTTTGCGCCGTTCGCCGCGAATTGCAACGCAAAATCGCGCCCGATGCCGGCACCCGCACCCGTTACCACTACCACCTTGTCCCTGACGAAATCGCTCACTCTTGTCTCCGTTCGATAGGCGTTGATGTAAAAAAGCTCGCTTCGGTATAATATCAAAACTGAACGGCGTTGCATAATATGAACGCTGGCGCGTTGATGCAAAGTGTGACGATTGATCCATTCGAAGACGACCAAATGATAGGAGACGCGAGATGAACCCTACGAAAGACTGGACCGTGCCGGACCATGTTCCGCGAGAACTCGTGGTCGATTTCGACTATATGAATCCGCCCGGTGCGCAAGACGACGTCCATCTGGCGTGGAAGAGGCTGCATACCGGGCCCGATATCGTCTGGTCCCCGTACCATGGCGGCCACTGGATCGCCACGCGCGGCGAAGACATCGAGGCGATGCAGAAGGACCACACCCATTTTTCGCATCGCAGTGTCAACATCCCGCCGCTCAACGAAACGCAACTCGTGCCGCTCGAGCTTGACCCGCCCGAACATACCGCGTACCGCAACCTGATCACGCCCGCTTTCCTGCCGCAAGCTATCTCCTCGCTGGAAAGCGACGTGCGCAAGCTCGCAATCGAGCTGATCGAAAAAATCGCTCCACGAGGCGAATGCGAGTTCGTCTCGGAGTTCTCGAAGATCCTGCCGATCGTGATTTTCCTGCGTCTTGCCGATCTTCCGTTGAGCGATCGAGGACAATTGCTCGAATGGGCGGAATGGGCCGTGCGCGGCAACTTCGAGCAGCGCAACGAATCCCAGCACCGGCTGATTGGCTATATCTCCACCTGGGTGGACAAGCGCAAGGCAGAGGCGGGCGGCGATCTCGTCAGCCTCATCGCCAACGCGCAGATCGACGGCAAGCCGATCAGCCCCGAGCGCATGTTCGGGATGTTTATCGTCGTGCTGTTCGGTGGCCTCGATACCGTCGCGTCGACGATGGGTTTCATCGCGCGCTTTCTGGCGGAGAATCCGGCGCACCGCAGGCAGCTGATCGAGAATCCCGATCTGATGGTGTCGTCGGTCGATGAGATGATTCGTCGCTTTGGCGTGGCGAACACCGCGCGGCTCATCACGCAGGACATGGAATACAAGGGCATCCAGTTCAGGAAGGGCGACCAGATTCAGTTGCCAAACTCCCTGTTTGGCCTCGACGAGCGCAAGTTCAGCGATCCGCTCGCCGTCGACCTGACGCGCAAGCCAGTGCTGCACGCAGCGTTCGGCAACGGCCCGCATCGCTGCCCGGGGTCGTTCCTTGCGCGTACGGAGATCAAGGTTTTTCTCCAGGAGTGGCTCAAACGCATTCCCGATTTTCGCATTTGCGAGGGCGACAAGCCCCGATGCGGCTCGGGCTCCGTCAACGGCATGCTCTATCTGCCGCTCGTCTGGGACGTAGCGCCCTGAAGTATCCCCACCCTCAACGACTCATCGACGATCATGAAAAAGTGGCAATGCATTTTTTGCGGTTTTTACTACGACGAAGCAGCGGGACTTCCCGCGGAGGGCATCGCGCCTGGCACTCGCTGGGAAGACATCCCCGATGACTGGGCCTGCCCCGAGTGCGGTGCGACCAAGGCCGACTTCGTGATGTTCGAAGTGGAGGCCTGAGCGGGCGGGCGCACGGCGCACGGCGCAAGGCCGTGCGCTTCATCGCTCAGGATCAGGCGCGCTCGAACACGGCGGCAATACCCTGGCCACCGCCGATGCACATGGTTTCGAGTGCATAACGTCCTTTCCGGCGCGTCAGCTCGTGCAACAGCGTTGTCATGATGCGCACGCCCGTTGCGCCAATCGGGTGGCCCAGCGATATGCCAGAGCCGTTCACGTTGAGCCGGTCGGTATCGTGCCAGTTCCAGCCTTTGAGGACTGCCAGCACCTGACACGCGAATGCTTCGTTTACTTCGACAAGATCCATCTGTTCGAGCGTAAGCCCGATGCGCGTCATCAGCTTCCGCGCTGCGGGCACGGGCCCAATGCCCATGCGTGATGGCTCGCATCCGGCCGCGGCCCAGCCGGTCAACCAGGCCATGGGTTCGAGTCCGAGCGCTTCGAGGCGGTCTTCCGCGACGACGAGGCAAGCGGCAGCGGCATCGTTTTGCTGACTGGAGTTGCCTGCGGTGACTGTGCCGCCCGGCATCAACGCGCGAAGCTTGCCGAGGCTTTCCATGCTGGCGTCGGCGCGGAATCCTTCGTCTTTGGAAAACAGAAGCGGCTGGCCTTTTTTCTGAGGAACGCTGACCGCCACGACCTCTTCGGCCATCTGGCCGGACTCCCATGCGGCGGCCGCGCGCTGATGGCTGCGCAGCGCGAACTCGTCGGCGGCCTCGCGGCTGATGCCATAGTCGGTGGCCAGATTTTCCGCGGTCTCGATCATGCCGGAGATAAAGCCGAAGCGCGATTCCGGCTGTGAGCGCTCGCGGCCTCGCGCGAGCCGGTCGTGAAACTGGACGGAGCCCGACCGGGCGCCCCAGCGCATGTCCGTGCTGTAGTACTCGATATTGCTCATACTTTCCACGCCGCCGGCCAACACCACGTCGGCGGCGCCGGTCTGCACCATCATCGCGGCGGTGACGAGCGCCTGCAGGCCGCCGCCGCAACGTCGGTCAAGCTGCATGCCCGGCACCTCCACGGGCAGGCCCGCCTGCAGCGCAATCCAGCGGCCCACGCAAGGTGTTTCGCTGTTCGCGTACGATTGCGCGAAGACGACGTCGTCGATGCGAGCGGGATCGAGTCCTGCGCGCCGGATCGTTTCATTCGCGACGAGCGCGCCGAGATCTTCGACGCAAACGCCGCGCAGGCTACCGCCAAAGGTGCCGACGGGCGTTCGTACGGGGGAGACAATTGCCGCGCGTTTCATCGGACGTTTCCTTGCAAAGTTTGAAGTTCTGATTCGGGTGCGGTTGCAATCAGCGGACGAGCGTCGCGCTTCTTGAGCGATTGGAAGGCGGGACGCCCGCCATCTGATCGAGAGCGCTGCGATGGTCCGGATGGGCGATTGCCAGCATGCGTTCGCGCCTTTGGCGCAGCGTCAGGCCGCGCAGATCGGCCACGCCGTATTCGGTCACCACGATGGCGGCGTCGCTGCGCGGCGTGCTGACCGGTCCGTTCAACGACGCGACGATGCGGGTCGCGCCCTTGCCCGCTGTGGACGGCAATGCGATGACAGGAACGCCGCCACGCGAGCGCCGCGCGCCGCGCAGGAAATCCAGTGCGCCGCCCACCGCGCCCACATACACGCCACCGGCAATTTCGGCGTTGATCTGGCCACTCAGATCGACCTCGACCGCCGAGTTGATGGCGACGAAGCGGTCGATGCTTGCGAGCACGTTCGGATCGTGCGTGTAGCGGGTCGAACGAAACTGCACGGCGTCGTTTCGATGCGCGAACTCGTGTATGCGGCGACCCCCCATCATCACGCCAGCAATGGTCTTGCCCGTGTCGATGGTTTTGCGCACATTGTTGATCACGCCGCTTTCCATCAGATCGGCGACTTTGTCCCCGATCGTGCCGGAATGGATGCCAAGGTCTCGCCGATCGCCCAGGCAGGCGAGGATCGCTTCTGGAATCGCGCCGAGGCCGAGTTGAATGGTGGCGCCGTCTTCGATCAAACCGGCCGTGTGCTGTGCAATCGCCAGCTCCGTCGGGCTGACGGCGCTGGGCGAACTCTCGGGCAAAGCGCGCGACGTCGGGACAATGAAGTCGAGGTCGTCGTCGCGAAGATATCGCTCGCCGTAAGTCCAGGGTGCCTGTTCGTTGACTTCCGCAATGATGACGCGCGCGCGCTCGAGCGCCGGAATCAGATACTCATGCGCGACGGACAAGCTGTAGCGGCCGTGCGCGTCGGGTGGCGCCAACTGCAGCAGCAGGACGTCGATCGATAGCTGACCCGACTCCATCATCTCTGGCAACTGCGAATAATGGCAGGGCAGGATATCAAGCGCGCCAGCCTTGGCCAGTGCGCGGTTGGAGCCGCTCCCGCAGTACGAAACGAAATCGATGCAGTCCGCGTGCTCAGGCCGGCAGGTGTCGTAGTTGCCGGCGCCGAGAAAGACCCGGAACGCGCCGATGCTGTGCCGCTGCTGAAGTAGAGTGCGCGTGAGCGCAAGGGGCTCTGCGTTCGATTGGCCCCATGCGACGGTATCGCCGGGGCGGATGATGGACGCGAAATCGACGGTGTCCGCCTCTAGCTGTAAGGGCATGGTGTTGTTTGCGTCAGGTGGCGGGTTGCGCAAGGGCCTGGGCTTCGTCGTGCTGCCCACGTACTGCGCCTGTCGCGACGAGTTCCGCAATCCGTTCGTCGCTGTAGCCAATGCTCCGCAGCACGAGTTCTGTGTGCTCGCCAAGGTGTGGAACGGCGAGCGGTGGCGACCCAGGCTCCAAACGGAAGTGAATCGGGCTTGCAACGTGGTTGCCTCCGGACGGATCCCTCTGGACCATCCCGCGCTCGTGCGCATGCGGATGGTCGAGCGCTTCGGCGAGCGAGAGCACCGGCGCCACACTGATGTTTCGGCCTTCGAACCAGCAGAGCCATTCATCGAGTGTGCGAGTCAGGAAGATTTGCGTCAGGAACGCCCGGACGCGTATCTGGCCTTCACCGGCTGGGCCGATCGCGTCGGCGACGAGATCCGGACGGCCGAGTGGTGTAAGCAGGTTGGTTGCAAAGCTGTGTTCCCGGCCGCCAAGGCAGAGCCACTTCGAATCGGCGGTCTCATAGGTGTCGAGCAACGCGAGCCCGCTGTCGCCTTCAGTCGGCCCTCGCAATCGGCTGTCCGGCGCGTTGAGCAAGCGGCCGCTCAGATACGGCTGCGATGTGAGCGCCGCATCGAAAAGCGCCATGTCGATGTAGTCGCCGCGCCCCGTTTCCCGCGCGCGCAGCAGCGCCATCAACACGGCGGACAACGCCGTCAATGAACCGGCCAGCGCAGCGAGCGACGGTCCCGTGGCAATTGGGATGCCCCGGCCATCGCGCGGCAGCGTGCCTGCAAGCGATTGAACTACCGGATCGTGTGCGGGCAATTGAGAGAGCGGGCCGGTTTGGCCGAATGCGGTAATCGCACAATAAACGACTCCGGGGTTCGTCCGGCTGATCGTGTCGTAGTCGATGCCAAGCCGAGCGGCCACGCCCGGCCTCGACGATTCGATCACGACGTCGGCCTCGTTCATCAGCTTGAGCGCGACCTCGCGTGCGTCCGGATGTTTCAGATCGAGCGCGATGCTGCGCTTGCCGCGGTTGATCGCGGCGAAGAATGCGCCGTCGGTGCCGGGTGCGCCGCGGGTGGGGTCGCCGGTGACCGGTTCGATCTTGACGACGTGCGCGCCGTGATCGGCGAGGTTGGCGGCGAGGAACGGACCCGGCATGAATTGCGACAGGTCCACGACGCGAAGGCCGATCAGTTTCATGCCAGAGCAGCGCTGAAGCCGAGCTGGCGTTGCGCAATCGCGGCGGCTTCCTTCACGATGCGACCGATCAATTCCGCACAGGTCGGCAAGTCGTGAATGAGGCCGGTCACGATACCGGCGGGGAAGGCGCCGCCTTCCACTTCTCCTGTCACGAATGCGTCCATCCAGCGCTGTGCTCCGGTCAGCGCGTAGAGGTCCGAGCGCGTCACGTTGCCGGCGCGCTCGAGTTCGAGCGCGGCGAGACTCACGCTGTTCCTGACCACCCGGCTTGAATCGCCGATCGAGCGGCCAACCAGCACCGTATCGCGCTCGCTCGCTTCCAGCAGCCGTTGCTTGATCGCAGGGTGGACGGGGGACTCCTGCGTGAGCATGAATCGGGTTCCCATGTTGATGCCGTCCGCGCCGAGCGCGAGCGCCGCCATCAGCCCGCGCCCATCGGCAAAGCCGCCGGACGCGAGAATCGGCACCTTCAGCTTGTCGGCGGCGGCGGGAATCAGGATCAGTCCAGGGATGTCGTCTTCGCCAGGGTGCCCCGCGCATTCGAACCCGTCGATGCTGACGGCGTCCGCGCCGAGCGATTCGGCCTTCACCGCGTGGCGAACCGTCACGCACTTGTGCACGACCTTGACGCCCTGCGCCTTGAACTCGGCGATGTATTTCGCCGGATTGCTACCTGCTGTCTCGACGACCTGGACGCCTTGAGACACGATCGTGCGCACATACGCGTCATAGTCGAGACCGACATTGGCGCCGAGAACGGTCAGGTTGACTCCAAAGGGCTTGTCGGTGAGCGAACGCACCCTGTCGATTTCGCGCGCGAGTGCATCGGCGCTTGCATGGGTGTGCGCGGAGATGAAGCCGAGACCGCCCGCATTGGCCACGGCCGCCGCCAGTTCGGCTCGCGCCACCCAGCGCATGCCGCCTTGAATGATGGGATATTGAATGCCGAGTAGTTCAGTAATGCGATTGACATACGGTTTCATCGCGCGCCTGTAGCCTGGATAGGAAGTATGGGTGCCAGAGAAATGCGCGTGACGCGCGTGACCTGGCGGGCTCTGTTCGCCACGACAGCGTGGCGCCTTTTAGCAATTCAACAATCGCGAAACTGAGGTTTGCGCTTTTCGGCGAAGGCTGCCATGCCTTCCTTTCGATCTTCTGTAGCGAAGGTCGAATACGCCATACGCCGCTCGAACAGGATGCCTTCTGCCAGGCTCGATTCGTAGGCGCGGTTGACGCATTCTTTGGCCATCGCTACGACGGGTTGCGAGTATCGCGCGATCGCGTCGGCCGTTTTCAGCGCTTCGTCGACGAGCGTGTCGGCGGGCACGATGCGGCTCACGAGGCCGCATCGTTCGGCTTCAATGGCGTCCATCCTGCGGCCGGTGAGGATCATTTCCATCGCCTTCGATTTGCCGAGCGCGCGCGTAAGGCGCTGCGTGCCGCCAGCGCCGGGAATGGTCGCGAGCGTGATTTCGGGCAGGGCGAAACGGGCGTTGTCGGCGGCGAGAATGAAGTCGCACATCATGGCCAGTTCGCAGCCTCCGCCCAAGGCAAGACCCGCGACCGCGGCGATGACCGGCTTGCGGCAACGCGACGTGCGTTCCCAGTTCGACGTGATGAACTGATTCTTGTACACGTCCATGTACGTCCATTCGTTCATCATCTTGATGTCGGCGCCGGCGGCGAACGCCTTTTCGCTACCGGTCATCACGATGGCGCCGATGGCGGGGTCGGTTTCGAGGTCGTCGAGTGCCGCCGTCAGCTCGTCCATCAGCCGGTTGTTCAGTGCGTTGTAGGCTTGCGGACGGTGCAACCTGATCAAGCCGGTTTTCCCGAGCGTTTCGACGATGATCGTCTCGTAGGCCATGGTTCTTCCTTGAACGAATGAGGGTGAACACCTAGGCCCGGATGGGGCCTGCTCGCCGATGATTTGCGTGTCTGCGGTGCGCCGCTCGGCAGCGTCGGAGCGTATCGCGCGTTGCCAATTTTGTGAACGACGTTTATGATTCTGAATGTGCGACCCAGCTTTGTCAATTGAGCGCGAGGTCAGAATTGCTAACGGAAAACACCGCGAGGAGACACTGCATGACCACTCGTCACGAGGACGGACAGATTCGCGTTGAGCAGCGTGGGAACCTGCTCTTGATGGGCATTGACCGGCCGGAAAAGCGCAATGGTTTCACGCCGAAAATGTTCAGAGAGCTTGCCATGGCTTACACGCAGCTCGAGAAGAGCGGCGATATTTTTTGCGGGCTGGTATATGCCGAAGGCGATCACTTTACGGCAGGGCTCGACATGCCAAAGGTCGCGCCGTTGCGCCGCGAAGGGAAACCGCTGCTTCCTGAAGGCGAGGTCGATCCGTTCAACTTGCGCGCGCCGCTGCGTACCAAGCCGGTCGTCATTGCGCTGAAGGGAATCTGCTTCACGGTCGCGGTCGAATTGATGCTTGCATCGGAAGTGGCTGTTGCGGCCGACAACTGCCGTTTCTCCCAGCTTGAAGTCAAACGGGGGATCATGGCAGGTTGTGGTGCGACGTTCCGCATGGTGCAGCGAGCCGGCTGGGGTAACGCAATGAAGGTACTGCTCACCGGCGACGAATTCACCGCAGACGAGGCACGGCACATGAACTTCGTGCAGGATGTCGTGCCTGCGGGGCAGGAGTTCGACCGGGCGCTCGCGATCGCCGAGCGAATCGCGGCGCAGGCACCGCTAGCCGTGCAGGCCACGATGCAGAACGCGCGCGTTTCGCTGGGACAAGGCTGGCAGGATGCTTACGCGACGATTCAGTCGACCCAGCAGTTTCTCTACAACACTGAAGACGCGAAGGAAGGGGTTCAGTCCTTCATCGAAAAACGTACGGCGAAGTTCGTCGGACGCTGATGCAAGGCTTCCGGCGCAGCCGGTGTGAATTCAAGGGGACCGTTTGCTATGACAAAAGGCGCGTTGGCGGGTGTTCGCGTACTCGACCTGAGCCGTATTCTCGCCGGGCCTTGGGGGGCTCAGATGCTGGCGGATCTCGGCGCGGAGGTCATCAAGGTCGAGCGTCCGGGCAAGGGCGACGATTCGCGGCAATTCGGCCCTCCGTTCCTGATGGATCGGGAGGGAAAGGTCACGCGCGAGTCGACGTTTTTTATCAGCGCGAACCGAGGCAAGAAGTCAATCACGTGCGATATCTCCACGGCCGAAGGCCAGGCGCTGATCCGCTCGTTGGCGGCGCACTGCGACGTGTTGCTCGAGAACTATAAGGTTGGCGACCTCAAGCGTTACGGGCTCGACTACGACAGCCTCAAGCTGGTCAATCCGCGCCTGATCTACTGTTCGATAACCGGGTTCGGTCAGACCGGACCGTATAGCCCGCGCCCCGGCTACGACTCGATTTTCCAGGCGATGGGTGGCCTGATGAGCGTGACCGGAAACGGCGACGACGTGCCGGGCGGCGGGCCAATGAAAACCGGCCCCAGTCTTGCGGACATCCTGTGTGGTCAGTACGCCGCTTCGGCGATCATCGCAGCGCTTTATCATCGCGACGCGGCGCAAGGCGGTAACGGGCAGGGACAGTACATCGACCTGGCATTGCTGGACGCGATGATTGCTGCCACATCGCACTATGCAAGCCAGTATCTCGTTTCCGGCCAGATTCCTATCCGGCGCGGTACCGAGGGCAACGGTGGGATGCCGTCTCGCATGTTCCGCTGCGCCGATCGCGACATCATGATCGTGGCGGGCAACAACGAGCAATACGCGCGGATGTGTGACGTTCTGGGGCACCCCGAGCTCGCTAGCGATCCACGATTCAGCGAGATTGCGCTGCGCGTGAAGAATCGTCGCGCGCTGGGCGAAGTGTTCGAGCCGCTGATCCTTCAATGGCAGAGCGACGAACTGCTCGCAGCACTCGACGCCGCCGGGGTGCCGGCCGGACCGATCAACAATCTGGAGCAGGTGTTCGCAGATCCGCATGTGCAGGCACGCGCGATGTGCGTCGAAGTCGCGCACCCGCTCACGGATAAGGCGGTTCGGATGGTCGCCAACCCGGTCAAGATGTCGGGCACGCCTATCGATTCGTATGGGGCGCCGCCGACGCTCGGACAACATACGGACGACGTGCTGCGTGATGTGCTGAGTATGTCGCAGTCGGATATCGATATCCTGCGCGAAAAGAAAGTTCTATAGAAAGGACATCAACGGCGAGTTCTTCACGTCGGAATGGTTTTAAGAAATTTCTCAACAGACGCGATCGAGTCCCAAAGGTAACGGCGAAAAAACGCCTTGGCTCGGTGTCGCGCAGCCAAGGCCAAACTCCACACGCTCTCGCGAAGTGTGTGAGAGGAGAAACACCTGATCGCTCTTCAAGCTTCGTGGTACGCGCCCGGCGGGAAGCTCACTCCTCGGATCGAGGCTCGCGATAATGCAACTGGACGTTTCATATATTGCACCGTGTTCAAAAAGACGCACTAGAGCATTGACTGTCCGCCGTCCACACTGATAGTCTGCCCGGTTATGAAATTAGCGTCGTCACTACATAGAAATGCAACTGTTCGTCCAATATCGCGCTGAGGATCGCCGAAGCGGCCAAGCGCAATTTCAGAGAGATAGCGAGCGCGTTCCTGAGGATTGGCTTCGAGGTACGCTTCGGCGGCAGGCGTGAGCGCTGCCGGGCAAATGACGTTGACGGTAATGCCGTAGATGCCCCATTCGCGCGCGGCAACACGCGAGAGCCCGCGAATGCCCTCCTTGGTTGCGGCGTACGCGCCGAATCCCTTGAGGCCTTCGATACCGGTGCGCGAGCCGAAGTTGACGATGGCGCCGCGGCCCTGCGACTTCATCCGCGGCAATGCGGCCTGCATGAAATGCAGCGTGCCGTACAAGCCCGATTCGAGCGTGTTGCTCCAGTCATCGTCGGTAACGGACTCGAGCGGCACCCCCGGGCTGCTGCTTTGGGCATTGTTGATGAGTGCGTCCACACGTCCGAATCGCTCGACGGCAAGCTCGACCGTCCGCACGGCGTCGGCGCGATTGCGCGTATCGCCGGGCACGACCAGCACTTGCGAACCGAGGGCGCTCAATTCCTCAGCAGCCCGCGTGAGTTTGGCCTCCGTGCGACCAGTGAGGACCAGACTCGCCCCCTCGGTGGCAAGCGCAAGGGCGATGCCGAGCCCAACGCCTTGCCCGCCTCCGGTCACGATGGCGACCTTTTCTGCCAGTTTTTTCGTGTACATGAGTGAATCCAGAAGTGAAGGTTGATGTTGCTGTTCGACGCGCGAGCGTATTGCGTAAAGGGTCTGGAAGATGATGCTTCTGAATTCCAGATTTGTGAACGTCGTTCAAATATATCTCAAGCTGTGTGAGGGAGCGCCCTGGCGTATTCCCGAATTCGGGTGGTGCAAAAGTGTGCCAAATTTTGATCGATGTAAAACTATGTGAATAGTTCACGTATAATCGATACAGTCAATTCATGGGGAAAATCATGTTGAAAGAGACCTCAGCGCCGGCGGACCGGGACGTCAGCGGGCCGCGCTCGCTGACCCGACTCCTCGGAATTTTCGATGTGCTGGCGAAGTCTCCGGACGGGATGTCGCTAGCAGAACTGAATGTCGCTCTCGAGTCACCGAAGAGCAGCCTGCTCAATCTGCTGAGACCTCTGGTGGCGGAGGGGTACTTGATGCACGACGTAGGCCGCTATCGCCTGGGACCGTCGATCTTCCGGTTGTCGGCAGGCGTGATGGCCGCGTGGAATTTTTCGAAGATACTGCGCCCGTTCCTGGTGGATCTCTCGAAGAGCACCAATGAAACCGTGTATGTCGGTGTCCTTGACGTCGAACACAAGGAGATCACCTATGTCGACGTGATCGAGAGCGAGCAATCGGTGCGCTATTCAATGCACATCGGTTTGCGTCGCCCGCTCTATTGCACGGCTGCGGGCCGCGTGCTGCTCGCCCATGCACCGGACGCTTTCGTTACCGACTACATGAAGACGGTCAAATTCGAGCGCCGCACCCCGCAAACGATCGCGACGAAGAAGGCGTTGCGTGACGAACTCGACCACATCCTCGAAAGCGGCCTGTCGGTGAGTCGCGGTGAACTACTGCCGGATTCGGCCGGCGTGTCGTCGCCGATCTTCGGACCGAATGGCAATGTCATCGCGGCGATGGCAATTGGTGCGCCGCTCGAACGCTTCGACCGCGAACGTCACCGGCTCGAAGAGCACATGATCAGAGTCGCCCAGCGGGCGTCTGCGTTGGGTCAGGCAGAAGAGGAGTGACTCGCCAGTCGGCCGGCGGCGCAGTGAAGCGGGTGCTTCAATGCGCCGCGGTCGCGGTGCGGTCGAAGAAGCGTTGCACCCGCGCGCAACGGATCGGTCGCAACGACCGTCAGTGTGTACGACGCTTCGGCAGCATGAAGGCGACCAGCAGTCCGGCGATCGAACTGCAGGCGATGTAGACGAATACCGAAACATAGCCCCTATCGGCCGGAAACGATGCACCGTCGTGTGCCGCCGTCGCGCTGCGCAGCAGCGCAAATACCGCCTGGGCACCTACCGCGAAGAAACACGAGAAGAAAACGTAGAGCATGCCCGTTGCCTCGCCTGTCTGATGTGCCGGCGTCGCTTCCACGATCTGGTTGTACAGCGCCGTGCTTGCGAAGGCGAGGCCGAACGAGCACAGCACCGCACCGGGAACGAAGAGCAGCAGGCTGCGATGAAGCACGATCAGCGAGGCCCAGCCCAGGGCCAGTATGAGCATGCCAATCAAGGCAGCGGGCCGGGCCTTGTAGCGGGCAGCAACCCGGCCGCTCCATGGGCTCGCGACCAGCGCGACGATGTTGATGCTGAACATCAGTAATCCGGCTGACGTCGCGCTCAACCCGAATCCGGCGTGCGTGCCGGCAGGTTGCTGGGCGAGCAGCGAGAAGACCTGTCCTAGTTGCATGGCGCCTGCCGCGAGGAATGCCATGCATGCATTGGCCAACACGACTTCGCGCGTCTTCAGCAGACGCACATTGATGAGCGGATGACTCGCCCCGTGTTGATGGCGTGCCCAGAGTCCGAGCACTAGCATCCCGCCAGCGATCAAGCCCCACAGCTGCGGATCCGCGAGCCCCCACGTGCGGATTTGCTGCACGGCGAAGAGGATGGCGCAAAGCGCTGGAGCGAACGCGAGACCTCGAATGTAGTCGATCCGCACGCCGGGATTCGGTGGCGACGGCGGTGCCCACGCGCGTACCGCCGCGACGGCCACGACGCAAAGCGCGACTTTGAACCAGAAGCCGCCCTGCCACGAATAGTGATCCACGACAACGCCCGCGCAGATGTAGATCAGCCCCGCCGACACCATGCCTGCCGCACTGATCAACCCGACCGCGGCAGGCAGCCTGGCGGGTGGCAGATTCTCACGAACCAGCCCGATGGAGAGTGGCGTAATGCCTGCCGCGATCGATTGCATCGCACACCCCGCGACGAGCATGCCGACATCGGTCGCGCATGCGGCCACGACTGCACCCGCCGCAGCGACCGACATCACCACGAGCAGGATGCGGCGGTAGCCCAACAGGTCGCCGAGTCGCCCGCTCACGGCGGCAAAGACGGCCGAGCCGAGCCAGTACGCGGTGACGGTCCAGCTCACGGAGTTCGACGCAGGAAAAGCCTTGTAGAGCGTGACCAGCACGGTGTAGATGACGGTGATGCCGGACGAGGCCGCTACCGCGGCAAGCAGGATCGCCATCGTGAACCCGCGCGGTGGACCCGCTACCGGTTGCGCTCGGTGTGCCGGCTGGGAGAGTACTTCGGCTTGCATAAACGTCTCCGATTGCGTGTCTTCGTTTCGATTATACTTATATGCGAACGTCGTTCGTATTGATGTTTTTTGGAGAGTTCGATACCGACCGCAAGGGTCGCGAGGCCACCGCCCGATATCAAATCGATATCGACGTTTTCGAGTTCGATATGAGAGTTTTTTGGTCGATGGCTTGACCCGATACTGCTCTCAAGGGCGCACGTTCTGAAGCGCTCCCCACAATCAGGAGCGAGACCATGCAAACGTATCAAGGGAAGATCTACGACGCCGACACGCACTTCTACGAAGTCGAGGACGCATTCAACCGTCATTTGCCCGAGAAGTTCAGGAAGGACTGGTCTTTTACCAGCCGTGTCACGGCAGACGGCAACCGCTGCATGTATGTGGGCGACCGGAAGGTGGAAATCAGCGAGGGATACACATCGGCCGAGGGGCACGTTCCGCCGCCGGGCAAGCTGCATGAATGGCTGCGCGCGATGAAGGATGGCAAGGATAACGTCGATATGCGGGTTTCGCCGACGCCAGACATGTTCAACCGCGACGCGCGCCTGAAGAAGATGGACGATTTCGGTGTTGAAGCCTGCACGATGTACATCGGCGAAATGGTCGCGTGTATTTCCTACCTCAACGAGCCCGTTGCGGCAAATGCGGTGTTGCATGCGTATAACCAGTGGATGCTCGACGACTGGGGCTTCAACTACAAAGACCGCATCTACACGACGCCGGTCGTCACGCTCGACGATCTCGATGCGGCTGTCGCCGAGGCCAGGTGGCTGGTTGCTAACGGTGTGCGGGTGATCCTGATGCCGATGGGGCCGTTCAATGGCCGTGCACCTGCGGATCCGTACTTCGATCCGTTCTGGTCGGTCCTCAACGAAGCGGGCGTGCGCGTCACCTTCCATGTGTCGGAAGCGATCTACATGAAGGATCATATGGCGGTGTGGGGCGAACCCGTGCAGCAGTCGCGCCAGCGTCAGACCGCCTTTGTCTGGATGCACGGTTACGGCGAGCGGCCGGTCATGGAAACGCTGTCGTCGTTCATCTTCTACAACTTCTTCGAGCGTTTCCCGCGGGTCAAGCTGTGCAGCGCCGAAAACGGTGCCGAATGGGTGCCTTCGCTGCTCGTCAAAATGGACAAGTGCCGGGGGATGGCGAAGAATGGCTACTGGCCGTGCGGTCAGCTGAAGAAGCGCCCGAGCCAGATCTTCAAGGAAAATGTCTTCGTGGTCGCGTATCCGGAGGACGACATCGCCCAGATCATCGCTCAAACGGGATCGTCGGACTTCCTGTTGATGGGCTCCGACTATCCGCACGCGGAAGGCGTGCCCGAACCGAAGGACTTCGCGTCGGAAGCATGCAATGGGCTCTCGGAAGAAGACACGCAAAAGATCATGTACGACAACGGCCGCCGGTTCATTCCGCTGCACGTGTGATCGGCCTTGTACCGGTCGGCGGCGGCAGACGGTCTGTCCGTCCCGCGCGATTTCTTCATTATGAACAGGTTAGCCATGAATATTTTGGACTATCAGGCGCTATTGCTCGAACGCGAAGGCGGCGTCTTGACCGTTACGCTCAACCGCCCGGAAACGTTGAACGCGTTCGATGAGCAAATGGACATTGAGATGTCGCGGCTTTTTCTCGATGTCGCCGAGGACGTTGAGACCCGTGTCGTGGTGTTGACGGGCGCAGGGCGGGCTTTTAGCGCGGGCGGCGATATCGAGCATATGCAGCAGGTCATCGACAATCCCACGCTGTTTCTCGAAGGCATGCAGCGTGCAAAGAAAATTGTCTTCTCGATGCTGGATTGTCCGAAGCCGGTCATCGCCAAGATCAATGGTCATGCAATTGGTCTCGGCGCGACGATCGCGCTGTTCTCGGATCTTAGCTACGCGGCCAATCATGCAAAGATTGGCGATCCGCACGTGAAAGTCGGCTTCGTGGCGGGCGATGGCGGCGCGGTGATCTGGCCGCAGCTCGTGGGCTATGCGAAGGCCAAGGAATACCTGTTGACGGGGGATCTCGTCACCGCGGAAGAGGCGGCACGACTGGGTCTCATCAATCATGCCGTACCGGCCGACCAGCTGGATGCCGTGGTCGACGCCATGGCGAAGCGTCTCGCAAACGGCGCTTCGCGCGCCATCCAGTGGACCAAGGCGTCGATCAACATCGGCCTGAAGCAACTTGCGCATGCCATTCTCGACGCGTCGATTGCATACGAGGCGCTGTCGAACCTGACGGAAGACCATCAAGAGGCGGTCAACGCGTTTCGCGAGAAACGCGAGCCGGTGTTCAAGGGACGTTGAGCTTTTACAGTGTCCGGCGCCAGCGGTACAGGCGGCGCCGGGCGCGGCGAGGGAGAGATGCACATGCAACGGGTAGTGGCGATAACGGGTGGATTCGGCACGCTTGGGCGCACGGTTGGTCGCGTGTTTGCCGAGAACGGCTGGAAGGTCGCGCTGATCGACAAGGCGCTCGAGCCGGAGAACGCGAGCGCGGAGCAGCTGCACGCTTCCTGGTGGCGAGGAGGCGTCGAGCTGACCGATCTCGATGCGGCGCGCTCGGCGCTCTCCGCGGTCGTCGAGCAGCTTGGCAGGCTCGATGTGATCGTCAATGTAGCGGGAGGCTTTCGCTGGGAAACGCTGGCGGACGGCAGTCTCGACACCTGGGATCTGATGTACCGGACGAACGTGCGCACGGCGGCGACTGCGTCGAAAGCGGCACTCGACCATATTGCCGACAGCGCGGAGGGCGGACGCATCATCAATATTGGAGCCGGCGCTGCGCTGAAGGCGGGCGCGGGCATGGGAGCGTATGCGGCCTCGAAGTCAGGGGTGATGCGTTTGACCGAGGCGCTGGCCGAAGAACTCAAAGGCCGTTCCATTACCGTCAACGCTATCTTGCCAGGCATCATCGATACGCCCCAGAACCGCAAGGATATGCCCGACGCTGACTTTTCCCGCTGGGTGCGGCCTGAAGAAATTGCCGAGGTGATTCTCTTTCTCGCGTCTGGCGCCGCGTCGGGGGTGACCGGTGCGTTGATTCCTGTCACCGGGCGTACGTAAAGATCCCGAACCGGAAATAGCAGTTGATGTCCGAGTCAAGGCGCCAACTGCAAATCGCGTTTCAGGTGAGGTGTGCGAGCGAGTCGTTGCTGAACCCGAGGAACGGCTCGCCAAGCCGTACGCGCCGCGCCCAGTTCGGATCATGCAGAAGCGAGCGTCCCACGCCAACAAGATCGAACTCGCTGCGTGAGAAACGATCGAGCAGGGCAGTGAGGTCGGGCTGCGCCGCTGTCGCGGCCCCGGCCATTGAATCGTAGTAGCCCTTGTTAATGCCGATCCCACCAACAGTCATCGAAAGCTTGCCGGTTACCTTCTTCACCCAACCGGCGAGATTCATCTCTGAGCCCGCGAATTCCGCCCGGTTGAAATAGCGGGTGCTCGCCTCGAAGATGTCGACGCCAGCATCCGCGAGCGGCGCGAGAATGTGCTCGAGTTCGTGCGGGTCGTTGGCGAGACGCGCGCGGAAATCCTGCTGCTTCCACTGGGAGAAGCGGAACGTGATCGGCATCGTCGCACCGATCGCTTCGCGGATTGCACGGACAACCTCGGCGGCAAAGCGGCTGCGCGCCGTGAGATCCTTGCCCCATCGATCCGTGCGTTGATTGGTTTCTGCCCACAAAAAAGCGTCGATCAGATAGCCGTGAGCTCCGTGAATCGCGATGCCATCGAAGCCGGCGGCCGTCGCATAGCGCGCGCTTCGACCATAGGCTGCAATGACGTCCGCGATCTCGGCATCGGTCATCGGGCGCGTTGGCGGCATGACGCGCTCCATGTAACCTGCGTTGAGCGATGTCGTTCGTCCTTCCGGTCCCCACAGTCCCGATGGGCGCAGTGGCGAGGCGGCCGGGAAGGGGCCCGTATTCGCCTCTTTCATGGGTCCCATATGCCACAACTGAGGAAAGATGATTCCGCCGCTAGCGTGAACTTCGTCCGTCACGCGTCGCCACGCGGCAACTGATTCCTCTCCGGCGAGCACTGGAATCGAATTTTCTCCGAGTCCGGCTTCGCCGAGCGCCGCGGAGTGATCGACGCCGACGCCTTCTGTGATGATCAGGCCTGTCTCGCCCTGCGCACGCCGCTTGTAGTAGGCGGCGACGTCACTACCGGGCAATCCGTTCGGCGAAAAGCCGCGAGTCATGGGTGACATGACGATACGGTTGGCAAGCGTGACCCCGCGCACGGCGAGAGGCGAAAAGAGCGACGTGGTATCCATTGGTCATTCACATAGTTGACTTGTGTACGAATAATGATACGCTATGTTTTATCGATGAAAAAGGAATATTGGCGCCGTCTCGCAGGCCATCTACTTTCGCAAGAGCGAACGCGGACACGTCGTCGGCATGTACGTTCGCGAAGCGCATCGCAACCTTGGCCAGATGATGCACGGGGGCGCTGTTTGCATGCTTGCAGACACCGCCATCACGTGGGCGAGCAAGTATTCGCGTCAACCAGCCGTCAGGGTGTTGACGACGGGTTTGACGGTCAATTTCATGGGGAACGCGGAGCCGGGCGACTGGGTGGAAGCACACGTCGACGTTCTACGTTCGGGAAAGCGGGTGATTTTCTCCGACTGTCGGATCTGGGCGAATGCGAAATGCATCGCCCAGGCGTCGGGGCAATTCCAGGTGATGGGTGAAATTGACAGCTAGTGCGTCGGCGAGACCTCGATGGCCGCGCGAACGTTACGGCATTGACCGGGCTCGAACCTTATCCAGTGCCGCACGGTACCTCCACGCGGTCAACAGAAGCCGATGAATCCGCTCAGCCCGGCGTTTCCGTTCGGAACGGGTGGTCTGAACCGCGAGGTGCACTTCGGGCGCGCCTGTGACCAGTGTGAGAAGATCGCGCGCCGCGTTCGAGGGATCGTCGATGGCGATTACGCCGCTGACCGCGGCGGCTTCCAGAACGCCGGTTAGCGGCTCCAGCATCGTCACCACGAACTGCAGAAACTGCTTTGCGACATCGGGAAAGCGAATCGCCTCGCCAATGACCATGCGTGAAGTGTGCATGCTGTCCGGTATTGCCATGTGTTCGACGAGCGCATCGATAAGGGATGCCATGTTCGTCGAAAAATCGCGGCCCGGTTCCAGGTGCTCCGAGATCTTGCCCCGCAGATCGGCCATCCCGCGCCAGACGATGGAGCGAAAAAGCTCTTCTTTCGTGCCGAACTGGCGATACACGGTCGTTTTGCTGACGCCAGCCAGCGATGCGATTTCCTCGACCCTGGCGGCGCCGAAACCTTCTCTGATGAACACGGATTTGGCGGCTTCGAGCAGCCGCTCGCGCAACTGAACTGCATCGTCGTGGGTGGGCCGGCCAGCCGTTCGAGGTTTGTCCGCCGCAGCGAGCCGCGAGGCTCCGTTGGGAGCCTGAACTGACATAGGTTTGTACATCGGGGAGTGTTTGATGTCGGAATCAGGACATCAGTATACTCATGAGCCCAAGGGGGCGCCAGTAATGGCGCCCCTGGGGCTCGGACCGCGCGCAGCAGGGCTCAAACGTTGATCATGCCACGTACATACGACTCCATCGTGCCGGCGCACGAGAGCTTGTCTTCGCCTTCTTCGAGATCGGCGTAGCGGCCGACTTGACGGACCAATGGCCCTTGCAGGCCGTCGGTGTTCTCCGCCGGTGAAAAGTCGACCACGACCTTGTCGCCGGTGATGAAACCACCCCAGTATCCTTCGGCCAGCAGATCGAAAAACGCGAAGCGCCCCTCAACGACGCCCAGTCCATCCGCAGGATTCAGCAGTTGCTCTCCCGCCTTGTCGAGGACGAACGGGACGATCCACGGGCAGATTGCATAGCCCTGCGCAACTTCCGACCAGGGGCCGGTTCCGATCATCTCGGACATGCCATAACTGTTCTGGACGTTCTCGGCACGAATACCGTAGAAGCGGATGATTTGCTCCCGATAGTCGGCGGGGGCCGAGGTGCCCTTCAAGCCGCCACCGGTGGTGATTACCGTATCCGGATGGCAGATGCCATCGGCGATGCCGCGCTGACGGGCGCGCTCGGCGAGCGTCCAGTGCAACGACCAGTTGCCCTGGACGAGCACCGGAACTTCGCGCTGCGCGGTTAGCTTGTCGAGAAACCGGTCGATCATCTTGCCGGTGTGACGCTGGCGCGCCACCGCCTGCTCCTGAAACGCCGCGACCTCGCTCGGTTTCGCGGAGCCGTCGGCGATTGCGCGGCGCATGCGGCCCATCGAAATCGTTGCGGATGCGAGCACCGGTTCGTCGAACATCAGCGTGGTTTCCGCGCCGAGCCGTCGCGCTGCGTTCAGTACCGGCTCGATATGCCGATGCGCGCCGGCAGGCGGCATCATGAGGAAAGCCGGGCGCTTGCCGAAATCTCTTCGGATCATTGCGTTGCCATAGACGCCCAGCTTCACGCACGACTCGGTGACATTGTCGAGATCGGCTTGCGTCTGACTGATGAAGCTGCACTTGCCGGATGTGCCGCTCGAGCTGAAAACATGGTGTCCCGCTGAGCGCAGACGGTCCATCCATGCGTCGACGTTGTCCGCGCCGTCCAGATCGACTTCGGCTACCCGTTTGCTCGATAGCGTTTGCAGCCATGCCGAAAGATGCTTCCAGCGGCCGTTGTCGATGAATGACTCGGGGTAGCTCTTGTAGATCTGATGCGCGAACAGCAGGGGCACCATATCTTCATGGCGGGTCACCTCGCTGACGCCGACATCTTCCGCTCTGCGGCGCAGTAGCCTGATCTGTTCGCGGCGCTCGGCGAAGCGCTCTTTCATGGCAGCGAGCTGAAGCTCGCGAAGGTTCTCGGGGTGATTGCGAAACGGGTCGCTTTCACCGCGCAGCATTGCATAGAACGGGTCCAAAGCGGACATGTCGTCTCCAGGGCTATGAGTTGCCAGGCGTCAGTGGTCGAAGTTGGTGGAACTCGACACGTCGAGCCAGGCTTCGAGGTTGTGTTGCACGGACGAAAGTTTCTTCCGAACGACGTCGACGGCGTCCGGACCTAGTGGTAGCCGCAGCGGCGGGCTGTCTGCGGAAACCGCGCGCACGATGGCGTCGGCAGCCTTTGCCGGATCGCCCGTTTGCGTGCCGTGGTAGCTGCTCATGTAACGACGCATCTTGCCCACGGTCTCCGTATAGACGGGTGATTCGACCTCGCTCCACTTCAGCGATCCGCCTGCGAAATTGGTGCGGAAGCCACCCGGCTCGACCACGGTCACTCGAATCCCGAACGGGCTCAGTTCACGAGCGAGCGATTCCGAAAGCCCTTCGATCGCATGCTTCGAAGCGCAATAGAAACTGCAGCCCGTGATGCCGATCACCCCGGCAACCGACGAGAAGTTCACGATATGACCGCGGTTGCGCTCGCGAAAATGAGGCAGTACGGCGCGTATCACGTTGACCGTTCCAAACACGTTGGTATCGAACAGCTGACGTGCTTCCGCGTCGGAGACCTCTTCAAATGCGCCGAACAGACCGTAGCCCGCATTGTTGACGAGTACGTCGATCGGTCCCGCGCGCTCGATGGCCTGCGCGACGGCGCGAGGCACGGCTGCCGCGTCGGTCACGTCAAGCAGCACGCCGTGCGCGCGTCCGGATGCGAGATTTTCGAACGGCGTGATCTGTGCGTCATTCCGAACGGTCCCGACCACTTTGTCGCCACGGGCGAGGACCGCTTGCGCAAGCGAGCGGCCGAAGCCGGACGAAACGCCGGTAATGAACCACACGGCTGGGCTTGTCTGTGTTTCAGTCATTGTCGATTGGCCTTCAGATGAGTAGCAAACATCGATTTAGTTGGGGGTCCGGGCCTCGGTCATGTCGGCGATCTCTCCGCGGACGTAGGCGTCGATCGTTCCCGCGCAGGACAGCTTGTCGTCGCCGCCGGGCAAATCCTTGTAGCGCACCACGTCGCGAATGATGGGCGTGCGCACGCCGTCGATGCCGTGACCGAACTCCACGGTGACCTTGTCGCCGCTCATCACGCCGCCCCAGCGCCCATCCGCGAGCAGGTCGATAATGGCGAGCCGTCCCTCGACGATGCCTTTCCCGTCCGCAGGATTAAGCAGTTGTTCGCCGGTCGAGTCGAGCACCAGCGGGACGAGCCAGGGCGGGACCGTCCACGCCTTCGCTTCGTGAAGCCACGGGCAAAAGCCCGATACTTCGCCCATGCCGTAGCCGTCGTTGAAGTTGGTCGCGTTGAAGTTGAAGAAGCGCTCGCACTGTTGCTGGAAATCTTCTGGCAGGTTCGCACCTTTCTTGCCGCCGCCGATACTAATGATCGTGTCGGGATGAAAGTCGGCGTCGGGAATGCCACGCTGGCGCGCCGTGGCGACGATCTGATAAAGCATGCCCATCATGCCCATGATGAACATGGGCTCGTGACGCCGTTCGAGAAGGTGGTCGATGAACTGCCGGAAATCGGCTTGTACGCGTTCGCTGCGTTCTCGACTTTCGTTCTGGATGGCTTCGATTTCACTGGGGAGCGCGGTGCCGTCCGCGATGGCCCGCCGCATGCGCGCCATGCGTGTGGTGTGCGCGGCGCTTTGCGGCACATCCGACATGTAGTGAAGGTCGCCCGGCATCGCAATCGATTCGGCGAATTTCGCCATGCGCTCCGTTCCGGTGTAAGAGCCGGAGGAGGGCGTCAGAAGGAACACGGGATAGCGACGCGACGGATCGCGCATGCCGCTCGCCGCCCAGCGAATGCCTTGGGAGAGGAGGCGCCAGCCGAGTTCGCGGTCGGCTTCGCTCTGGTAAATGAAGGACTGCTTGCCCGAGGTCCCGCTCGAGCTCATCACATAATGGCCGTTTCGACGCAGCGCATGGATCCAGTCGTCGAGATCGGCGATCGTGCCGTAGTCGAATCCGTCGATCTTGCGGGTTGTGAGCGTTTGAAGCCACGCTGTGAGGTGGCGCCATTTTCCCTGCTCGATGAACGAATCGGGATAGCTCTTGTAGACGGAGTCGGCAAAAAGCAATGGCACGGCGTCGCTCATGCTCTTCACTTCCGTCACCCCGGCTTCGCTGGCTCGCTTGTCGAGAATGCGAATCTGCTGCCGGCGCTGCGCGAAGCGCTCGCGCACGGCTTGCAGTTGCGCGGCATGGAGGCTTTCCGGCGCGTTGCGGAAGGGGTCTTGAAGATCCGTGAGTTGAAGCAGCGTGGAAAGGGCTTGCATTATTGCGTCTCCTCCGGATTCGGGCCCGATTCCTCCGAGACCCATTTCATGAATCGATGGATCGGGAACATGCCGTCATGCGGATAGCCGCCAACCCCATCTGAAATCGACTCGCCCAGCGCCACGATGCGTTGGACGCCAGCGCACGCGAGCGCGTCGCGCACCTCTGTGACCCGGTGCGGCGGATAGATGCCGACCGTTTGCGTGGCGACGGTCGCATAGCGCGCGCCGTCGCGCAGGCTTGCCACGGGAACGACGTTGACGGTCTTGCAAATGGGATGAAAATCGACCATTTCTTCCGAGCGAATGACGAGCCCCTTGCCGTCGTATCCACCGAACACCCGGTAGAGCGGCTCCATCTCACGCAGCACATCAACCGCTTCGCGAATGTCGCTGGGCACCAGCGGGCCCTGGCCGTCGCCATAGCGAAAGTCCTGGCCGAGTGCCAGCGCCAGTTGCTCGGCATAGCGGTCGGCGTCGTCTTCGTCGCCTTCGATGAATTGATACCGGCTCGCATTGCACGCGTCCTGGTTGAACGACAGCACATCGGCTGCGCCGGCACGCGCGACGTCGCGCAGCACCTCGTCGGATGCAAAGGCTTCACGGCCGACCAGCGAGATAGATACCTTCGGATCGAACGCGACCAGCTCGAGCCCGGGGCCAGCGTAGCGCATCACGTGCCGAACCGCGCTGTCGCCGCCCCATACGACAATCTTGTCGAAGTACTGCGGACGATAAAGAATCGACTCGACATTTTCGTCTCCACCGCGCCAATATGCAGCCGAAAACGACTGGGTGACGGGATGATCCGGGTCGATGTCGGCCATCGTGCGCAGAATTGCAGTGGCCGTGAAAAGATCGTTCGAAGGCAGTTTGAGCAGGTGGACGCCTTTCGTCAGCGCCGCGCGCATGACCGTCATGGCTGCCACCATCGGCGAGTTGCCTGCGAGCACATGTACGAGGCGCGGTGCAAACGCGCGCAGACGACTCGGGCGCCCGCGCAGCGTGCGTGCCACCCAACCGTCGACGAGGCGCGCGTCGCCAAGACTTACGCGCAACTCGTCCTCGATCACCTCGCGTGCGAAAAGGTTGGGAATGTCGCGATAGCAGTTTTCGAGAATCCGTCGCCCGAGTGGACTCACTTTGATCATTGACTCGAGCGCGGCCTGCATCAGCGGATTGACGTCCAGATGCAAACGCGGCCCCAGCTCGACAAGAAAGTCGATAACCTTCGCAATCGGCATATCGAAGGCGGGGCCTGACTCAGCTCGCGGCCACACGAGGTCGTCAAGGTCGATCCTGGGCGTGCAGAAACCTTGGCCAAGATCACGCGACACGTGCCTGATGGCGCTTCCGGTGACAGTGCGGCCGCGGTATACGTGAGGAACCGGCAGCGGCACGAGGCTGGGCTCCTGCGCCGGGTTCCCGCGTTGCCTTTCTGTTGTTTCGGGATGCTCCATAAAAGCTCCTTTCAAATATCGATACGCGTTGACCTGGGGCGCAGACGCTGGTCCATTCCGAGCTTGCTATCGCTAGTCAGCTCAGATTGACGATCATCCGATCGAGTAAATGTTTGACGGTTCGGACTTCTTCGACCGTGAAGCCGCGAAGCTGCCGATTGCTTGCATCGACGATGTGCGGCAGGGTTCCGCGCAACAACTGGCGGCCGTTTGTAGTCAGTGTGAGCTCGACACAGCGTCGGTCGGAAGTGCTGCGAATTCGTTTAATCAATCCTCTTTTTTCAAGCGAATCGAGCTTGCGGGTCATGATGCTGCTGTCAGCGAGCAGCACCCGGCACAAGGCAGTAGGTGTGCGAGCACGTCCGTCGGACAGTGCTTTCAGGATTCCCCACTGTATTGCTGAAAGCTCGCTCGCAGCGAGCTTTCCGTCGATTTCCGCGCCAAGCAGAAGATGAACCAGGTTCATCTTGAACGCGACACTCTCTTCAGTACGGTATTCCCCTGGCGCAAGTCTCTGTGCGAGTTCGGCGCCAGCCGGTTCTCGCTCGAGCGTGACGGAGTCGGATAGATTCATCGATTTCCTGCCAAAAAAGTAGCTGCATTTGCAAGCAACTATATGCACGGCATTCAAAATATGCAACGATAGGCGAGGTGTGGTTTTCCCCATGTTGCGACGGGGAGCAGGTATGCGCGACGATGCGCACGCGTCTTTTTGTTTGCAATCTTCGGGAGGAACCTTGTCGGAATCTGGTGTGGTAAGTGACATGGCGTTGCCTGTCGCTGTTGAGGAAGTGACCGCAAAGTGGCTAACCTCCGCGATCGCGTTCCGCTTTCCCGGGGCCGAAGTAACTTCGTGCCGGCACGTGGAGGTATTGCCGGGTACGTCGACCAAGGTACGCGTCGCGCTCGAGTACAACGACGCGGGACAGGCAATGGCGCTGCCGGCGCGCATGATCGTCAAGGGCGGTTTCGAGGATCACAGTCCTTCGATGAGAGACATGTATCGCAATGAAATGCGTTTTTATCGCGACGTTCTCCCGTTCATCAACATGAACGCGCCTGGATGCTTTTTTGCAGGCACGGATCCTGATGCCTGGCAATCGGTCGTAGTGATGGAAGACCTGCGCGAGCGTAACGTTCAGTTTTGCCGTGCCCAGCAATCGCAGGGCTACGAACAAGTCGCCCTACGGTTGAGTGCGATGGCGCGCTATCACGCGCAAACATGGAACAGCCGGGAGTTCGACAAGGGCGGTCGGCTCGAATGGGTGGGAGAGCGCTTTTCGGACTGGTCGCTGGAATACCAGAACCGATACCTCGAACCGGACGTCTGGGCCCACTACATATCGCTGCCGAGAGGAGCGGCAGTAAGCCGGTATCTGCACGATCGGGACTGGATGATGGCATCTCTCGCGCGCATTGCGCGCGAACATAAGAGCAAACCGGTATGCCTTATTCACGGCGATACGCATCTGGGAAATCTGTACGTCGAAGCTGACGGGACGCCAGGTTTTTTCGATGCCCAGGTCAGTCGGGCGCCTTGGAGCCTCGAGGTCGCCTACCACATAGGGTGTGCACTCGATATCGAGGACCGTCGCTCATGGGAGCGGTCGCTGCTCGAACACTATCTTTCGCAGCTGGCGATTGGCGGGGTCGAGGCGCCTGATTTCGACGAAGCGTGGAACGACTATCGACGCGATCTCGCGTATGGATACTTCATCTTTGCGATTAACGAAACCCGCTTCCAGACCGAAGCAGTGAACACCGCGTATGCGGCACGCTTTGGCGCGGCATTGTTGGATCACGGCACGGTGCGCGAATCGACATGATCCAGGCCAATAATGCAACCGTATGTTGCATTATTGGCTTCGCGAGACTAAGCTCGACCATCGGCAGCCTCCTGGCGAGTTATGGCTTGAACGTGAACGTGCCGGTGCTCGCTCGAACGTTCAAGATGACAATCGACTTTCATCAACCGGTTACAGCATGCCTGTTCCGAAAATCTTTCATCAACGTTTAAGCGGCAAGATCGCGATCGTGACCGGCGCAGGATCGCTGGGTCAGGGCTTTGGCACGGGCAAGGCCATTGCCTGTCTTTTTGCGGCGGAGGGCGCGTCCGTCTGTCTCGTCGATCAGCAGTACGAGCGGGCGGCGGAAACGCTCGCGCTGATCACGGAAGCGGGCGGCAGAGCGTTCGTATCGACCGGCGATATCACGGACGGCGCTGTCTGTGCGCGCATTGTGGAAGAGACCGTTCAGCGGTATGGAGGTCTGGACATTCTCGTCAACAACGTCGGTATCTCAGGCGCGCCGGGGAGATTGCAGGACGTCGACGAAGCGTCCTGGGACCGTGTGATCGACGTCAATCTGAAAAGTGCGTTCTTGATGAGCCGAAGTGCGGTGCCGAATATCGTGGCGCGCGGGGGCGGGGCCATTGTCAACATCGGTTCGGTCGCAGGCATCCGCAGCCACGGGTCGGCCGCGTATGGCTCGTCAAAGGCGGGAATGGTCGGCTTTACGCGTGAACTCGCGGTGATGTACGGCCGCGATCAGGTTCGTGCCAACGCGATTGCTCCGGGGCATATTTTTACGCCAATGGTGGAAAGCATGCTTGACGATAAGGCTCGCGAACGTCGCCGCAAGATCGCGCCCCTCCCATTGGAGGGAGATGCATGGGACGTCGCGGCCGCCGCGCTGTTTCTCGCCAGCGACGAATCGCGATTCATTACTGGCACGTGCTTACCCGTGGACGGTGGCGTGACGCAGATTGCGGCGCTTGCGGCGTACGATCTGGTCCAGCAATAGCCACCGTATCGGGCGGGGTACGTCGGGCGGCAAAGCGTCACTTTCCGCTGTGCTTTCCTGGCCTGATTTTCTCGTAACTTAGCGGGGCCGAATTTGACCCGCGCTACAGGAAACGGCACCTGGGTTGCACTGGCATGGCCGTCGAATTGCGGTTCATGCCAATCGCCGCTTTGCTCGGCCTTGGATAAATATCGCGTTCGATCCGAACGATCTGTCGATGTTCGTCCAGGTCGTCCGCGCCTGGTTCGTCTGTTTTCCGGCAAACGCGCGTCATTGCGGCCTGAGGTGCAGATCGTTGCTCACGGATTGCACCCCCGGCACGCCGCGCGTCACGGCAAGCGCTTTCTGAATCTGTGCCTCCGAATCCACGTATCCTGACAACTGCACGACGCCTCGATACGTCGCGACGCTCATCGGCAAGGGTCTCAGTTCCGGGTTCGCGACGAGCGCCTGCTTCACCCGGGCGGCGAGCGCAGCGTCGTCAGCGGCGATCTTCCCCGGCGCTGTCAAGGGCGGCGTCACCGTGGACTTACAGCCGCTGGTGAACACGAACGCTGGCAATGCGAACGCCGCGACGATCAGCAATCGGCTTTTGATGTATGGCGCGTTTCGCATGTCGGCTATGAAATCCTGATTCGATAAGCGCTAAATGGTGGGCTGAAAAGCGGGCCGAGTGGCGAAGGGATACGGCGCATCTCGGCTTACAAGCTACCTGTATTGGCAGGGCAACCCTTCGCGTCGATTTGGCGAGGCGAATCAGGCGTAGCAATTGCGCAGGTACGAGAGAACGAGTATCTGACTATCGCCATTGCAGTTTCCCACGAACTGCATGCGTTATGCCGAAGACGGTATCTGAAGAAGTTTTCCCATGTCTGAGCCTGTCCATCCTCCCAATACCCGGGCGAGCGCGTTTCAAGGTGTCACGCGGAGGGTCGCACTGTCATCGGTGCGCTGGTCAAAGCGCCGCACGGGGGCAACGAAGACCCTTGAAGCGCCCCGCCAGAAGTCTGATGTCCCGGCATAAAGTTTATCTGCATGCCCATTTTCTAAAGAGATCGCGGAATCTGCCGATAAACAGGTCATCGTACAACACCGGGTTGAAAAGCGGGATGAGAAACGTATCGGTTCGAAATAGTCTCCTGACTGTCTTCCTGATCTTTGCGGCGATGATTTTGCTGGGCGGCGTGATCGGTGTCGCCACGCTCAGCCGCGCGAATGCCAATCTCAACCGCATCCATCAGATTGCGACGCAGGAAATTCTCGTCAACGACGCATACAAGGACTCCACACGCACTCGAGCCGCGTTGACACGAGCCTACTCAGCTCTAAAGGAGCGCAACGACGAGACGACGCGAGACTCGGCATTGAAGAGCGCCGAAACGACGATGAACCGGGCGGCTGCGGAAACCGAGTCGTTTCGAAGCGCCGCCGTTTTTCGTGGCCAGGACGACGGGTTGAAGCAGCAGTTGATCGAATCGTCAGTCAACCTCGCCGCGATTCTGAAGAAAGCCTCCGATGCTCTGCGTGCCGGCGATACGAACGCCTACGCCGCTATCAACGATCACGACATTACGTCAACCGGTGTGGCGTATTCGGTGAATGTCGAGAAATTCCAGAGCATAGCTAACACGTTGTCGAACGATGCCATCGCGCAGGTCGATCGCGAATATACGTGGGTCGTCAGCCTGGTCATTTTCGGAGTGAGCGCGGCGCTGGTCCTGATCGTCGCTGCGCATTTCGCGCTGCGGCGCATCGTGACGACTCCGCTGAACGACGCCGCCAATCTGCTCGATCGAATCGCGGCGAATGATCTGACAGCGCGCATCCCCGAGGCGAGCGGCAACGAGATCGGTCAGCTATTCGCGGCGATGCAGCGGATGCAGCGTGGTTTGGCTCAGACAGTGGCGAACGTGCGCAACAGTTGCGAGGCCATTTACGGCGGCGCGCGCGAGATTGCCGCGGGCAATGTGGATCTGTCGAGCCGCACAGAGCAGCAATCAGCGGCACTGGAAGAAACCGCGGCCAGCATGGAGCAATTGACGTCCACCGTCAAACAGAACGCGGATAACGCGCAGCAGGCAAGTGCACAGGCTTCGAGCGCAGCCGATGTCGCCGAGCAGGGCGGCGAAGTGGTCGAGCGCGCCATCCAGACCATGAATTCAATCAGCCAGAGTTCGCGGAGGATCGCCGAGATCACCGGGATGATCGACAGCATCGCATTTCAGACCAATATCCTTGCGCTGAATGCGGCGGTCGAATCGGCACGGGCCGGTGAGCAGGGACGCGGCTTCGCCGTGGTCGCAAGCGAAGTTCGCAGTCTAGCTCTGCGCAGCGCGGACGCCGCCCGAGAGATCAAGACCTTGATCGGCGCCTCGGTCGAGGACGTGGCTAACGGCAATAGCCTGGTCGCGCAGGCGGGTCAGTCGATGAAGGAGATTGTTAGCGCCGTGCGCGGCGTGGCCACCATCATGAATGAAATCAAGGCGGCAACGATCGAGCAGAGCACGGGCATCGAACAGGTCGGCCAGGCGGTTACGCAGATGGACCAGGTGACTCAACAGAATGCGGCACTCGTCGAAGAAGCCGCCGCTGCCGCTAGTGCGCTCGAACAGCAGGCGCAGTCAATGACGAATGCAGTCTCGGCATTCCGCCTCGCCGCGCAATAGATGCTCCGATTGACCGACGCAAAGCGCTGGTCGATTCAGACAATCTAAACCATTTCTAACTGGAGTATGAACATGAACGTTAAGGGCGTGCTAGGCGCCACCGCAATTCTGATTGCCGGTGCTTCCCTCTCCTGCGTGTCACAGGCCGCGACGTACGCATATGTATCGAATGCTGATAGCCAGGATATCTCGGTTTTCAGTCTCGACAAGTCGAACGGCTCGCTGGCGCCCGTGGAGACTGTGTCTGTCGGTGCAACGGTGATGCCGATGGCGTTTTCGCCGGATCACCTCCGGCTCTACGCAGGACTGCGCTCGAAGCCTTATCGCGTGGTGAGCTTTGCGGTCAATCCGCTCGATGGCCGGCTGATCGAACTCGGCAGGGCGCCGCTTGCGGATAGCATGGCGTATATCTCGACGGACGCAAACGGCCGTTACCTCTTTTCCGCGTCATATGGCGGCAACCTTCTGGCGGTGAACCAGATCGGCGCGGATGGTGTGGTCGGCAACGTACAGCAGACCGTCAAGACCGGCCCGATGGCTCATGCGATCCGCAACGCTCCGGACAACCGTTTCGTATTCGCGTCGGTTCTCGGCTCGGACGCCTGGCTTCGTCTCAAGTTCGACGCCTCGAATGGGCAGTTGACCGAGGACACCGCGCCCGCCTATTCGTTGCCGCCGAAATCGGGACCACGTCACTTCGTATTCTCGTCGGATCATCGCTTCACGTACCTGATTGATGAACTCGACGGCAAGCTGCACGTACTCGCCTTCGATAGCACCCGCGACACCGTGAAGCCGGTCGAAACAGTCTCGATCCTGCCGCCCGATTTCTCCGGCGGCAAGCCATGGGGGGCCGATCTCCACCTGACCCCGGACGGGCGATTCCTGTTTGCATCGGAGCGCACATCGAGCACGCTCGCGGCGTACAAGGTGAACGCTGCCTCTGGCAAGCTGACGCGTATCGGTACATACCAGACCGAAAAGCAACCGCGTGGATTCAATATCGATCCGTCCGGCAAGTACTTGCTGGCTGTCGGGCAATTATCGACGAGCCTTAGCGTGTACAACATCGATCGTAAGACTGGCAAGTTGAGTGCGATCGGACAGTATCCGGTCGGCAAGGGCGCGAACTGGGTTGAACTCGTGGAGTTTGATGGCACAAACGCCGATTGAGGTTTGATTCCCGGATTGCCAGGCTTGAACGGGGCTGCCTTGGAAAGCACCCGGCGCCCCGGTGCAGAACGTCGACCCTCCACTTACGGCCACTCTGAACCACTCGAGCCAGATTTGCCACGGTCTGCTTGCGGGCCGACAGGATGACAATCCGAGCGGTCCGGAATGGCTTGCCAGCACCATGACTGTGCCGCATGGTTCCGGGCGACCGGAGGGCATGCCCCCGCGATGAGGATCATTAGCCGCGGTCACGCACCACATCGCTGCGGTTCCACCATCCGCCGCCGACAGCCTGAAAGAGTGCGACGGTATCGGAATACCGGGTGGCCTGAGTCTGGACGAGGCCGATGCGGGCCTGCTGGTACGTCCGCTGCGCGTCGAGCAGCGCAAGATAGCTGATCGCGCCAACGTGGAACTCGCGCTGGGACACGGCGAGGCTGTCCGCCGCCGCCCGCTCGGCTGCTGCCTCGGCCACCACTGCGTCCGCATCTGATTGCAGCGCTCGCAACGCATCAGCCACGTTCTGAAACGCCGAGATGACGGTGTTGCGATACTGCGCCGCTGCCGCATCGAAAGCGTCAATTGCGGCGCGGCGCCGGTGCAGCAACGTTCCACCTTCGAAGAGGGGCTGCGTGAGTCCCGCTCCCAGGTTCCAGATCGCGCTTCCCGGCGAAAACAGCGCATCGTTGGTCTCGCTGCCATAGGCGGCGCTGAGCGTGAGTTGCGGCAACATATTGGCGGTCGCGACGCCGATCTCTGCGCTTGCGGCGTGCAGTTGCGCTTTCGACGCGCGAATGTCCGGACGCTGCTCGACGAGTGTCGACGACAGGCTGACCGGCAACGTGTCGGGCAACTGCAGCGACGCGAGATCAAACGTCTCGACCAGCTCGTCACTCGGGAAGCGGCCAAGATAGGCCGTGAGCTGATTGCGGGTCAGCGCCAGTTGCTTTTGCAGCGGCGGCAACTGCGCGCGTGTTTGCGCCAGCGTGGCCGCCTGCGCGAGTACCGCCGCATTGGCGACGGCGCCGATCGCGAATTGCCGTTTCAATCCCGCGAGTTGCTGCGTCTCGATGTCGACGATCTCCTCTGTGGCTGCAATCTGCGCCCGCAACGACGCCTCCTGTACGGCGGCCGTGGCGACGTTCGACGTCAAGCTCAGATAGCTCGCCTCGAGTTCGAAGCGGTGGTACTCGGCTTGCGCGGCGAGCGATTCGATCTGCCGGCGCGTACCGCCCCAGATGTCGAGCAGGTAGGTGACGCTCACCGAGGCGTTGTTGAGCCTGAAGACCGGCACCGTGGTCGAGATCCCGAACGGCGAGCCCGAAATCTTCTCGCGAGCAGTCGAGATGTCCGCACTCACCGTCGGGAACAGCGCCCCTTGTGCTGCGTAAAGCGCTTCGTTGGCCTCGCGAAGGGTGGCCTGCGCTGCCTGCAGGCTCGGGTTGGCCTCAAGCGCACGTTCTACGAGTGCGTTCAGCGCAGCCGAGTGGAATAGCGTCCACCATTGCCCCGGAATATCGAGAGCTTGCACGAAGCGCTGCGCCTCGCCGCCGTGGACGTCCGACGCGACGGTTCGCTCCGGCAGCGGCTCCCGCGTATAGCCGCTGAGCTGCGGCGGCCCGGGTGGCGCGAAGTCAGGTCCGACTTCGCAGCCGCCAAGCAGCGTCGCCGCCGAAAGCGCCGCGCAGGCGGCGCTGCGGCAACATGCTGCCCGGGGGTGACGCGCAAAGCCGGGGTTCGATGTCATTGCTGCGCGCTCCTCATGTTACGGGCCGTTTACGAAGGCTTCGCCGCAACCGGTTTCACGGCCATGCCGGGGCTGAGCTTGAGGAGATTGCCGACAACGACCGAATCGTCCCGAACGACGCCCTTCCTGACCGCAACAAGTGGCCCGTAGTCCGAGCCGAGGGTCACATAGCGCTGCTCGACCCGCTTGTCTGCGCCGACGACGTAGACGTATTTGCCAAGCTGGTTGGAGCCGACGGCCACTTGTGGCACCAGCAGCGTGTTAGGTGCGTCCGCGACGTGCAGGCGTACGCGGATGAATTGCCCCGGCAGCAACGTGTGATCCGGGTTCTCGACGGTCGCGCGCGCGGTGATGGTGCCGCTGCTGCGCCCCACGTTGTTGTCGAGAAACGTGAGCCTGCCACGGTACTGCGGGCTCGCGCCCTGACCGACGATGACCTCGGCCGCGATGGTCCCCTTCGCCTGATCGTGCTGGATAGTGGCGAGATCGGTGTCCGGCGGATTGAAGGTGGCATAGATCGGGTCGAGCTGCACGAGGGTGTTGAGCTGGGTCCCCGTGCTGCTGATGAGCGCACCTTCATGCACCTGACTCAGGCTGAGACGCCCGGAGAACGGCGCGCGGATCTTCGTAAAGTCGAGATTGAGCAGCGCCGTCTCGATGAGCGCACGATCCGCCGCGAGCGCGGCCAGGTCCTGATGCTCGGTGCTCGCGGACTGCTGCAGCGTATCGATCGACACGTCGCCCGTCTCGCTCATCAGCGTATTGCGGCGATGGCTGGCGATGGCATATTCGAGCGCCGCCGCATCCTTTGCCGCCTGCGCCCTCGCCTGATCGAGCGCCGCCTGATAACTGCGCGGATCGATCTCATACAGGAGTGTGCCCTTGCTCACGTCCGAGCCATCGGACACCCCCTGCTTCGCCAGGTAGCCGGTCACCTGCGCCTGAAGCGTGACGGTGCGGATCGCGTCCGTGGTGCCGACATATTCGAGGTAAACCGGCACGGTATGCTCGACCACCTGGGTTACGGGCACCTCGGTGGGGGCGGCTGGGTCCGGCGCGGGCGGGCTGCCGGTAGCCTGTCGCGCTCCCCCACCTGTGAACGACAGGACGCAGACGACTACGGCGATCGCCAGGCCTGTGGCTACAACGCGAAGTTTGCCGACTCTCATTGCGCCGTTGCTCCCCGATCAATCCCCGGACGCCGCCTCGCCGCCATCGCGAGGCGCGCGACCGATACGTTTGAGCACGGCTTCACGCAAGTGCTCGATCACCGTGTAGAAGATCGGCACGAATCCGAGGCTGAGCAGGGTGGCGGCGAGCATGCCGCCTACCACCGTCGTCCCGATCGAGCGGCGGCTCGCGGCGCCCGCGCCGGAGGCGATCATCAATGGGACGGCGCCAAAGATGAACGCGAACGCGGTCATGAGGATCGGGCGCAGACGCAGGCGGGCCGCCTCGGTCACCGCCGCGACGATATCGAGGCCGGCTTCGCGGCGCCGCTTGGCAAATTCGACGATCAGGATCGCGTTCTTCGCCGCCAGCCCGATCAGCAGGACGAAACCAATCTGCGCATAGATGTCGACCTGCATGTGGCGCAGCCACAGCAGCCCCAGCGCGCCGAACAGGGCTAGCGGCACCGTGAGGATGATGGTGAACGGCAACGTCCAGCTCTCGTATTGCGCGGCGAGGAACAGGAACACGAAGGACAGCGCGAGCGCGAAGACCATGCCCGCGACCGAGCCGGCCTGCAGCTCCTGATAGGTAATGCCCGTCCAGTCATAGCCGAAATCCGCCGGCAAAACGCGCGCCGCGCGCTCCATCGCCGCGATCGCCTGGCCCGAACTGTAGCCCGGCGCCGCACTGCCGGTGATCTCCGCGGCACCGTAGAGGTTGTAATGAGGCACCGTGTCCGGCCCCACCGTCGGTTCGAGCCGGCCGAGCGTGCCCAGCGGCACCATGCTTCCCGCGGCGTTGCGCACGTAGAGCCGCGACAGGTCGCTGCGGTTCCCGCGGGCGTTGTCGTCGGCCTCGAGCAACACCTCGAAGGTGCGGCCGAACAGCGTCACATTGTTCACGTACAGCGAGCCGAGATAGATCTGCATCGTGTTGAACACATCGCTCAGGTTGAGCCCGAGCAGCTTCGCCTTCACGCGGTCGAGATTGAAATCGTATTGCGGCGTCGAGGTGTTGTAGCTGGTGAGCAGGGTGCGCCGCTCGAGTTCAGGCTGTTGCCGCGCCTGGGCGAGAAAGGCCTGGGTCGCCTCGCCGAGTGCGGCACTGCCCCGGCCGCTCAGGTCCTCGATTTCGAAATCGAAGCCGCCGAAGGTGCCGAGGCCGGCAATAGTCGGTGGAATCAGTGCAAGCGCCACCGCCTCCGGAATCTGATTGAGCTTCGGCTGTACTGTGGCGATGAGGTTGGCGACGCTCTGCTTCGCACCTCGCTCGTCCCACGGCTTCAGGATCACAAACTGGGCCGCACTGTTCGACGTCGTGCTGCGAGTGATGAAATTCAGACCGCTGATGGACAGCACGTTCGCCACGCCGGGTGTCGCCCTCAGGATCGCGCGGGTCTTCTCCACCACGGCTTCGGTGCGTTGCAGCGAAGCGCCATACGGGAGTTGCGTAATCACATAGAAATAGCCGGGATCTTCAACCGGCAAAAAGGCGGAAGGGATCGTCGAATGGAGCAGCCAGGTCACACCCAGGCCGCACGCGAAGACCGCCAGCGCGAGCCAGCGCAGCCGGATCAAGTCGCGCAGCGAATTCGCGTAGTGGCTGCGCGCCCAGTTAAAGCCTTGATTGAACTTGCGAAACAGGATGAACCGTGGCGGCCTGTCCCGTCGCAACAGCAACGCGCAGAGCGCCGGACTGAGCGTCAGGGAATTGAACGCCGAGAGCGCCACCGAAATGGCGATGGTCAACGCAAACTGATTGTAGAGACGGCCCGTCACGCCCGGAAGGAAGGCGATCGGCACGAACACGGCGCCGAGCACTGCCGAGGTGGCAACGATCGGCCCCGTCACTTCCCGCATCGCCGCCTTCGCCGCAGCCATGGGCGTAAGCCCGCTCTCGAGCTGGCGTTGGACATTCTCGACCACGACGATCGCATCGTCGACGACGAGGCCGATAGCGAGGACCATGCCGAGCAGGCTGACCGTGTTCAGCGAAAAGTCGAGCACCAGCATGATCGCGAGGGTACCGATGAGCGCCACTGGAATGGCGATCATCGGAATGAACGTGGTCCGCCAGCTCTGCAGGAACAGGAACACGACGCCCAGCACCAGCAGCAGCGCAAAGCTAAGCGTCTTCATCACCTCGACCATCGAGGCGGACACGAACATGGTGGTGTCGTAGGTGATGCCCCACGCCATCCCTTTCGGGAAGCGCTTTGCAAGCGTCTGCATCGTGTCCTTGACACGCTGGTCGAGGTCGAGCGCATTAGCGCTCGGCAACTGGAAGACGGCGAGCAGCGCCGCCGGGTGTTCGTTCACGGAGGCGCTAGAGGTGTACTGAAGTGCGCCCAGATCGATGCGCGCCACGTCGCGCAGATACACAGTTGCGTCGCTCGCCGTGCCGGCGCGCAGCACGATATTGCCGAATTGCTGCGCGTCCGCCAACTGGCCGTGGGTGTTGATCTGGTATTGAAACGTCGTGCCCGCCGGCGCCGGCGCCTCGCCGAACTTGCCTGCGGCGACCTGCACATTCTGTTCGGCGATCGCATGCTGCACATCGGTGGCTGTCATGCCGAGCGCGGCGAGCTTGTTGGGGTCGAGCCAGATGCGCATCGAGTAGCGGCGTTCGCCGAAGATCGTGACATCGCTCACGCCGGGCAGGCGCTTGAGCGAGTCGACGAGCTGGAGATAAGCGTAGTTGCTGAGGGTGACAGGATCGATCGAGCCGTCTGGCGAATAGAGATTCACCGCCAGAACAAAGTTCGGGTTCTGCTTCTGGATGGTGATGCCGGCCTGATTGACGATGCTGGGAAGCTGCGCCGTCGCCTGCGAGATGCGGTTCTGCACGTCGACCGCGCCGATGTCGATGTTGTAGCCGACGTTGAACGTGACGGTGATCGTGGACGTGCCATCGTTGGCACTCACCGACGACAGGTAGCTCATACCCGGCACGCCGTTGATCTGCTCTTCGAGCGGCGCGGTGACGGTGTCCGCCACGACCTGCGCGCTCGCACCCGTATAGGTCGACTTGACCAGAACCTGTGGCGGCGTGATCTGCGGAAACCGCTCCACCGGCAGGTTGAACCAGGCAATGAGCCCCGCGAGCACCATGATGATGGCGATCGACGATGCGAAGATCGGACGCTCGATAAAGAAATCGACCATTGACCTCGCCCCGAGTCCCAGGTAGCTTGACGGAAACGCGCCGGTATAGTTTCCGCCGTCGGTAGACATTGTCAATAGGCCTGGATCGTGACGCGCGAAACACAGACTCAACCTATCCGATCAGGCGGGCGTCCTACGCTGCGAGAGTCCGAAATTCGTCTGCAGCGCCTGCTCGATGTTGCGCAGCGCCATTTTCTTGCCGCTGGATATCGCGAGACCAGCCTTGAAGGCATCGCGCGAGAGGCGGGTATTGCAAAAAAAACGCTGTACGATCGATTCGGCAGCAAGGCGGGCCTGTTCAGCGCAATCGTCGAGACGCTGCGTCGTTCATGGATCACGCAGCTCGGCGATATCGTGCTCGATGCGCGCCGTCCTGAGCACGTCCTCGAGAAGGTCGCGCTCCATCTGCTGGATGTGGGCACGCGGCCTGACATGATCGCATTGCATCGCCTGCTTCTGACCGAGGCCTATCGTTTTCCCGAACTCATCAGCGGGTATTACAACAAGACGGGTGGACTACGCGGCATGGAGCCGCTTTCGGACTATCTTCGTTCGGCAGTCGCCGATGGCGCATTGCAACTCGATGACGTTGCGCTGGCTACCGAGCAGTTTCTACACCTGGTACTCGGCGGGGTCCGCGCGCGGCTGCTGCTTGGCGCCACCAGGAGGCGCCCCGGCGCATCGGAGCGCAACAGAATCGCGCGTGAGGCGGTCCGCATCTTCCTCGCTGGATGCAAGGTGCTTTGAGCGAGCGCGTTCCGGTCTTCGTCCGATTCTGCCCGGCCGATATTCGCCTGGAGCGGCCGCGGCCGGCGGGATGCCGGCCCAATTCCCGTCTGCTTGCCGGGCCGCGCAACCGGCCACCCGCTGCTGCATTGCGACAATCGGGCGTTCGTATTCCCGGTTGCCGTGCCGCGCGTGGTTGAGGCGGCGAGGAATTGGCCCCCTGTATGTGTTTCCCTTGCCTAAACTCAAGTTGGTACGCGCCGGACTCTGACGGCACAAGTGCGGTAGCGCTCGCGCGCGAACTCCGGCACGTATTTGAAATCTGAAAGAACATGGGGGGCGGACATGACGACGGCTGTCAGCTTTCATATCGGCTATACGCAATACCTTGGCCCCGATGGCGAGCCTGTCCAGTCATTGCCAGCCTTCGCACGTGACCCCGCGGCGCTGATTCCGCTCTATCGCGCGATGGTGCTGACACGGGCGTTCGACACGAAGGCGGTCGCGCTGCAGCGTACCGGCAAGCTCGGCACCTTTGCGTCGTCGGTCGGCCAGGAGGCGATCGGTGTCGGTGTCGCCAGCGCGATGCAGCCCGACGACGTGCTGTTCCCTTCGTATCGCGATCACGCCGCGCAATTGCTGCGCGGCGTCACGATGACGGAAAGTCTCCTGTATTGGGGCGGCGACGAGCGCGGCAGCGATTTCAGCGTGCCCCGTAACGATTTTCCGAACTGTGTGCCGATCGGCACACAGGTGTGCCATGCGGCCGGCGCAGCCTACGCGTTCCTGCTGCGTCACGAGCCGCGCGTTGCGGTGGCGATCTTCGGCGACGGCGGCACATCCAAGGGCGATTTCTACGAGGCGATGAACATGGCCGGCGTCTGGCAGGCGCCGCTTGTGCTCGTCGTCAATAACAACCAGTGGGCGATTTCGGTACCACGCAGCCACCAGAGCGCTGCGCAAACGCTCGCGCAAAAGGCGATCGCTGCAGGAATAGAGGGGCTGCAGGTCGACGGCAACGACGTGATCGCCGTGCATCAGGTTGTCCACGCGGCGCTCGCCAAGGCTCGCCGCGGCGATGGCCCGACGCTGATCGAGGCGCTCAGCTATCGCCTTGGTGATCACACGACGGCCGATGACGCGACGCGCTATCGCGACGCCGAGGTCATCGGCAAGCAATGGGAATACGAACCGCTGCTTCGTTTGCGCACCTACCTGATGCACGTGAACGTCTGGACCAAGGCGCAGGACGAGGAACTCGGTAAGGCGTGCCGGGCGCAGGTCGAGCAGGCCGTCGACGCGTACCTGGCGATACCGCCTCCGGGCCCGTCCGCGATGTTCGATCACCTGTATGAGGCGTTGCCCCCAGCGATGCGTGAGCAACTGGCGATGGCGCAACGTTTCGCGCCGGCTAAGGGGCACGGCGATGGCTGACCTCAACATGGTCGAGGCCCTCAATCAGGCGCTCGCATATGAACTGGCGCACGACCCTGCCGTTGTGCTGCTCGGAGAGGACATTGGCGTGAACGGCGGCGTATTTCGCGCGACCGTCGGGTTGCAGACGCGTTTTGGCGCTCAGCGGGTGATCGACACGCCGCTGGCCGAAACCGCCCTCGCCGGCTGCGCGATCGGCATGGCGGCAATGGGCGTTAAGCCCGTTGTGGAGATCCAGTTCGCCGGGTTTGTCTATCCGACCATCGATCACATCCTGAATCATGCGTCGCGTCTGCGGCATCGAACGCGCGGACGACTGACGTGTCCGCTGGTGATCCGTGCGCCATGCGGCGCAGGCATTCACGCACCGGAGCACCATTCCGAAAGCCCTGAAGCGCTGTTCACCCACATACCTGGGCTGCGCGTCGTGACGCCGTCGTCGCCAGCACGCGCGTACGGCTTGCTGCTGGCGGCGATCCGGGACCCGGACCCGGTGATCTTCTTCGAGCCGACGCGGCTGTACCGGCTCTTCAGGCAGCCGGTGGAGGATGACGGCGAAGCGCTGCCGCTCGACAGTTGCTTTACGTTGCGCGATGGGGCAGACGTCACACTGGTGAGTTGGGGCGGCGCGTTGCAAGACGTGCAGGCTGCGGCCGATCTGCTTGCGCAGGAAGGCGTAATGGCCGAGGTGATCGACGTGGCGACGCTCAAGCCGCTCGACATGAACACCATTCTCGCGTCGGTGGCGAAAACCGGACGCTGCGTGATCGTGCACGAGGGCTCGCATGCAGGAGGGGTCGGCGCGGAGATCGCCGCCAACATCGCCGAGCGCGGACTGTACTCGCTGCTCGCACCAGTGCAGCGCGTCACCGGTTATGACGTGGTGGTGCCGCTGTACAGACTCGAGAATCAATACATGCCAGGCACTGAGCGCATCGTTGGCGCGGTCAGGCAGGCGCTGGAAGCGTAGGGATGCCATGAAAATCTTCAAACTGCCTGATCTCGGCGAAGGATTGCAGGAAGCGGAGATCGTCGAGTGGCACGTCAGGAGCGGCGATGACATTCGCGCGGATCAACGGCTGTTGTCGGTGGAAACGGCGAAGGCGATCGTCGATATTCCGTCGCCTCAATCCGGCCGAGTCGCGAAGCTGTTCGGCCAGCCCGGCGATATCGTGCATCTGGGGGCGCCGCTCGTCGCATTCGAAGGAGAGGCCGACGAAGCCGATGCCGGTACCGTGGTCGGTCATATGGAGGTCGGCCAGCATGTGGTGCACGAAGCGCCGGCGGCGCTCGGCGGCAGCCCGGGCACGGGTGTCGGCACAATCAAGGCGATCCCGGCGGTGCGGGCGCTCGCGCGCAAGCTTGATGTCGATCTTGCGATGGTGACACCGTCGGGGGCGGAGGGTGTCGTCACGGCGGCTGACGTGCAGCGAGTCGCGAAGATACTTGCTCAGCTCGGTCCGCCCGAAGTGCTGCGCGGCGTGCGGCGCGCGATGGCGCAGAACATGGCGCGCGCGCAGAGCGAAGTGGCGGCCGCGACCGTCATCGACGACGCCGACATTCATGAGTGGCCGCCACATACCGATGTGACGATCCGCCTGATCCGTGCGCTGGTAGCAGGATGCAGCGCCGAACCCGGGCTCAACGCATGGTTCGACGGACATGCGGGACGGCGCCACGTACTGGAAAAGATCGACCTCGGCATCGCCGTCGATCTACCGGATGGCCTCTTTGTACCGGTATTGCGCGACGTTGCGCACCGCAACGCAGCGGATCTGCGCGGCGGCCTCGACCGGATGCGTGTCGACATCCGGGCACGCAAGATTCCACCGGAGGAACTGCGCGGCAATACGATCACGTTGTCGAACTTCGGCATGATCGCCGGCAAATACGCAGCTCCCGTGGTCGTGCCGCCCACTGTCGCGATCCTCGGAGCGGGGCGCATTCACGAGCAGGTCGTGGCGGTAAGTGGCGTTCCGGCCGTGCATCGGATCTTGCCGCTTAGTCTGACGTTCGACCATCGGGTCGTCACGGGCGGCGAAGCAGCACGGTTTCTCGCCGCGGCGATCTTGGATCTGCAGATGGCGCAGTAGCTGTGACTGCGTGAATTCAAAAATTCAGAAGGTGTATGCGTTGTGTCCAGCTTGTGCTAACTGCGATTGCGACAATATGGCGTCCGGCGACAATATGGCGTCCGTTCTGCATATAGAGCATGTCGGCCATACAGGCACAGCGAAATCGTATGCCAATCCGTAAATCGATCGAGGCGTGCCGGTTCGCAGCTTCGTGCAGCGCACCCGGTCTTTGGATCGCTTCGTCTGCAAAACGGCCCCGCCCCGTGAAACAGTTACAAGATAAGTATTGACGCTGATACCACTTGGCGGTTAGGGTGTCGCATGAAGTTCAAGAAGTTCGATTGCTGTTCATCAATTGCTCGCTCCTCAGCGGTATTCGTTGTCCTCTCCCTCCTTGACGCTTCATACGCTCTTCAACGGAGCACATTTTCCCGTTTTTTCTCAAGGATTCTTCATGGATACCGGTACCGTTAAGTGGTTCAACGATAGCAAAGGTTTTGGCTTCATCACCCCGGACAAGGGCGGTGACGATCTTTTCGCTCACTTCTCCGAAATCAGCGGCGACGGCTTCAAGACGCTGGCTGAAAATCAGAAGGTGAGCTTCGAAACGAAGCAAGGCCCGAAGGGTCTGCAGGCAGCTAACATCAAGCCGCTGTAAAGTTTGAAGAGCCCGGCGTTCCGCGACGGACGCCGGGTTGCAGGGACATCCTTACGGAGCGTTGTTTCCCGAAGTGGCTTGTTCGCTCCTGGCTGCATCGGTTTCGCCGGCAACTTGCCAAGCGCCATACGTCTCATTGCGCTCATTTTCCCCTCTGGCATTAGCGCCACGTCTTCGCTTTCCGACTGCTTCAGATTCGGCCTGAGATGCCTTTGAATCGGCGTACCTGTGCACATTTCGCAAGGCACGCGCGCACTCGACATTATTAAAACTAAAATGCAGAACAAACAAATTCAACAATACAACGGCTATGCCGTCCAGCCCTCGGCGCATCGTTTGCCCGACGGCAGTTTTTCCTCCAACCTGCTGCTCGAACGCGCCGATAGCGAGCGCGCGGACGGCCGCTACCAGTTCTATTCGCTCGATTACTTCACGAGTGAGGAGCAGGCGTTGCAGCACTCGACACGCTGGGCACGCAACTGGGTCGACACGCGCGGTTAACGGCGACGCGCCAGTTCTGCACGCTCAACGCATCTCAGGCGTCAGGACGCGTGCAATAAGGCGCGCGCAAACATCACGCGCGATCGATCGGTTACTTTCCGATTTGAGCGGGCGCTCAGTGCGAACTTCTTTGAGCTTTCAGAATGGGTCGAAGTGTGAATGCAGGCGCGGGCGGACGGCAATCACCCATCGGTCACTATGCGGCCGAGATGGAATGGACATGGCTTCCCTTCGGGCATGACGGTATCTACTTCGTGGTCGACGCCTGAGGAGGCGATGACCGGAACTGGCAGCAAATGCGGTCGCACCGGCATAGCCTGCCGAGCATGTGGCGACTGACGATCAGAAGGTCAACTTCTTTATCACACACATTGTTGATGGCGTGCCGCTGGCGCGCGCGAACACGGGTACCTTCTGCATAGACTCAGGTTCTGGCTCTAGCGCTCAGGGGGATTCCAGGATGGTGCGATCAAAGCCGTCAGTATCAATCAGCATTTCGGCGTAGGCCACCGACGCGCGCCTTGCGTCGCCGGCATTCACGAAGGGCCTCTTGCCGGGCACACGGAATAAGCGACTTCGCGGGTTGTCCGTCATGGAATCCGGGTCGCTGATGCGAATCGACGCATCGAATCCTTCCTCGTAATTGTGACCATATCCCGGTTGTGTCGTGCGATGCGGATACACGAGTAGGGAGATATCGAGACCGCGATAATGGCGAATGGTTGTCATCAGGTCACTCCTTTTGGCCGCAGCAAGCAGCACGTTTTTGATCGTTGTGCAGGTTTGGCCGAAGGAGATACGCCCCCGCGCCACACCGACGAGGCGACCGGAACGAAGTTTCCTGGCTAGCTGTCCGGTACGCGGATACCCGAGCTTCGTGCTTAACATCCGCAAGCGTTCCCTCACCCGGCATTCCGCTCACGTTTGTCCGATCGGGCACCACACTGTCTCGAACTCACGAAGTGGGTCGCTCCCGTATCCTTGGCCAGCCTCATCGCGCGTGGCAAGCAGACGCTGTTGATCGTGGTGTTCTTGAAGGGTTTGCAACGTAAGCGCAGAGGTGGAACCAGGCAGGCAGCCGTCGCCGGCCATCTAAGCCAACGCTATGACAATCCGGGCAGTGCCCCGCTTTGCCGACCCCACGTTTCAAGGTACGCGCGACAGTACTATCGGTCAATACAATTCTGGTAACAGTCTCTGCGTCTGCGCCGCCCGATGCAACCCGTTCCAGCGTATAGTGAGCCATACCCTGTGGAGTGACCAACATGTCGACACACCCGATTCTTCTCTACAAGGGGTACGAACTTCATCCCCTTGTCTTTCCCCGCACATTCAGTCGCTTTGACGGACATTCCCGTTACGCGGAAGGTTACGAAATTGCAGTACGGATATGTCGTCCGGCGGCGACAGCAATTCCCTCCGCAAGCCGGGTCTTCAGGCTGAACCAAACGCGTACGTTCTCTGACTTCGGTACGGCAAGGCGAGCCGCCCGGCAGCAGGGAAAGGACATCGTCGACGGAAAGGTGAGCGGCGCTTCGGTCATCGACATATGAAAACGCCGCTGACGGACAGCATCCATCGATGTGCTCGATCGTGCGACGAATTACTGTCTGCCTGATGGCCGATCCGATCGCCGCTCCCACATAAAAGGCGGCCAGCACCTCCAGCTTTTGGCGACCGGTATGGCCGCATTCCGCTGCGCAACGGACCCTTTACCCGGCGGTGAGCATACCTCATTGCCGCAATAGCGGGACAGGGCTGCGATCGACATGCTGCCCGGGACGCTCGCCGGCGATCATCCTCCCGAACGATTCGCGATTTGGCCACCCCCGAAGATTCGATGTGGCCGGCTGCAAAGACGTACCGCAGACCTGCAAGTCGAGCAGCAATTGGCGTCGCTGGCTCACGCCGTCTCGTCGCCCAATCGGGCCACGCGTTCCCGGCTGTTCCGCGACGAACACGTACCCCCGAAATGAAGTCGGTCCGGATAGCCGTTGCGTGCCACGCTCGGCAATGGCGTGGTCGCGGGCGCGTCCGCGTCGTGCCAGAGGCGCAAACATCGCATCGGTCTCCTCGCAGGCGGCCGGGTAACGCTGCAACTCCTTATGACCTGACGAAAGGGTGAATCGATTTCCGCCAAAAAGGGCGAACGGGGCTGCACTGCAGTTTCGCGCGCTTCGTTTCGCCGTCGTTGAATTGTTGACGTCGAGACTGCTTGCCGCACATGTCGGAGGCGCACTCTGCGTCGCCACATGATGAACTGGAGAAGAGAGGCAGTCCGATGTGGATCTTCGGATCGCCGCCGCGTACCGGCGCTGCGGTACGTAAGTGCCGGGTTGACTTGCACGTTCCCTGTGCTTCTCTGACGGCGCCTGAAGCACGGGTTTTTCTGTACAAATCCATCAATGGGCGTAGCATGAAATCGTCACTCGACCTGCGACCGTTCCTCGCGTCCCTAAGCTGCTTACCCGACGGAACCGGAGATCCGCTTTCACCCAAAACCGAGACGTGGCCGACCTCCTGAAGGGCTGCGGACGCAGTGGCCCACGTCGCTACGCTCCGTCTTTTCCGCTACACAATGAGATGGCCTCAAAGGTACCGATCACAACCGGTTCCCGTCTCTACCGCGGGCTCGAACTTCATCCGCTGGTGGTTGACTCAGAGCCGTTGCAAACATTGGAGTCTGGTATGGAAAGAAACGACCTGCTGAAATGGATTCGGTGCAATGGTGCTGACATCGTCGATCGGTTTCTGCCGCCCGGCGCGCAGGGCGAACTGGATAGCCTCATCCATGACCACCGTCACGAGATCGATGCGGGCGCGTTTCTGATGTTCATGTCGATTCGTGCGCTTCTATGCGAACGCGGCATGGCAAGCTGCGATTCGGATCGCGAGGCTGGACAAATCATGGCCATGCTGAGCACTTAGGTCGCGCTTTTCGACGCCCCTCTGCGACAGTCGCAATCGAGCGATAACCCCAAAGGAATACCATGCGCTTCAATTCCACCCTGATCGTTATCGACCCGACCCCCCGGCGGGCCGACGGCGAGTACATGGCTCACGCACGCATCAGCGGCAGTCGTGCCGACGGCACCGGGTACGAGATTCATTCGAGTGGCGATCTGGCAGGCTTCGACGCACGCGAGGACGCGATAGCCTATGCGAAGAACTGGGCGCAGGACTGGCTGCACGCGCGCTTCGGGTGACAGACGTCTCGCCTACGGAAGCAACGAGAGAGGGATTGGCGTGCAGGCCGGCCATTCGCCATCAGAGGAAGATGCAGCGGGGTGTTGGTCACGCGTTTCGATCCAATCGCTTGCCCATCGGTTCTGGTAAACCGGTGCCTTTGCTTGACAGCCACAGTACCCGAGAGAGTAGAACTCGAAAAGCAGGGGGCCGTACGGACATCGGATCACCTAAGCGTCAGGTCTAAAGAGAAAGAGCCGTCGGATAGAGAGCGAGCACACAGCGTATCGGCGGGATTGCGTGGGCCGCATTGTCGGGCGAACACCCTTTGCGCGACATCGACCGAATCAGCTTCGCGTCGCGCGTACGTGAGAGCCACCCCGGCCAGCGACGTCTTCTCCCGGATGTCGTGTTCAAGCTGCAATTGGCGGATATCGCGTCGAAGCGATTCGACCTGCCGCTCCAGTTCTCCCCGCTCAGGGGCGTGCGGCGAATCGTTGTGGCGTTTCATGAAAGGCCGGACACGAACGCTCACCACTGTCGAGAAAATCCAGGCGGTTCATTACGAGTACATGGACTACCTCCAGGTAGTCCAAGACGGTGTAAACCCGATGGATCCCGCGACGAACAGGCGCGTAATATCGGTTCGGCTAAAAATCTCCTCAATTTTTTCGCCGGAGTAGGCATGCGACTGTCCGATTTTATCGTGCAGGAAATGGAGCCCATTCTGGCGCAGTGGGAGGCGTTTGCCGCCACGCTGCTGCCAGCCGCTGGCAACATGGGCTCCCTCGCGTTGCGCGACCACGCGCAGCAGATTCTGGAAGCAGTAGCCAGAGATTTGCAGACTTCGCAGACCAGGGAAGCGCAGCACGAAAAATCCTTGGGGCGGGCACCCCGGCTGACGGATGCGCCGGAGACAGCTGCGCAATCCCATGCGGTCCTGCGTGCTCGAGGCGGTTTCAACATCAACCAGCTGGCCGCGGAATACCGCGCTTTGCGTGCAAGCGTGCTGCGTTTGTGGATGGATGAGTGTCAGCCCGATGCGCCTCATCTGGATGACATCATCCGCTTCAATGAGGCCATCGATCAGGCGCTGGCCGAATCACTCGGTTTTTTCAGCACACAAGTCGATCAGGCTCGCAATCTGTTGCTTGGGATGCTCGGACACGACATGCGGAGCCCGCTGCAGACGATCCAGGTGACAGCTTCATATCTGTCCGCGCTCAACGCGGGGGAGCGCGTTTCAGAAGCTGCAGCCCGTCTGGTGCGCAGCGGCGCCCGGATGCAGGCACTTCTGGATGATCTGTGCGATTTCAACCGAACAAGGCTCGGGCTAGGTATTAACGTCATACCTGCTCCCGTTGATCTGACGAACCTGTTCACTGATGAGCTGGACCAGTTGCGCGCAGTCCATCCAGACCGGCAGATCGAGCTCGAGGTGCACGGTGATGTTCAGGGTGTCTGGGACGGTCCGCGTCTGCAGCAACTGCTCGGCAATCTCGTTCTGAATGCGCTCAGATATGGCGCGCGAGACGCGCCCGTTCGCGTCGTGGTGACTGGCGAGGAGGCCGAGGTGCGCTTCGAGGTCTGCAATAGCGGACCAGCCATCGAGGGACTGTTGCTGGAGCGCATCTTTGATCCTCTTCAGCGAGGTCCAGAGCGAAAAATCAACGAGGACGCGCAAGGCAGCCTTGGGCTCGGACTGTATATCGCGAGCGAAATCGCCAAGGCGCATCACGGCGCGATCGAGGCGCGCTCAGATAAAGAAGAAACCGCATTCGCCGTACGTCTGCCGCGCCGGGTGTAGCAGGCGAGCCCGGCTTGGGAACGGGCATGCCACGAATTATGTGGGGATCTGCTGGTGGTTTTACACCTGCCGAGACGCGCCCATTCCATCGCCGGTCCTCACAGACCGACCACGACTGCATGAAGCAAATCCGCAGCATCGTCGCAACAGGAAGGGTGCACGCCCCGATTACCTATTCGGTTCGTGCTGCTCCATGCGCGCGATCAGCCTCGACCATTGGAACCCGGTCAGATCGCATCGAGAAAACGCGCTCGTGCACGACATCGGGGTCTCGCGTCGCCTTTATTGTTTCATCGCGCCCGTTGCGTTCGAGTTTGAGGCGCCTTGAGGCGACATTGCGTGCTCACGCTTCTGCATCAATGTGCCACTGGCGGGCTTGCTGTTGCCGGCGTCCGCAGCACGGCCCATGCTCTGGCCAGCGGCACCCGGCTGCGCGTTTTGAGTATCACGGTGTGCTGGCGCAGCGTTGCCGGTGTTGGTCTGCGCAAATGCGCAAGCGCTGGCGATGATGGAAATTGCGCTAATTCCTGCCATTATCAACTTCATGATCGTCTCCCGTTCGGGAACTGCTTTCTCTGACCTGCGTACAGCATGAGACATGCCCGGAGGAAGTGGCAAACAATAGGCGTGCGCTGTTGCCGCCCGCGAGAAGGGGGACGAAATCTCTTGCCATCTTTTACCTTGTGTCAGCGCGCAGGCGCTGCTCTGTAGCGACGATTCCTGTACGGGCTCATTGCTGACGACGTGATGGGTCACGACCGTTGCATCATTCCAGTCAAATCTGAAAACCCAGGTGGATGGCTCAACCTGGGTTTCAGCAATCTCGCCGCTTTGCATGCCATCCGCTAAAAAAGGGACCGGCCGTCCAGCAAACACCGCCTGGCTGCGTGTGTAACCTGTGGCTTCGCATTCCGACAGCTTGGGCTTACGGCCAGCATCGCGAATCGATGGCTCGCCAACGCGCCGCGACGGGGTACTCCGAGTCGCGTGGCGCCCGCGCATAGGTCAGGCGCGCTGCAATGAACCTGTCGACGGCGTCAAGCAACGCCGCTATCGAGGCCGGCTTTCGCAGGAACGCTGTCCAGCAGCGAATCTCTTCCGTAGGTTCAGGCATAGCCGACAGCAGCACCACCGGTAAGCCGGAAAACACCGCCTGACACTTCAGACGCCGGCAAAGCTCCTTGCCGTCCATTTCCGGCATCTCCAAATCGGTGATAACGAGTTCCGGAAAATCCGTGTGGGCCTTCTGCAGTGCGTCCCATCCGTTCTCCGCGAGCACAACACGGTGTCCGCGACTCTCCAACGCCAGTTGCAGCGCGCATCGGTTTTCAAGGTCATCGTCGATGAGCAGTACGGTGGACATGACACGACATGGTGGAAGGATCCTACTGGGTTTCGCAAGCGGCATACCCAGGTAGCGCCCGCTGCCTGTTCGACTACAGTCTGCGTCCAACACGTGGGCGGTCGGGTGACATGGTTGCGGCATTGCGCTCGCCCGCTTTGCTCTTACCAAAGCAGCAGCGCAAGTCCGCCGCACCCCGTTGACTATATTGGATACGTCGACCGGTGAGAGTCATCGACTTGAACCGGATAATCATAAAACTTCCGTCTGGAAGTTAATCGATTTGGTGTTTTGGTGACGGCTTGGGTCATGTCGGCGATCACGTGAGTTCCTCGCTGCGAACGTGGATGCGCCGCCGACCAATTCGCGGGACGGCCGATTAACCCAATCCGGCCGCTTTATGCAAAATGAATCGCGCCATTGAAACCGGCGAGTTGTTACGGGCCGGAACGATTGACCAGTTCGAGTTTTTCTGCCGCCGCAGATCATTGAAAATGGGATTTCACTGACCTGGAATTTTGCGGTTACCCGATGGATATTCACTTCTTCCTGGGGAAAAACGGTCGTTTTTTCTCGAATTAGTGTCGGATTCTTCCGTCGTTGTTCCGTCTATGCGGGGTAGACCCACACAATCAGCGCACAGTTAATTAACGAAAAACCATAATCCTTGCAAGGCATGAATAACCACGATCGGTTATGAAAAGTTGAAACCTGGGTTGTGTAGCGGCGGCAAGCCTTGGACTTGCAGTCGGAAGGGAGTCCGCAAATACCGTTTATGTCTGCGGCCGTCATTGTGCCGACAGCATTGTGCCGACAGGTGCGAACGTTACATTGAGTGGCCTTTTTGCTGGTTTTGCAGCCAACAGTAGTGGCTTCATAACCGTGAATGGCGGGAACATTACGACGACAAACCCGTAGTCGCAGTATTACATCGGTTTTAACGAATCGGGAACGCTGAACGTCAGCGCCGGCGGCACGGTCTTCAGCGCCTCTCAGAGCTACGTCGGTTACAACCCGGGCAGCAGCGGTGTACTCACAGTTGCCGGTGAAGGTTCGATGTATACGAACGCGGGCTTTTTTATTGTTGGGAACAGCGGACCTGCGCAACTGAGCGTGACAAATGGGGGCACCGTTTCCAGTTCGAGCGGGACTCTGCAGATCGGGGCCGGATCGACGGCGACGGCCGTGGGCAGTGGCGCCGGCAGCACGGTTTCCGCCGGAACCTTTCTCGGTGTCGGTGTCGGTGTCAGTCCGGGCAGTGTAGGCATGCTGACGATCACTGACGGTGGCAGGGCGACGAGTGGCATCGGGACTTACCTCGCCTTCAATGGTGCCTCGGGCGGCCTGCCGCCATCCGCAGGAACAATCGTGGTGTCGAACGGTGGGTTGCTCACGTCACCGCTCCTCGTGATCGGTTCGAGCGGCACTGCGGATTTGCAGATCAAGTCCAACGGCACCGTGACGATCAGCGGGAAGACGATTGTCGGCGCCATCGCGGGGACGAGCTCGCTCGAGATCAGCGGTCCTGGAGCGTCTGGGGCGAGGTCGGTTTCCGCTACGCCTGGTGAACTGCCGTTGACCGCAGGTCTCGCGCTGAGCGACAGTAGGTACGGCAGCCTGTAACCGCAGGCGGGATGTTCGGCACGAATCCTGCAATTCTTCACGCAGCAACGATTCTTTCCTATGCTTTAAGCAACGGCGAGCCCGCCGGAGCCGCCATTGCCGTATCGCAGGACCGAGGGCCGAGGGCCGCACGCCTGCGCCGTGACATCGAATCAAAGCAGCCGTTCGCGCATGTTTCGATGATTCACCGGCTACCCGGCGGTCTGGATGGCAGCGTTTGGACTACCCAGCAAACGAACGGAGCGTGGCGATGAAGCGGAGCGAGTCACCCCAGCCGGTCACGATGCTCGAAGCACTGATACCGATCGCTGGCCTCGTCTTTCTCGTCAGTCTGTCCTTCTACCTGTTCGGCGATGGTGGTGCGAACGGGCCGAACCAGGTGGCACTCGTCGTGGCGACCATGCTGGCCGTATTTGTCGGTTGGCGTCGCGGTCATTCGCTCGCTTCGCTGGGGGAGGCCGCGAATGCCAGTGTCAGTTCCGGTATCGGCGCGATTCTCATCCTGTTCGCAGTCGGCGCGCTGATCGGCACGTGGGCGCTCAGCGGCACGATCGTCGCCATGGTCTATTACGGGCTGAAATTGCTGAGCCCGGACTACTTTTACGTCACGGCGGCTGGAATCTGCGCGGTGATCTCGTTCGCCATTGGGACCTCGTGGACTGTCGTGGGTACGATCGGAATCGGCCTGATGGGCATTGCGCACAGCATGGGCCTGAGCCCCGCCATAACGGCCGGTGCAGTGATTTCCGGCGCTTATTTCGGCGACAAGTCTTCGCCGCTCTCGGACACCGCGAATCTTGCGGCCGCTGCCGCGGGTGTCGATCTGTATCAACACGTGCGCGAGACGCTGCTGACATCACTCGTCGCGATTGTCATCACGCTGGCCGTGTTTTATCTGCTTCGCCGCCCGGGCGCCTTCGATGCGAGCGCGGAGGTTGCTGCAATGCAGAGCGCATTCTACATATCGCCCGTGCTGTTCCTGCCGCTCATTCTTGTCGTCGTGCTGACGCTGTTCCGGCTTCCGCCATTTACCACCATCTTTCTTGGCGCATTGGCGGGTGGCGTGGTTGCCGTTTTCGTCGAGCCAGCGCGAGTCCTCGCATTTGCCGCCGCGCGAGAGGGCGTGCCGATCCCGATTGCGATGCTCAAAGGCGTATGGCTTGCGCTTGGGAGCGGCTACAGGTCCACGACTGGAAATCCAGTGCTTGATACGCTCCTCACTCGCGGCGGTATGGACAGCATGTTGAATACTATCTGGCTGATCATCACGGCACTGGCATTCGGAGGGGTGGTCGAGAAGTGCGGTGCGATAGAACGCCTCATCGCTCCGGTAGTCAATTGGGCCAGGAGCGGTGGGGCGCTGGTCGGCTCCCTGGTCCTGGCGACCATCGCGACGAACATCGTTACGGCAGACCAGTTCATCGCAGTCGTGCTGCCGGCCCGGATGTTCAGAAATGCATTCGCGGCACGCGGCTACGCGCCCATCGTGTTATCGCGTTCCGTTGGTGATTCGGCCACGACCACAGGCGCGCTGATCCCTTGGAACAGTTGCGGCGCGTTTATGGCGGTGACCCTTGGCGTGCCGACGCTCAGTTATGCGCCCTATGCCGTATTTTGCGTGGTAAGTCCGCTGCTGACGGTGGCGATCGCCTACGCGGGTATCCGCATGCCACGCGTCCCTCCTGCCCAAGCCGGGACCTCAACGGCAGGCGGCCCCCCAACTTCGGTCCATGAAGACGCCAAACAGAATTGACGGGTATTCTTACTCGAGTCGTGAGGCACCCTCGCTCGTGGCCGATACCCGGCGCGCGGTGCGTTTCCAACCTATTGCAAGCGTTCTTCCGTCCGACGAACCGTCGGCAATACTGTAAGGAGCAGTCAAGATGAAAATGCAACGAAACGCTCCCCGGATCGCGTCCATGATGCTCGCCGCGGCGTTCACACTGGCTCAGGCAGGCGTCGCAGTGTCGCAGACGGCTGCTCCGCAGAGCGCCAGCGAGATCCATAGGACCGGCATGCCAGAGACGCAGCAGCAGGGCGACATATCGTTCGTGACCGGCGGAGTCGGTCGCGACGAGTCGACTGCGCTGCGGCAGGCACGAAGGCAGTGGCCGTTGTCACTGCAGTTCACCGGTCCCGGGGCGAGCTATGTGGCCGACGTCCAGGTGAAGATTGCCAAGGCTGGCGGCGCGGCCGTGTTCGAGGCCACGTCGAAGGGGCCGTACATGCTCGTGCGGCTGCCTCAAGGGCGCTATACGGTCAACGCCACTTACGGCAGCGTGACCAGAAGGGAGACCGTGAACGTCCGCGGCAATGGCAGCGCGCGTGCGACGTTCGCGTTTCCGTCCACCCACTGAGCGCGGTCCCGACGCCGCGCCGAAGGTCGCGCGCGTCGGGTTCGTTTGACCCGGCCATAGGCTTATTTGGCTTTTACACGCCAGTATCTGTACTTTTGCGGAACGAAAGCCTCATGCCTTGAGCAGGTTCTTCCCCTTCGTCCCGAGCAACGGCAAGTCGCGGATCCGCACACCGGTCGCGTCGTCGATCGCATTCGCGAGCGCCGCGGCGGCCGGGCCTTGCGCCGCTTCTCCGACCCCGAGGAATGGCAGGCCCGGCCGGTCGATCAACAGCACGTCCACGCGTTTGGGTACGGACGAGAAGCGCATGATCGGATAAGTGCTCCAGTCATAGCTCGTGATGCGTTGCGGGTCGAAATGCGTTTCTTCATAGAGCGTCCAGCTCGTGGTTTGCAAAATGCCGCCTTCGATCTGATTGCGCACGCCGTCCGGATTCACGATCTGTCCGCAATCGACGGCTGCCACGACGCGCTCGATGCTGAGCTCGCCGGTATCGCGCATGACCGTCACGTCCATCGCGACGGCAAGGTAGGCCATCAGGTTCTTGTATTGGGCAAACGCAAAGCCGGTACCGTGCGAGCGCGGGCTCGAGTCGCCCGTTCGCGCGCTGCGGGCTCGCCAGCCGAATTGATCGACTACGGCGCTAATGACGCCATGCGCGCGCGGATCATCGAGATGTTTGAGGCGAAACGCCACGCGGTCGGCGTGCGCGGCTCTGGCGAGCTCGTCGATGAAGCTCTCGATCGCGAACACGTTCATGTGCGCGCCGAGCGAGCGCATGGCAGAGACACGTATCGGCATCGTCGGCACGAAATGATGCTGCACGTGCAGGCTGGGCACGCGGTAAAGCGGAATGCTGTTGCGGTCGCCTCCGCCTTCCGGCATCGGAATCGGCTTCGGCGGCGCGGGGGTGAACGGTTGCGCAAGGAGCTGCGCGGGCAACAGGCGGCCCGCATTCTCGATGCGGTTGTTATGCGTGTTGCTCCATAGCTCGTAACGCCAGTCGGCAAGCGTGCCTGCCGAATCGAGCGTTGCATTCGCCTCGACTGTCATGGCCGGGCCGAACGGCTCCCACATGTGTTCCTGTTCGCGCATCAATTGCACGCGCACCGGGCGGCCAGGCAGCTCGCGTGCAACGAGGGCGGCGTCGGCCGCGACATCGTCCGCGCCGTTGTGTCCATAGCAGCCCGAGCCCTCCACATGGACGCAGCGCACCTTGTCGGGTGGCATCGCGAGCATTTCGGCGATGCCCGCACGCAGCGGATAGACGCCTTGCGTGTGCGTCCACACGGTCATCACATCGTTGTCGAGCTGCGCGACAGCGCACGATGGCCCAATCGAGCCATGCGTCAGATACGGCCTCGAATAGCGCGCCCGCAGCGTCGCCACAGGCGCGGCCGCGCCCGTCGCTGCGCCCTGATCGGCCACCGCGATTTCCTGTGAAGGCAGACTCATCAGCAGCGCGTGAACGTTCGCGGGATCGGGCAGCGGCGGCCCGGCCTGCCATTGCGCGGCAAGCGCAAGCTCACGCATCGCGAGGATCGCGCGCCATTCGTCGTCGGCGACCACCGCGAGGTAGTTGCCGTTGCGCACGACCTTGATGACGCCGGGCAGCGCTTCGACGCGCCCGCTATCGACTGCGACGAGGCTCGCGCCATAAGACGGCGGCCGCACGACGCGGGCATGCAGCATGCCGTGCGGCCGCAGGTCCTGGACGTAGCTCGCGCCGCCCGTCACCTTGCCCGGTATATCCACGCGCGGCAGCATATGGCCAATCAGCGCGTAGGCCGATGGCGGCTTTTTCGGCGCGTCGGGCTGCGCGTTCTGATGGAGGTCCGCGTATTGCACGGCTTCGCCATAGCTCACGCGTCTTCCGTCGGCGGCAATGACGGCGCCGTCGCGCGTCGTCAGGACCGCTGCGTGGACGCCCAACTGCGACGCCGCGCTCGCGACCAGCAGCGCGCGTACCTGAGCGGCGGCGTTGAGGATCGCGGTGCCGCTGTCCGCCATCGTGTGACTGCCTGCGGTGTAGCCTTCGTTCGGCGTTGCGGCGGTGTCGGCGGTGATCAGTTCGATCGCATGAGGGGCGAGATCCAGCTCTTCCGCGGCGACCTGCAGCAGCGCGGTGCGAATGCCCGTGCCAAGCTCCGCCTTGCCCGTGAATACGCTCACCTGGCCGTCAGGGGCGACCTTGATCCACGCATCGAGCAACGGCGTGCTCTTGAGACTGCCCGGCAGCTTCGGGGCGCTCGCGTTGAAGGTGCCCGCTTCGGTGGTGGTTTGCGCAAGCGCGGCCATGCCGGGCACGATCGCGAAGCTCACCATCAGCGAGCCGCCAACGAGGAAGCGGCGCCGCGCGGGGTCATCGGGGCCGCTGCCGTGAGCGACGGAGGACGGGGGGCCGCCGCTCACGACTGCGCTCCCTCGTCCGTTCGCGGCGAACCCGTCGCGACTTGCCGGATCGCCGCGAGAATGCGCATGTGCGTGCCGCAGCGGCACAGGTTCGGCTGCATGTAGCGGCGGATCTGTTCATCGCCTGGGTGCGGGATTCGCTCCAGCAACGTGTGTGCGCGCATGATCATACCGGCGATGCAATAGCCGCATTGCGCGGCTTGCTCGTCAATGAAGGCTTGCTGAAGTGGTCCCGGATGTTGCGCGCTGCCAAGTCCTTCGACGGTTCGCACTGGCCGGTCGCCAACGGCCACGACCGGCATGAGGCACGAGAACACCGGTTCGCCGCCGACGCTGACCGTGCATGCGCCGCATTGACCGAGACCGCAGCCGAACTTCGCGCCATCGAGCTGCAACTGGTTGCGCAGCACGTAGAGCAGCGGCGTTGACGGGTCGACATCGACCGTATGACTGACTCCGTTGACGTTGAGCGTGATCATCGTGGCAGGCCGTCCTTGCGAAAATGAGCGACCGCGCCGGCGTCGAGCGAGGGCCACACGTCGCGTGCGGTGAAGCGTTCGCGCGTGTAGTTGGCGAGCTCCGCTATCTGGGCATCCGTGAATGTGTTGGCGAATGATGGCATGAAGGGCGCGCTATCGCTTTCGTGCCAGTCGATTCCATCGAGGATGATGCGGACCATGTTGCGCGGGCTGTCGGCGTTGACGGCCGTGGAAAGGGACAGCGACGGTCGAGCGCCCCCGCTCGACATCGGCGCGCCTTCGGCATGGCACGATGCACAGGCCGCGGAGAATAGATTCGCGCCGCCGCCGGGCGCGGTGGACACGGGCGCGGCGGAAGCGGAGGGCGAGGCGACCGGATGCTCCGGCACGCCTGGGCCCCCGGATGGCAACGCCAGCAGATACGCGGCAATTGCCTCTACGTCGGAGGCGGATGCGTCGGCGAGCATGCGCGTGACGGGGCGCATCGGACCCGCCGCCGCCCCATGGGCGCTCGCGAGGCCCGTGCGCAGATAGCTGACGAGCTGTGCCTGCGTCCAGGGCGTGGGGCGTGAAGCGAGGTCCGTCAGCGCGGGCGCATCCCATCCGTCGATCGTGCCGCCTTGCAGCGCGCGGTCGCGGCGCTCGGCACCGAGGCGGTCGAGCGGCGTGTGGCACGCACCGCAATGACCGAGGCTTTCGACCAGGTATCGTCCGCGTGCGACGTCCGGCGCTTCGGGCGGGGCCGGCGCTGCTTCGGTACCGGTATGCAGGTAAAAAAGATTCCACACGGCGATGAGGGGCCTGAAGCCGAGCGGGAAGATCAGCTCGTTGTGCGGCGCAGGCGCCTTGACGGGAGCGCGGCTCATCAGCCACGCATACAGCGAGCCCATATCGGCATCGCTGACGTGCGTGAAGTGCGGATAGGGGAACGCGGGATAGAGCAGATGGCCGTCGCTGGACACGCCGCGCCGCATCGCGCGCGCGAACGCGTCGAGCGACCAGCCCCCGATACCCGTCTCGTTGTCCGGGGTGATGTTGGTCGAGTAAATGATGCCAAACGGTGTTTGCAGTGGCAGTCCGCCCGCGAGGGGCAGGCCGCCCGTCGCGGTGTGGCACGCGACGCAATTGCCAACGGCCGCGAGCTTCGCGCCGCGCGCCGCGGCCGCGGCCGCGGTATCGCTGCCGGCCGCGATGGGCGCGGTGACGGGACTCGACGCGGGCTCCCGTGCATGCGCCGTGGGTCCGCCGTATGCGGCCATGAGGGCAACCACGACAACGGCCACGCCTGCACTCGCCACCCGTCCTTTCATCTAGCCTCCATCGCCGAGCCGTCCGCATCATGGTTCCAGACTACGTCGCGCGGCTCCAGGTGGCGCAAGCGGCGTTCCTGATTTTCACGGAAGTCTGCGGCTGTCCGCCGCTCCGCGGTTCGCCGCTGTCTACGAGGACGGAAGCTTTAGGGTCGAACAGCGGCAGGTCGCGATAACGGTCTCGCCTAGCCGGCTGCGATCGCGATGGCGATCTGCACGAAAAGCACCTTGACGATGGTCATCGACGGAAAAATCATCGCGTACATGACGTCGGGCTGATCCGTCGGCGCGATGCGGTTGGCGAAGGCGAGAATCGCGGGATTGCCGGTCGCCCCGCAGATCACGCCGACCGATGTATCGAAAGACAGTCTGAAGACCCACAGGCAGCACACAGCCGTGACGCCGACGAGCACCAGCAGCGTGATCACGCCATAAAGCAGCAGCAGCGGTCCGGCGCTGCCGACGGTCGCGACGAACTTCGGTCCGCAAGACAGGCCCACCTGCGCGAGAAAAATCGTCAGCCCGAGATTGCGCAGCACGAGATTTGCAGAGAGCGGCATCACCCACACGAACGGTCCGTTGCGGCGCGCCTTGCCGAGGCACAGCGCGACCAGTAGCAACGCCGCGAGACCCAGGCTGAACACGCCGAGACCGGGCGCGCGCAGCGGGATCGCGCCGACCAGCAGCCCCACTGCCGCGCCGATGCCCAGACAGATGAAACTGAGGTCGGCCGTGCCCTTGATCGAATCGCCGAAGAACGCGCGGACCCTCGCGCGATGCTCGTTACTGACGAGCAGGCCGACGCGGTCGCCAGCTTCGAGAATGAGGTCCGGCGTCGACAGTAGATCGGCGTCGCCGCGCCGCACGTGCGCGACCGCGCAGTTCACGCCATCCGGAAAGCGCAGATTGCCGAGCGCCGTGCCGACGACTGACGGACTCGACGCGAACACGCGCATATAGTCCAGGTCTTCCCGATGACTCGAGATACGCCCGGGCTGTAGCTCGCCGCAGAGCGCCGCTGCTTCGTCGAGCGGGCCGCGCTCGGTGGCGGTGGCAAGGAGGACGTCGTCGGCGCGCAGCGTGAAGTCGTCGCAAGGCAACTGATTGTGATGCGCGCGTCGCACGGCCGCGATCACTACGCCGGCAGGCAGGCGAGTCGAGAGCTCCGACAGTTTGAGACCGAAGAGACTGGCATTGCGCAGCGCGATTTCCGCGGTCTCCAGCACCTTCGCGGGCGGTTTCGGTATTTTGGCTTTCAGGACTGCGTTCAGCACATAGAGGAACAGGATCGGCCCGGCCACGCCGAACGGATAGGTGACGCTATAAGCCACGGCGGCATCGCTGCTTTTCATCGATGCGATGGCAACCTGCAGGCTCGCCGTGCTGGTGCCGCTGCCGGCGAACATGCCGAGCGCATCGGCGAGCGTGATGCCGAAATGGATGAAGGCGCACGCCACCAGACCCGAAACGATCACGCCCAGACATGCGGCCGCGTTGGCCTTCACGCCTTCCCGGCTCGTGAGTCCGCGGAAGAACTGCGCGCCGTACTGAATGCCGATGCCATACAGAAACAGCAGCAGACCGAGCGTGCCCAGCAACGCCGGCGGCGCGGATTTCGGCGCGAACGCGCCGAGCGCCAGTCCAACGAACAGCACGGCCCCCGAGCCTAGAGCCACGCCCTTGATGGTGATTTCGCCGACCAGGTAGCCGAGCGCGATGGTCAGAAAAAGCGCGAACAGCGGCTGAGTTTCGAGGAAAGTTCTGGCTGCTTCCATGCCGCCCCCTATAGGTGGACAAAGCAACGCGACTGAGCGCTTCCACCGGGCAGGCCTCGCGTTCGACGCGCGGCAGTTGCTGACGATACTCGTTGCTGCTATCGCATTGCGCCTGCGAGGTTGTCCGAGCCGAGACCCACGATCAGATCGAGTGCGCCGTTCTTCAACGCTTGCGTCGCGACCACGCCCGCCGCGTTCAATGCGGCCGCGTCGATGCGCGACGCGTCCGATAGCTCGACACGCAACCGCGTGGCCGCCAGCGCGTCGAGCTTCCTGATGTTGGCCGCGCCGCCCAGCGCCGCACGAATCTTTTCCGCGCGTTCCGTTTCCTGCTGCGAGTTTTGCGCCGAGGCGGCCACACCCGCTGAAGCCGCCGCCACTGCGCCTTCCACATCAGGCACCCCGGCCGCCGGCAAATCCGCTTCGGCGCCCGCTGTCTTCAGATAGTCCTGCATGTCGGTTTTCATGTTCTCCGACAACGGCCCGAAGATTGCCTGCACGCCGTTGCCCATGCGCACCACACCCGCGGCACCGAGCGCCTTGAGCTTGTGTTCGTCGACGCCCGCCGGATCCTTCACGGAGATGCGCAGCCGCGTGATACAAGCGTCGAGACTCGTGATATTGGAGCGGCCGCCAAAGGCGAGCACGAGATCGCGCGAACGTCCTCCCGCGCCGCTCGCGGCAACCACCGCTGTTTCCGCCGCGTCGTCTTCGCGACCGGGTGTCTTGAGGTTGAAGCGCGTGATGACGAAGCGGAACACGCCGTAATAGATCACCGCGTAAATTGGACCAAGGATGAAAACGTACCACGCGTGCGTGGCCTTCCCGCCGATCAGGTTGAACATCAGAAAATCGATGCCGCCTTGCGAAAACGTGAAGCCCATGCGCATGCCCAGCGTGTTCGCCACGAACTGCGCCGACGCCGCGAGGCATGCGTGAATCAGGTAAAGCACCGGCGCGACGAACAGGAACGCGAATTCGATCGGCTCGGTGATGCCGGTGAGGAAAGAAGTCAGCGCGGCCGAGACCATCATGCCGCCGACGGCCACCTTCTTCTCCGGCTTCGCGCAATGCCAGATCGCGATCGCCGCGGCCGGCAGGCCGAACATCTTGAACAGGAACGCGCCCGCCAGGATGCCCGCGGTCCGGTCGCCCGCGAAAAAACGGGTGATGTCGCCGTGAACCGTCCTGCCGGTCGTCGGGTCGAGGTAGCTGCCCATTTCGAAGAAGAACGGCACGTTCCAGATGTGATGCAGGCCGAACGGAATCAGCAGACGTTCGACGAAACCGTAGACCGTCGCGGCGGTGCGCGGGTCGGAAACCGCCGCCCAATGCGAAAAAGCCTTGATTGCGCTGCCGATCGGCGGCCACACGAAAGACAGGATCGCGCCGAGCACGATCGAGCCGATCGCGGTCACGATCGGCACGAAGCGCTTGCCGGCGAAGAAGCCGAGATAGGGCGGCAACGTGATCCGGTAGTAGCGGTTGAACATCCATGCCGCAAGACCACCGGCGAGGATGCCGCCGAACACGCCGGTCTGGATCGACGGTATGCCCATGATCGTGTCGGTTTCGACGCCCTGGAGCTTGCCGATCACACCCAACGTGGCCGTCATCACCAGATATCCGATCGTTGCGGCGATGCCCGAGACGCCATCGTTCTCGGTGAAGCCGAGCGCGACGCCGATCGCGAAGATCAGCGGCAGGTTGCCGAAGATCACGTCGCCCGCGTTCTTCATCAGCGCGAGCACGACGGCTGGCACGTAACCGTGAAAGTCGGTGGCGCCGAGACCGAGCAGCAGGCCGGCCACCGGGAGCACGGCGACGGGCAGCATCAGCGATTTGCCGATCTTCTGCAAGACTCCGAAGGCATGCGAGAACATGGCTGATCTCCTGTTGATCCGCTCACTCGGCAAAGCGCGACAGATGCGCGCGGACTTCCGCGGCGGTGCCCAGACACAGCACCTCGGCGGCGAGCTTCCTGGCTTCTTCGGTCGTCACGCGTGCAAGCTGAGCCTTGATCGAACCGACCGCCGGAATGCTCACCGACAGCTCGTCGATGCCAAGGCCGACGAGCACCGGCACCGCCATCGCATCCGACGCGATCCCGCCGCAAATGCCGACCCATTTGCCATGCTTGTGCGCACCGTCGACCGTCATGCCGATCAGACGCAACACCGCCGGGTGTAGCGCGTCGGCCTGCTTCGCGAGCTGCGGATGGCCGCGGTCCATCGCGAGCGTGTATTGCGTGAGATCGTTCGTGCCGATCGAGAAGAAGTCGACTTCGCGTGCGAGCGGCTCGGCGATCAGCGCGGCCGCGGGGACTTCGATCATGACGCCGACTTTCACGCTCGCCGCGCGATCGCCGGCTTCTTCGAGCAGGATCTTGCGCGCTGCCCGCACCTCCTCGATCGCGGCGATCATCGGGAACATCACGTGCAGATGCCCAAGCGGCGCCGCGCGCAGGATCGCGCGCAGCTGCGTGCGGAAGATGTCGGGACGCTCCAGGCTCACGCGCACACCGCGCAGGCCGAGAAACGGGTTGTCTTCCTTCGGCAGCGGCAGATACGACAGCGGTTTGTCGCCGCCGACGTCGAGCGTGCGGACCACGAGCGGCCGCTCGCGGCCAAGCGCTTCGGCGACGGCGCAATATTCGGCGGCCTGTTCGTCTTCGGTGGGCGCGGTGTCTCGCGCGTCGAACAGGAACTCGGAGCGCAACAGGCCCACGCCTTCGGCGCCGGCCGCGACCGCGTCGCGTGCTTCCTGCGCATTGCGGATGTTCGCGACGACTTCGACGCGGTGGCCGTCGGCCGTCATTGCGAGTTTGGTTGCCGCGAGCTTTTCGTCTTCGCGTTTGGCGGCCTGGCGGCTGATGCGTTCGCGCGCCTTCTCGAGTTCCTCGGTGCTCGGGTTGCGCCGCAAGCTGCCGCGCGAACCGTCGAGCACGACGGGCGTGCCGTCGGCGAGTTGCAGCGCGCGCGCGTCGATACCGCAGATCGCCGGAATGCCGAGCGAGCGCGCTAGGATCGCGACGTGGCTCGTTGCGCCGCCGCTCGTCGTGCAAAAGCCGAGCACCTTGCTGCGATCGAGCGACGTGGTGTCGGACGGCGACAGTTCCTCGGCAATCAGGATCGATTCGTCAGGCACGTCGATCTGCGCCTGCTTCACGCCGGCGAGCAGAGCGAGCACGCGGCGGCCGACGTCGCGGATATCGCCGGCGCGTTCGCGCAGCAGCGGATTTTCGAGCTTTTCGAGCGTGCTTGCCTGGTTCTGGAACGCATCGCGCCACGCGAACCCCGCGCCCTTTCCTGCGCTGATGCTGCTGATCGCGGCGTCGTTGAGGCCAGGATCGTCCAGCAGTTCGAGATGCGCGTCGAGAATCTGCGCTTTCGACGGATCGGTGAGCGTCGCCTTGAGCGCCTCGATCTGCTGACGCGCCTGATGCTGGGCCGCTTCGAGTTGCGCCCGTTCGCGTTGCGGCGACTCGCCCGCTTCGTTCACCTCGATGACCTGCTGGCGGAACTGCACGATCCTGCCGACCGAAAGCCCTGGCGAAGCGGATACGCCGATGAATTCGTTGGTGTCGGCGGGAGCCGCTTCGGTCGGTGCTGGCACCGGCGCAGCCGGTGCGGTTGGCGCAGCCGCCGCGGGTGCGGGCGCATCGCCGGGCTTTTCGCCCGATCCCTCGCCAAGCAGACGCGCGACGGTACTGGCCGCCTCCGCCGCGTCGGGACCGCGGGCCTCGACGCGCAGCTTGTCGCCGAACTTCGTTGCGAGCCCCATGATCGCGACGACGGACTTGGCATTTGCGCTGGCATCGCCGCGCAGCAGCCGGATCTCGGACTTGAATTTCTTCGCCTCGACCGCGACGACCGCGGCGGGCCGTGCATGCAGGCCCGCTGGATTCGGCAGCGTGATCTCGTCGGAGAAGATCGCGCCGGTGGCGCTGGCCGTGTCCTTGTCCTCCATGCTGCCGACCAGCTCGACGTACAGCGCGACGTCGGTGCCGGCGACGACGAGCCCTTTCGCGGGAACGTAGCGCGTGACGAGATCGCCATTGGCGATCACCATTTGCGTGAGCAGGCTGGTTGCTTTTGCGCCGACCGCGATTGGGTCGAAGCGGATCAGCGGCGTGCCCGTCGCGACGGCGTCGCCTTCCTTGACCAACGGCGTGAAGCCCTCGCCGCGCAGCAACACGGTGTCGAGCCCGATGTGCAGCAGCACTTGCAGACCGTTGTCGCCGGTGATCGTCGTGGCGTGGCCAGCGCTATGGAGTTGCGTGACCTTGCCGGCAAGCGGCGACAGCAGTTCATCCGAGGTCGGATCGATCGACACGCCATCGCCGACCATCTTCTGGGCGAAGACCGGATCGGGCACGCTCTCGAGAGGAACCAGTACGCCCGACAGTGGTGCCATCAACCCGATGCGCAGAGGACGCTGAGGAGCTTTCATCGCCAGGACTCCTTGTACATTGACGCTCGCCTCAGGTGGCTCGACTCGAGCCGCATGGGCGCGACATTCACACGTGCGGTCGGCACCATTGCCGCTCACGCCGCTCACCCACTTGTGAGCGGCGCACGTTACAAAAGCGTCGGTGACAAAAACTCGGGAAACCAAACAAGGTCGCGCACGTCGCCCGTGTGCGCCCGCGCAGCCTCGACCGGGATGAATGGAGAAACGTCAGGCGCGCTCCGACGGCGCTATTTGCGTTCGCCGGGCCGCCTCGCACCCGTGCGCAACCCTTTGCACCTTGGTCCCGGAAAAAAGGACCCGGAAAGCGCTCTGAAAAAGAGCATATGTTACTGAGCGCAGATTGCAAGACAAGACGATTTCGGACGGGAACGCCTGAAATTTGCAATTTCCTGGCGGGAGATGGAGCGGTCTTTATTAATTGGCGTGTGACGGGTTCATTAATCTGTGTTTTATTCGCTTAGCGAAAGGCGGCGGCCCGACAACGCGTTCACCCTTGCTGTTCAGAGTAGATCCGTGACGACATCCACCGTATCGAACTCGATGAACAATTCCGCGCCCAACGAGGCGCCTACAGATGCAATCGGCATATTGGGGCGGTTCTCTTTCCCGAAATATGATTTTTCCAGCGCATGGAGGGCGCGCTGATAATCAGGGGACTGGAAATCCGTGAGTACCTTTACTTCATAAATAACGTTCTGGATGAGGAAATCGTTCGCAAGACAGCGCGTCGCGCCCTTGAATTGAACGCGAACCCGGTCTTTCCTGTTGTCGAACATCAAGGCAAGCTCAACGATGCTTGCCTCACGGTCCGCGGATACGCCCATCAAATACCAGTCATGGAACGCATTGAATTTCTTGATAAGGTCCATCGCGTAATTCCTTCAGGGACTCCAGGGGCTGAATGGAACAACATAATCGCCGCCATCTCGCACACCGTTGTCCCAATTGTGCGCGTGAGGCTTCAATCCGTTGTGTACATGGTCAAAGTCGAGATCAACGACCGGCTTTCTATCATCCCCGTACAGCCGCATTTGCCCGCTACCTGGGTTTGTGTACCAGGTTCCCGGGTCTCCGAGGTTCGGAGTCTTGGCTACATCGAATGAACCTTCGTCAACCTGGTTGGGCGAGTACTCGAACGGCTGCGCATCGCCCAGCGGCGTTGAGACCGGCGTGGCGATGGTCCCATCGGGTAGCACGTCGCCGGGGCGAGCGTACCAGATCGCGAGACCATCGTCGGCGGCCAGCCGCGGCAGTATGGGACGCTCGAATGACCGCGCGGCAGGCACGGCGGCCAGCGCGCGCCGGAAGAGCTGCGACGGCGTGACGGTCGCATAGTACGGCCTGACCGTCTGCTCAATGGGCGAACTGCGTGCGCCCGAGGCTCGCGGCTTAGGCACGACAGCAATCACATCGCCGCTCTCGACGGCGCACTGTAGCGCTCGAACGAGTTGCTCAGGCGCGGGGCCGCTTGCATATGCGCCGCCCTGGGCATGGCGCATGAACCTGGCGAGCCGGGCTAGCTGGCTCGCGTCGCGCGTGAGCTCCCATGAACTTGCCGAAGTAATGAACTGGCGGCCGGTGCGCACCTCGTCGCTGGACGTGTTGCCGCGATATTCGTGCCGCGTATAGAGCGTGCAGCCCCGACGGGCCCCCACTTTCAAGTCAATCGCCATCCGCCTCCCTCGTGCGATCAGATCAGTTGGTATACCTATCACAGGGGCTCCATTGCACGCTGCAAAAAACGAAACCCTCAAACCGCCGCGAACGCTGCAATACCTCTATGGCGGCCCGGAGAACGCACGGCGGCGCGACTTACGAGACCTCGTAACATTGTGGAAGACTGTCAAGAAAACAGTAGGAGCGTCGATGGTTTGGCCAATGCGCATCAGGTTGCTGATGGCGAACGCTTCCGTGCCGACGCATATGGAAGAGCCGTACGCGGTCGTTTCGCGGGACTAGCTGACTCATAGCGAGATATCGCCGCAGAGGCATTGTTCAGCCACACCTTCTAGTCTTTTCATCGGACGACTCTTTTTCCGACATGAGACCCAGCCTAAAGTACGAGACTTCAATCTGGCATCAAGGTCGTCATGCAAATCGATACTCCTGCAATCCCGGCATCGTTGGAAGGACATTCAACCTCCGCGGGTCAATGGCTCTCCGTCATAGCGGTAGCGGTAAGCGCATTCGCCTTCGTCACGGCCGAGTTTTTGCCTGTCGGGCTGTTGCCGCAAATCGCACACGACCTCGGCGTGTCGACCGGTGTCGCTGGCCTCATGGTCACCACGCCCGGCGTGATGGCCGCGATATTGGCGCCTACGCTGATAGTCAGCGCGGGCCGCATGGACCGCCGGTACGTTTTCCTGCTCCTCACTGCGGTACTGTTGATCGCGAACGTCGTGTGTGCGATCGCACCGAACCTCGCGATCATGCTCGTAGGACGGGCTCTGCTTGGCGGCGCGCTGGGTGGCTTCTGGACTCTGGCGACGGCGGCGGCTCCTCGACTCGTGCAAGCAAAGGATGCCGCCAAAGCGACCGCGACCATTCTGACCGGCGTGACCTGCGCAACCGTGATCGGCGTGCCGCTCGGGACGTTCATCGCGTCGTTTGCATCGTGGCGCATGGCGTTCGCCGCCACCGCGGGCCTCGTGTCGCTCGCCTTACTGGCGCAGGCGTTCCTCGTGCCTTCGTTGCCGTCGGCATCGGCGTTGCGGATCGCCGATTTCAAAACCCTGCTTGTCCGGCCTCATACGAGGTTGAGCATGGTGATGGTCGCGCTCGTCTTCGGCGCGCATTTCTCGACCTACACGTATATTGCGCCGCTGCTCGAACACGACTTCTCGTTGAGCGCCATCACGCTGTTGCTGTTCGGATTCGGTCTGATCGGCTTTTTCTCCAATGCGTTGACATCGATGGTGATTTCGGACCATCTAAAGAAATCCGTCGCCGCGATGGTTCTGCTGCTATTGGGCGCGATGTCGTCGATGTTGCTGCTCGAACATTCGCCGATCGGCGAGACTGCGGGGATGCTGCTGTGGGGAATCGCGTTCGGAGCGCTTCCGCTTTGCTTCAGCGTGTGGATTCAGCGCGGCACGACAGACCTGCCCGAAGCGGGGTCGGCCATGTTCGTCAGCATCATCCAGGTGGCGATTGCGGTGGGCTCGGCAGTGGGGGGCACCATTGTCGACCGTGCGGGCGTTCACGCTGACTTCACGCTGGGACTTGGACTCGCGCTACTGGGCCTCGTGGCACTGCAACGGCTTGCTGTATTGGAACGACCGGCCACGGCGGCTTCCCTTGATTGCGCCTGCGATGCGTCGGTTGACTGACGCGTCGAGACAGTACGTCGCGTGACTGGACCGCACCGCGCTAGCCAGCCGTTGCGACGGAAGCCGTCAAACAGCCGTCTTCACGACTCTGGGTTGAAACGGGGCGTTGAGCGACACGTCGCCAGCGGCCTCGTTGCGGGCGGCGCTCGCCGATAGATAGCGCAAACAGCACACGCGCAAAAAAGACGCGAAATTCAACGGCTCTTCGCCGCGCAAGGCGACCAGTTCGTCGTGAAGCTTCACGACGAACTGGGTCGTCGTCACGTTCTCGCGGTTGGCGATTTCCCGAAGCACGTCCCAGAAGAGATTTTCGAGCCTCACCGTGGTCACGACGCCATGAATGCGCAGCGCGCGCGTACGCGACTCGTAGAGGATCGGATCAGCGTTGACATAGACGTTGCACATACGTTCAGCCTTTCTCGCTAATGATGACGTCGCAGGACGCGAAGCGCGCGGCGCGGGCGCTCATGCCGTCGTGATCGAGCGTAACACGGTTGGTCGCCCGCGATGCCGCGCCTCGGTCGCGAGGCGCGCTCCTTCAATGCGCGATGCGCGTGCCCAGCAGCGCAAGGAACTGCGCGAGCCAGTTCACGTGCGAGGTCCATGCGGGCGCGGTGACGAAGTTCTCGTCGGTGATCGCATCAGGCCAGTCGAGCGCCACGTACTGCGCGCCCGCGAGCTTCACTTCGGGCGCGCAGGCCGGATACGCCGAGATGCGCCGGCCTTCGATCACACCTGCCGCAGCCAGCAGTTGCGCGCCGTGGCAGACCGCGGCAATCGGCTTCTTCGCTTCGGCGAATTGGCGCACCCAGCCGATCACCTCGTCGTTGAGCCGCAGATATTCGGGGGCGCGGCCGCCGGGCACGAGCAGCGCGTCATATTGCGCGGGGTTCACCGACGCGAAATCGGCGTTCAGCGTGAAGTTATGGCCACGCTTTTCGGTGTAGGTCTGATCGCCTTCGAAGTCGTGGATGGCGGTGCGAATCGCGTCGCCCGCGCGCTTGTCTGGCGCGACGACGTCCACCGAATGCCCGACTGCCGCCAGTGCCTGAAACGGCACCATCAGCTCATAATCTTCGACGAAATCGCCGGCGATGATAAGAATTCGCTTTGACATGCTTCGTCTCCTCTCGAATGGGGTGGGAAATGGCGAGGCGGACGCGCTATCGCGGTGTGAAGGCGGCGGCCGTCGAGAAGCAATATAGCGATCGACGCAGTGGGCCAGGTAATACGCGGCTAAATGCCGACCAGGGATTTCACTGAGCTGAACGGAATTCAGCCCGAATGCGGCAGACGATCGCGGTAGGTGGAGCAAAGAAAAAGAGTCGCGCTCCATTCGAGTGCGACTCTTTTATCATTGGGAACGTCCATTCAACCGCGCAGATTCGACACACATCGCTGCAGCACCTTGCGCAGCGTATCGACCGGGATTTCCGTTACTCCGTCCAGCATGGACGCTTCGAGCGCGTCGATCGCCGAATCGCATTCCTGCAGTACCCGACGCCCTTCGTCGGTCAGAAACAGATGAATCAGTCGACCGTGGGTAGGATGCCCCACGCGTCCGACCCAACCGTTGGCTTCCATCGTCTTGACAACTTCGTTGGCCGACTGCGGCGTGATGAATGAGCGTTCGGCGAGTTTCGCATTGGTCATCGCGCCGCTGGCGCTGATGACGGAGAGCGCGGTGAACTGAGGCAAGGTCAGCCCGAATTCACCCAGTACATCGATCAAACTGCGTTTGAGCAGGCGGTCGAGTTGGCCGACCACATAGGAAACGCGGGAAGGTGGCGCACCGGTTTTCGTTGAACCGGCCTGTTTGGCAAGGGGCGTTCGCCGCTTCTCCATTGTCTTGATCATTATCAGGTTGCCTTAGGTGTTTCTACCAGGCATATCATATTCTACTTTCAATATCAGGCCTCCTGAGACTAGACTCATCATCAATTCCGGGGGCGCTGTGGGAAGAATTCTGATAAGTGGCGCAAGATCATTGTCAGAAATCTTCTCCTTCCCATGGCCGCTTCGTCGAAGAACGAAGCGTGGCTCGCCTCTGGCAATTCAATCAAAGGTGAAGGAGACGTCATGTCAAGTGTTGCTAATCGGTCGAGTGCGGTGGGCTCCAGTACTGCACTAACGTTGGCATTGTGCTTTCTCGTCGCGGTGCTGGAGGGTATCGACCTGCAGTCCACTGGCGTTGCGGCGCCTCGAATGGCGCACGAGTTCGGCTTGTCGGTCAGCCAGTTGGGGCTCGCTTTCAGCGCCGGCATGTTGGGGCTTTTGCCGGGCGCGATGATGGGTGGCAGACTCGCCGACCGGATCGGCCGCAAGCGCGTTCTGATGATCTCGATGGCGATATTCGGCATCTTCTCGATTGCGACCGCGCAAGTCTGGAGTTTCGAAAGTCTGCTGATTGCTCGCGTGCTGACGGGCATCGGGCTCGGCGGCGCGATGCCGAACCTGATCGCGTTGTCGTCCGAGGCGGTCGATGCGCGTCACCGCAACACGGCGGTTAGCGTCATGTATTGCGGTATGCCACTCGGCGGCGCGCTTGCCGCATTGATCGCCGTACTGAGCACGGGTGCTACCGCGTGGCGTCATATCTTCTACGTGGGCGGAGTCGGACCGCTGATCATCATTCCGCTGCTGATGGCATTGCTGCCTGAGTCGCGCGAATTCGCCACCGAATCGCGGGAATTCACGACGGCGGACAAGCCGCTCCTTTCGACGCGCGAAGTCCTGTTCGGCGAGGGGCGCGCCGCCGCGACGATCGGTATCTGGATCAGCTTCTTCTGCACGCTGATCGTTCTTTACTTTCTGCTGAACTGGCTGCCTTCGTTGACCGTGGGGCGCGGCATGAGCCGTTCGCAGGCCGGGATTGCTCAGATCTTTTTCAACGTCGGCAGTGTGATCGGCGTACTGGGCATCGGTCTGCTGATGGACCGCTTCAGACAAGGCCTGTCAGTCACGGCAATCTACGCGTGCATCGTCGGTGCATTGGTCGCGCTTTCGCAAGTCGCCAGCATCGAGACGCTGTCCGTTGCCGTGCTGTTTGCCGGGATGGGCGTCGTCGGTGCGCAGTCGATGCTGTATTCGCTGTCCGCCGCCAGCTATCCGACCAGCGTGCGTGGTACGGGAGTCGGCGCCGCGGTGGCGGTGGGACGCGTCGGCTCGATTGTCGGCCCCGTAGCCGCCGGGCAATTGCTTGCGATGGGAAAGAGCTCAGCGCTCGTCATCGGCGCGAGCGTGCCGGTGACGATCATCGCGGCGATTACAGCATTGCTCGTCATTCGCTCCAACGCCGCGAAACGCTAACTCTTCGTTGATGGACCCAGCTGGCCCGGCGTTTTCGCGCCGGGCCATTTTCCATGCGTCATTCGTGATTCGTCGTGCCTCGGGCCCGCAGATCAAGCAACCTGACGGCGTTCTCCTTTAGAACGAGCGGCTTTACTTCGGGCTTGATGTCGAGCGTATCGAAGTCTTCGAGCCAGCGGTCCGGGCGGATCAGTGGGAAGTCGGACGCGAACAGCACCTTGTTGCGCAACAGCGTGTTCGCATACTTGACCAGCTCGGGCGAAAAGTACTTCGGCGACCAGCCCGACAGATCGATATACACGTTCGGCTTGTGCAGCGCGATCGACAGCGCCTGCTCCTGCCATGGCCAGGAGGGATGCGCGATCACGATCTTCATGTCGGGGAAGTCGGCGGCGACATCGTCGAGGTAGATCGGCTCCGAATACTTGAGGCGCAAACCGCCGCCGCCGCGCATGCCCGAGCCCATGCCCGAGTGTCCACTGTGAAAAACCGCCGGCAGCTGGTACTCGGCAATCACTTCGTAGAGCGGGTATGCCATGCGGTCGTTGGCGAAGAAACCCTGCATCGTGGGGTGAAACTTGAAACCGCGCACGCCGTGCTCCTTGATGAGCCGCCGCGCTTCGCGCGCGCCGAACTTGCCTTTGTGCGGATCGATGCTCGCGAACGCGATCATGATGTCGCGGTTGTTCTGCGCGAACTCCGCGACCTCTTCGTTCGAAATGCGACGGCGCCCGATGTTCGCTTCGCAGTCGACGGTAAACATCACGAAGCCGATATTGCGCTCCCGATAGTGCTCGATCGTTTCGGGAATGGTCGGGCGGCGCCCTTGCTTGAGCACGGTGCCGAAGTATTTGTCGGCGGCTTCGTCGAATTCATTTGCAAACAGGTCCGGTGGTTGGCAGCACGACACCTCGGCATGCACGTGAGTGTCGATGGCCTTCAGTTGATCGATGTTCAATGGGGTCTCCTATGTGTAATTAACGCTGATGCGTCAGGCTGCGCGAAGATTGCGCACGCACGTCAACAGCAGGTTTTTCAGCATCTGTGAATCGTGTTCATCGATTTCGCCGAGCATCGATTGCTCGACCCTGTCAGCGGCACCGTCGCACTGAGCCAGCAATGTTTCGCCGGCCTTCGTCAGCGACAGCAGCCCGACGCGACGGTTGAGCGGACCGGCCACGCGCGTCACCCATCCATTCGCTTCCATCGATTTGACGACCGCGCTGGCCGCTTGCGGCGTGATCAACGAGCGCTGCGCGAGCTGTGCGTTCGACGAACGTGCGCGCGCCCGCAGCACCGACAGTGCGGTGTATTGCGGCAACGTCAGACCATGCGAGGCAAGCGCTTCGGAAAGCTGCCGCGTGAGAATCTTGTCGAGCTGCCCGGCCAGGTAGCTGAGACGCACCGGAGCGGCAGCGTGCCTTCGATCGCGCGGGTTGCGCAGGTTGCGCCGCGTCGTGGCGCGCGCTGTCGATTCAGACCCTGACGGCTTTCTCGTGATCGTCGGCATAGGCGGTTAGGGGTTTGTACCAAGACTTCTATATTGTACTTTACTTATCAGGGCACCTGATATTAAATTGAGCTCAAGCCGCGAGGGCGGCATTGATACGGAGAAGCAGATGAGTTACGAAGGGCGCTGGAAAACGGTCAAGGTCGCGGTGGAAGGCGGAATCGCCTGGGTCACGTTCAATCGTCCGGATAAGCGCAACGCGATGAGCCCGACGCTGAACAAGGAAATGATCGACGTTCTCGAGACGCTCGAACTCGACGCCGAAGCCCAGGTTCTCGTGTTGACCGGCGAAGGCAGTGCATGGACGGCCGGCATGGACCTGAAGGAATATTTCCGCGAAGTGGACGCGGGCCCGGACGTGCTGCAGGAGCGGATTCGCCGCGACGCGAGCCGCTGGCAATGGCAATTGCTGCGCATGTACTCGAAGCCGACGATCGCCATGGTCAACGGCTGGTGCTTCGGCGGTGGCTTCTCTCCGCTCGTCGCCTGCGATCTCGCGATCGCCGCGGACGAAGCCGTGTTCGGCCTGTCCGAAATCAACTGGGGGATTCCGCCGGGCAACCTCGTGAGCAAGGCGATGGCCGATACCGTCGGTCATCGTGAAGCGCTGTACTACATCATGACGGGCGACACCTTCACGGGTCCGCAAGCCGCGAAGATGGGTCTGGTGAACAAAAGCGTGCCGCTCGCGCAACTGCGCGACGAAACGATCGCTCTCGCGGCGAAGCTGCTGAACAAGAACCCGGTCGTGCTGCGCAACGCGAAGCATGGCTTCAAGCGTTCGCGCGAACTCACGTGGGAGCAGAACGAAGACTACCTGTACGCGAAGCTCGACCAGGCGAACTATCGCGATCCGGAAGGCGGTCGCGAACAGGGCCTCAAGCAGTTCCTCGACGACAAGAGCATCAAGCCGGGCTTGCAGACCTACAAGCGCTAAGCGGCGCACTTCAGCAGGACGACTGAGGAGACGAACACATGCATCAAACGAACCTTTTGATTGGCGGCGCGAAACGTGCCGCGTCGAACGGCAAGACCTTCGAGCGCATCAATCCCGCGACGGGGGCGGTTGCCACCCGCGCCGCGGCGGCCACCGTCGAGGATGCCGATGCGGCTGTCACCGCGGCGGCGCGCGCGTTCCCGGCATGGGCGGCGCTCACGCCGACGGAGCGCCGCAAGCGCCTGCTCGCCGCCGCCGACCGCATGGACGCGCGCACGGCCGAGTTCATCGAGATCGGCGCGGCCGAAACGGGTGCGATGGCGAACTGGTACGGCTTTAACGTCATGCTAGCGGCCAACATGCTGCGCGAAGCCGCGGCGATGACGACGCAGATCGACGGCGCGGTGATTCCGTCCGACGTCCCGGGCAGCCTCGCAATGGCCGTGCGTCAGCCGTGCGGCGTCGTGCTTGGCATGGCGCCGTGGAACGCGCCCGTGATTCTCGCGACGCGCGCGCTCGCCATGCCGCTCGCGTGCGGCAACACGGTCGTGCTGAAGGCATCGGAAGGTTGTCCCGGCGTGCATGCGCTGATCGGCGAAGCGCTGAACGACGCGGGTCTCGGCGAAGGCGTCGTCAACGTGCTCACGCATGCGCCGGAAGACGCGCCCGCGATCGTCGAGCGTCTGGTCGCGAATCCTGCCGTGAAGCGTGTGAATTTCACCGGTTCGACGCGTGTCGGCCGCATCGTCGCCGAGCTGTCCGCGCGCCATCTGAAACCCGCGTTGCTCGAACTGGGCGGCAAGGCGCCGGTGCTCGTGCTCGACGACGCGGACCTCGACGCTGCCGTCGAGGGCATCGCGTTCGGCGCGTTCTTCAATCAAGGGCAGATCTGCATGTCGACGGAACGCGTGATCGTCGATCGCAAGGTTGCCGATGCGTTCGTCGAAAAGCTCGTCGCGAAAGCGCGCACGCTGAAGGCAGGCGATCCGACACAGCCGGGCTCGATCCTCGGCACGCTCGAGAGCGAAGCCGCCGCGCGGCGCATTCGCGCGCTGGTCGAAGACGCCCGCGAAAAGGGTGCGAAGCTGCCGCTCGGTTGCGAGGTGAAAGGCGCGATCATGCAGCCGGTGATCGTGGAGAACGTGACGCGCGAGATGAAGCTTTATGCCGATGAATCGTTCGGCCCCGTGGTGACGGTGCAGCGCGTGGACGGCGACGAAGAGGCGCTGACGGTCGCCAACGATAGCGAGTACGGCTTGTCGGCCGCCGTGTTCAGCCGCGATATCGCGCGCGCGATGAACGTCGCGAAACGCATCGAGTCGGGCATCTGCCACATCAACGGCCCGACCGTGCACGACGAGGCGCAGATGCCGTTCGGCGGCGTGAAGGCGAGTGGTTATGGGCGCTTCGGCAGCAAGGCGTCGATTCCCGAGTTCACCGAGTTGCGCTGGATCACGGTGCAGACGAGTCCGCGTCATTATCCGATCTAGGCGTCGGCTCCCGGCCGCAACGATTGCGGCCACCCCATCCTTGCATGGAATGGCACAACTAGGAGACAGGTTTTGGAATCGGAGCACAGCCACGCAAGCTCTCTGGCGACCGGATACCGGAGCGTCGCCATCGGAGCGCCTTCAGCGCGGATCGAGAAACGCGGCGACTGCTGGTACCTCGAGACACCTGAACCTCTGGGTCCGTTTCCGGAGCGCTTTACGGACCGCCTGCTGAGCGGCGCACGCGCGCATCCCGACCGGCTGCTCGTCGCACGACGCGATGCCGGTGGCGCGTGGCAGGGCATCACGTATGCGCAGATGCTCGAGCGCGCGCGTGCGATCGGGCAGGCGCTGCTCGATCGCGATCTCAGCGCGGAACGCCCGTTGGTGATCCTGTCGGGCAACAGCGTCGAACATATGCAACTCGCACTCGGCGCGATGTGGGCGGGTATCGCTTACGCACCCGTTTCGCCGGCCTATTCGTTGATGTCGGGCGATTACGGAAAGCTGCGCCATGTCCTCGAACTGCTCAAACCGGGTCTGGTCTACGCGGACGATATCGGCGCATACACAGCGGCGCTCGATGCCGCGCTGGCAAGCGACGTCGAACGTGTCAGCGCGGTGCCCGCGCCAAACGCGTCGAGAGTGACGCGCTTCGACGCATTGCTCGACACGGCCCCGCGCGACGTCGACGCTGCCAACGCGCGCGTGAACGGCGACACGATTGCGAAGTTCCTGTTCACGTCCGGCTCGACGAACCTGCCGAAAGCCGTGCCGACGACGCATCGCATGCTGGGCGCAAACCAGCAGATGCTGCTCGAAACCTTTCCGCAGTTCGGCATCGAGCCGCCGGTCCTCGTCGACTGGCTGCCGTGGAATCACACGTTCGGCGGCAGCCACAACGTCGGCATCGTGCTGTACAACGGCGGCACGCTCTATATCGACGACGGCAAGCCCGTGGCCGGCAAATTCGACGAGACGCTGCGCAATCTGCGTGAGGTCGCGCCGACCATCTACTTCAACGTGCCGAAGGGTTGGGAAGAACTGACCATCGCGCTGGAAAAGGATGCGGCGCTGCGCGAGCGGTTTTTCTCGCGCGTGAAGATGTATTTCTTCGCGGGCGCCGGTCTGTCGCAGGCGGCGTGGGAGCGTCTCGAGCGCGTAACGCTCGAACATTGCGGAGAACGCATCCGCATCATGGCCGGGCTCGGCATGACTGAGACCGCGCCGTCGTGTCTGTTCACGACGGGACCGGTATCGTGCGCCGGCTATATCGGCTTGCCGCCGCCCGGGTGCCAGGCCAAGGTCGCGCCCGTCGATGGCAAATTCGAAGCGCGCTTTCGCGGCCCTCACGTGATGGGCGGTTACTGGCGAGCATCGCCGGCGCTTCAGAGCAGCGTGTTCGACGATGAAGGCTACTACCGCACAGGAGACGCCGTGCGTTTCGTCGACCCGCAACGTCCCGAACTGGGCCTGATGTTCGATGGCCGCATTGCGGAGGACTTCAAGCTTGCGTCGGGAACGTTCGTCAGCGTCGGGCCGATGCGCGCGCGCATCATCAGCGAAGGGGCGCCCTACGTTCAGGATGCCGTCATTACGGGGATGAATCGCGACGAAGTGGGCGCGATGATTTTTCCGCGCCTCGACGCGTGTCGCTCATTGGCGGGTTCGCCCGCGGATGCGAGCGCCGAGGACGTGCTCAACACGGCCGCCGTGCGCGACTTCTTCAGCGAGCTCGTCGCGCGGCTGAATCGGAGTGCGACAGGCAGTGCCTCGTTCATTGCCCGCATGCACCTGCTGAGCGTGCCGCCGTCGCTCGACCTCGGCGAGATCACCGACAAAGGCTCGATCAATCAGCGCGCCGTGCTCCAGCACCGGGCCGCGCTCGTGGAAGCGATGCACGAAGCCGACGCCGCCGACGCGACCGTGATCCATGCGCGCAGAGGCAGCTAGTCCAGGGACAGGAACAAATGACGTTGACTTATCAGGCGCCGCTACGCGACATGCGCTTCGTGATGGACGAGTGGCTCGACGCCGCTTCGTGGTGGCGCGACGTGCCCGACTGGCAAGACCTCGACTCGCAGACCGCGCAGCAGGTGCTCGAGGAAGCGGCGCGTTTCGTCGAGGAGCGCATCGCGCCGCTCAACGCGAGCGCCGATCTCGAAGGATGTCGTTTCGACGCGGGCAAGGTGACGACGCCCGCGGGCTTTCGCGAGTCCTACGCGGAATTCGTCGAAGCGGGTTGGCCGACGTTATCGCTCGACACCGGGCACGGCGGACAGGGCCTGCCGCAGCTTCTCGACGTCGCACTTCAGGAAATGCTCGCGGGCGCCAACCATGCATGGTTGATGTCGCCCGGGCTCACGCACGGCGCGACGGCATGCTTGCAGACGTATGGCAGCGAACGCGTGAAAAAGGCATTGCTGCCGAAAGTCGCGAGTGGTGAGTGGCTATCGACGATGTGTCTGACCGAGCCCCAGGCCGGCAGCGATGTCGGCCTGATCCGTTCGCGCGCGACTGAAGCACCGGGCACCGACGGGTATTTCATCGACGGCAGCAAGATCTTTATCAGCGGCGGCGCGCACGATCTGACGGAGAACATCGTTCATCTGGTGCTCGCTCGAGTGCCCGATGCGCCGCCCGGTACGAAAGGGTTGTCGCTGTTCGTCGTGCCGGAATGGCTGGAAGACGGCGACGGTGGGCGTTCGTGCAATGGTGTCTATTGCGAAGGCATCGAAAAGAAAATGGGCCTGAAAGGCAGCCCGACCTGCACGATGCGCTTCGAACGCGCATTCGGTTGGCTCGTCGGCGAAGCGCATCGCGGTCTCGCGTGCCTGTTCGTGATGATGAACGCGGCGCGGCTGCAGGTTGCGATGCAGGGCCTCGGGCATGCGCACACCGCGTGGCAACGCGCGCACGCTTACGCGCAGGAACGCGCGCAGATGCGTGCAGCGAGCGTGCCGCCCGGCGCGAACGTCGCAGCGGGGAAGGCTGCGCCGATTGCGTTTCATCCGGCCATGCGGCGGATTCTGATGGAGCTGCGCGCGATCGTCGAAGGCGAGCGCGCGATCGGTTACTGGACCGCGCATTGGCTCGACATCGCCGCACGTCATGCCGATGCCGCCGAACGGGAACAGGCGGCGCAGCTCGCATCGCTGTTGACTCCGATTGCAAAGGCGTTTTTTACGGCCAACGGTTTTGGCGCTGCATCGAACGCGCTGCAGGTGTTCGGCGGCTACGGCTACATCCACGAGTACGGCATTGAACAGACGTTGCGCGATAGTCGCGTGTCGATGTTGTACGAAGGCACCAACGAAATTCAGGCGATCGATCTGCTGATTCGGAAGGTGCTGCCCGATGGGGCGGTGGCGTTCGATGTGCTGCTTCGCCACGTGCGCGCGGAAGCGCGGCTGTGCCAGGAGTCCGATCCGCCGGTTCGTGCCGCCGGCGCGAAGCTCGCAGAGCTCGCACAGACAGTGGAGAGCACGACACGGTCGATCAAGGCACGCCACGCGCAAGACCCGGAGACGGCATACCGGGTCGCGGACGACTATCTCGCGATGCTTGGCTGGATGCTGCTGGCGTTCGCATGGGCGCGCACGCTGCGAATTGCGACGCCGCAATGCGAGGCGGAAACGTTCTATGTGGAGAAGCGGGAGACGGGCCGCTTCTTCTTCGACTACCCGCTCGCGGCCTTCGCTTATCGCCGCAGCCTCGTTGAAGCCGGTTGCGAGGCAACGCTGCCGTACGTTTGAAAGTCAGCTTGAGCAACACCTGCCTGATCAATACCGTTCGGCCACGTATTTAAACGGATAGTCTGGTTCCTTGTATCCGTCGGGCTTTTGCCGTTTCGGCAGCGAGACCTTCTTGCGGGCAGGCTGCTTGTACGGAATCCTCTGAAGCATGTCGCTGATGATGTTCAGTCGCGCGCGCCGCTTGTCGTTTGAATTCGCTATGAACCACGAAGCATAGTCGGTGTCCGACGCCGCGAGCATCTCATCGCGGGCACGCGAGTAGTCATACCATCGGCTATAGGATTTCAGGTCCATCCCGGTCAGTTTCCAGATCTTGCGACCGTCGTGGATGCGTGCCTCGAGACGTCGGGTCTGTTCCTCGGGGCTGACCTCGAGCCAGTACTTGAGCAGGATGATCCCGGATTCGACGATCGCCCGCTCGACGAGCGGCACGGCCTTGAAGAACGTCTGCACGTCCTCCTCGGAGCAGAAACCCATCACGCGCTCGACGCCCGCGCGGTTGTACCAGCTGCGGTCGAAAATGACGATCTCGCCCGCGGCCGGCAAGTGCGGCACGTAGCGCTGCATATACATCTGGCTTTTTTCACGTTCGCTAGGCGCGGGCAATGCAACGACGCGGAAGACGCGCGGACTGACGCGCTCGGTCATCGCCTTGATCGTGCCGCCTTTGCCCGCGCCGTCACGTCCCTCGAAGACGACGCAGACCTTGCTTCCCGTTTGCACGACCCATTCCTGCAGCTTGACGAGCTCGACATGCAGATCGAAAAGCGCCTTGCGATATTCCTTGTACGACAGCGCCCTGTCCTGCTCGGGCTGCTCGTTTTCCGACTTCGTTTTGGCCATTATCTTCTCCCCAGCGCGGACTGTTCCAGCGTACTACGCAATGATCCATTCCCAAGGTAGAGCGCGACGCGAAGCAGGGCCATACGACCTTGGTCCAATATCGCCGGTACAGGGCGCGCTGTATGCTGCGGGCGTCCGCTCGCGCCTGCCCGATCCGACTGTCCTCGTCGCGCCTCATCCGTATGCCAGCAAAGGGCGGGTTCGGTTCACGTCATCGCCACAGGAGGCCTCATGGATGCCACGGGTCACACGGAGCAGGAAAACTTCGGCGATAGGGAGCCTGTTCTCGATGTCGTCGATCGAGTGTGCGAGTTATGTTTCGGCCTCTTCATGGCGCTGACGTTCGTCGGCACCGTCTCGGCCGTCGGCGCGGGTGCCGACGCGGGGCACAAGATGTTCTACACGGCGCTCGGCTGCAATCTCGCATGGGGCCTCGCGGACGCGGTGATGTTCCTCGTGCGTACGCTGGTGGCTCGCGGCAGGCGTGTGACGCTTGCGCATTCCGTGCGAAGCCAGCCGAATGCGGCCGCGGGCGTTCGGACGCTTCACGACGCAATGGCCGCGTGGCTCAGACCGTTGATCGGCGATACGGAGCTCGAGTCCATCCGCAGGCGTGTAGCGGCGCGGCCGGATCTGCCGCAGCAAGCAGTATTCGTGCGCGACGATTTCATCGCCGCCGCGGCTATCTTTGTGCTCGTAGTAGCCGCAACATTCCCGGTCGCGTTGCCCTTCGTGCTGTTCGCGAACGTTCCGACGGCGCTGATCGTCTCCCGTGTCTTGACTATCGCGATGTTATTCGGCAGCGGCATGGCGCTGGGGCATTACGCGGGATTTCGCGGCTGGCAGGCCGGCCTTGCGATGGCGGCGGTCGGCGTCCTGCTCACCGTGGCGATCATTGCGCTCGGCGGATGATCGAGGTCGGCCCCGCCAATCAGCTTCGCTGGCTTCGCGTTTCATTCATCATCGACACCGCGCTTCCTGTAAGACCAAGGTCCGATTCCGCAGCGGTTTCAGCGTGACATCATGTATCTGCAAGCGTTGTAGTCGTCGCATCCGGATACCGAAGAAAATCGACGGGCGGCGATGGCATTGATGGTTCCTTGGGCGGCTATGCCGCTTCACGGCGGAGAAAAAAGATCGAGGCTTCCAGCCATCAGGACTGGCGACTCGGATCGTAACCAGAACGGAGTCGATAGTGAACAGACGGAACTTTGTGCACACGCTCGCGCTTACATCCATGGCCGCGAGTCTGGCTTTGGCGGGTTGCACGACGACCGGAGGCAGTGGCGAGAACGCCACTACCGACGCCGCCAAACGGCAGGAGATCGACGCGGCCGTGAACGGTGCGCTGTCGAAATTGTTCGAGACGGTGCAAGGCTCGCACGAGCTCGTAGCGAAGGCACAGGGCGTCCTGGTGTTTCCTTCGGTGAGGAAGGCGGCGTTCATCGTCGGTGGCCAGTACGGTGAAGGCGCATTGCGCGTCGGGGGAGCGACGGTCGGCTATTACAGCACCGCCGCGGCTTCGTTCGGATTGCAGGCCGGCGCGCAGTCGACCGCCGTGTTCTTCCTGTTCATGACCAAGGACTCGCTCGAGAAATTCCGCAACGCGAAGGGCTGGTCGGTGGGCGCCGATGCTTCGGTTTCACTGCTGAAAGTCGGAGCAACCGGCTCGATCGATACCTCGTCCGTGACCGCCGACGTCGTCGCGATGGTCTTGACCAATACGGGCCTGATGGCAGACCTGTCGCTGGCCGGCACCAAGGTTACGCGCATGAATCTGTAACAGGGGCGCGGCAAGCAGCGGCATTCGATCGAATCGTCATGGCGCTGTCACATGGTGGTGCGTCTATCGCGTGTTGCGCGGTTTCGTTACAGCGAGGCCGCGCGACACGCTACGCGTGCCTTGGCACGGCGACGCGCAGCGGATAGTTTTTGGCGGACTCACCCCTTAGCCTCCCTATCATCCCTCCCGTTGTTCCCACGAAACGCTGCGAGCCAGATGCGCTCGCGACTCGCAGCGACGCTGCCTGTAATCTGCACTGACCGTCCTGTTTATTCAATACCGGTAGAAAAGACGAAGCCGAAACACGCGTTCTCGCCGCGGCGCTGCGTTTAGTCATCTGCCTGGCATAAATTTATATTTTTGTGGTCGGCGAATGCAAATGATTCGCACTGGAATGGCGGGCGATAAAAGCGCTGACTTGCGTCAAAAAAACTCTCGCCGACAAATTAAATTAAGTTGGAGAATTAGCGTTCGGTATACCCGCTGACTCTGTGATTCGCGATGCATGAAAGCTTTGCGGTTGAAGTTTCATCTGGAAGCGCTATCTCGCCGGGCTTCACGGGCTAGCGTAAATCCGCCACGGAGCAGGAGAACATTGCGGCTCCTACTGCGACGTTGCCAGTTTGCTAACTTTCCTGTGCGTGCAAACGGACGGCACGGACGCTGCCCCGCCCGGCAATAATTAACTGCCTAACAAACGCTGTCGCCATTTTCCGATTGATGGCGGACAACGCAGAACACTATTGAGTAGTTTCCCGAGTAAGCGGCATAAATTAAGGTAACCCTTCGGTAAGTGATTCTGGATAGCCTATACTGACTTCCAGCCACCAGACGTGCGAAGTACCGATTGTGAAGTCAATTATGTGGTTCGAAGCCCAAAGATAAAGACGTCGCAGTTGTACGGAATCCGTTCGCACTGGACCCGGAGGTGCCAATGATTAATCTGATCGTGTACGGCAGACACCTGGCGATCGGGGTAGCGGGAATGCTCACGGCGCTGAACGCGCAACCGCGCCACATGGGTCAAAGCGGCTCGTCGCAGATCGACACTGCGCGCAACGACGGTCCTCCACTATCCGGGCACGACCGTTCCCGACAGTTTTCACCCAGGCATCACCGGTTTCAGCGCGCTCGCAATATCCCCGGCGTGTCGAGCCGACAGAGTACCCGCGATACCCGCGAGCCGCCGTACGCGTTGCCGGCATGGCGGCGCTGTGTCGCCGCTTGCGCATCGTGGCTGCGAGGCGAAGGCGATAGCAGCACGCGGCGCATCCTCGACGCGAGCATGCCGCTGTGCGAGACGCTCGAAATGTTGCCGGTTCCGATCGTCACGGTCGATCAGCGGGACCAGATCATCTTCGCGAACGCACGGGCGGCGCAACTGTTCGGGTACACGAGGGAAGAGCTGATCGGCGCGCCGACCGCCAAGCTGTTTCCGATCGACGGCATCAATGCCGATCGGTCGGGCCCAGGCAATCGTGGCGCGAAGATACCAATCCCCGGCGTCACGACCACGCAGATTCTGATCGCGCGGCGGCGCGATGGCGGCGGCTTTCACGCGGAGGCGGAAACCACGCGATGCCGCGTGCACAATCAGGAATTGCGGATCACCGCGATATCGGATTGCAGTGCGTGCGGCGAAGTCGATGGAAATATGAGGGATCTCGCGCATCTCGCGCGCGTTTCTTCATTGGGCGAACTCGCCGGATCGCTCGCGCACGAGTTGAAGCAGCCGCTTACCGCGATCCTGTTCAACGCGCAAGCCGCACGCAAATTCATGGATGCGGAGACGACCAACGTAGTGGAGCTGCGCGAAGCGCTCGAAGACATCGTGGCCGACAATTGCCGCGCGAACGAGGTGCTGCAAAGGATTCGCGCATTGGTGCGCAAAGGCGATGTCGAGTTGCAGTTGCTGGACGTCGGCAACGTCGTGCGCGACATCGCGACGCTCGTGCACAGCGATGCGTTGACGCGCAGCGTGCGCACGAGCTTCGACATTCCGAACAATCTGGCGCTCATTTGCGGCGACAAGGTTCAGCTTCAGCAGGTGATCCTGAACCTGCTGCTCAACGCTTTCGACGCGGTCAAGGATTGCCCTGCCGCGGACCGCCTCGTCGAAACGACAGCGCGTGAGGAAGCGGACGGACTGATACGGATCACGGTAAAAGATCGCGGCCAGGGCCTCGACGTCGACAGCATGGAAAGGATTTTCCGGCCATTTTTCACCACCAAACCGCAGGGGCTCGGATTGGGTCTTTCGATCAGCCGCACGATCGTCACGGCGCACCGCGGCCGGCTGTGGGCGGAAAACAACGAGGGCAAAGGGGCATCGTTTCACGTCACGCTTCCCGTCGCGACCGATATCCGACAGAGACTCGTGCCCCGATCATCATGAACCAGACCAACACTCGCGTCTTCATCGTCGACGACGACGACAGCGTGCGCAGCGCGCTCGCCCGCTTGCTGCGCGCCTCCGGCTACCAGGTCGAATGCTTCGACAGTCCTGAGGCCTTTCTCGAACGAGCCGATTTGACGAGCATGCCAGCCTGCCTCGTTCTCGATCTGCAGATGCCGGGCATGACGGGACTCGAAGTGCAGCGCAAGCTCGATCAGCTGCTGCCGATCGTATTCCTGACCGGGCACGGCGACATCGGCTCGAGCGTCGACGCGATGAAAGGCGGAGCGGTCGACTTTCTGCCCAAGCCGGTGCGCGACTCGCTGTTGCTCGCCGCGGTGGATCGCGCGCTCGCGCGCGCGTGTGTGGAAAGCAGGCGGCGCCACGAACGCGAGGAAATAGAAGAGCGGATGCGGCATCTGACCCGCCGCGAACGCGAAGTCATGGAACTCGTCGTGACCGGCCGCCTGAACAAACAGGTTGCGAGCGATCTGGGCGCGGCCGAAAAAACGATCAAGATTCATCGGGCCCGCGTGATGGAGAAGATGAAGGCCCGATCTATCGTCGACCTCGTTCATCTGGTGCGAAAGGGCGGCGTTTGTACGGCCGACGAAGAATAATCGCCCGAACCAGGCGCCGACTTTCGCGTTGCGCCGCCACTTTCAGCGGTGCTGGCCGACACCGCTAGTGGACCAAAGTCTTATATCTCATCGGGGTTTCAACCAGTACGCTAAGGCATCAGTGGTTCACTTTCCGGAGCGACTGCGCGTTCGCGCTGTCATATGGTCAACCCTAACCAATTCGTTGCGGTGGTCGACGATGACGAGTCGGTCTGCCGAGCCATCAAGCGTTTGCTGCATTCCGAAGGTATCAGGGCGGAGACGTTTTGCAGCGGTGACGAGTTCTTGAATGCGCTTGTGGCAATTCCGTCGTATCGGCCTGCCTGCGTGATTCTGGATGTCCAGATGCCGGGAACCAACGGCCTGGAAGTCCAGCGTCAGCTCGCGCAAATGGGCGTGCCGGTCATCGTGATTACTGCCTATGACGATCTCTCCGTCCGCCAGACCGCGCTCGCGGCCGGCGCGGCCGCGTACCTGCGCAAGCCTTTCACCAGTGCGATTCTGTTCAAGGCGGTCGAGGTGGCCATCGGCGGTCCGCCGACACCCTGAACGCGCGTCTTCGCGCCGGACGATATGAGACCAAGGTCCGATTGTCGCCGTTTCTTCGGACCACCAAACTGAACTCAGTCAACGCGTCGAACCGAACACCGGCTGCGCCGCACCGAATTCGAAACCGGACAGGTTGCGGCGCGCGCGTGCCTTTGCGCGTGCGACGCGCCGCGCGGAGTGCGGCAGCGTTCAAGGATAAAAGCGGGAGCGCACGTGATGAAATCAATTTCGGTTTGTCTCGCGATTCTTCTCGGTACCGCTGCGATGCAGGTGGGCGCGGCGGACTTCGACGGCAGCAAACGGCTGATCTGCGCGACGATCGACGCGCACGCCTGCGATCCCGGCATCGCCTGCACGCGCGCCTTGCCCGCGGATCTCGGTCTGCCCAAATTCCTGACTCTCGATTTCGACAAACGCGCGGTCGTCGGTCCCGCGCGCACGACGCCGATGCTGTCGGTCACCAAGGAGGCGGATCAGCTCCTGATCCTCGGCAATGAGTTGGGCTTTGGCTGGACGCTGGTCGTCGATTCGACGGACGGCGAGATGACGCTGACGATCGCGAACAGAAACGATGCCTTCGTGCTGTTCGGCAACTGCACGCCTTTGTGATCAGGCGGAGTGCGCGATGAAAACCGTACCCGTGTCCCTGGTCTCGCCGCGGCCGGATTCTCGCGGCGCTCTCCCATTGCTCGCCGTCGTCGCGGCGCTGACGCTGCTCACGTCACTCGCGTCGTGCAAGAAGGCACCACCGCCGCCGGTCGTCGCCGCGCCGGAAGTGACCGTGATGACGGTGACGCAGCAGGACACGCCGGTCGACTTCGAATTTACCGCGCAAACGCAGAGTTCGCGTGAAGTCGAGATCCGCTCGCGGGTGGACGGCTTCCTCGACAAGCGCATGTACACCGAAGGCGCGTTGGTCAAGACGGGACAAACGATGTTCCAGATGGACCGCAAGCCGTTCGAGGCCGCGCTGCGGACCGCGAAAGGGCAACTGGCCCAGCAGGAGGCGCGTCTCGAAGTCGCCAAGGCCAATCTCGCGCGCGTGGTGCCGTTGGCGGCGCAGAACGCGTTGAGCAAGAAGGATCTCGACGACGCGGTCGGCAACGAGAAGCAGAGCGCCGCCGCGGTGATCGCCGCCCAGGGCGAAGTCGACACCGCACTGCTGAACCTAAGCTACACGACGATCAAGTCTCCGCTGAACGGCCTGTCGAGCTTCGCGCGTCTGCAGGATGGCAGCTACGTGACGGCGACCTCGAACGGTTTGCTGACCTACGTGTACCAGCTCGATCCGATGTGGGTGAACTTCAGCATCTCCGAGAACGAGATGCTGAAGTACCGCGACGACATCGCGGCAGGACTATTGAGGTTTCCCGCGCACAACGAATTCGTCGTGCATCTGATTCTCGCCGATGGCTCGCCCTATGCCGAGCAAGGCCAGATCGACTTCGCGAACCCGGCGTTCAACACCGAAACGGGAACCTTCCTCGTGCGCGCGACCTTCGAAAACCCGAAGGGCATCTTGCGCCCCGGCCAGTTCGTGCGGGCCCGCGTTTCCGGCGCAATCCGGCCCAATGCGACGCTCGTGCCGCAGCGCGCGGTGTTGCAGGGCGCGAAGAGCCACTTCGTGTGGGTCGTCGATAGCGCCTCGAAGGCGCATCAGCGCGTCGTCGAAGTCGGCGACTGGCAGGGCGATAACTGGTTTGTTTCCGACGGACTCAAGGCGGGCGAGCGCATCGTCGTGGACGGCGCGCTGCGCGTTACCGCGGATTCGCAGCTGAAGATCATCAAAACCCTGGCGGCCGGCGGGAAAAGCCAGGCGGCGGTGGCGACGGCTGCATCGCAAGGCGCCGCGGCAGCGCCCGCCGCCGAGTGACGGGGCAGTCGCCATGAACATTTCGCGCTACTGCATCGATCGGCCGATTTTCGCGTCAGTCATTTCGATCGTCATCACGCTCGGCGGCGCATTGGCGATGTTCTCGCTGCCGGTCGCGCAGTACCCCGACATCACGCCGCCGCAGATTACGGTGTCCGCGACCTATCCGGGCGCCAGCGCCGAGGTCGTCGCGAACAACGTCGCCGCACCGATCGAGCAGCAGGTCAATGGCGCGGACAACATGATCTACATGAACTCGTCGAGTTCGTCGACCGGCAGTATGACGCTCAACGTGTACTTCCAGATCGGCACGAACCCCGAACTGGCCCAGGTCGACGTGCAGAACCGCGTGAATCTCGCGCTGCCGCAACTGCCGCAATCGGTCCAGGCGCAGGGCATTCAGGTACAGAAAAAGTCACAGGCGTTCATGATGGTGATCGCGATCTATTCGCCCACCAACCGCTACGATTCGACGTATATCGCGAACTTTACGAACATCTACGTGCTTGACGCGATCAAGCGGATTCCGGGCGCGAACCAGTCGAGTATCTTCGGCACGCCAGACTACGCGATGCGGATCTGGCTGAAGCCCGACCGGATGGCGCAGCTGGGCGTGACGGCCGCCGACGTGCAACGGGTCGTCGCGAACCAGAACCAGCAGTTCGCGGTGGGCAGTATCGGACAGTCGCCGACCAGCGGGGCGGTCCAGCAATCGTTCGCGGTCACGACCACGGGGCGCCTCGCCGAGCCTTCGCAGTTCGACAACATTATCGTGCGCGCCGCGAGCGGCGGCGCGGCGATCGTGCGGCTCAAGGACATCGGCCGCGCCGAGCTCGGCCAGAAAGACTACTCGATTCGCAGCCGCTTCCAGGGCAAGCCGGCCACCGTGCTCGCCGTGTATCAGCAGCCGGGCGCCAACGCGCTCGACGTGGCGAAGCAGGTGCGCACGACACTCGCGGAACTGAAGAAGTCGTTTCCGGAAGGCATGACCTACGAAATCGCGATGGACACGACCGAGTTCACGCGAGCGTCGATCTCGGACGTGATCCACACGTTCTTCGAAGCGCTGGTACTCGTCGTGATCGTGGTGTTCGTGTTCCTGCAAAGCCTGCGTGCGACGCTGATTCCGATCATCGCGGTGCCCGTGTCGATCGTCGGCACCTGCATGTTCATGCTGCTGCTCGGCTTTTCGATCAACATGCTGACCTTGTTCGGCATGGTGCTCGCGATCGGTATCGTCGTCGACGACGCGATCGTCGTGATCGAGAACGTCGAGCGCAACATGACGGTGCACAAGCTCTCGCCGAAAGAGGCCTCGAAGAAGGCGATGGACGAAGTCGCCGGCCCGGTCGTGGCGATCGTGCTGGTGCTGTGCGCGGTGTTCGTGCCGGTCGCGTTTCTCGGCGGTATCACCGGACAGATGTACAAGCAGTTCGCGATCACGATTGCGATCTCGGTGGTGCTGTCCGGCATCGTCGCACTGACCTTGTCACCGGCGCTCGCCGCGTTGCTGCTGAAAAGCACGCACCACGAGAAGAAGGGCTTTTTCCGCTGGTTCGACAATCAGTTCGCCCGCATGACGTCGGGCTATACACGCGCGGTCAAGCTCATCATCAAGCGCTTTGTCATGGGGCTCGTGTTCTTCGCGGCGATGATCGTGCTGGCGGTGCTGATGGTGCGCTCGATTCCGTCGGCGTTCCTGCCGCCTGAAGACCAGGGTTATCTGCTCGGCGCGGTCATCATGCCGGACGCGGCTAGCCTCGACCGCACCGGCCAGGTGTCGCAAGTCATCACTGACTATTTCATGAAACAGGAGGCGGTCGGCAGCATCACCACGGTCGATGGTTTCAGCCTGCTCGACAGCCAGAACAAGAACAATGCCGGCACCTTCTTCGTCGGTCTGAAGAGCTTCGACGAACGCTATACGCGCGCCAACCGCGCGACGCAGAACGCGCGCCAGGTGCTGCTCGACGCGTATCGCCACTTCGCGAACGTCCAGGAGGGCATCATTCTGCCGGTCAACCCGCCATCGATTCCGGGGCTCGGCACGACAGGCGGCACGGAGGTGTGGATTCAGAGCAAGGGGGATGCTTCCATCGCACAGCTCGCGGGCGTGGCCGACCAGTTCGTGCAGAAAGCGCGGGCGCGCAAGGAGCTGACCGGCGTCACGATGACCTTCAATGCGGCGTCGCGGCAACTGCTGGTCGACGTGGATCGCGACAAGTCGGAGACGCTCGGCGTGCCGGTCGAAGACGTCTATAGCTCGATGCAGACGATGTTCGGCTCGCTGTACGTATCGCAGTTCAACCGCTCGAGCCGGCTGTGGCAGGTGATCCTGCAGGCGGACCCGCGGTATCGCCTGAAGCCTACCGACCTCGATCAGATCTTCGTGCGCAGCACGAACGGCACGATGGTGCCGATCAAGTCGGTGGCAAGCTATCGCTTTACGACGGGCCCGGACCTCGTCACGCGATTCAATAATTTTCCGGCCATCAAGGTCACGGCGAATGCCGGGCCGGGCTACAGCTCCGGACAGGTGATCTCGACGCTGGAACAGATCGCCGCGCAGATGCCGGAAGGCTACGACGTGGCATGGAGCGGCGAGGCATTCGAAGAACGGCAGTCGGGCGGCACCTCCGGGCTGGTGTTCGTGTTCGGTCTCGTGATGGTGTTCCTGATCCTCGCCGCGCAGTACGAGAAGTGGTCGCTGCCGGTCGGTGTGCTGATGGCGGTGCCGTTCGCGCTGTTCGGCGCGCTGCTCGCGATCATGCTGCGCGGCCTGTCCAACGACGTCTACTTCCAGATCGGGCTGACGATGCTGGTCGCGCTCGCCGCGAAGAACGCAATCCTGATCTTCGAATTCGCGGTGCTCAATCGCGAGAGCGGCGCCTCGGTGTTCGACGCGACGATGACCGCGGCGGAAGAACGGCTGCGCCCGATCGTGATGACCTCGCTCGCGTTCATTCTCGGCTGCGTGCCGCTCGCGATCGCGACGGGTGCATCGGCGAACAGCCGCCATTCGATCGGTACCGGTGTGATCGGCGGCATGTTGGGCGCGACGGCGATCGCCGTATTCTTCATCCCGATGTTCTATTACCTGCTCGAAACCATGTCGTCGCGCTCGAAGGGAGGCAAAAAGCCGACGCCGGGCGTGGAGCCCAGCGGCGGCGCGGGACGCGAACCCTCGGCGGTGCCGGGGCCCGGTGCGTCGAGCGAGGCGCCGTCCGCGCCGCAGGCAGGTGAATGACATGCACGGCACGGCACCGGCGCGTTTGCTCGCATCCGTCATGCTGCTCGCGCTGAGCGGATGCCTGCTAGGCCCCAACTACCAGCGCCCGGCGGTCGACGTGCCGGCCACTTATCGTTTCGCCCAGGGCGAGGCGGCGGGCATCGCCAACGCCGTGTGGTGGGAGCAGTTTCAGGACCCGGTGCTCGATCAGCTGATCGCCGCCGCGCTGCAGGACAATCGCGACGTGAAGGTCGCGGCCGCGCGGGTCGACGAGTTTCGCGGGCAGTTCGTGACCACGCGCTCCGGGCTGTTCCCGCAGCTTTCGGCAGGCGCCGACGCGTCGCGTCAACGGGTCTCGCAGGACGAAGGCGTGCCGGTGCCGAAGGGCGTGAGCCCCATCTACAACCAGTTCGACGCGACGCTGGCGGTGTCCTGGGAAGTCGATCTGTTCGGCAAGGTGCGCCGGGAAACCGAGGCGGCACGCGCGAATCTGCTCGCAAGCGAAGAGGGTCGCCGCGCCACGATTCTGTCGCTGGTGAGCTCGGTCGCGTCGGCCTACATCAATCTGCGCAGTCTGGACCGGCAGCTAGTGATCGCGAAGGAGACCGTGCAAAGCCGCGCGGAATCGGTGCGTGTGTTCGAGGCGCGCTTCCGCTACGGCGAGGTCTCGCAGATGGAACTCGCGCAAAGCCAGTCGGAGTATCAAGCCGCGCAAGTCAAGATTCCGCAGCTCGAAGCGCAGATCGCCCAGCAGGAAGACGCGTTGTCGGTGTTGATCGGCAGGAATCCCGGCGCGATACTGCGCGGCCGTGAGCTGTCGCAGATGGGCACGCCGCCGATTCCCGAGGGGCTGCCGTCCGATCTGCTCGAACGACGTCCCGACCTGCTGGAGGCCGAGCAGACGCTGGTCGCGCAAAACGCGCTGATCGGGGCGGCGCGCGCGCTGTACTTCCCGTCGATTTCGCTGACCGGGCTGTTCGGTTCGGTCAGCGCGCAGTTCTCGAATCTGTTCACCGGCCCGGCGCGCGTGTGGTCGTTTGCCGGCAGCGTCACGCAGCCGATCTTCACGGCGGGCAACATCACCGGCCAGGTGCACCAGGCCGAAGCGCGCCAGCAGGAATCGCTGTACTCGTACGAAAAGGCGATCCAGGTAGCGTTCCAGGAGGTCGAGGACGCGCTGATCTCCGTGCAGAAGACGCATCAGGCACTCGACGCGCAAAACCTCCAGGTCGAGGCGCTGCACACCTATGCGCACCTCGCGCGGCAGCGCTACGAAGGCGGCTATACGAGCTACATCGAAGTGCTCGATGCGGAGCGCAGCCTGTTCAACGCGCAACTGAGCTATGCGGAAACTCAAGGCGCGGTGCTGACCTCGTACGTCACGCTCTACAAGGCGACGGGCGGTGGCTGGGTGGGCGAGGCGGAAAAACTGACGGCGCCGCCGCCCGCGCCGCAAAACTCGCCGGCGATGGCGCCGGTCTCGCAGAACGCGCCCGCGCCGGCTGGAACGTCGGGTGCAGTGGAGGCGAGATGACGGGCAACGAGCTGATTGCATGCGAAGAGTGCGACCTGCTTCAGCTCGGCGCGCCGCCCGCCGCCGGCAATGCGTTGCGCTGCCAGCGTTGCCGCGCGGAGCTCAGGCGCGGACGCTCGAACGGGCCGGAGTATGCGCTCGCATTCTCGTGCGCGTCCGCCGTGCTACTCGTGATCTCGAACGTGTTTCCGATCGTCGGTCTGTCGCTGAACGGCCATGTCGTGCAGACGACGCTCGCGGGTTCGGTGCGCATGCTGTACAGCCACGGCTCATGGCCGCTCGCCTTGCTGGTCGGCCTGACGACGATCGTCACGCCGGTGCTGCAAACCGCGGCGATGCTGTGGCTGCTGCTGCCGCTGCGCTTCGGGCGCGTGCCGTGGCGGCCGGCCGAGTGCTTTCGTCTGTTTCAGCTTGCGCGGCCGTGGGGCATGACCGAGGTGCTGATCCTCGGCTTGCTGGTCGCGCTGGTCAAGCTCGCGCATATCGCCAAGGTGGTGCCGGGCACCGCGCTGTGGTCGTTCATCGCGCTGATGCTGCTGATCGCGGCCGCGGCGGCGACGTTCGATCCGCGCGAGGTGTGGGCGCGCATCACGGCAACGCGTGGCGCGCAGCCATGGCACCTACCGCCGATCCGCGTGCGCCGCGACGCCATCACGGCGTCTGCCTACGGGCTCGTGCTGTGCGAAGAATGCGGCCTGCTGCTCAAGCAGCCCAGCGGCGCGGTCAAGCATGTCTGTCCGCGCTGCAAGGCGCCGTTGCACCAGCGCAAGCCCGCAAGCCTGTCGCGCACGTGGGCGTTTCTGGTGGCCGCGATGGTGCTCTACATTCCGGCCAACGTGCTGCCCGTGATGGACACGAGTTCGCTGTTCGGCTCGCAGACGGACACGATCATGAGCGGCGTGGTGTATCTGTGGGTATCGGGCTCCTGGCCGCTTGCGCTGCTCGTATTCATCGCGAGCATCGTCGTGCCGATGCTGAAGATTCTCGGCATCGGGTATCTCGCGCTGTCGACCCAGCTTCGTTGGCAATGGCTGCCCGCGCAGCGCACGCGGATCTATCGCCTGATCGAGCTGATCGGTCGCTGGTCGATGCTCGACATCTACGTGATCACGATGCTGGTCGCGCTGGTGCAATTCCAGGCGCTGGCGACGATCAAGGCCGGGCCGGCGGCGATCGCGTTCGGCGCGGTCGTCGTGCTGACCTTGCTCGCCGCGATGGCGTTCGATCCACGCCTGATGTGGGACGCTTTGGAGACGGAACGTGTCCACTCCGACTGAAGAGCCCGAACTGCCCGCCGCGGAGCCGGTGCCGCGCTCGCGCTGGCGGATGCAACTGGTCTGGCTGGTGCCGATCGTGGCGATCCTGATCGGCGGTTGGCTGGCGGTGAAGGCAGTGATGGAGCGCGGCGAGCAGATCAGCATCAGCTTCAAGATCGGCGACGGTCTCGAAGCAGGTAAGACCAAGCTCAAGTTCAAGGACGTCGATATCGGTGTGGTCGAAGCGGTCTCGCTGACGCCGGACCACAAGCGCGTGGTGGCCAAGGCCGAGGTGACGCGCGACGTGGCGGACCTGCTGGTCGACAACACGCGCTTCTGGGTCGTGCGTCCGCGCATTTCGGGTGGCACGGTGTCGGGGCTCGGCACGCTGCTGTCGGGCTCGTATATCGACGTCGACGTCGGCAATTCGCCAAAAGCGCGCCGCAGTTTCGTCGGCCTCGAGGAGCCCCCCGTGATCGCCAGCGACGTGCCGGGGCACGAGTACACGTTGCATGGCACGGCACTCGGCTCGCTCGACGTGGGTACGCCCGTGTTTTTCCGCAGAATTCAGGTGGGCCAGGTCGCGTCGTACCAGTTGGACCCGGACGGCCGCGGCGTCACGGTGAAGGTGTTCGTCAACGCGCCCTACGACCGCTTCGTCAGAACCGACACGCGCTTCTGGCACGCCAGCGGTGTCGATATGGCGTTCGACAGCAGCGGCTTGCGCGTCGAAACGCAGTCGATCGTGTCGATCATCATCGGCGGGATCGCGTTCGAATCGCCGCCCGATTCACAGGTAGAGACGAGCGCCGATACCAGCACCCGGTTCGAGCTGTACACCACGCGCGCCGACGCGATGAAGATGCACGATCGCATCGTCGTCAAATACGTGGTGAACTTCACCGATTCGGTGCGCGGTCTGACAGTGGGCGCGCCGGTCGATTTCCGCGGCGTCGAAATCGGCGAAGTGACGGCGATCTACACGCGCTTCGATCCGGACACCCGCCGCTTCAGCAGTCCGGTCGAGATCAATCTCTATCCGGAGCGGTTCACGTCGCGCTATCAGAACGACGGCGCCGGCGGACACCTCACCAACGACCCGCGCGGTCTCGCGAACTATCTGGTCGAGCACGGCTTCCGCTTCCAGTTGAGAACCGGCAATCTGCTGACCGGCCAGCAGTATCTCGCGCTCGACTATTTCCCCGACGCGCCGAAGGCGTCGATCGACTGGAACAAGACGCCGCCCGAAATGCCCGCGATTCCGCGCACGCTGCAATCGCTGCAGGAATCGGTCACGCGGCTGCTCGCCAAGATCAACAACATACCGTTCGAGGATATCGGCAAGGACGCGCGCTCGACGCTGCGCACCACCAACGCGATGCTCGGGCAGCTCAACACGCAGGTCGTGCCGAAAGCGCGCGACACGCTGCTGTCCGCGCAATCGACGCTCGATTCCGCGAATGCCGCGCTGCAGCCGGACTCGTCGCTGCAGCAATCGACGGAGGACGCAATGCGTGAATTGACTCGCACCGCTGCCTCGCTGCGCACGCTGGCCGACTATCTGGCGCAGCATCCGGAATCGCTCGTGCGCGGCAAGTCCGAGGACAAGAAGCCATGACAGATGCGATGGGCCGCTTTATAAGCCGCTTCGCGGCCGGCCTGATGCTCGTGCTCGCCGGCGCTCTGCTCGGCGCCTGCAAGTCGCCGGCGACGAACTTCTACACGCTGAGCCCGGACGATTCGTTGAGCAGCACCGGCGCGAGCCGGCCGATTACGGCGGTGATCGGTCCGGTCACGATACCCGAGATCGTGGACCGGCCGCAGATCGTCACGCGGATCGCTAACAACGAGGTCGCGGTCAACGAATTCGACCGCTGGGCGCAGCCGCTCGGTGGCGAGATCGGCCGCGTGATCGCGGCCGATCTCGGCGCGCTGCTGAACTCGCAGCAGATTTCGGTATTCGATGCGGTACGCGATCCGTCCGTCGTCTGGCGCGTGCGGATCGACGTGATGCGCTTCGAGTCCGTGCCGGGGCGCGACGTCACCGTCGACGTGCTGTGGGCCGTGCGGCCGCCCGGCAAGGTCCGCGCCGTCACCGGCCGCTCGGTCGCGCGCGAGAGCGTATCCGGTCCCGGATTCGAGCCGATCATCGCCGCCTACGATCGCGCGCTCGCCTCGGTGAGCCGCGATATCGCCGCAGCGGTGCAGGCGAACCCCGTTCAATGAGACGTCGCGCTGCGTCACGTCGACACGCGCCGCGCCCGAACCCGTGCGCTGCACCGGGTCGCGCGCATAATAAGACCTTGGTCCGATTGCTAGAGCTCTGGGCCAACTCCACGATTCAATCAATGCACGGCGCGTGCCTCGGCACCGATCGTGACGCGCACCTTTCAGGAGTCTTCCGATGGACGCTGAAACGCTGTTGTCACAAAGCCAGGACATTGCCTCAAAAATCACCCACGTGCTGCAGAAGCGCACGCAAATCGCCCAGCGGCATCTGAATGAACGGGTCACCGAAACGCTGGGGCTCGATCACGATGGCGCCCCGACCGCAAGCGCGATGCCCGCGCCATTCGATCCGCTCAGTGCGTGGCAATACACGGTAGATGCCGCGCAGCGCTCGCTGCTGTTCTGGGACACGCTGTACCGGCGCGGCAACGAGTTCGTCGAACGCAGCGTCAGCGGTCCCACGCCGGTGCTGCATTTCGAGTACGACACGGTGCTGGACGGCCGCACGTTCGAACGGCCGGTCAACTATGCGCTGCTGCAACTTCGTCCGCTCGAAGGCGTGGGCGTGGACGTGCGCAAGCGTCCGTATCTGATCATCGATCCGCGCGCCGGGCACGGCCCCGGCATCGGCGGCTTCAAGGACGATTCGCAGGCGGGCGTCGCGCTGCGCGCGGGCTACCCCGTCTACTTCGTGGTGTTCTTTCGCGACCCCGAGCCCGGTCAGACCCTGCTCGACGTGTGCAACGCCGAGCAGCTATTCGTGCGCAAGGTGCGCGCGCTGCATCCCGACAGTCCGAAGCCCGCGATCATCGGCAATTGCCAGGGCGGCTGGGCGGCGATGATGCTCGCCAGCTCCGACCCCGAGGAGACCGGCCCGATCGTCATCAACGGTGCGCCGATGTCGTACTGGAGCGCGGCCTGGAGCGAAGGCGAGGGCGACAACCCGATGCGTTACGCGGGCGGTATGCTGGGCGGCGCGTGGCTCGCGTCGTACGCGGCGGATCTTGGCAACGGCAAGTTCGACGGCGCGTATCTGGTGGAGAACTTCGAGAACCTGAATCCCGCCAACACGTTCTGGGACAAGTACTACCACCTGTTCTCGAACGTCGATACCGAGCCGCCACGCTTTCTGGAATTCGAGCGCTGGTGGGGCAGCTACTACCTGATGAATCGCGAGGAGATCGAATGGATCACGCGCAACCTGTTCGTCGGCAACAAGCTGTGGTCGGGCGGAGTGACGAACGGCAGCGGCCAGGCTTTCGATCTGCGTGAAATCCGCTCGCCGATCATCCTGTTCGCGTCGATGGGGGACAACATCACGCCGCCTCAACAGGCGTTCAACTGGGTGGCGGACCTGTACGGCAGCACCGAGGAGATCAAGTCGCGCGGCCAGGTGATCGTCGGTCTGACGCACCAGAACATCGGGCATCTGGGCATTTTCGTGTCCGGGAAAGTCGCGAAGAAGGAGCACAAGCAGATCATGTCCGTGCTCGAGACCATCGAAACCTTCCCGCCGGGACTCTACGGCATGACCATCAACGAGGCCAGGAACGCGGCCGGGGAGATCGAATACGAAGTCGAATTTCATGAGCGGCGGCTCGAGGAGATTTCCGCGCATCTCAACCGCTTCGGCCGCATCGACGAAAAGCCGTTCGAAGCAGTCGCCGCGGTGTCCAATCTGAATCAGCGCATGTATGAACTGCTCGCGCAGCCGTTCGTGCAGTCGATGTCGAACGAAACGAGCGCCCGCCTGCTGCGCCAGTTTCATCCGCTGCGCTGGCAGCGCTGGGCCGTGTCCGCGATGAACCCGTGGCTTGGCTGGCTGCCGGCGGCCGCTCAGTCGGTACGTGAGAATCGCCAGCGGGCCGCCGCCGATAACCCGTGGAGCAAGCTCGAACACAACGGCTCGCAAATGATCAGCGCGTCGCTGGACTATTACCGCGCGATGCGCGACGCGGGGACCGAGGCCAGCTTCTTCAGCGTGTACGCGAATCTGTATGCGACGTATCTGAGCAAGCCGGCCGCCGATGGCGTGGCCGCGCAAGCCGGCGCGATCGATCCGCGCGAGCTGCCGTTCGTGCGCACGGCGTTGCAGGCGATCGGCGACGGCGGCTACACGGAGGCGCTCGCGCGCGCGGCCTATCTGTTGTCGCGCAAGGGCGGGTCGTTGCCGCTCGCGCGCCTGGAGATGCGCAAGGAGATCGCCGAAAGTTACGCGGAGTACCTGCCCGACATCAGCCCCGATCACTGGCGGCGGATCCGGGGCGAGCAGGAAATCATCGTCAGCTTCGAACCGGACGAGGCGATAGCCACGCTGCCGAAGCTGCTTTCCCACAGCGAGGACCGCGAGCGCTTTCTAGAACTGCTCGACAAGCTGGCGAGCGACGAGCGCGTGTTGAACACCGCGCCCGACGCCGCGCAAAAGGAGGCGTTCGAACGCCTCCGCGCGGTGCTGGGTTCGCGCGTGAGCCGCAAGCGCAACGCACGTTTGCCCGACCCCACTCGCACGTGAGCAACTGGCGCGATGCGCGGCAGGACGCAAGCGTGACGGAACCGTGCGCACGGCGCCCGTATGCACGGCGCCCGTCAGCATGGCGTGCCACGCGTCACCAATCCAACGCACCGTACACACGAGGAATACGCAGATGGAAAAGCACGCGAAGTATCAGCGTCTGATCGATTTCTGCCGGACGCTGCCGGCGATGCCGACAGCGGTCGCGCATCCGTGCGACCAGAGTTCGCTCAATGGCGCGGTCGAAGCAGCCGGGATGGGACTGATCACGCCGCTGCTGGTCGGGCCGCGCGCGCGCATCGAAGCGATTGCCGCCGAACACGGCATCGACATTTCGAACCTCACGATCGTCGATGCGCCGCATAGCCATGCCGCCGCGGCGGCAGCCGTGCAACTGGTGCGCGAAGGCAAGGCGGAGGCCCTGATGAAAGGCAGCCTGCATACGGACGAGCTGATGGCCGAGGTGATTCGCCGTGACACCGGCCTGCGCACCGAGCGGCGCATCAGCCATTGCTTCGTGATGGACGTGCCCGGGTACGAGAACGCGCTGATCATCACCGACGCCGCGATCAACATCGCGCCGACGCTCGAAGAGAAGGTCGACATCCTGCAGAACGCGATCGATCTCGGGCACGCGCTGAAACTTGACGAAGTCCGCGTGGCGATCCTGTCCGCGACCGAGAGCGTCAATCCGAAAATTCCATCGACGGTGGAAGCGGCGGCGCTGTGCAAGATGGTGGACCGCGGGCAGATCACCGGCGGGCTCGTCGACGGTCCGCTCGCACTCGACAACGCGATCAGCATCGAAGCCATGCGCATCAAGCAGATCGAGTCGCGGGTGGCCGGTCGCGCCAATGTATTGATGGTGCCGGACCTCGAAGCGGGCAACATGCTCGCGAAAAGCCTGTCGTTTCTCGCCGGCGCGGACGCGGCGGGCATCGTGCTCGGGGCGCGCGTGCCGATCATTCTGACGAGCCGCGCGGATTCTCTGTCGACGCGTCTCGCGTCGTGCGCGGTCGCCGCGTTGGTGGCCAAGGCACGGCGCGAGGCCGGCAAGGTGGTCGGGTGACGTCATGGCGGATGTGATCCTCGTATTGAACGCAGGTTCGTCGAGCCTCAAGTTCAGCGCCTTCGACGCGCAACAAGCACAACTCGAGCTCATTTTGCGCGGTCAGATCGAAGCGCTCTACACGAGCCCGCGTTTTCGCGTGACGGACCGCGACGGTAATGCCAGCTCGCACGAATGGGGCGATGGCCATCGGCTCGGTCATCAGGGCGCGATCGAATATCTGGGCGGTTTTTTGCGTGACCACGGCGGCGGCAATCAACTGAAGGCGGTCGGGCATCGCGTCGTGCACGGCGGGCAGCGCTTTGCAGGCCCCGTCCTCGCGACCTCCGAGGTGATCGATCAGCTGGACAGCCTGAGCCCGCTCGCGCCGCTGCATCAGCCGCATAACCTGACCCCGATCCGCATCCTCGCTCAGCTGCGTCCCGACCTTCCACAGGTCGCGTGCTTCGACACCACGTTTCATCGCACGCAGACCGAGACCGCGCAGGCCTATGCGCTGCCCCCCTCGATTACCGACCACGGCGTGCGGCGCTACGGTTTTCACGGGCTCTCGTACGAATACATCGCGAGCGTGCTGCCGGAGATCGCACCGGCCGCGGCGGCGGGGCGCACCGTCGTCGCGCATCTGGGCAACGGCGCGAGCATGTGCGCGATGGTCGCGGGCAAGAGCGTGGCGAGCACGATGGGCTTCACGGCGGTGGAAGGCCTGCCGATGGGCACGCGTTGCGGCAGCCTCGACCCCGGCGTGATGCTCTATCTGCTCGACGAGCTGAAGATGGATACGCAGTCGATCGCGGACCTCATTTACAAGGGCTCGGGGCTGCTCGGCATGTCGGGCATCTCGGGCGACATGCGCGTGCTGCTCGACAGCAACGACCCGCGTGCCCGCTTTGCGATCGACGTCTACACCTACCGCATCGGGCGCGAACTCGGCAGTCTCGCCGCGGCGATGCAAGGTCTCGACGCACTGGTGCTGACAGCCGGCATCGGCGAGCACGCCGTCGCGATCCGCGAGCGCATCGTGCGCGATGCCGCGTGGCTCGGCGCCGAACTCGACGAAGCGGCCAATCGGGCGGGCGGCCCGCTGATCACCCGCGCCTCGAGCAGGCTGCCGGTCTGGGTCGTGCCCACCAACGAGGAACTGATGATCGCCCGCCATACGCGCGCTGTCGCCCCCCCATAGAGGAGTTTCACCATGTCTGTCGAGCAACCGAGTTTGATTCTGCGAGGAGCGAAGGCCCTCGTGACCGGCGTCGCCAACGAGCATTCGATTGCGTACGGATGCGCAAAGGCGTTTCACGACCTCGGCGCGAGCGTTGCGCTCACCTATGCGAACGACAAGGCGCTTCCTTATGTGGAACCGATCGCCAAAGCACTCGATGCCGAGATCTTCATGCCGCTCGACGTAACGGGCGAGGACGAAATGGAGGCCGTGTTCGAGCGGATCGAGAAGACATGGGGAAGCCTCGATATTCTCGTTCACGCCGTTGCATGGGCACCGAAAGCAGATCTGCAGGGCGGCTTGCTGCAATCGTCGCGTGAGGGCTTCCTGAGCGCGATGGACATCTCCTGCCATTCGTTCGTGCGGATGGCGCGCCTCGCCGCGCCGCTAATGAAAGACGGCGGCACCATGCTGACGATGAGCTACTACGGCGCAAACAAGGTCGTGCCGAACTACAACCTGATGGGCCCCGTCAAGGCGGCGCTCGAAGCCTGCGCGCGCTATCTGGCGTTCGAGCTGGGACCGAGGGGCATCCGAGTGCACGCGATTTCTCCCGGGCCGCTGCAGACCCGCGCCGCTTCGGGCCTGAAGGATTTCGAGCTGCTGCTCAACGAAGCGGTGCAGCGCGCGCCGCTCGGCGAACTCGTCGACATCATGGATGTCGGCTATACCTGTGCGTTTCTGGCCACGCCGTATGCCCGGCGGGTGTCCGGTTCTACCTTGTATATCGACGGCGGATTGAACATCGTCGCATAGGGTCTGGAGGAGTAAGCATCATGGCTGAACTGTTTCTTGGAAACGTCGAGGAAAGCGTCTCCGACGAAGAGATCGGCGAGTTCCTGATTCGCTACGGGTTCCCGCGCTTCAGCTCGATCAAGCGGGTGCCCGGCACGGGCTCGCGGCCAGGCGCGGTGGTCGTCTTCGACGACGTGCCCACGGACGGGCTGCGCATACTGCAAAACCGCGTCCATAACCTGTTCTGGAAGAACCACACGATCGTCGCGCAGCTGCTGCCGGAGCGCGACGAATCGTGACGGGCGACGGGAGCCGGGCATGGGTCTGCTGTCGCGGTGGCTGACCAGGCGCAACGCTTCCGAAGAGAGCGACGATCAGCAGACGAAGGAAATCGTCGAGCGGATCGTCGGGCTCTGTCCGTCGTTGCGGCTCGCGCGCAATTATGCGTCGCGCCTGCGGCCCGCCGTGCAACACACGACCGCCTATCTGCTCCGGCTCGCCGATGAAGTGCCGCCGACGCGCGAAGCGAACGCGGCGGCGTGGGCGACAGACCCGTATATCCACGCCTTTTTCGCCACACCCGACGACGTCTGCCCGGTCTTCAACCGCTCACACGAGCTGAACACGTTCTTCAGCGAGCATCCCGCTGCCGATCAGGTATTCGCGGTGCTCGGCATGGCCATGGACGAGCGGCGTATTTTCGGCGTCGGGCAACACGGCGAGACGACGCAAACCGATCTCGCGCAGACGACCATCAACTTCAGCGATCACCAGGTGCGCGTGTGCGAAGAATCCGAAGCCGCGTTGCGGCGCCAAATCGTGTTGCGGATCGTCGATCAGCTCGTGCTCGAAGCGCTCGGCAAGATCGAGGCCGACACCTCGCGGCAGGACGAATTGCAACGCGAAAGGGCGCTGCTGAAAACGCGCCTGACGATTCTCGAACGGCAGGGGGCGGGCGTGCGCTCGCTGCTTGGTAGCGACGCGACGTCGAATTACGCGGAAGTGGCGAAGCTGCAGGCGCAGATCGAAGAGAACGATCAGGCTCTGGCCCAGTTGGGCCTGAAGACAGAGGCGCTGGAGCGGCATCTCGACGTGATGTGCGGTGTACTGGGGGAGCCGGATGCGCATTTCTACGTGCGCAAGAGCATGTACCGGCTCGACCGGATGAACGTCGTCCTGGAAGAGGGAGATACGCGGCCCGCGCACGAAATCGAGTTTCGCCTTGCGCGTCTGCCGGCGAGTCCCAATGCGATAAGGGTTTTCTCGACGGTGCGTTTTCGACGCGCGGACTTTACGCCTCCGCTCAGCGGCCTCGCGCAAGCGCACCGCCTGATCTGACGCGAGCCATGCTCGCTATTTGCCGGCGACCGGCTCCACGGAGATGGCCACGGCCTCGGTATAGACCGCTTGCATCTGGTCGCCTTTTTTGATCCGCTTGAGCTGTTCGGGATCCTGCACGACCAGATCCACCGTATTGCCTTGCGGGCCTTTCAGCGTGACCACGCCGCTCTGGTGATTGACCGCGATGACGTTAGCCATGATCGTGACTTCGCGCGAGGCCGAGCCGCCGGGTTTCGCGCCCGCCGGTGTGCGCTCGAGCGTCTGCGTTTCGTTGGCGGTCAGCGGCGCGTTGCCTTTTTTCAGCATGATGGTCAGAGCCTGCGAATACTCGGCCTTGACCACGTCGCCGACCTTGATCTGATCGAAGTTGCGCGCTTCCTCGCCGACCACGACCTGCACGACCTTGCCCTTCGGGTCCTTGAGCAAGACGGTGCGCGTTGCCGGCTCGATGCCGACGACCGTCGCGGTCGTTTTGACCGTGCCCGACACGGTGACTTTGCCGGGCTCGCTCTTGACCGTGACGGGTGCCTCTGTCTGGGCGAACCCCGTATTCGCGAGACACACGAGCGCCGCCGCGATGATCAGGTTGCGGTTAATCATGCTGCTCTCCTTGCGAGATCAATTGACCGTGTAACCCCGCCCCGACATGCAGGCGGCGAAAGCGCGATTGAACGTGTCCATCGAGCCCTGCGTTTGCGCCTGCGATTGTGTCGCGGCCGCGCGCCGGTTCTGCCGCGCGCGCGACCCGCCGACCATCGTGCCGGTCGCCGCGCCGATCGCCGCGCCCTTGCCGGCGTCGCCCGCAATCGCGCCGATGACCGCGCCGCCCGCCGCGCCGCGCGCGGCGCCCTGCACGCGCTCGCCACCGCCCACCGCGGGGCCGGAAGGCGGGGGCGGGGCATTGGCGACCATGGTCGGGTCGACGCCGGTATTGCTCTTCGCCCACGAATAGCAGGCGCCTTCGTCCTGCTGCTGTTGCTGCGGGCTTTGCCCTCTGGCCGGATAGGCAATCGGCCTCGATTGCGCCAGGCCTTCCAGCGATAGCGACGCGCTCAACGCGGCGATCACGGCATATTTCGTAGACTTGTTCACGACAGCTCCTTGCGTGGGCACACGCGGGTGCGAGTCGCCGGCTGCCTGTTTGCTCAGGCGTGAGGGCGCCACCGGCACCTGTGAATGGGAATTCTGGTGGGACCGGTTGCCGCGCGGTGGATGCGCAGCAATGGCAGGTTCGCTTTCATCATGGTGTCGCGGGCCTGTCGCGCGCAATCGGACCAAGGTCGTATTTGCAATTTCGTCCATGGTTTCCAAACTGTATTCATGCAACAGGTGCAGGTCTTTTTCATTGCTTCGGACAACTGTCTGTCAAAGATCATGGCCGTGGACTGCCGCCTGGCCATGCAGCCCGGGGCCGCTGACGAAGCGCAAGGGGAAGCATCGATGGACCGCGATTCGCGTGCTCGTACACGCATCATCCCGTTTGCAACGGCGCTCGACAGGCGCAGGCGCATGCCGGCGCTCGACGACGAGGCGAAGCGCGCGCGACGCAGCAGCCATGTACTGGGCGCCGCGCTTCTGGCGTGCTGCGGCGCGTTCTCCACTGCGGTGTCGCTGGCGCAGGCGCCGGCTGCGAACGCCCCGGCGAACGCGGCCCCGAACGCACCCGTTTCCGCGGCGACGCTCGACAAGCTCGTCGGACCGATCGCGCTATATCCGGACGACCTGATCGCGATCATTCTTCCTGCCTCAACCTATCCCGTGGAAGTCGTGCAGGCCGATCGCTTTCTCGATCAGTACAAAAACAACAAGTCGCTGAAGCTCAACGACGCGTGGCACGATCCGGTGAAAGCGCTGCTGAATTACCCCGACATCGTCAAGAACATGAGCACCGATCTCGACTGGACGATCAATCTCGGCGAGGCCGTCGTTGCCGATCAGGGCTCGGTGCTCGAAGCGATTCAGCGCTTCCGGCGGCAAACGCAGTCGGCGGGGCATCTGAAATCCGACGACAAGCAGGTCGTGGTCGTCGAGAAGGAAGTGATCAAGATCCAGCCGGCCGATCCGCAGGTGATCTACGTGCCGCAGTACAACCCGCAGACCATCGTGGTGGCCAGTGCGCCCGTGACCTACGCCTACGCGCCCACGCCATATCCGGCCTACTACTATCCGTACGCGCCCGGCGCCGCGCTCGCGACGGGGCTGATCTGGGGCGCGGCGATTACCGCCGCCTGGAACGGCGGGCACTATGAAACGCATTACGGAGGCGGCGGCAACAACAACATCAACATCAACCGCGAAAGAAACGTCGAGCGCGGCGATAGAACCGTCGAGCGCGGAGATAGGAACGTCGAGCGCGGAGATAGGAACGTCGAGCGCGGCAATATCAACACGGGCGACATCAACCGCGGCGGTGGTCGCGGGCAGGGAGGGGGCACCTCCGCGTGGACCTCGGACAAGAAGCCGGGCCAGGTCAGCGGTATCTCGGATCGCTCGGCGCGCACGCAACGGGTCGGCGATCCGCCGTCGCGCGGCGGCGGCGCGGGTGCAGGCGCGGGCGCGGGCGGTGGGCTGGCGGGCGGCAACCGCGGCGGCGCGGGCGGCGGCGCAAACTATGCAGGTGGCGGCGCGGGTGGCGGCGCCGGCGCAAACTTCGCGGGCGGCGGTGCTGGCGCGCAAGGGCGGCCGCAGCCGTCCCAGCGTCCGACGGCGTCGGCGGGCACACGCGAGGTGAGTCAGCGCGCGTCGCCTGGGGGCGGCGGCGATGCGTTCAGCGGCTACGGCTCGGCGCGCGACGCGCAAGCCAACAGCGCGCGCGGCGCGGCGAGCCGTCAATCGACGCGTGGCGGCGGAAATTCCGGTGGCGGTGGGTTCTCCGGCGGTGGCGGCGGTGGCGGCCGTGGCGGTGGCGGTGGTGGATTCTCGCCGCGGGCCGGCGGTGGCGGTGGCGGCCGCGGCGGCGGACGGCGATAAGGAGCAGCCATGAGCGGACAAAGCATCACCGGAAAGCGCGCACGCGACGATTCGCGGCGACGTGTGGCCACATCGCGTCGGCTGTGCGCGATGGTGCTCGCGCTGTCGATTCCGTTGGCCGCGCTCGCCGCGGGGCAGCGCACTTTCGCCACCCCGGAAGACGCGGTCGCCGCGCTGTCCAGCGCACTGAAGACCGACGACGAAGCGTCGCTCGTCGCGATCTTCGGCGAAGCGCACAAGAGCCTCGTGGTATCGCCGGATCAGGCGGAGAACGAGGCGAACTGGGCCAGGGCGAGCAAGGAGCTCGAGGCCTATCACGTGCTCGACGACAGGGGACCGAACCGGCGGATTCTGCTGGTCGGCGACGAGGCGTGGCCAATGCCGATACCGATCGTCAAAGAGGACGGCACCTGGCGCTTCGCCACCGAGCAGGGCGAAGAAGAACTGATCAATCGACGGATCGGCGCCAACGAACTCGAAGCGATCAAGGTGCTGCACGCTTATATCGGCGCGCAGCGTCAATACGCGTCGCGCGACCGCAACCACGACGGCCTGCTCGAATACGCGCAGAAGCTGGCCAGCACACCCGGCAAGCAGGACGGTCTCTACTGGCACTCCGACGAAAACAGCGACGAAGAAGAGAGTCCGTTCGGCCCGCTCGTCGCCGCGAGTTCCGAATATCTGAAGGGTCACGCGGCGGGCGATCCTTACCGGGGCTACCATTTCCACATCCTGACGCGGCAGGGCAAGAACGCGCCGGGCGGCGCGTTCAGCTACGTGATCAACGGCCACATGATCGCCGGTTTCGCGATGGTCGCTTATCCGGCGCAGTACGGCACGAGCGGCGTGATGACCTTCGTGGTCAGCAACAACGGCGTCATCTACCAGAAGGACCGTGGCGCGCACGCGCCGCCTGTGACCGAGTTCAATCCGGATCACACGTGGCAGCGCGTCAAGGATTCGCTCTGAGCCGCTCCGGCTTGGCCGAGGCGATGGCCGTACAGCGCGCCCGTGCTTCCGTCAGGTCCGCTTCCGTACTCGAGGCGCTACGTTGAACCATCCACCCAGCGTCACCGGCCGCGCCTCTTCCACGCCACCCGCGCGCGGGTGGCGCTCCGCGTTTCCTCCCGCGCAGTGGCTGCGAAGCTACCAGCCTCGATGGCTCGCGAAGGACGCGGTCGCCGGCGTGACGCTCGCGGCTTATGGCATTCCGGTATCGCTCGCCTATGCGTCGCTCGCCGGCTTGCCGCCGCAATACGGCATCTACGGCTATCTGGTCGGCGGCCTCTGTTATGCGCTATTCGGCTCGTCGCGCCAGCTCGCGATCGGCCCGACCTCGGCGATCTCGATGCTCGTCGGCGTGACGCTCGTGCCGATGGCCGGGGGCGACCCGTCGCGCTGGGCTTCGATCGCGGCGCTCACGTCCGTGCTGATCGCGTGCATGTGCGTGATCGGCTGGCTGCTGCGCCTGAGTTCGCTCGTCAGCTTCATCAGCGAGACGATCCTGCTCGGCTTCAAGGCGGGCGCCGCGCTGACGATCGCGATGACCCAGCTGCCGAAGCTGTTCGGGGTGAAAGGCGGCGGCGAATTCTTCTTCGAACGGATCGCCGTGCTGTGGGGGCAGCTTCCGCTGACCAACCTCGGCGTGCTCGGTTTCGGCCTCGTTTGCATCGCGTTGCTGCTGCTCGGCGAAAAGTTTTTGCCGGGGCGTCCGGTGGCGCTCGCCGTCGTCGCGGCCTCGATCGTCGTGTTGTCCGTCACGCCGCTGGCCAGCCGCGGCTTCACGCTCGTGGGCGCGCTGCCTCAAGGCTTGCCTGAATTCCGTCTGCCCGGGCTGCGGCTGCGCGATGTCGACGGCATCGTTCCGCTGGCGTTCGCGTGCCTGTTGCTGGCATACGTCGAGAGCGTTTCGGCCGCGCGCGCGCTCGCGCAGGCACATGGTTACGAGATCGACGCCCGCCAGGAATTGCTGGGTCTTGGCGCAGCCAATCTGGCTGCGGGATTGTTCCAGGCCTTCCCGGTTGCGGGAGGGCTTTCGCAATCGTCGGTGAACGACAAGGCCGGCGCGAAAAGCGCGCTTGCGCTGGTATTCGCGTCGCTCGCGATCGGCTTCTGTCTGATGTTCCTCACCGGACTGCTCGCGAATCTGCCCAACGTCGTGCTGGCGGCGATCGTGCTCGTGGCCGTGAAGGGCCTCGTCGACGTCGGCGAACTGCGTCATGTGTGGCGCGTGAGCCGCTTCGAATTCGCGATTTCGATGGTGGCGTTCGCGGCGGTGCTGTTGTTGGGCATCCTGAAGGGCGTTATCGTCGCGGTGCTCGTGTCGATGCTGCTGATCATCCACCGCGCCGCTCATCCGCATGTCGCGATGCTCGGGCGTATTCCCGGCACGCGCTATTTCTCGGATCTCGAACGTCATGCCGAGAACGAGACGATTGCGCATGTGCTGGCGGTGCGTGTCGAGGCGTCGTTGCTGTACTTCAACGTCGAGCACGTGCGCGAGACGATCTGGCGCATGATCCACACCGCACCCGAACCGGTCCGGCTCGTGATCTGCGACCTGTCCGCATCGGCGGTCGTCGATCTGGCGGGCGCGCGCATGCTCGAAGCGATGCACGGCGCGCTGGAGGCCGCGGGCGCCGCGATGAAGGTCGTCGGCGCGCACGCGGACGTGCGCGACATGCTGCGCGCCGAGGGGCTCGAAGTTCGTGTCGGCCACATCGGCCGACGCGGCTCGGTGGCCGACGTCGTCGACGCATTCCAGCAAAACGGCGATTTCGCGGACGACGCGAATCGCGGATGAACTCGAGGAGAAACCCATGTCACGTCAATTTCGTCCTGGCGCAGGCGCGCCCGCACTCGACGCCGCGTACGCCCACACGATCAGGCAGTGGCTTGCGGCAGCGGCGCTGCTCGCCAGCCCAATGTTGTGTTACGCAGCGAACCTGAACTTTCTGAAAGACACGCCCGTTACTTACATGCGCGAGGCCGACCGTAAAGCGCTCAACGACGCGGCGCAAAAGGCGCTCGATACAAAAAAGGATGGCGAATCGTACGAGTGGAGCAATGCGGGCACCGGCAATTCCGTTTCGATCAAGGGCACGGTGACGCCGCAGGACACGACGAAGGACGGCGATCGAACCTGCCGGACCGCGACGCTGACTGCGGTCGCGAAAGGACAGACCCAAACGTGGACGCCGATCGTCTGCAAAACCGGCAATGGGCCGTGGAAGATTCTGCGGCAATAAGCACATGCGTGCCGCTTCATACGCCCCTGAACATGGCGGCGCCGCCACGCCGCCCGAGTTGCACGAGCACGAACCATTTGCCCTGTTGATGCATAATTTGTCCAGCGTTTCGCGGCTCATGCACAAGGCAAACACATGGAACACTCTTACGCTAACGACGATACCGGCAATCTGGTCCTGCTCGAACACGTCAACCTGAAAATCCCCAACCAGATTCTCGCGACCGCCTTCTACGTCACCGGCCTTGGGCTCACGCGCGATCCGTTCGTGATGACCGGGGTCGAGAATATGTGGATCAACGTCGGCCGGTCGCAGATTCACTTGCCGCACGGGGCGGCGCAACGTCTGCGCGGCAGTGTCGGTCTCGTGGTCGGCGAGCTCGAAGCGCTGGTGAGGCGGCTGCGCTCGGTCGAACCGCTGCTCGCCGGCACCGCGTTCGGCTGGACGGAGCGCGCAGGCAGTGTCGAAGTGACGTGTCCGTGGGGCAACCGCTACGAGTGCCTCGATCCTCTCGATCGATCCGCGTCGGCTCCGTGGTCGGAAATCGATCTGGGCCTCGCGTTCGTGAAGATGGACGTGCCGGTCGGCAGCGCGTTGCCTATCGCGCGCTTCTACCGCGATATGTTCGATGCGACCGTCGACATCGAAGAGAAGCATGGATTGCACCGCGCGGTGATCGATATCGGCACGCATCAGCAACTGCTGTACGCGGAAACGACCGAGCCTATTCCTGAATACGACGGACACCACATCGCCATTTACGCCGCTGCTTTTTCGGGGCCGTTCACACGGCTCGCCGAAAAAGGTCTGGTATATGGAGAAGAGCCGCATCAATACCGGTTTGCCGACCTGCTCGATCTGTCATCCGGAGAGCGTTGCTTCCGGCTCGAACACGAAGTACGGAGCCTGCATCACCCACTTTACGCGCGCCCGCTGGTGAACCGGAATCCGGAACAGACCAATCGGAACTATCAGCAGGGGGCCGATTCGCGCGGCGGCCGGTTCTGATCAGCTCAACGAGCGGCCGCAACGCGAAGCGACCCAGGTGAAAACGCCACGACCAGGGCGGCGGTCAGCGACCACAACGGTGCACGATGATCGCTCGCCACTCCTTAACGATTTAATCTAGAAAATCCACAACACATCGCCTACCCTTAAACGAGCCGGTTTTCCGCGGACCCGTGCATCACTTCTCCCCTCTCTGCGAAGCCGACCCGTCCTGACAAAGCTAACAACGATTCGAAGTCGTACGCTTTTGTTGTCTGCGAGGGTTGCGCCATCGTGCTCTTTCACGCTGTCGTCCGCGTGGATCCATGTCGCACTCCTGCGCTGCAATTCATAGGAACAATAAAAGCTAGGAGACGCTCATGCCATTCAACCGTATTCAGGGAATTGTCGGCCTGCCACTGCTCGCCCTCGCGTTCGGCTTGCCCGCGGCTCATGCCGCCGACGAAGTACAGAACAGCTCGACCACCACCGCCGCGCCGGTGCCATCGAGGCTTCAGCCCGTGACCCAGGATCAGCTCGATCGCGCCGGCAGCATGACGGCGGTCTGGCTCCATCCGAACGGCTCGTACGCGCAGACGCGCTATTACCCCGGCGCGCAGATCAACCGGACGAACGTCGCGAAGCTCAGGCCGGCGTTCATCTTCCAGACGGCCGTCAACGAGTCGATGGAAACGGCGCCGATCGTGAAGGACGGCGTGATGTTCCTGACCACGTCGTTCAATCACGTATACGCGATCGATGCGACGACGGGCAAAGAGTTCTGGCATTACAAGCACAAGATGGGTCCGGTCACGACGTTCTGTTGCGGGCCGAACAATCGTGGCGTCGCGATTTCGGGTGACCGGCTCTATATGGGCACGCTCGACTCCAAGCTCGTCGCGCTCGACGCCAAAACCGGCAACGTGCTGTGGCAAAGCCAGATCGCCAATCCCGACGAGGGCTACTCGGAAACGATGGCGCCGACGGTCGTCGACGGCAAGGTGCTGATCGGCACGAATGGCGGCGAGTACGGCATTCGCGGCTTCGTGAAGGCGTACGACGCGAATTCCGGCCAGTTGCTGTGGACCTTCTACACGATTCCGGATAGCGGCCAGGAAGGCGTATGGGCCACCAAAGACGCGACCGGCCGCGACGAGAAGCGCGACATCGCCGCGGAGAAGAAGCAACTAGCCGACAAGGGCGGCGACTTCTACAAGACGCTCGGCGGCGGTGTGTGGATGACGCCGGCGGTCGACCGGAAAACGCACACGGTGTACTTCGTGGTCGGCAACCCGTCGCCGGACCTGTATGGCGCGATCCGGCCGGGAGACAATCTCTATACGGATTCGCTCGTCGCGATCGATCTCGACACCGGCAAGTACAAATGGCACTACCAGTACGTGCCGCACGACGTCTGGGATCTCGACGCGGTGAGCCCGCCGGTGCTGATCGACGTGCGCGACAACGACGGCAAGATGATCCCCGGCATCGTGCATGCGGGCAAGACCGGTCACGTGTACGTGCATGATCGTGCGACCGGCCGTCTGATCCGCTTCTCGCAGGCGATGATTCCGCAGGAAAACATGTGGACCCTGCCGACAGCAGCCGGCGCGCGCATGCTGCCGGGCGCGAACGGCGGCGTCGAGTGGTCGCCGATCGCGTTCGATCCGCAAACGCGCCTCGTCTACGCGGCCAACCTGAATCAGCCGATGACGTACCAGGTCGAGGACGCCGCCTATCCGGGCGGCAGCAAGCTGTGGCTCGGCGGCGCCTTCAAGCTGATTCCGTCCGAGGCGCAATGGGGCAAGCTGTCGGCCGTCAACGTCGACACCGGCAAGATCGCGTGGGACTACAAGACCGACCAGCCGCTGATTGGCGGCGTACTTGCAACGGCGGGAGGTCTCGTGTTCAACGGCGAGGGCAACGGCCTGTTCCGCGCGTTCGATGCCGCCAGCGGCAAGAAGCTGTGGGAGTTCCAGTGCGGCGCGGGCGTCAACGCGCCGGCCGTGTCGTACACGATCAACGGCAAGCAGTACATCGCGGTCGCGGCGGGCGGCAATACGCAGATCGACTTCAAGCGCGGCAATAGCGTTGTCGTGTTCGCGGTGCCATGAGGCGGCCGGCGCTGCGGGGAGCGGCGGCGGTGGCGCGCGCTGCATGGGTGGCGCTGTTGTGCGGCGGGTTGATTGCCGCACGGCTGCCGACGGGCGCGCGCGCCGATGCCGAGGCGGGCAAGGCGAAAGCGCAGGTGTGCGCGGCCTGTCATGGGCCGATGGGCAATTCGACCAATCCGAACTTTCCGATTCTGGCCGGGCAAAATGCGCGCTATCTGTATCTGGAACTGAAGGACTTCAAGCAGGGACGGCGCAGCCATCCGCCCATGTCGCCGATGGCGTCGGATTTATCGAGCGAGGACATGCAGGACATCGCCGACTACTTCGCCGCGCAGAAGCTCGTGCCAGTGCGGTTCAACGCCGATGGCGCGAGCATCGAAGCGGGCAGCAGGAAGGCCGCCGAGGTGCTGTGCACGATGTGCCATCAGGGCGGCTTCTCCGGGCAGAACGAGATTCCGCGCGTCGCCGGTCAGCAGTATCAGTACATCGTCAAGCAGTTGCAGGACTTTCGCTCGCACACGCGCACCAACGATGCGGGCAACATGGCCAGCGTGACGCGCAATCTGACCGACGAGGACATCCATCATCTGGCCGCTTATATCAACAATCTGCAGTAGCACGGGGAAGACACCATGACAGATATGTTCATTCGGCCGCTTGCGAGCGCCGTTCTGTTCGCTGCCGCATTCGGTGCCTGCGTGCCGGTGTTCGCGCAGGACCAGGGCGAAATCAACCGCCAATTGCTGGTAGCCGCGAAGGACGACGATCAGCAGTCGGTCGTCGCTGCGCTGCAGCGCGGCGCGTCGGTCGATGCGATGAACCGGATCGGCGACACCGCGCTCGTCACCGCCTGCAAGAAGGGTGATACGGCGATGGCGCGCACGCTGATCGAGCGCGGCGCGAACGTGCAGCACGCGAACGCGCCGGGCGACACGCCGTTGATGGCCGCCGCCTATGGCGGCTTCGACGAGATCGTCGCGCTGCTGCTTGTGCATGGCGCCGATCCGCTCGCGACCGATCGCGTCGGCAAGACCGCGATGGAATACGCAGCGGGCCAGGGACAAACGAAGGTCGTCGGTCAGTTGCTCGATGCGGGCGTCGACGTGAACCGGACCTACAAAAACGATCTGACCGCGCTGATGTGGGCGGCGGGATACGATCGCGCGGAAACCGCCCAGCTGTTGCTCGCGCGCGGCGCGAACCGGTCGTTGAAGGACAATCGCGGGATGACGGCGAAAGATATCGCGGTGCAGACGAAGTCGGAGCGCGTCGCGGGGTTGTTGTCGGCGGGTTAGCGGCTCGAATCACGCACGCAATGCCGGCCGCGCTTGCGCCAGAAGCGCCGGCAATGCCTCGAACGAATCGATCAGCGCGTCGCAGCGCGGCAGGTCGGCGCCGCTCGCGCTGCCATAGCCGTAGCTGACGATGAACACCGGCATCTCGGCCGCGCGCGCCGCCGCGACATCGACCGATGAATCGCCGACCAGCACGCAACGTTCGTGCTCGACGTCGAGCAGCCGGCACGCGTGCCAAAGCGGCTCGGGCGACGGCTTCATGCTCGCCACGGTGTCGCCGCCGACCAGCACGTCCAGATAAGCGGCAAGCCCCGTTTTGTCGAGCAGCGCCGCCGCCAGTGCCTGCGGCTTGTTGGTCACGCACGCGCAGCGGTACCCGTGCTGCTGCAACGCGCGCAGCCCGGCCATCACGCCAGGAAAAACCCGACTCAGCTTTGCGTTGGTCACCGCGTAATGCCGCTCGAACACGGCCTGCGCATGGTCCAGTTCGACGCGCTCGCCGAGGCCCGCCGCATCCAGCGAGCGTTGCACGAGCTTGCGCAGGCCGTTGCCGATGAAGCCGGCCACCCTGTCGTAAGGCAGCGGCGTGGCGCCGAAATCCGTCAGCATCAGGCCGGCGGCCGCGACGATGTCCGGCGCGGTATCGACCATCGTACCGTCGAGATCGATCAGGACAGCGTGGTAGTCGCGGTTCATTGCCATGACGCGCTCGCGTTCGCCTGGTCCGCGTTCAGTGCGCCGTGCGCGGCCGAATCGGGACGACGCGTGGCGTCTTGATGCCAGCGGCGCAGTGTCGCCAGATCCACCCAGCGATGCCATTCGCCGCGCACCATCGGAACGATCGGCGCGTGCGGATCGCCGAGATGAGGCAGCACGGCCAGCGCGCCATCGAAGTCCTCGTGCGCGGTAAAAGCGCTCGGCGTGACGACGACGGGCACGCACGCGGCGCGCGCTGCCAGCATGCCGTTGCGCGAGTCCTCGAAGGCGAGACAGGCCGCGGGCTGCAAGCCGAGCTGTTCGAGCACGTGGCGATAGACGTCGGGGGCGGGCTTTTTCGCCGGCGTGGTGCAGGCGTCGCCGATTGCCGCGAAGCGATGGCGCCAACAGGCGCCGAAATGCGCTTGCAGCAGCGCGTCAAGGTTGGCGGGAGTCGTGGTCGTCGCGATCGCCACGCGTAGACCGGCCTCGTTCGCCTCGTCGATCAGACGCGCGATGCCGGGTCGTAGCGGCACGCCGCGTTCGCGCATGCGCTCGGTGTAGTGGCGCGTTTTCAGCGCGTGCAGCGCGTCGACGGCCTCTCGCGCTCGCGGGCGCGCGGCTTCCTCGCACTCGAGCGTGCGCCAGTAATGCAGCAGACGCTCCTTGCCGCCCGCCACTTTCAGCAAGCTGGAATAGAGCGCTTCGTCCCAGAACCAGTCGAGGCCCGCTTCCGCGAACGCGGCGTTGAATGCGTGCAGATGAGCAGTCTCGGTGTCGGCGAGCGTGCCGTCGACGTCGAAGATGAGGGCTTGCATCGTGTGGTCCTCGCGAGGGTGGGGTGCCGTTCAGACACGCACCACGATAGCCGAGCCGTCCGCCGATTCAAATTCAGAGATTCTTTCGCCGCCGATAAGCGGGACTTTGTGTGCCGGCACGCACCGAACACGCACGCCGCGCCGCGTCATTTGCCCAACTGCGGATCGGTCACGAAGCCCAGCTTCGTGAGCCCGCCACGCTGCGCCGCCGACATCACGATCGCCACCCGCTCGTACGGCACCTTGCGATCGGCGCGCAAATGCAGCGCCGGCTGCGGCGTCGCGAGCGCGGCTTGCGCGATGCGCGCGCGCAAGGCGTCGTCGGTCACGGGCTGACCGTCCCACAGCACCTTACCGTCCGCTTGCACCGCGACGTCCACGTGCGCGGGCTTGAGCGCTTCCGGCTGACTGCTCGCGTGCGGCAGATCGATCCTGACCGCGTGTTGCAGCGCCGGAATGGTGACGAGAAAAATGATCAGCAGCACCAGCATCACGTCGACGAGCGGCGTCATGTTGATCTCGTTCATCAAACCTTGATCGTCGTCGTCGGAGAAAGGGCTCATTGCCATTCGAGGTCTCCGTCGCGGGTTGCGTTCGTCGCGTTGGTGCCGCGCGGCACCACGCGCATCTGCGGCCCGGCGCTCGACGGCAACTGCGAGCCGGTCACGAAGTACGCGTGCAAGCCGTGCGCGAAGCGCTTCAGGCGCGCGACGATCGAGCGGTTCGCGCGCGTCAGACCGTTGTAGCCGAGCACGGCGGGAATCGCGACGAAGAGCCCGAACGCCGTCATGATCAGCGACTCGCCGACCGGGCCGGCGACATGGTCGATCGAGGTCTGACCGGTCTCGCCGATCACGATCAGCGCATGGTAGATGCCCCACACGGTGCCGAACAGCCCGACGAAAGGCGCGGTGCTGCCGATCGACGCGAGAATCGCGAGGCCGCTTTGCAGGCGCGCGATCGTCTCGTCCATCGTGTCCTGCAGACGCCGGGTGATCCAGTCGGACACGTCGATGCGGTCGTGCAGATGCTGCTGCGTCTGCCGATGGTGCGTCGCGGCTTCATGGCCCGCCAGCGCGAGCGCGAGCAGCGGGTTGTCGTGCGCGTCCGATTCCGGATGGCCGAGGCTGCGCAGCCCGTCGTCGAAGCGGTCCGCGCTCCAGAAGCGCGCGTCGCTCCGGGTTGCGCGCCTGAGGCGGATCAGTTGCCACAGCTTCACGATGATCACCGTCCACGACAGCACCGACATGATCACGAGCACGCTCAGAATGCCGCGCGTGACGATATCACCTGAATCCCAGACGTTTGCGAGTCCGTAGTGTTGCATGGCGAGTTCCTTCGTTTGGTGTCCCTGGTCTGTTTGGCGGTGCGCTTACCCTGTTGCGTCACTCGGTCAGTCCGAACACGAACGACTGCGAGTACGCGGCGCGCACCGGCGTGCCGTTTTCGGTGTACGGCTGGCAGGCGCCCGCATGGACGGCGGCGAGCGCCGCGTCGTCGAGCCGCGCGGAGCCGCTGCTGGTTTGCAGCTGCGCCGTTTCGATATGCCCGCTCAGCCCGACGACGAAACGCACGATCGCCGTGCCATGCTCGCCGCGCCGCTTCGCGATGTCGGGATAGTCGGGCTTCGGAATCGAGCAGTCGACGTGCGACACGTTGCGCGGCTCGGTCGACGCGGGCACCGCCGGACGGACGGCGGAAGCCGATGCCGCCGACGGCGCGGCGGCTGTTGGCACGGCGGCCTGCGGTGCCGCCGATGGCGCGGCGGGCTGCGTGACGGGCTGCGCGGTGCTTTCGCGTGTCGGAGACGGTGTCGGCACAGGCTTTTCCACACTGCGCGGCACCTGCGCGCGAGGCTGCGGCGCCGGTTTGACGCGTACGGCGGGGTGCGTGACCGGCGGCGTTGGCGCCGTCGGAACGACAGCGGCGGGTGGGGGCGGCGCGGGAGGTGAAACAACCGGAGCGGGAGGCTCGGGGCTCAGCAGCGACGCGGTGATCGTGCGCGGCTCGACCGGACGCTCGACGATCCGGTTACGCGCGCTCAACGCGATGGCGAGCAGCACCAGATGCGCGACGATCACGGCGCCCAGCACGATGGCCGCGCGACGGTAACCGGCCGCGGCATTCGTAGGACTTGCTGGGTTCACCATGGCAACTTGCAGCATCATCGCCACCTCCGCGCTCATTGTCCCCCGCCGACCCCGCTTTTCAAACCCGCGACGGCCGGCGCGAAGCAATTCGGGAAAATCTCCCGCCGATCCGCGTTGTCAAACAATCGCCCGGTGGGCTACCTTGAAACGATGACGCGAATCATCGCGGCGCCGCCATATCAACCCGGAGTACAACGATGCTGGAGACACGGATTTTCCCCCGACCACCACGCCGTTCCCTCGCGCTGGCCTGCGCGCTCGTGCTGGCCGCGAGCGCCGCGCATGCCGCGGCCGCGCCGCTCGCCTACGTGACGAGCGAGAAGGCCGGCGTCGGCGTGATCGATATCGACAAGATGACGCTCACGCAGACCTTTCCGGTCGGCGCCGGTGGCCCGCGCGGCCTGAGCCTGAACGCCGACGGCACGCGTCTGCTGGTCGCCAACAAGAACACGAACGATCTCGCGGTGATCGACACCGCCACGGGCAAGGTCGTCCAGCGCGTGAAGATCGGCAAAAACCCTGAATATGTGCGGGTGCGCAACGGCTACGCGTACGTGACCTACGAGCCCGGCGAGGACGGCGGGCCGCCGGGAGCCAAACCCGACGCGAAGGGGGACAATAAGCCCGAAGCGAACGCGGGCCACAAGCCCGGCGCGGACGACGACGACGCGAACAAGCCGCCCGCCGAAATCGCGATCATCGATATGAAAAACTGGCACGTGATCCGTTCGGTCACGAGCGGCCACGAAACCGAAGGCATCGAATTCTCGCGCGACGGCCAGATGATGCTGGTCACCAACGAAGGCGACGATACGGTGTCGATCTATCACGCTCGAACCGGCGCGCCGATCCGAACCGTGAAGCTCGCGGCGGGTGGCCGGCCGCGCGGCATCCGGCTGTCGCCTGACCGCAAGCATTATGTTGTCACGCTGGAGTCGCTCAGCAAGTTCGTCGTGATCGACGCGCACACGTTCGAGGTAGTCAAGACCGTCGACACCAAGCTTGGTCCCTATGGCGTCGCGTTCGGCCCGAACGGTCAGCGGCTTTTCGTGGCCGCCGCGCGCGACAAGGTGGTCCAGGTGTTCGACGGCCACACCTTCGAACATGTCGCCGATGTGCCGGTCGGCCAGCGCTGCTGGCATTTCAGCTTCACGCCGGACGGCTCGAAGCTGATGGTCGCGTGCGGTCGCTCCGACGCGGTCTACGTGCTCGACGCGAAAAGCTATCAGCCGCTCAAGCAGATCGGTGAGCTGCCGCTCGCGTGGGGCATCGTCACGTATCCGCACAGCGACGGCTCGATCGAATCGCATTGAGCGGGGCGGGCGAATGAGCTGTTATCGGGTCCTGCCATACCAGTACGTTCGCGCGCGGCACCGCCGCCGCGAGCTGTTCGCGGGTGAGGATCATTGCGTGTCTCCAAAAACGAAACAGCCCCGTCGAAGCGGGGCTGTGTTGATGAAACAGGCGGGGAAATCAGGAAGTGCGACGCGTCGCGAGTGCCCGGTCGATGAACCAGAAGGTCACCGTCCCGCTAAAAATCTCCATGTCACTTGACGTCCAGATGAGATTCGTCGCATCCGCAAGCGATGCGTGCTGCGAGAGTGCGATATAGACCGTGAGCGCCTTGTCGAGCGAATATAGCGCGAGTAACCAGAGCGTCACCACGGGCACCATAAGGTTCACGCCATCGAGCGGCGCGATACCAGGTGGACCGATGTTCGCAAGGGGTTTCGCCAGGTTCAAGCGTGTTGGCCCGATCGCTTCGATGCCTCCAGGCGTCGATGACCTCGGGAATGATGCCCAGCGCGCCGCCGCCGCATGCGCTGAGCATGGCGTCTATGGCTGATTGCGTCACGTTCTCCTTACCTCGGACGCGACCGAACAAACCGACACTCGCGATACCATACTGTCTCCCTCCCGCTTGAGGGTATGCATATGGCACCACTACGTACAACTCTGCGTGGCATCGCCGATGTCACGAAAACGATCGCGACCATCCGAGCGGCCCAGCTTGCATATCGGGAGCAATACTGGCGTGCTCGGGCGGAACGTGGATGGAATGGGCGTTATATGTATAAGTCCAGACGCGACCTGACAGTCACAGTCCGATCCGGCCGCCAGCGGCCATGTTCGAGGCAAGGGGCGGCAGCCGACCCGTTTCTGCCCCTAGACGGATTCGGGCGAATGTCGCCTATGCAATTCCAAGCGACCCTTCTGCTCACCGCCCAGTTTCGGCTAAACCAGCTCGTCAACAACAACTTTGGCGCGCCGGTGGCCACCGCGCAGCATATCGTTGTTACCGCGCTGAATGGCGGAAACGACCCGCACGGCAGCGGGGACATCACGGGTAACGGCGCCACTTACGTTGATTCAACCGGTCCTTCGCCCGTCATCCGCATCGTCTATAACGTGAGTCAGTGTTGTGGCAAAGGGAACTTCGGCCTCGACAGCCAAGGGAATCACATCACAACCCCCAACCTGATCATTCTCTTTCATGAATTCTCGCACGCCTTCCGCGCAGTGACCGGAACGAATCAGGCGAGTAATGAGCCGCCAACAGCAAGTGCGTCCTGCGGCACTGCGCCCGCCAGTGCTTTCATGTGTTCGAGATCGTGGTTTGCGTCCCATCCAGCTTCATAAGCGAAACGCTGAATTTTTCGTTGTAGCTTCGTACTTTGTTCCGCAAAAAAGACAAGGCCACTGCCTCGCCCAGTTGGATCGAGGTCAGTGTGTCGCTACGCCAGTGAATGCCTGCGTGTATGCCGTGGCCGAAGCTAATGTTGCTGGCGAGCTTATGAAGTTCCCCGTTGATATCAAGAGGTGGCTCACCGGCGGGAGGAACGTAATTCACGAGGTCGGTCCGGCCAGCGTTAGGCACTTGCGGTGTTGGAATCTTGAAGGCGCCGTCGTAAAAGAACTTGAGAACAGTGATGCAGGCACCGGCCACTGCGCCATGTCCGGTCGGATAGGCAGGATGGGTTGGCGACCCCTCCGGAAAGGCCTGGGGCAACAGCCAACTGTTGAACTTCGTATGAGATGCCTGCACGGCCTTAGAGTTGAGAACAGTAGGGCTTAATTGAGCCTGAATTGAGCCCCCCGAGCCTGTCTTCATCAAGTGAACAATTCCCCCCCCCGACTCGGGTCGATGACGCAGGTGAACCCACCATTTCTGATACCAAACAGCATTGAGCGCTGCAGATGCGGCAGCCGCCAAGCTGGATGCGATGTCTGGCCCCCCCATTGTGCCGAACCCGTTTTGAGTTTTTGCGCCGGGTTGGGTTGGCGCGTAGGGATTTCCAGGGTTGAGTACTGCCGGATTGGCGCTGAGGAAAGAATTTAGTACTAGGTTGGCTATGAAATAAGCCTGGTAGAGTACATCGCTGTGTGTATAGGCGGCGAGTCCACGGCCATCGTGTAAATAAAGCGGCGCGGGGCTTGCGGTTAATGCATTCACTGGCGCCTTGCCGTTCTGCACGTCAAGGAACTCAGCTGCCGATAGCATGAAGTCCTGCCCTGCCGCGTTAGTCATGTACTTCTGCGTTACAGGAAGCGCTCCCATATTCGTGGACTTCAGCAGAAACTGGGAGACATACGGGCCTGTCTGCTCTCCTTGAAATAAACCCCGAAATAGCAGGGCCGAGGTCACCTTATTCGAAGCATCTCTAGGGCCGGCGTAAGCGGCAAGGGCTGAAAGCTCCGCTACCGCCTGCGCGGCGGTCGGATCAGTTGCATAGTCCACGAAGGACACATCACGCAGCAAAGACGCCCAATAGAGCTCAATGAGTTCGGCTGCATATTCCTCGCTTGCCAGAGGCGGGGCCGGCGGTACTGAGAATTGTGAGGAGTCAGGGCAGTCCTGAAAGAAAGCCAGTCCACCTTGCGGACCATTTTGCGTTCTCGTTCCGCCCAGGACAATGTGCTCGAAATCCATGGCTGTTCCGCTGGCGAGCGCTCTTTTGAACGAGGCATAGGCAGCCAAATCTACAAGACCGATTCCAGTCTGCAGTACACCTTTGGTGTACGTGCCGGACTTGTCGGCATAGTGCGCCTCGTCTTCGTTATCGAATTGCGTTGGCTGACTCATAAACGCATCATTCCCCGCTTCCGCGACCCGCAGGGCTATCGAACGTTGGACACGATACTCGGACGCCGGTTTGAGTTCTTCATTAAGCATGAATTCTTCTCCCTTTAGAGCGGTGAGAATATACGCCGCACCTCGCCGTGCGGCATAACGCATTTAGTCGAGAAATCAAGGCTGCCACTTAACTGCATTGCCTTATGTTTCTTCGTTATATAGCAGACGGCCACGCTATATGTGACAATGTCGTTTGTCACATATAGCGTGGCTGGAAAGAACGACTATCCAAATGTCGGCCGTGATTACCCACAGCGGAAACGCCGGGCAAGGCGAAGCAGGTTAATTTACTCTGCTATGGGGATCGCCAAACAAGGGAAAGGTCACGCTTGCCTCACGAATCATCGATCGCTGTCGCTTCGTTAAATAATGACTTGTCGCTCCTCAAGAGACGTTCGTCAACCGACTGCGAAGGACCGTTCGTGGCCGCACTGAGATCGACGATCTGACATCGTCTGTCTGACCAAGTCCTATTTTCTACGCAGCAACTGACTATCCGGCAACGGCGATGTCGCAGCCGAATGGAAAAACCGGCACAGCCGGTCGCACGATTCGATATAACGATATTTCGGCACACTGCCAAGCACCTCGTCGTAACGCGACGCGACCAGTCCGACAGTGACGGTTTGTTCCGTCGACACCTGCCAGCCATGCCCCTGTGCGGCAGCGGAGATACTGCTGTCCAGCACGGTCTCCGCTTCGCGAAAAAGCGCGACGTCTGCTTCCGGGCAAGCGGTTCCGAGCATGAAGTACGTCAGATAGAGCATCTGCAGCAGACTCACCATCGTCTCTGCCGTCCCGTGCCCGGATCGAAGGACCGCCAGAGCAAGATGGCCTTCCAGAGAAAGATCGCGCAAGAAAGCCACACGCACCATAAAACCCTCGATTGAAGAGCCGCTGCATAGGGACCGGCAGCTTTTGCGTCAGGAATACAAATGCGGTGCCGTCGACAACCCAGTACCGTACGAGCCATCTGCCGCCACAGCCAGTCCCTGCTGATCGAGGATTGTTCAATCAGCGCCGTATTGAGGTGACCGTGGCCCGTAAAGCAGCCCGTTCGGCGGCCCGGCATGCAGAAGCCGATAGCTCGTCACTCCGGCAATATCGTGCCCCCTGTCCGTCAGCGAATTCGCGACCTGCTTGATCGCTGCCATGACCAGCATGCCGATCAGGCCACCGCCAGCATTGTTGTTGCCCTCATTGCTGTTGGCGCTCGCACTACCCTGCCATAGCACGTCACCGGTCTTGAGATCGACCAGCCTGGCGGACGCCGTTACTACTGTTGCACTGTCGACGACGTGGTACACGGTGCCGTACTGTGTGATCTTCGAATACAGGGCCGTGTCGGCACCGAAGATTTCGCGCAGCTTCGCGGGCGAGGTAGCCTCGATCTCGGCCGCCATCGTCAGGCCGTTCTGCCTGAACGTTTTGTCCATCACCGCCACCGGTATCACGTAGTAGCCGGATTCGGCGAGCGGCATCGTCATCTGCGAGAGCATGCTGTTGGTCGCCTGAACGTCCGCCGTTTCATTGGTCGGCGGCAGCACCAGGATCGAGCGCGGCCGGCTGTTCTTGAATGCCGTGTAGTCGGCGTGCTTCACAGGTTGCGCGCACGCGGACAGCAGTGCAACAGTCGATAGCGCAAACCAGAGTTTGAAGGAAAGGATCTTGGACATGGCGGCTCGCTCAGGGCTGTTTCGGTTTCTTCATCAGGAAGTCCATGTAGGTCGAGGACTCCGGAAACAGCTGCTTCTCGGACTCGAACTCCTGCATGGCCTGGGTGTCGTTCCCGACACTCGCGTACAGCATGCCCAGTTGCGCATGAAATCCCGGCGGCGGCGTGTGCCCCTTGCCGCTGATGTCCTGGAGGGCCTTTTCCAGCGCATCGATCTGCTCCTGCGGAGCCTTTTCTCCCTTGAGATAGTCGTACACGGCCGGCTGGTAGCCGGTCCACTGGTAAAGAGGCTGGGGGCGGTTCGCCGCGCATCCCGTGAGGAGCATGGCAGCCGCCGTTACCGGCAGACAGATTCCCCGCATCATGCGGCTATGTTTCATCGTGAATCGCGTCATTATGTTTATTGCAGCTACGGTTGAAAGTGAATGGCCGCAATGGCCCGGCGCACTTACTGTGCGGCCTTCAGCGTGCCTGCATCGACCTGCTCGACCAGATGATTGACGGCCTCCTGAATCGCCAGATCGAGCACCTTGCCGTTCAGCGTCGAGTCGTAACCGGCGGTGCCGCCAAAGCCGATGACTTCACGGTTCGAAAGGCTGAATTCACCTGCCCCCTGGCTCGACGCCACGACTTCCGATGTCGTCGTGTCGACGACGTTCAGGCTGACCTTTGCGTAGGCCACCTGACTCTTGCCACGGCCGAGGATGCCAAATAGCTGCCGGTCGCCCACCTCCTTGCGACCGAACTCCGTTACGTCCCCGGTGATGACGAAGCGCGCCCCCTTGATCGATTGTGCTTTTTTGAGGAAGCCTGCTTCCTGGCGGATTTCGTCGAGGTTGTCGCGATCGAGCACATTGAAGCGCCCAGTCTGCTGGAGCGCCGTCATCAGGATGGTTTTGGACTGACCACCGAGACGGTCAACGCCGTCCGAGAAGATGCCGCGCATATAGCTCGACCGGTTGTCGAACTTGCCGACTGAAATGCCGATGGGTTGGCCCACTGCTGGCTTCTGCGCACTGGCGACGGGGGGCACCGGCAGCGAGCGCGACGACTCGGTTGCACATCCGCCCAGCGCCACCACAACGGCAACAGCAACGGCTCCAAGCCCATTCGTTTTCGATAACTTCATTTTGTTTTCCTCTTTGTTGAAACGCCGAAAACCGGGATAGCGTCGGCAGGGTGAATATCAGAATTGAGCGGTCAACTGGAAACCGAGCGTCACGCGCGCAGTGGGAAAATCTGACGGCTTGTAGATCGGCGTCCCGGCGAACAGGTCATAGGCGAGCGCGCCAGCCTTTGCTGATGCACTACCGCGCACACCGAGCACCGCACCTGCCAGCTGTGTACCGGCGAGATATGCGGCGTTCGGTCCGAACACGTGCCCGTAATCGATGCCTGCGTAAAGTGACTGTCCGGTCGATCCAACCGGTAGCTGCAACTCGTTGCGCCAGAAGAAACCGCGCTCGGCCGCGAGCATCGTTTCGCCGTCGAAGCCGCGCACCGTGTAGCGGCTGCCGATGGTCAGGTCATCGATATAGTTCAGCGTGTTGTTCGTGAACTGCCCATGCACGCTCGTCACGTAACGCAATGGCTGGCTTGCTATCCCGAACGGCATTGACAGGTTCGCGTCGAGGACGGCCATGCGGAAGCGGTAAGTCGGGCCATTCTCGTAGAAGTCTGGTGTCGCCCCGAGTCCGCCCATACCCTGACGGTACGCGAGGCTGCCGTCGAACTGCGAACTGCCGAAGTAGTGGCGATCGGTAAGGCCGGCCTCGATGAACGTGTTGTTGCGCCGCTGCTGCGGGATGTCGGTGTCTTCAATGAAGCTTTCACCGAAGCGCTTCGTCAGGCGGAACTGCGCACCAAGTACGTTGTTCTGGCTGCGCATCAATACCCGCTGAAGTTTGAAATCGACGGTCTGCGCGTTGCCGCTCGATACGAACGTCTGGTTGGCGCCCGCAATCTGCTGGTAGTACGTGTTCGTGTAGGCCGATAGCGTGCCGGTCCAGTAACCCCACGGAACCGAATAGAAGCCGTTCCAGCCGTGCGAACCGAGACCTTTGTCACCGAATTCGAGGTCCTGGCTCACACCAACGTTGAAAATGTCGTCTAGCCCGAGCGGGTTGTCGATGCCAAGGCTCAGGTTGCCTTGCAGCTTGCCGGTGGCCCGCGTGCCTGAGTTGTCCACCGAGGCGACCACCGTCCAGGGCTTCGCGCGCTTTACCGTCACGACCACATCGCTTTCGCCCGGTACGTCAGTGGGTTCGATTTTCATGTCCACGTCCTGACTGCTGACGCGCTTCATCTGTTCAAGTCCCTGTTCGAGGTCGCGCAGGTTCAGCATGTCACCCTCGCGGGCCGGGAATGCGCTTTTCCATGTGCCGCGCGTGGCGGGATCGGCAAAGCGGATCGTTCGCACGACACCCGGCACCAGTGCGAACTTCAGCACGCCGCTTGACAGGTCCTGCTCAGGCAGCAGTACGCGCGTGGTGATGTAGCCGCGACCGAGAATAGCCTGCTGCAATCCCTTGGTGAGCGTGTCGAGTCCGGCCTTGCCGATGCATTGCTCCCGGTAATGGTCGAGCCATTCGCGTGCGAAGGCGAAGCGGTCGAGCGGTAACGCGGATGCACCCTGTTTGCGCACGGCATCAGGTAACGTGGCAGGTACGTCGAGCAAAAACCATTCGATGCGAAAGCATGGCGTTTCAGCAGGCAGTTCCGGCCAGACGCTGGCCTTCGGCGCGGTCGAGCGTACCGAAGGCGCGTTGACGGTCTTCTCACGCTGCTGCGCGTCGCGTTGCTGCTGGAGCTGCTGGTTCTGTTCGGCATTGGCGCGCGCCGCTGCGGCTGTATCTGCCGGAGTCGGGGCCTGCTGCGCGAGTGAAGTCGAACTACCTAGCGCAAAGAGCGCTGCCGCCAACGGAAGGACAGACAGCGCCGCCCTGCTGACCTGTAGAGATTGTTGCTTTGTCATGCCGGCCTTGTAACTAACCACACACCACCAAGAATCACTACCGCGCCGACCAGCTGAGTCGGCTTTAACACCTGCTCATGCAGCGCCGTGAACGCCAGTACGACCAGGATCGAGACGGCGACCATCAACGGATAGGCGACGCCCAGACTGGCCTTGCGAAGCGCAAGCGCATAGAGAACAAATCCGACTCCGTAAGAGCCTATTGCGGCCACGCGGAGCAGAAGCGGCACCCATTCACCTACTGACGGTGTCGCGGCCCGAAGTGCGGCGAGCCGCAGCAGAACACTTGCCAGTCCGCTCAACATGCCGCTGGCAATCAACGCGATCAACGACATGACTAGCCCGCCACGTTGGAACGCACGCGCGTCTCAACGTGCGCCTGATCGCTTTCTGCGTTCGAGAAGATCTGCCCGAAACGGCTCGCGCCATTCAATGCAACGAGCACGATCGCGGGGAAAGCAAGGGAAAGGTTGCGGATCTCGTCGGTATAGCCGAAGAGCACGAACAGAACGAGGAGCGGCAGGAACGCGGCAAGGAAGTATCGTCTGTCGCTCACACTGGTCTTCTGCCACGCACGGCGAAAGAACACAATCGTGGGGACAAGGATCAGCGGATTCTGAAGGCTCGGCGTCAGGATGCCCTTGGCAACCAGGTTATAGAAACGAACGTATGAAGCCGGGTTAAGCCAGAACAGCAGGTTTTCTTTCGCGTGAAACTCGATGAAACCGCCGCTGTTCGCTTCGTAGCCGTTCATGATGAAATGCCGGCTGACGAAACAGCATACCAACTGGAGCGCCAGCCAGCCGAACCGGCTGCGCATCGGGACGTCCCGCTGGTGCAGGAAGAACAACGCAAGTGGCACGAGAAAGAACGTTTCCTTGTTGAACGAGAAAAACGCAATCGCCAGCGTGCAGGGGATCATCCAGCGCTTTAGCATGAAACAACATGCGCTGAACGCGCCCAGTATTTCGATGAAGTCGTAGTAGTACGCGCCCGCCTGGAACGTAAGTGGGTAGATGAAGCTGAAGCCAGCCAGAAACCCGAGTGCCTGCCCGAACGACAGGCCACGCATCCGCGCCAGCTTGTAGATCAGTAATAGTGCAAGCGCCATCGACAGCACCACGAAGAAATAGACGATGTGGTACGTGATGGCGACCATCGGCGTCCAGTACGTGTCCGGGACGCCGCTGAAGTAGCTATGGTGCAGCGAATCATAGCGACTGATGGACTTGAACAGTTTCTGCTGGAGCGCGGGGTTCAGTTGCCCGGCCATGTACTTCGCCGCTTTGGCGAACGTGGAGCGGTAGACGTACGGCCGCGGAGCCGTCCCCTCGATCATGCTGACCAGCGTGAGGCTTTGCGCATAGCCGTCCAGCTTGTGATCGTCGCGAAATCCGAACTTCAGCAATACACTGTTCGTGATGTTTCCTGCGCACACGAGCAGCAGGACGAATACGATCGAGAACCGGCAGAACGCCAGCATCCTGTTTCTGTTTTTCAAATTCATTTTGCAGGAACCTGTCAAAGCTGCACAAAGTGGGCCGTCATCATGGTGGCGACCATGATCAGAATGGTAAGGAGGCTGCCGTGATCTTCGATCAGATGGGCTAACGGGCCGTCATCCATTACGCCCCGCACGGTCTTGATCCACAGGCGCGCGAACAGGGCGATCAGGCCGCCCTTGAGGTCGGTGTTACCCACGACACTGATGTTGAATCCGCCGTCACCGGCCGAGATTCCAGCCTGTTCATTGACACCCGCATAGCTGCCGCTCGCGCTCGCGTCGGTGTGACTGAAGCTCGCACTGCCGCCGCCCTGACTGATGCTGAATCCGCCGCCCGTACTTTCCTGATAATCCATGAGATTGTTGTTGCGACGACTACTTAATCAATCCCGCCTTGCGGAGTTGTTTGGGTAGCAAGCAGATATGCACGATCAGAAACATCACAAACAATGGAATGCCGATCCAGAGCAACGTCAGATTCTCGTCTAGGTTGAACATGATTCGGCATAAGCCGGCCACTATAAACGCGTAAACTCCGCTAGAGCCCACTGCAATGCTGCCAACTATCGTGATAGTGCGCTCTGCAGCGAGAATCTTTTGCCAATTCAATTCTTGCCTCCTGCCTTGTGCACATCGTTAATGACGTTCAATCCTTTAGTTCCAACTCCAAACAGCAGAATACCTTGCGTGGTTCCGTAAGGTGCTGCCTGGCCAGTGAATGGAATCAGCGTACTGTTGTTGATACGCGGCACTGTGACGTCAAACATTGAACCTGAACGATTCAGGCCGTCTGCCGTACCCATTTTCAACGGCACTTGGGTTCTTAGCGCGCCGATAGCGAAGGCAAGGTTTGCAGCATCATAGACCGTATCCCCCCACGTGGGAGAGAGCTGGTTAAAGCCCCATCGCAACGGATTCGTACCGGGGGAACTGATACCGTTGTAACGGTTGTAGAGACCATCCCCGCCCTCAGTCATGTCACTTACGCCGACGGCTATCATTCCGGCACCGCCCAGGGCACAGCCCGCGCCAGTGGTCGCACATATTCCCACACCGGTCTTGACCGTCACCCCGCCAAGAACAACCTTGGCCGCATCCTTCGCCGTGCCCAACGGATCACTCTTCACCATATCTCCGATCTTCTGTGTCGGCGTGTAGACAAACAATCCCGCCTCCTGCTGACGATTCACCCAATCAATCTCCGGCCCAAGCTGCGACGCCTCAAGCTGACTCACGTAGTTCGCGTTGTACTGGTCGCTTCCTTGGGGATACTCGGCCCAACATTTCACTGCGTAGCACGCCGCCTGCGTCAGCTTTTTCTCTTCCGCCGCGTCGCCGTTGGCCTTATCCGCAATCGCCTTCTTCTCATCCGGATGCAACTGCCGATTAAACCGATCCACGTTGTACCCCGAGACTGCACCTGCATTGCCGCCCACCGCTGCGCCTGCGCCCGTGGCAATCGCATTTGCTACGATGTTCCCGAGAGCTTCATTCATTGCCGCATTGCCAGTCGGATTCGAACCGGCAATCGCATCGCTCAGGTTGTTCAACTGTCCGGCCGCAATCGACGCAATCGCAGCGCCGGCAGCGCCACCGATGGCATTGCCACCTGCCAGGCCGGTCACAAGGGCCGCGCCTGCTGCCTGCATCATCGCGCGATCTGTGCCGCCTTCCTTCCACGCGTCCATGCCTGCCTGATCGCCTGCGGCGGCTGCCTCGTCATACTTCGTTTTTGCATAGTCGCCAATCCGCCGGGAAACGGCTTCGCCCGCTGCGCTCGCCGCCGCCATCATGTCGGACTGTCGGTCAAGCAGGTCGTTCACGTCCGGCAATTTCGCCACCGTGCCGTTCGTGTTCGACGTATCCCGGTTCAGGCTTGCAATGTCCTGCGTCTGGTTTGCCGTATCGGTCGTGATGATCGTTCCCGCGCCGATCGCGCTTTTCGTCGTCGCGCTGTCGCTTCCGCTGTCGTTCTGGCTTAGCATCGGCGCGACGCCGCCCCCGTTGATGCCTGACGTGCTGCCGTGCGTGCTGTAGTTCGCGCCACCATCGCCCGCCGTGATGCCCCCGCCGATTCCGCTGGAATGTGCGTCATAGCTGGATGAATTCTGAACGTCAGAGAACGTCAGCGTACCTGTCGAAAGCGTGTTTTTCGACGCATCGGCCTCGCTGGCGATCAGGCCGCCCTTGAGGTCGGTGTTACCCACGACACTGATGTTGAATCCGCCGTCACCGGCCGAGATTCCAGCCTGTTCATTGACACCCGCATAGCTGCCGCTCGCGTTCGCGTCGGTGTGACTGAAGCTCGCACTCCCGCCGCCCTGGCTGATGCTGAATCCGCCGCCGGTACTTTCCTGATGCGCGGCGCTCGTCATCGTGTCCTGTACGCTTGCGATATTGAGGTTGCCGCCGACGCTGGCATTCACCTGCTGGCCGCTCACGTTGGACCCGATGATGTTCGTATCGCCGCCCGAAATGATTGTCGCCGTATTGGCCGCCGTCACATGCGTGTTGTTCTGCGTGGCCGCATCGGTATTGCCGTCGCCGCGCGCCTTCGACATGGCGGCATCGACGCCGAAACCGCTGCTGCCAAAGGATATGCCGACGCTGCCGCTGCTCGACTGGTTCGTGCTGCGCGTCGAATCGGTGTCGGTCGTATTGACGAGATTCACCTGATTCTGCGCCGCGAGAATCACGTCGCTGGCATTCACGTTCGAACCGGCGATGGTCACGTTGCCGCTGCCGGCCGTGGCGTTACCCGTTGCGACAAACGCCGCTGTTCCGCCAGCCGTCACGTTCGACCCTACGTGTGTCGTGGAGTCCTCCGCGTACGTGCTTTTCGAGCTACTGGAGCCGAAACTGAGTTCGACCTTCATCTGAGGCGTGGCGCCCGTCGCAAGATCGTTGACCAGCCCGCCTGCGGCCATATTCGCGTCCCACGCCGCGCTCGCTGCCGCCATGCCATGCAATGCCGCCGCACGGTCGTCCTTGCTGTTGCTGGCGGCATGTGTCTGGTCAACCGCATTCGATATGGCATCGACGACCGGCGCTTTCACGGCAAGGGTGAACCCGCTCTGTTTTACCGCATGCGATTCGTCATAGTGCGTGGTGTCGGTGGCGGCGTCGATGACGACGTTCGCGCCCGTACCGGTGACGTTCTTCGCAGCAATGAGATCACTGCCTGTCACATGCAGATCATTGCCCGCGGCAATGCTCAGATTGCCCGCGAGCGAGCCAACTGTGCTGCCCGTGTTCGTCACCTGCGACGTATTGGTCGTATCGGTCTGCGTCTTGCTGCCGACCGAGATACCGACGCCGCCGCTCGTACCGAATCCCGACTCATGTTTCTGGTAGTACGTGGACGTAGTCTGCGTATCCTCCGAAGTCGTAATGTTGACGTTGCCAGCCGCTGCGAGATTCACGTCGTTCGTGCCTGCCACCGTCGAGCCTTTCACGGTCAGGTCCTTGCCCGCGCCGATGTTGACGGTATCGCCTGCCACTATACTTGCCACGCCGATATTTGCCTGCGTGTTCTGTGTCGTGTCCGTGGTCGAGCCGTGAAACGCGCTTCCGCGCTTCGATTCGGTCGCCACGTAGCTGTCGTGTTCCTCGCGGGCTTCGTTCAGCGTGACGTCGCCGCTTGCGGCAATCGTCGCTGCCCCTGTACCCGCCGTGAGTGTCGAGCCGGTCAGCGTCACATTGCCCTTGCCCGCGTCGGCGCTGACCGCGCCAAGCGTCGCATTGCCGCCTGCGGTAAAGGTCGTGCCGACCGCCCGCTCGTCGTACGTATGGTCAACCTCCTTGCGGGAGGGACCGTCCGTGGCAACGTTGTTGAAAGTGGCGGTGTCCGTCACCGTGGTAGCCGTCAGGTTGCCGCCCGCGATCACCGCCAAGTCGCCGCCCGCCGCAACGGTCGCGCCCCTGAGCGTCGTGTCGTTGCCGCTCTGCATCGCGAGACTGCCGCCTGCCGCGATTGCACCCGTCTCATTGATCGTGCTGCTGGCATCCCAATGGTGCTGCGCGTTCTGCATCCCGGACTGCGACGTTGTGGACTGCACCGCGTCAACCGTGATGTCATGTCCTGCCGTGATCTGCGCGTCACCGCCAGCGGCGATATTCGCGCCGTGCATGGTCAGGTCATTGCCCGCTGCAACCACCATGTCGCCGGTCGAGGCAATCGTGCCCTGTGCGCCAAGCAGCGTGGTGCTCATCCTGCTGTCGCTGGTCGCGTTGCTTACGCCCCCCGTGTTGACCAGCGTCGTATTGATGATGTTGTTGCCCGCCAGCACCGCAACGCGATTGCCGCTGATCATCCCGGACGCATTGACCACATCGTTCGTCGCGGCCACGACCGTGGTGCCGTTCGTCCCACTGCTGCCGATGGTGCCGCCACGGTTCAGGATATCGGTGGCGCTCACGACCGTCTGCGTACCGCCTTTGATCACGCCGCTGTTCGTGGCGCTGCCGGTCGCATGAATCTCGACGTCATCGGCGGAAATCAGCGCGCCGGTCGGTTGCAGATCGTTCGCATGGGTCTGCGCGAGATAGACAACGGGCGCGAGGACCTGTTGCGTGCTGCCATCCGGCAGCGTGACGGTCTGACTGACCAGCCACACGATATCGCTGGTCAGTGCATCCATCTGCGCGGCCGTCAGCGCGATACCGGGCTCAAGCCCGAACTGTTGCGCAACGTTCACGCCGTTCGTCATCAGCGCCTGATACTCGTCGAGGTTGTTCGCATAGCCCTGGAGGTAGACGCGGCCCGTCAGTTGGGTGATCTGCTCGCGGACAAGCTGTTCCTCATACATGCCGTCGCCCAGGCGCTTCTCCACAGTCTGCGGGTTCAGGCCGAGCTGCTGCAGCATGTAGTCGCTGGAAATGAAGCTGGTGTAGCTGGTCAGGCGAGGGTCGGTCACCACCAGATACGATGCGCCGGGCGCGGTCTGATACGTGTAAAGACCACTCTTTGGCAACGTGACGTTCAGCGCGCCGGTGCTGCTCGCGACCGTCTGCGGGGCCTTGACCTGCTGGCCCGTCAGCGCCTGATTCGCGCCGAGCGTGCCGCCCGTCGCGCCGGTGGCCGAGTTCGCCGCTGCGACGTTCGTATTGTTGATATCCGTGCCGCTGATCTGGACCGCGTTATTCGCGATGATCGTGCCGCCCGTGCCACCGATCGCCACAGGCGTCAGGACGATTGACGGTTCCGTCACCGTCTGCCGGTCCTGGCTGGTGTCCACGTTCCACGCATAGGTGGAAACGATGTCCTGACGCTGATACTGATACAGCGTCTGTCCGGTATTGTTCACCAGCGTGCCGCCGTAATTGCCGCTGCCGTTGGCAATCTCGCCGTCCTGCTGGCTGGCGCCGATCTGGATCGAGCCGCCCGCTGCGATCGCACTATAGCTGTTGTTGAGCGTACCGACGTTCGCCAGCGTCAGGTTGCCGCCCGCCAGCAGTTGCGCCTGCTGGGCCTGCGGACCGGTCACCTGGTCCTGCTGCGTGGTGGTCGTCGTGTCTCTCGCGACCTCGACGACCTGATAACCATTATGTCCACCGCTGAACGTCGGGTATTCGGTCGACGGCAGGTAGTTGATGTTCGGGTCGTAGTCGTCCCAGTAGTTGACGGTGACCGAACCGTCAGCGTTCTTCGTCAGCGTGTTGTACCAGATCGTCCGTTGCTGGCCGTTGACGTTGACCACCAGCACGTTGTCGGTCGCATTCGGCCCCGAGGTCTGCGACACGATCTGCGAGGCGCTGAACGTTGCGTCGAGCGGATTCTTGTAGCCATCGCTCCAGGTGGGATTGGAACAGGCCGGAATCGGACCACCGGTCGGACAGATGATGTACTTGCCGCGCTTGGTCTGGTGTTCAGTCTCAACATCGGTTGTCACTGTCTCAACGGCGGGCGCGGGCCGCGAGTTCGTCAGCGTCTGCGTCGCGACTTCGATATTGCCCTGCGTCTCGATGGTGGACTGGTCGTTGGTGAGCGAATTCGAGCGGTTCGCGAGCAGACCGTTACCGTCGCGCGTCGCGTCGGCGGCGATGTTGATATTGCCCAGGCTGAACAGGTTCGCGCCGCCGGTGTTCGAGATATCGCCGGGCGAGTACAGGTTCAGTTGCGAAGCGGCGGCCATGATGGCAGCGGGGCCGGTGTTCACAATGGACTGGCTGGCGTTCGCCGTGACGGTATTGCCGATGAGGGTGGCGGTGTTGGTCAGAGTGGCGCTATTCGTCGTAACGGTGTCGCCCTCGATGCGGCCTTCATTGGTGATCGCGTTCGCCGCGTTGACGGTGGTGCTGGCCGAATTGAGGTCCGCGCCCGCCTGGTTGTCCACGTTCGCCGCATTAACCGTCAGCGCGTTGACCGCGCCGAGGGTCCCCTGGTTCGTGAAGCTGCCTGCCGTCGTGAAGCTCAGATCGTGATTCGCCTGGATCAGGTTGGCGGTGTCGAGCGTGTAGTCGCCATTGATGGTTACTGCGCCGTCACGGCCCGCCACGATGCGGCCGTCACCGGTCAGCTGGTTCGTCGCGACGCTCAGGTCCTGGTCGCTGCCGATTGCGCCGCCCTGGTTGGCCAGCGTGCCAGCCGTGATGGCAACGCTGCCACCACTACCGTTGTCATTGCCGATCCGTCCCGACGTGTTGTCGAGCGTCGCCACGTTCAGACCGAGCGCACCGTTGGCGTGGATCGAACCATTCTGGTTCACCAGCCACGCGCCCGCCTGGTCGAGCGTGAGGTTATTCGCACCCGAGAGTGTGCCGCCCGTGTTACTCACCGACTGCGTCGCGTTCAGCGTCAGGTCGTGACCTGACACAATCTGTGCGCCGTCCGTGTTCGACAGCGTCTGCGCGTTCACAGTCACGTCACCGTTGCCGCCGATCGTACCAGCGCCGCTCAAGCCGCCCGTGTTGGCGTTCGTGATGGTTGCCGCGCGAATGGTCGTCGCGCCTGTGCCGACATTGGCGATACGGCCATTCGTGTTGTCCACCGATGCGCCCGACACCTGCAATGTCGTACCCGCGCCGTCCGATTCGATCTGGCCGCCGGTATTGACGAGCGCGCCCGATGCAGAGGCCGATACGCTGCCGTTGCCCTGGATCAGACCCGCTGAATTGTCGAGCGCGCTGCCGGACTGCACGGTTGTCGCCCCGGATGCGGTGACCGTACCGCCCGCATTGTTGACGCTGCCTCCCGCGACGGACACGTCACCGTTGCCGCCGATCAGTCCGTTGCCGGTGTTCGTGAGCGCGCCGCTGGCGCTTACCGTCGTGGCTCCGGTGCCGCCGTTCGCAATCGTGCCGCCATCGTTCGCAACGCTCTGCGCTGACACGTCGAGCACGTCGTCGGCCTGCACCGTGCCGCCCTCGTTGTTCAGTGTGCCCGTGCCGCTTATCGATACGTCGCGTGCGCCGACATAGCCGCCTGCGCTGTTATCGAGCGAGGCCACCTGAAACGTCGCGGACGATTGCCCCGCCAGCGTTCCGCCCCGGTTCGATACCACGCCCCCATGGACATCCAGCGAGCCATTCGTGGCGATGGTGCCCGCGTTGTTCGACAGCGAACCGGTGGCAATGGACAGGGTGCCGGTCCCGGAATCCGTAATCCTGCCGCCGTCGTTGATGAGCGCAGCGGGCGCGAGCGTGAGGCTGGAACTATTCGTCGCCAGCGATCCGTTCGTGTTGTCGAACGTACCGGATACATTGACGGTTGTCGGCCCGGTGCCGGTCTGCGTTAGCGTGCCGCCGTGGTTGGTGAGGTTCGCTGCCGCCAGGGATAGCTGCGTCGCGTTGAGCGTTGCCGCACTGGTGTCAAGCGTCTGCGCGGCGGAAACATTGAGCGCGCCGTTAGCAGCGCTCTGGCTGCCCGTCAGCGTTACGTTGTTGCCCTGAAGCGTGACATTGCCACCCGCGATGTTCTGACCTGTTGCGGAAAGGGTATCTGCCGCGCTCAGGTTCAGATCGCCGCTCTGGCCAACGCTGCCATCCGCATTGATGCCCGCGCCGAGGGTGCCGGTTGACGTGACGTTCCCCGCACTGATGGTCAGGTTCTGCTGCGCGTAGGTCGACCCGCTGTTGTCCACATCGCCCGCCGCTGACACCGCAAGATTGCCGCTCGCGGTTGTCTTGCCGGTGAGAACCAGCTTGCCCTGCGTCGTGAGCGTCAGGTCGCCCGCCTGGGCGGCGATGACACCCGCATTCGACACGCCGACACCGTTCTCGGTGCCCACCAGCAGGATACGGTTGGCGTACATGCCGCCAAGCTGGCTCACGTCGATGGACACGCCCGGCGCGGGACCGTCGCCCGCAATAGGGGTGGCCGCAAGCGTGTCGTGACTGACCTGATTCGCGCCGGTGATGACACTCAGGCCGTTGGCACGGATGGCCGCGTTAGCCTCCACCGCGCGGGAGATCAGGTCCACCTGATCAATATTGGTCGCGTCCAGGCCCGCGCCCTGGACGGTAATCATGCCGCCAGTTACGTTGAAACCGCTCAGGTTGCCGCCCGCATCGAGCAGCGGCGTACCGGTGGTGAGAATGCCGCGCGTGGTATTGATGAAGCCGCCGCCATCGACCACGATCCCCGAACCGTTTGCCACGACGACTTCGGCCCTGTTGCCCGCCACTTCGAGATAGCCGCGCAACTGGCTGGGCGAATTGCTGTTGACCTGGTTGAGAATGATCCGCGCGGACTGGCCTGGCGAAAGATTCGGGTTACCACTCACCTGTCCTGCGAGTTGCGTGTTCGTGATAACGGGCGAGTTGTTCAGGATCGCGCCGTTTTTCTGCACATCGAACTGCGAATACGTATTAACCGAAACACCCGCATTCGACGCCTTGTTGATATCGACCTGCGGCAGGCCATTGCGCGTCTGGATGACATTCGGCGCGTGGGCGCCCGAGGGCACGATCTGCGCATCCGCGAGAACAGGTGCGAGTCCGCACAGCACCAGCGCGGCGAAAGCTGCGTGACGCATGGCGAACAGTGTGATCGGGCGCCGTGAGGCCGATGAATGGGTCTTGCCTTGACTTGCGTTGCCGTGGGCAATGGCGGTTTCCGCGACAGCGACGAGCATACTCCGGCACCGGCTGAAAACCAGCTTGAACATGTTCTTGTTCATTCTGCATAGCGTATTTTTTTAACCTGCCGAAAAATACCTCATACCACCGCTCGGGTAAGTTAAGAATTGTCAATGCAGTGCGAAGCAACAACAGAAATCAAAAACAGGAATTGTCTGATGGACGCAAAGCGCCAATATGCGCAGACGAGATATGCAAACGAATAAACGTCTGCTTCTCGCCGTGTAATTGAAAAAGGCGCCATCAAGCCGCCTTCATTGGAATGCCGACAGAACCGGCTAGTGTTTTGTCGTGGTAAAGCCAGGAGTCACAGGTCTGCCGTTTTTTTGACGTTTATTGTCAATTTTTGTCAAAACGGATCTATCCTAAATTAAAACTGTTGACTGTGATTCCTTTAGATAGTTAATTCGTCGGGTGTTTTCTGGAAAATCAGAAGAGGTCAAATGGAACAACAGAAACAGGACGGCACTGGGGACGAGGAAGGGCAGTCTCAAGAGTCAAGTGCAACGTTTAGCTAATCCGGCCTTCTCTAACTCTTTAGCCATTGCTTCCTCGGGGGAGTCCCAGCCGAGCGTCTG
>NZ_JACHDM010000012.1:0-208148 GCF_014201065.1 Paraburkholderia sp. Cpub6
GATAGGTCAGGTGTGCACGTACAGTAATGTACTGAGCTAACTGATACTAATTGCCCGTAAGGCTTGATCCTATAACAGGTGTGTCTCGACCCGCGCCAGTGCCTGAGCACTGACGCGGGTCCGATCCCCGAAGGGGATTGGTGTGACCTCCCGCGGGAGCTGACAGAAACGCACGGTTGGGATTCAGTGTTGTGCCAGAAACAACACAACCCCCCACACCCGAATCCTTTACGCTTCTTCCCGATTGGCTGTGGCGCAAGCGGTTGACTCCAACCCTGCGACGCAGCAACCCGTCATGCCTGATGACCATAGCGAGTCGGTCCCACCCCTTCCCATCCCGAACAGGACCGTGAAACGACTCCACGCCGATGATAGTGCGGATTGCCCGTGTGAAAGTAGGTAATCGTCAGGCTCCCCCCAGTCAGAAACCCCACCCGCCGCGGTGGGGTTTTTGCGTTTACGCGGCCCAAATCAACAGCAACATGCTCGACAGAAGTGGAGTTGCCCCGCTTTCGTGGAGAACTCCTGTTCCAAAGGATAGGCGTCCACGAAAGCGGGGCAACTCCAGCTTCGGGTGGGGGCGTCCATCCCATTAGTCTTGACGCTAGCTCGTTCGACGGCAGCGACCACTTCTGCTTGTGCTGCGCGATGAGTTCGAGAACGGCCTGCAGTCGCAAGTTCGCCTGTGGCGCGCTGACCGTGTGGACCGCCGGCTTCTCCCTGAATCCGTCGTGAAGCGCGACCTTCCACTGGGCGGCAGACAGTTCAAGCGACACTGCTAGGATGACGCCCTCAGCATGTGGTCCGGTAACGTGATTTGCGTCCATGATGCCCTCCGTTGAGCAAACCTTGGCACGGTCAATCTTACGACTCGGGCCTTGACGACTCTCACGCTACATAGGATCTGATTGTTCGCCAGCCGCTTACCGCACGCACGCAAGGTGCCGGATCATACGGAAGTTGGCCTGTCCCTGCCACGGAAACGCGGCCAGCACCAGCCGGATCGCCATATCGAAAGGCGTGCGTCGGCCGATTCCGAGTACCTCTAAACGGCTCGATGCCAGATGACAGTTGTGCGGGCGCGGCGTCGCGTCGGTGGGCGTGCGCTGGGGCGTCAGACGCGCGTCGAGTTGCAACGCTTCTGCCAGGCGCGCGGCGATCTCGTACTTGTTCATCGGTTCGTCGCCCGACCATTGCACGATGCCAGAGACCGTTTCGCCGCGCGCGTGCCGCTCGAGCATCTGTCGGATCACGAAAGCGACATCGGGCGTGTACGTAGGATAGCGGATCGCCCAAGCGTCCATCCTGGCAGCCTGGGCCCCCGGCGCCGCCGCCGCTGCAATCGCCGGCACGAGGCTAGTCACGGCCGATTCCGACCAACTGACGATCGGACCATATAGCAGCGGCAGACGCAGCACGCATCCGCCCTCGGCCGTGTCGGTCAGCGCTCGCTCGCCTTCGAGCTTGCTCTGTCCGTACGCGTTCAGTGGCGCAGGTGTGCTGTCGTGACGATAGGGCGGGTGCGTGCCGTCGAACACGTAGTCGGTCGAGATCGACAGTGTCCACGCGCCGTGTCGGTTTGCCGCCCCGGCGATCATTCGCACGGCATCGACGTTCAGCGCGCGAGCAAGCGCCGGATCGCGCTCGCATACATCGGGACGGCGCTCCGCCGCGGCAATCACGACGGCATCCGGCGCTACGCGGTCGATGAAACGCTCGACCGCAAAGCGATCGCGAACATCCAACGCGACCATTCGCGGAGACGTTCGGCTATATGCGGTGGAGACGGTCTGCCAGCCGGTCTGGCGCGCGAGTTCGTCGTTGAGCGCGCGGCCGAGCAATCCGGAACCACCTATTACGGCAACCTTGAACATGCGCGGCACCCTCAGCGCACAGACGTGACCGTGTATCCGGCCTCGTCAATCGCGGCCTTCAGCGCATCGACGGGTTGCGCCGACTCCACGAGCACGCGGCCGGTCGCGAGATCCACCTGGACCTGCGCGGCGGCGTCGTGCTCGCGAATCGCGCTCGTCACAGCGGCAACGCAGTGCTGGCAGCTCATGCCTTCTACATGGAGTTCGATTGTCATTGCAAAGACCTCGGCGGAATCAGATTGCGGATAGTCGAATTATGCCTGCCGTACCTTGTTTGGGTTGCTGACCTTCCCACCATGGGAAGGTGTAGGATCGATTGGAGTTCAGTCGCAACCTTGAGGAAACAGTCATGAACATAGGCGAAGCGGCCCGCGTGTCGGGCGTTACGGCAAAAATGATCCGCTACTACGAAAGTGTCGGCCTATTGACTGCGAAGGCGCGCACGAGTGCCGGTTATCGCGTGTATGGCCCGCAGGAAGTGCATTCCTTGCGCTTTATTCGCCAGGCTCGCCGGCTCGGATTTCTGGTCGAGGATATCCGGCGGCTGCTTGCTCTATGGCACGACCGCTCGCGTGCAAGTGCCGAAGTAAAGCGGATCGCGCTCGAACATGTCGCCGAACTCGATCGCCGCATCGCCGAACTGACGGACATGCGCGACACTCTCGCGCATCTGGCCGATCATTGCCATGGTGATGACCGGCCAGATTGTCCGATTATCGAGCGACTGGCGGACACCGATCTTGTATCGGGACAAGGTTGCCGTCCGCTTTAGCGGCTAATCGAAGTGCAACCCGGCCTGCCGATTCTTAAGGTCGAGCGATTCATGCACCGAAAGTGAGCATAAAAATTGTGGAAATGACGTCCACTTAAAGGACGCTTGGATAAACCCAATAAAATCAGGAACTGCGTTGCACCTTTCTGATGCACTATTCCAAAACGGAATGCACGCCATGCGGGCATTTCACTGTTCAGGTTGCACCTAAAGGCTATAATGCGGGTTAACCCTTTTACGGGAAATCCCTGATGTCAAATCACCGGGGATTCGATCTGATCCTTGGAGAACATCATGTTTGCATTCATTCTTGAGAAACTCAGCACCTGGTTCGAAACCGCGGAACGTAGCCGTCGTGAGGCATATCTCGCCTCGTCGTCGGATATCGTTCAGCTCGAACAGCGCATCCGTTCGCTCGAAACCAACGGCTATTCGCTGTAAGTTTCCGCTCTGAGTATGACCTGGTAGCGCCTGCTTTTGCGCGGCCGTGCAGTACCAATGTCGAGCCCCGTCAAAGCGGGGCTTTGTCGTATCTGGACATCGAAATCCGCGTGTGCCTTCGACGTTTTTTCGAGTGAACGGCGCAAGAAAGCTGCTGATGGCGAATATCGACTAGCTTCGTAACGCGCCCCGCGGTAATGTATGGCGTTTTTCGCGCAAGACGGCATTCATAACCAATCGGGCTGTCCATGTCCTCCGTCCGTTCGCTGCAAACTTTCCGAGCCGTGATGGCCGCGGCCGCCATGGCGACGCTCGCCGCCCTCTGCGCCGCGTCGGACGCATTCGCGGTGTCCGATAACGGGCGTCCCCCCGTGATCCTCGATACGCTTGGCGGCGTCAATAATGGCCAGAGCGGTACCGTACTGCTGAGCTCGCCGCCTGCGCCGGAGCCGATCGTCGCCGCGCCGCCGATCGCGGCACCGGTCGAGCTGCCTCCGGAATCGTCGCCGCCATTCGTGGTCGCGCCGTATATCCAATTGCCGGCGGGTGGTGGCGTGCCGCCGCAGTCGATGCCTCGAGCGGTGCCCCTTCCGCAATAGGTACCGACGGCGCGAAAGATCGTCGGCGGTGCTTCTGCGGTCCCGTTTCTCTCCCATACGCCAGCTTGCCTCGCACCCGAAATCTCATTCGGGTTTGGGCGCATGGCGTCCGTGAAACCGTCCGACGACAATCGTTGCACGCCTCGCCGCCGTGAGCTTCGATCTCGGCAAGTGCGCCTGCGTCACTGCTTCGAACGGAACACACAACAAGGAGACGTCACCATGCTCAATCAATGGACGCAGCGTGCGACGCGCACCTGCGTGATGCTGCTCGCACTGGCTGCGTTGCCCGGCGCTGGGTTCGCGAAGGACACGCCGGAAATGCCGACACTGACGATGGCCGTCGGCGGCTTACCTGGCCTGTACTATCTGCCGGTCCTCGCCGCACAGCAGCTCGGCTACTTCAAGGACGAAGGCCTGAACGTCACGCTCGAAGATTTCGCGGGAGGCTCGAAAGCGCTCGAAGCGGTGGTGGGCGGCAGCGCCGAAGTCGGCGCGGGCGCGTTCGAGCACACGTTGTTCATGCAGGCGAAGGGTCAGCACTATCGCGCGTTCGTGTTGATGGGCCGCGCACCGCAGATCGTGATCGGCGTGGTGAAGTCGAAGGCCGATCAGATCAAGTCGCTCGCGGACTTCAAAGGCGCGAAGGTCGGCGTGAGCGCACCGGGTTCGTCGACGGATCTCGTGCTCACCGTTGCGTTGCGCAAGGCCGGCGTGCAGCGCAGCGACATTTCGGCGATCGGCGTCGGCAGCGGCGCGACGGTGCTGGCCGCGGTGGGCAGTGGGCAGATCGACGCGCTGTCCAATGTCGATCCAATGATGACCAAGCTCACGCGTAGCGGCGCCATCAAGGTGCTTGTCGATACGCGCACGGTGAAAGGCACGCAGGAGGTGTTCGGCGGCATGATGCCCGCGGCGACGCTTTACGCGGCCGAAAGCTTCATCCAGAAGAATCCGAAGACAACGCAGGCGCTGACCAACGCGATCGTGCGCGCGAATCATTGGCTGCAGACTGCGAGCGACGCGGATCTGCTGAAGATGGTGCCGCAAGCCTATCTATTGGGCGACCCGACGCTCTATCTCGACGCCTTTCACAACGTGCGCGACGCGTATTCGCCGGACGGACTGATGCCCGCTGATGGCCCGGCGACGTCGCTGCGCGCGTTGTCGTCGTTCGATAGCCGGCTCGATCCGAAGAAGATCGATCTGAGTGCTACCTATACGAACCAGTTCGCGAGCAAGGCGGCCGCGCAGTTCAAGTGAGCGTATGCGGAGATCGGGTTGCGCAAGACAGGTGGCGGGGAACCGCGCGCGGCACGCTCACGCGCCGCTCATCACGTTCAATTGCCGCGATATTCGACCTTGAACGTCGCAGCCTTGTCCTCGCCGAGCGTTTTGACGAGCCATGGCATCTGATCCTTCAGCGTCTTGGCTAGCGTATACGGCGGATTCAGGATGAACATGCCGCTACCGAACAGCCCATAGCCGTCTTCCGGGGGATTGCTGACGGTCAGGCTGACGTGCAGCCAGTTGTCCTTCTGCAACTGCTTCAGTTGATCGGGAAAGCGCTGCGACTCAGGGCGCTTGACCTGCGGATACCAAACCGCATACGTGCCGGTCGGAAACCGCTTCAGACTTTCCTCGACACAGCGCAGCGTGCGCCCGTAATCGCGCTTGTCTTCATACGACGGGTCGAGCAGGATCAGCGCGCGGCGCGGCGCGGGCGGCAACAGCGTGAGAATCCCGTCGAAGCCGTCGCCCGCATACAGCATTGCGCGTCGGCCCGCGTCGCGAAAATTGTGGCGCAGCACGTCGATTTCGGTGCTGTGCAATTCGAAGAGCCGCATACGATCCTGCGCGCGCAGTTGTCGCCACGCAAGATACGGCGAGCCCGGATAAAAATGCAACTGGCCATCGGCATTGAGCGCGCTGACTTCATCGACGTATTCGGCGAACAGCGGCGGGAGATCGTTGCGGCCCCACAGTTTCGCAATACCCGTCTCGAACTCGCCGGTCTTCGTCGCGTAGCCTTCCTTCAGCGAGTAAACGCCGGCGCCCGCGTGCGTGTCGATATACCAGTAGGCCTTGTCCTTCTGGCCAAGGTAGCGCAGGAGCTGCAACACGACGGCGTGTTTCAGAACGTCGGCGTGATTGCCGGCATGAAAGGCGTGGCGGTAGCTGAGCATGATGAGAGGACACTGAGAGAGCGCAGGCTGGCCCGAAGGAGCCGGCGACGCGCGGTCGCGTATTGTACGCGACCGCGCGTGCCCGGTTAGCCACCCGGTGCGGGGCGCTGCGCGCGCGATTACTCGTGCGCGTCGCCGATGATCTCCTCGATCCGCTGCTTTATCTCCGGTGTGATGCGCTTGGCCACCTCGGCGGACTGCATGTTTTCGCCGATCTGTTCGACCCGCGAGGCGCCCGTGATCACCGTGCTGACATTCGGATTCTTCAGAATCCACGCGATCGCGAGCTGACCGACCGTGCAGCCAAGCTCGTCGGCGACCGCGCCGAGCTGGCCGACCACGTTGTTCCGGGTGGGGTCAGTGAGCTGCTGACGCAGCCAGTCATAGCCCTGCAACTGCCCGCGACTGTCGGCTGGCACGCCGTCACGATATTTGCCGGTGAGCAGACCCGATGCGAGTGGGCTCCACGTGGTCAGGCCGAGGCCGATGTCCTCGTAGAGCCGTTTGTATTCCTGCTCGACGCGTTTGCGGTGAAACAGGTTGTATTGCGGCTGCTCCATGACCGGCTTGTGCAGATGATGCCGCTCGGCGATTTCATAGGCGGCGCGAATCTCGTCGGCGCTCCATTCCGAGGTGCTCCAGTACAGCGCCTTGCCGCGCGCGATCATGTCGCTCATTGCCCACACCGTTTCCTCGACCGGCGTGTTCGGGTCCGGACGATGACAGAACACGAGATCCACATAGTCGAGCTGCAGGCGCTTCAGCGACGCGTCGATCGCGTCCATCAGGTACTTGCGGTTCAGCGTGTGGTACTGGTTCGGCGCTTCGTTGAGTCCCCAGAAGAATTTCGTCGACACGACGTAGCTCACGCGCGGCCACGCGAGCTCCTTCAACGCATGGCCCATGATCTCCTCGGATTTGCCGCCCGCGTAGACTTCGGCGTTGTCGAAGAAATTGACGCCCGCGTCGCGCGCCGCGGCAAGCGATTCGCGCGCGGCGCGGTGATCCACCTGGTTGCCGTACGTGACCCATGAGCCGATGGACAACTCGCTCACTTGCAGGCCCGAGCGGCCCAGACGTCGATAATTCATGCCTGTCTCCTGGTTGGTGATGCCACGGGAATGGAGCCCGGATTCAGCCCGAAAGCGTCCAGTTTAAAGAGATACGGTTCGATGTGCGTTTTACCTATGTCGTTCACAGGGTTCATGCACAATAGCAAAGTCGGCCGCCGCGCTGCATCCGCCGAACGGTCTATACCGTTTGGCCGACTTCTCGCCGCGCGCGGTCTCGTGGTCTCATTGCTCATCAACTGCATGGAGGTTCTGGATGTCGTCTCTGAACTCGAATCTGAACGGCAAGGTTGCCGTCGTCACTGGCGCCGCGAGCGGCATCGGCAAACAGATCGCGTTGACTCTGTCGGCCGCGGGTGCAGCGGTCGCGATCGCCGACCTGAACCAGGACGGCGCGAACGCCGTGGCTGAAGAAATCAGAAAGGGCGGCGGTAAGGCAATCGGCGTGGCAATGGACGTGACGAACGAGGATGCCGTCAACCAGGGGATCGAGAAGGTCGCCGAGGAATTCGGTTCGATCGACATTCTCGTTTCCAACGCCGGCATCCAGATCGTCAATCCGATCGAAAACTATTCGTTCTCGGACTGGAAGAAGATGCAGGCCATTCACGTGGACGGCGCGTTCCTGACCACCAAGGCCGCGCTCAAGCACATGTACAAGGACAATCGCGGCGGCGTCGTGATTTACATGGGCTCGGTCCACTCGCATCTCGCCTCGCCGCTGAAGTCGGCGTACGTGACCGCGAAGCACGCTCTGCTGGGCCTGTCGCGCGTGCTTGCCAAGGAGGGCGCCGCGCATAACGTGCGTTCGCACGTCGTGTGTCCGGGCTTCGTGCGCACGCCGCTCGTCGACAAGCAGATTCCCGAGCAGGCGAAAGAATTCGGCATCAGCGAAGAGGAAGTGATCAAGCGCGTGATGCTGGGCGGTACCGTCGACGGTATCTTCACGACGGTCGAAGACGTCGCGCAGACCGTGCTGTTCCTGTCGACGTTCCCGAGCGCGGCGCTGACCGGCCAGTCGTTCGTCGTGAGCCACGGCTGGTACATGCACTAAGGGGCGGCCCATGGCGCAACGCAATCTGAAGCGGGCGCGGGTGGGCGTGTCGGGCGACGGGGAGGGCGCGGGTCCGTCGGTCGCCGCCCGCCCGCGCCGGCATCTCCGGTTGCCCAACTACGAAACCGTCGCGCTGATGCTGCAAGGCGGCGGCGCGCTCGGCGCCTATCAGGCCGGCGTCTTTCAGGGACTTTACGAAGCCGGCATCGAACCGAACTGGATCGCGGGCATCTCGATCGGTGCACTGAATACGGCGATCATTGCGGGCAATCCACCTGAACGACGCGTCGAGCGTCTGCTCCAATTCTGGGAGACGATCTGCCAGCCGGCGTTCGGGGCGCCCTTGCCGGCTCCGATCGAGCACCTGCTGTTCAATTCGAGCGAAGCGGTGCGCAAGGCATTTACGGCAGCGCAGGCAATGAGCGCGATCGTCGAAGGGCAAAAGGGCTTTTTCGTGCCGCGTTTCCCACCGCTGTTGCCCACGGTGTCCGGTCCGCCGCAATTGGCGAGCTACTACGACACCACGCCGCTGAAGGCCACGCTCGAGTCGCTGTGTGATTTCGACCGGATTAATTCCGGCGAAATACGCGTGTCGGTGGGCGCGGTGAATTGCGGCACGGGCAATTTCGCGTACTTCGACAATACCCACACCACGCTCAGACCCGAGCATTTCATAGCGTCTGGCGCGTTGCCGCCGGGCTTCGCGGCCGTCGAGATCGACGGTCAGTTCTACTGGGACGGCGGCCTGATGTCGAATACGCCGCTCTACGAGGTGCTCCAGTCCACGCCGCGTCGCGACACGCTCGCGTTTCAGGTCGACCTATGGAGTGCGATCGGGCCGGTTCCGGACAACATCACCGACGTGCAGGGCCGCATGAAAGACATCCAGTATTCGAGCCGTACGCGTCTCGTGACCGACATGCTGCAGCGCTCGCAGCGTTTCCGCCACGTACTGCGCGAGGTGCTGGACCGTGTGCCAGAAGACCAACGCGACGATCCGTGGTGCAAGCTGGCCGAAGATCTGTCGTGTTCAAAGCGCTACAACGTGATTCACCTGATCTACCGGCACAAGGAATACGAAGGACACTACAAGGACTTTCAATTCGGTCTGTCGACGATGCGCGAGCATTGGCGAAGCGGTCTCGAAGATATTCTCCGTTCTCTCGAGCAGCCCGACTGGCTCGATATGCCGGAAAACGATGCCGGGTTCGTCACGCACGATATTCATCGGGATTCGCGCTGATTCCTCGCGGAGAGCCCCGACGCTGCGCCAACCAAGGCCGAACCGTCGGAAAATAAGAAAACGGCGCTCTTTCAGAACAGGGCGCCGTCTTTACAGTCGGTGGCAGCGGCGAACCTGCTGCACTTGCACGGCAAACCTCCGCGCTGTGAGTCGCCTTACTTCAGCACGTGAGCAATCGCGGTGGCGACGACGTCGAGGTTGCGCGTATTGAGCGCAGCCACGCAGATGCGGCCCGTGCTGACCGCATAGATACCGAACTCTTCGCGCAGACGGTCCACTTGCGGTGCCGTCAGACCCGAGTACGAGAACATGCCGCGCTGTGCGTTCACGAAGCCGAAGTCACGATCGACGCCGCTTGCCTTCAGACGCTCGACGAGACCATTGCGCATCGCGCGGATGCGCTCGCGCATTTCGCCCAGTTCGCTTTCCCACGTCGCGCGCAGTTCCGGCGATGCGAGCACGGCCGCGACCACCGAGCCGCCGTGCGTCGGCGGGTTCGAGTAGTTGGTGCGGATCACGCGTTTCAGTTGCGACAGCACGCGCGCCGCTTCTTCCTTGCTCGCGGTGATGATCGACAGTGCGCCGACGCGCTCGCCGTACAGCGAGAACGACTTCGAGAACGACGAAGACACGAACACGTTCAGTTCCTGCGCCGCGAACAGACGCACGGCTGCCGCGTCCGCTTCGATGTTGTCGCCGAAGCCCTGGTAGGCGATATCGAGGAACGGCACGAGGTTGCGCGCCTTGACGACCTCGACGACCTGCTTCCACTGCTCGACGCTCAGGTCGACGCCGGTCGGGTTATGGCAGCACGCGTGCAGCACGACGATCGTGCCCGCCTCATAGCTGTTCAGCGCGCTCAACATGCCGTCGAAGTTCACGCCGTGCGTCTGCGCGTCATAGTACGGATACGATTCGACGACGAAGCCCGCGCCTTCGAACAGCGCGCGGTGATTTTCCCAGCTCGGATCGCTGATTGCGACCTTGCTATTCGGATTCACGCGCTTCAGGAAGTCCGCGCCGATCTTCAGCGCGCCCGTGCCGCCCAGCGCCTGCGCCGTGACGACGCGGCCGGCCGCGATCAGCGGCGAGTCGTTGCCGAGCAGCAGCTTTTGCACGGCGGCATCGTAAGCGGCGATACCTTCGATCGGCAGATAGCCACGCGGCAGCGCGGCTTCGACGCGAGCCTTTTCCGCCTCGCGCACGGCGCGCAGCAGCGGAATCTTGCCTTCTTCATTGAAGTACACGCCAACGCCGAGGTTGACCTTGGTGGCGCGCGTATCGGCGTTGAAAGCTTCGTTCAGGCCCAGAATCGGGTCGCGGGGAGCAAGTTCGACGGCGGAGAACAGAGACATGATGGGTGGGCAGCAGTAGTGAAAAGAGGGCGGCTTCGCGCGCGTGCGGGCTCATCTGGAGCGTCGGCGGCGTTTCGCGGGTGGGCGTGAGTTCGACGAAACGCGAAAATCGGGGACGGCCTATGGACAGCGGCGAGCGAGCGCAACTTCGCATTGTAACGAATCCGGGCGCTTTTTTTCGGACGACCAGACGGGCAAAAGGCGATTATTTGCTTGAAAAACAGGCACTGGAGAGCCATGTGGCAGTAGGGAATTCGAGCGGGCGTGGCGATGTCGACGGCGCGAACAGGCCGAGGTGCGCTGTCCATTGGCGCTGACTGCGCCACGATGACGCGTGGCGTGGAGGACAGAGCCCGGGATGGGAGTTCGCGGTAAACCCCGTCAGGGCGCGCAAGTCCGCAAAGGGCCATAACACACCGGCGCCCAGGGCCGCCCTACGTAAGCCCGCTCGATCTTCGCTTTCCGCAACCCGTTAGAATGATTCTTTGCCCAAGGCCCGGTGCCGCCCCTCATGTCCGAACACCATCTGACTGAAGCCGACGATACGCTCGACGAATCAAAATTCATCACGTTCGAAGGTTCACCGTTCAAGCTCTACCAGCCGTATCCGCCCGCCGGCGACCAGCCCACGGCCATCGACACGCTCGTCGAAGGCGTCGGCGACGGTCTCGCGTTCCAGACGCTGCTCGGCGTGACCGGCTCCGGCAAGACTTTCACGATGGCCAACACGATCGCGCGGCTCGGCCGCCCGGCGATCGTGTTCGCGCCGAACAAGACGCTCGCCGCGCAGCTGTATTCGGAGTTCCGCGAGTTCTTTCCGCGCAACGCGGTCGAGTACTTCGTTTCGTACTACGACTACTACCAGCCGGAAGCGTATGTGCCGCAGCGCGATCTGTTCATCGAGAAAGACTCGTCGATCAACGAGCATATCGAGCAGATGCGGCTGTCGGCGACCAAGAGCCTGATGGAGCGGCGCGACGTGGTGATCGTCGCGACGGTGTCGGCGATTTACGGTATCGGCAATCCGTCCGAATATCACCAGATGATCCTGACGCTGCGCACCGGCGACCGGCTCGGCCAGCGCGACGTCATCACGCGGCTGATCGCGATGCAGTACAGCCGCAACGAAGCCGACTTCCAGCGCGGCTCGTTCCGCGTGCGCGGCGACACCATCGATATCTTCCCGGCCGAGCACGCCGAGATGGCGGTGCGCGTCGAGCTGTTCGACGACGAGGTCGAGACGCTGCAGCTATTCGATCCGTTGACCGGCCGCGTGCGGCAGAAAATTTCGCGCTTTACCGTCTATCCGTCGTCGCACTACGTGACCCCGCGCGATACCGTGCTGCGCGCCGTCGAAACGATCAAGGCCGAGCTGCGCGAGCGCCTCGAATTCTTCTATAGCCAAGGCAAGCTCGTCGAGGCGCAGCGCCTCGAGCAGCGCACCCGCTTTGACCTCGAAATGCTGCAGGAGCTCGGTTTCTGCAAGGGCATCGAGAACTATTCGCGGCACTTCTCGGGCGCGGCGCCGGGCGAGCCGCCGCCGACGCTCGTCGATTACCTGCCGCCCGACGCGATCATGATGCTCGACGAATCGCACGTGCTGATTGGCCAGCTGAACGGCATGTACAACGGCGACCGCGCGCGCAAGGAAAACCTCGTCGACTACGGCTTCCGGCTGCCGTCGGCGCTCGACAACCGGCCGCTCAAGTTCAACGAGTTCGAGCGCAAGATGCGCCAGGTCGTGTTCGTGTCGGCGACGCCCGCCGATTATGAGAAGAGGACCGCGGGGCAGGTCGCCGAACAGCTTGTGCGTCCGACCGGCCTCGTCGACCCTGAAATCGAGGTGCGGCCGGCGCGCAGCCAGGTCGACGACGTGCTTGGCGAGATCAACGAGCGCATCAAGGCCGGCGACCGCGTGCTGGTCACGACGCTGACCAAGCGGATGGCCGAGCAGCTCACCGAGTTCCTGGCCGACCACGGCATCAAGGTGCGCTATCTGCACAGCGACATCGACACGGTCGAGCGCGTCGAGATCATCCGCGATCTGCGTCTCGGCGCGTTCGACGTGCTGGTCGGGATCAACCTGCTGCGCGAGGGGCTCGATATTCCCGAGGTGTCGCTCGTCGCGATTCTCGACGCGGACAAGGAAGGCTTCCTGCGCGCCGAGCGTTCGCTGATCCAGACCATCGGCCGGGCGGCGCGTAACGTGAACGGCAAGGCGATTCTGTACGGAGACAACATCACGGACTCGATGCGTCGCGCGATCGACGAAACCGAGCGGCGCCGTACGAAGCAGATCGCGTTCAACGCCGCGCACGGCATTACGCCGCGCGGCGTCGTGAAACGGATTCGCGACATCATCGATGGCGTGTACAACATCGACGAAGCGCGTGCCGAGTTGAAGGAGCAGCAGACTCGCGCGAAGTTCGAGGACATGTCCGAGAAGCAACTCGCCAAGGAGATCAAGCGCCTCGAAAAGCAGATGATGGAGCACGCGAAGAATCTCGAATTCGAGAAGGCCGCGCAGACCCGCGACCAGCTAGCGCTGCTGCGTCAGCGCGTGTTCGGCGCGAACGTCGGCGACCACGTGTCGGGCGTCGAATAGCTAGCGTCCCTCCACCGCTTTTGTCCACCACGAAAGGGCGCGGCCATTCGCCGCGCCTGTTCACATCGGCCGGCGCTTTAGGTCCCGCTGCAGCCGTCGGCGCGGCCAACCTGGCCGTGACGAATTCCGTACCTGTTTCCCCGCCGCACGAAGGTTTCTTAAGCGAGCCTTAAGACCCTGCTGACATCAGGCAGAGCGTGCTGACAGGTTTGTTCTCGTCAACGATCGATGATAAACTCGCCCCAATATTGAGAATGGTTCGCATTTAAATTTACATCTGACTTGCGGCCGCAGTGTTTCAATGAAATCGATTCCAGTCTGATAGAAACAAGGAGCTTCAATGCGGATTTCTTCCTTTGTGCGCGGTGGCGCGGCAGCGGTAGCTGCTGTCGCGGCGCTGTCGGCCTCGGCCGCCGAATATCCGATTGGCAAGCAGCAGATCCAGGGCGGCATGGAAATCGGCGCGGTCTACCTGCAGCCGGTCACGATGGAACCTGAAGGCATGATGCGCAAGGCGTCGGATTCGGACATTCACCTCGAGTCCGACATCCACGCGGTCAAGAACAATCCGACCGGTTTCGCCGAAGGCGACTGGATGCCGTATCTGCAGGTGCACTACGAACTGACGAAGGCCGGCTCGAACCAGCCGTTGAAGGGCGACCTGATGCCGATGGTCGCGAACGATGGTCCGCACTACGGCGACAACGTCAAGCTGCAAGGCCCGGGCAAGTATCACCTGAAGCTGATCGTCGAACCGCCGATGCAAATGGGCCACATGGCGTTCGGCCGTCACGTCGACAAGGAAACCGGCGTGGGTCCGTGGTTCAAGCCAATCACGCTCGAATACGACTTCACCTTCGCTGGCATCGGCAAGAAGGGCGGTTACTGACCGGCGCGCGGTGCCAATGCGTCGCTCAACGTATCAGTGAATGCAGCAGACGGCGCGCGGACAGTCGGAGTCATATCTGGCGTTGGCGCGTCGCGTTTTCCGGAAAGGGCAATGAGAATCAACCGAAAGATCGCGATGCTTGCCGCCACGTTTTGCTTGGCGGCCACGGCTCATGCAGCCGACCTGCCGACCTTCAAGCTCGAAATGAACGACGGCAAACTGAACCCGGCCCGCATCGAAGTGCCGGCAGGCCAGCGTATCAAGATCGAAGTACGCAACACCGGCAAGGGCGCGGCCGAATTCGAAAGCGTGCAGTTGCGTAAAGAGAAGGTTCTGGCGCCGGGCGCCGATTCGTTCGTCGTGATCGCTCCGCTGGAGCCGGGCGAATACAAGTTTTTCGACGACTTTCACCAGCAGGCGCAAGGCGTGATCGTCGCGAAGTAAGCAGTGGTCTCGATCGAATGCGAACGCGAACTCGCCACGGCAAGCGGGCGCTGTCGGTCGCGCGAGGCAACGGAAGCGGGCAGTAGAAGGATCGAAGGGAGAGCTTGAATGGGTCAGATTCTGTTCATCGTGTGGCGGGAGAGCGTTGAGGCGCTGCTGGTCGTCGGCATCCTGTACGCGTGGTTGAAAAATGGCGACGACGACGCCCGCCGCGGCTTGCCGTACCTGTGGGGCGGCGTGGCAGCCGGCGTGATCGCGGCGGTGGCGCTCGGCGCGGCGCTAATCGGCTTCACCGAGGTGCTCTCCGGTGACGCGCAGGATTACTTCCAGACCGCGATGGTGCTCATCGCCTGCGTGCTGATCGTGCAGATGGTGCTGTGGATGAAGCAACACGGCCGCACGCTGAAGCGCGACATGGAACAGTCGCTGCAAAAGAGCCAGCGCGATTCGAACTGGTGGGGCGTGGCGCTGCTGGTCGCACTGGCGATCGCGCGCGAAGGCAGCGAAACCGTGATCTTCCTGTACGGCCTCGGCTTTGGCCAGTCGGGTCATGTCGACGGCAGTCAGATGCTCGCTGTCGTGATCGGTCTCGCGCTTGCGTTCCTGACCTTCTACGTGTTGCAGATCGGCGGCAAGATCATCTCGTGGCGGCTCTTTTTTCGCGTCACCGAAATCATGCTGCTGTTCCTCGGCGCGGGGCTGTTCCAGACCGGCGTCGACAAGCTGATCGACAAGGAAATCCTGCCGACGCTCGTCAACCAGCTGTGGAATTCGTCGGCGATTCTCGATGACTCGAGCACCTTCGGTTCGCTCGTCGCGACGCTGACCGGCTACCGCGCGCATCCGGCGCTGATGAATCTGCTCGCCTATGCCGTGTATTGGGCGGTCGTTTATCTGCTCCTGCGCCGCGCCAGTCGCAAGCCCGCGCAGCAGACGGCAGGGCGCGCGGCATGAGCGCCGTGATGGCTTCCCGGCAGGGCCGCCTCGCGGCGGCCGGCCAGTGGATGCAGCGCCACGGCGCGGTGATTCGCGGCATCCAGTGGGTCGTGGTCGCGGTGTATGCGTTCCTGATCGTCGTGCCCGCGCTGATGCCGCTGCCGGACGACACCGCGCATCTGTGGAACAACCTGACGCTCGCCGCGCAGTTCGTGTTCTGGGGCATCTGGTGGCCGTTCGTGTTGCTGTCGATGGTGATGCTCGGCCGCGTCTGGTGCGGCGTGCTGTGTCCGGAGGGCGCGCTCGCCGAATTCGCGAGCAAATTCGGCCGCGGCCGCGCGATTCCGCATTGGATGCGCTGGGGCGGCTGGCCGTTCGTCGCGTTCGGCATCACGACGATCTACGGGCAGATGGTGAGCGTCTACCAGTATCCGAAAGCGGTGTTGCTGGTGCTCGGCGGCTCGACCTTCGCGGCAATCGTGATCGGTCTGCTATACGGACGCGAGAAGCGCGTCTGGTGCAAATACCTGTGCCCCGTCAACGGGGTTTTTTCGCTTCTGTCACGGCTCGCGCCGTTTCACTACAAGGTCGACGAAGACGCGTGGCGCCGCTCGTACACGAACGGCGAGCATGGGCATCGCGTGATTCCGATCAACTGCGCGCCGCTCGTGCCGTTGCGCAACATGAAGGGTGCGGCGGACTGCCATATGTGCGGCCGTTGCAGCGGACACCGCGATGCGATCGCGCTGACGTGGCGCAAGCCGTCGACCGAAATCGTGCAGTTGGGCGACAAGAAGGCGAACCCGTGGGACACCGCGCTGATCCTGTACGGCCTGCTCGGCATCGCGATCGGCGCGTTCCACTGGACCGCGTCGCGCTGGTTCATCGACCTGAAGATGTTCGCCGCGACATGGCTCGTCGATCGCGACATCACGTGGCCGCTCGACACCAACGCGCCGTGGTTCCTGTTCACCCATTACCCCGACCAGAACGACGTGTTCTCGTGGCTCGACGGCTCGCTGCTGATCGGCTACATCCTCGCGACGGCGCTTGTCTACGGCACCGTGCTGCTGCTGTTGCTGACGGGCGCGACGCGCATGCTCGGGCGCTTCGACGCAACGCGTCTGCATCACTTGACACAGGGGCTGATTCCGATCGCGGGCGCGGGCGTATTCCTCGGTTTGTCGGCGACGACGCTGTCGCTGCTGCGCGCCGAGCACGTGTCGCTGTGGTGGGCGTCGGGTCTGCGCATCGCAATTCTCGTGATTGCGAGCGCATGGAGCGCATGGCTCGCGTGGCTCGTCACGCGCCGCTACAGCGAGCGCTTCGTGCAACGCGCGCTGGCGATGTTGTGGTTCGTCGTGGCGCTGGCGGTCGTCAATAGCGCGTGGTGGCTGATGTTCTGGGGCTGGGCCTCGAAGTAAGTCTTCAGCCTGTGTCCGGTGCGAACGCAGGCGCAAGCGCAAACGAAAAGCCGTGGGATGGTGACACCCCACGGCTTTATCATTTTCAGCGATGTACGCCGTTGCGCGCATCGGCTTTCGAGCGAGAACCAAAAAAGCGGCCTGGCTTGCTGCGACGGCTGGCTTGGTGTCTGCACGAAGGGGTCTAATTCTCGCGTGCAAACCGTCGTGGCTGGCTAATGCCTAACACCTCTCTGGGAGGTGGTCCCCACAATACCCGGTACTTACCTCGTGTCTTGCTACTTCGTCAGGATCAGCTTGCCGAGGCGCGTTGCACGCAGTTGATACGTGTCGCCGTTGTGCACGATGCTGATGTGACTATGGCCTTGCAGCAGCGCGTCGCTGCGCACGACCCGTTCCGACGTCTCGCTCTGGCCGGCGGCGCGTTGCGCGCCGGGTTTCGCCGCGGGCGCGGCCGTCGTCGACGATTTCGGGCGGCTGGTTAGCGCGGCCGCCGAGCGGCGCAGGCTGAGCGTGGAGGAGCGAGTCATATCGGTCATTCGTTTTAGCTTGTTCGTCGATTCGATGTGATCATTCTAAATGATAACCATTCCTATTTGCAAGATCGAGAAATTGATCGGGTCCGACTTTTGATAGCTGAATGAAAGTGCGTCTCGATGGCGATTCTGGAAGCCATTCTGACATGGCCCCGCGAAAGCGCGGGCAGGGCGCCCGCGCGGTATGTCAGTGCAACGGTCCCGGTTCCTGCCCGGCCGCGACGTACTGGCGGATCAGCCGCACCGTGTCGATATCGTTCTCGCGATACGCGGACTTGACGATCTCCTGCGTCTGCACGGCGTCCTGGTCGGTCGACACGGGCAGCGTGGTCGCGTACTCGAAGCGTAGGAACAACTGCAGCTCATCGGGCTGCTCGATCGTCATCGTCAGGGAGCCGCCGACGTGCTCGGCGGTCGGCAGGATGTCGTAGCGCACGCTTTCGCGTTCCTGCAGCGTGACGCGATCGCGCACGGTGGCCTGGCCGTAGTGCAACTCACGCTCGAGCACATTGGCGTCGCGCGACAGGATCGTGCAGCTGTCGAGACCAATCACGAACAGTTGCGGCTGCTCGGCGCGCAGCACGAGCCCTTCCCACAGCTGCTCGCGGGTCATCGATTCGACGAAGGGATTCAACGGATCGTTGATCTGAATAAGGTGTTCGAAATTCAAGACGACTGCGTCCTATGAAAATATTGCAATACCCGTGACCCGAACGGACGGCGTCCGACCGTCCTATGCGCGTTTGCTGCGACTGTTAAGCGACCGCGAGCGCGGAGCGGATCGAGATCGTGTGCGTGAGGATCTTGTGGACCGGGCACGCATTGGCAATTTGCAAAAGCCGTTCCCGCTGCTCGCCGGAGAGATCGCCATCGAGCATGATCTGACGGTCGATCGTCGAGCCTGCGTCGCCGGTTTCCATCGACAGATTGACGCGTACGCCCGCGAGCGGCCAGCCTTTGCGCTGCGCGTACATCTTTAGCGTGATCGACGTACAAGCGCCGAGGCTCGACAGCAGCAGCGAGACCGGCGTCGGGCCGCGGTCGCCGCCGCCTAGCGATTCGGGTTCGTCGGCAAGCCAGGTGTGCTTGCCGTCGTCGAACACGACCTGGAAATTCGTCGAACCGATGTGGGCGGTGACGGTGGGCTCTGCCATGCGCGGCTCCTCTGCTAGGGATCTAATAGCGTCGCGCGCCGCGGACTGTCGAAATCAACGCGGGCCGCGCGACATGAGCCGTTATTGTGAACGAATTTAGCGGCGTTCGCGGCCCGTGGCGGATGATTTGGCGGCGCGCGTGGCTGGTGGCAAGCTTCGCCTCGCGCCGACAGGCGTGACAAACGCGCGGCAGGCGCTCGCCTGTCAGTGCGTGATCGCGCCCATCCGCCCGGCCTGATAGTCGATCACCGCCTGACGGATCTCGTCTTCGGTATTCATCACGAACGGGCCATAGCGCACCACCGGTTCCTTCAGCGGCACGCCGCCGAGCAGCAGCACTTCGAGCGGTTCGTCGCCGGCCGTGATGGTCACCGCGTCGCCGTCGTTGGCGAACACCACCATCGTGCGCGCGTCGATGTCCGCGCGCGCGTCGCCTTCGCCATACACGCCCTTGCCGGACAGCCCATACGCGAACACGCGATAGTCGGCCGGTACCGGCTGGCGGATCGTCGCGCCCGGCTGCAACGAGAAATGCTGATACAGGATCGGCGTGTGCGTTTCGATCGCGGCCTTGACGCCGAGCGCTTCGCCCGCGATGACCTTCACGCGCACCTGACCGTCTTCGGACGTCGCGGCCGGAATGCGTGTCGACGGGATTTCCTGATAGCGCGGAGCGATCATCTTGTCGCGACGCGGCAGGTTCACCCATAGCTGCAGGCCGTGCACGCGACCGCCGGTGCGCGTGAATTCCGGGTCCGGCATTTCGCTATGCACGACGCCCGCGCCCGCGGTCATCCATTGCACGTCACCGGCGTGGAGCGTGCCGGAATGGCCCGCCGAATCCTTGTGGCCGAACTGGCCCTCGAGCACATAGGTGACCGTCTCGAAGCCGCGATGCGGATGATCGGGCGCGCCGATGGCCTCGCCTGGCGCATAGTCGACCGGCCCCATTTCGTCGAGCAGCAGGAACGGATCGAAGTCCATCAGCAGACGCGTCGGAAACGGTCGATAAACGATAAATCCGCCGCCCTCCACTGTGCGAACCGACGGGAACGTGCGTTCGATCGTGCGTGACGTAGTCATCAATATCACCTCGAAAAATGGGGAATAGCGCGATTTCTGAAACATGGAGCTATTATAGGGACCGTTTTTGGCGGTGCCAGCCGTCCCTCAGCAATGGATTGTTCTATTCATGGAACGATGAGATGAAGATCGATTCACACAATCTGAACGACCTCATGTACTTTTCGCAGGTCGTCGAACATGGCGGATTTTCGGCCGCCGAGCGGGTGCTGGGCATCTCGAAGTCGCGCCTGTCGCGTCGGCTCACGGAGCTGGAGGCGTCGCTCGGCGTGCGCCTGTTGCAGCGTTCCACTCGCAAGCTCGCACTGACCGAAGCGGGGCAGCTGTTCTACCAGCACTGTCAGGCGATGCTCAGCGAAGCGCAGGCGGCGGTCAATGTCGTGCAGCAGCTGCGCTCGTCGCCGCGCGGCACGGTGCGCGTCAGCGTGCCGGTTACGATCTCGCAGACGATTCTGTCGACGATTCTGCCGGAATTCATGCACCGCTTTCCGGAGGTGCGCGTCGTGATGCGCGTGACGAATCGCGTGGTCGATCTGTTCGAGGATTCGATCGACGTCGCACTGCGCGTGCGTTCGGATCCGCCGGAAAACGCGAACATCGTCGTGCGGCCGCTGTGGCGCACCGAGCAGATGCTGGTCGGCGCGCCGAGCCTGCTGCAGCAGAATGCGCCGCCGCTGACGCCGGGCGACCTGAACCGCTTCGAAACACTCGACGTGCCGACGAGCGACGGCCGCCACGTGTACAACCTGATCTCGCCCGACGGCACGCGCCATGCTCACGAACACGAGCCGCGCCTCGTGACCGCCGATCTGATGACGATTCGCGAGGCGGTGCTCGCCGGCGTCGGCATTGCCGCATTGCCGGAGATGATGTATGGAGCCGCGTTGAGAGCGGGGCAGTTGTCGCCCGTGATGCCGGGCTGGAGTTTTCCGACGCCGCAGTTGTACGCGGTGTTCGTGTCGCGTCAGGGGATGGTGCCGGCCGTGCGCGCGTTCGTCGATTATCTGGTCGAGATGCTCGATCCGGATGAGGGCAAGCACATCATCGGCGAGTGTCCTGAGCGCGCCGAAAAAGCGGCGGCGCAGGCATCGGCGGCGAGGGCTTCCTCCGCTGTGTCAGCGGCGGTTTCATGAGGCTCTGTGGCAACTTAAGGGGGCACGGTGCGCTGCGGGCCCCTAGCGCGCTTCGGAAATCGTTTTTAGCATTTAAGCGCGGCCTGTCATGATTACTTTCAATGGTCGTTTGCTTGAATGCGCGCGCACACAGGCATATAGTGAAATCCCTTTCGCTAAGGAGTGTCCTATGCGAAAACTCATGGCCGCTATCATAGCGGGCCTGATAGGGCTGACCGCGTTGTCCGTGTCGACCACGGCCCTCGCATGCGGTGATAAAAGCTATCAGTCTTCGGCCGATGGCAAATGATCCCGCCGCCCGAAGGCGCCGAGTGCGCACAAAAAAAGGCCTTCATCCGACGATGAAGGCCTTTTACTTTTTGGCCCTGTTTAAAGGGGTGTTCTCGTGGACGAGCGCGCTGCTCCGCTTGCCGCTCCACTTGCCACGTTACCGCTTACTTCGCTTTGGGCTGCGTGACGAAACCGATCTTCGTCAGTCCGCCAGCCTGCGCGGCGGACATGACCTGAGCGACCTTCTCGTACGGCACCTTGCGGTCCGCATCGAGATGCAACTCCGGCTGCGGGCTCGCCTGCGCGGCCGCGGCGATCTTCGCGGCGAGCGCCGCATCGTCGACCTTGGTGCTGTCCCACAGCACGTTGCCGTCCGCGTCGATCGACACCGTCACCTGCGCGGGCTTCGTGTCTTCCTTCTGACTGCTCGCGTGCGGCAGATCGATCTTGACCGCGTGACGGATCACTGGAATCGTCACCATGAAGACGATCAGCAGAACCAGCATCACGTCGACGAGCGGCGTCATGTTGATCTCGTTCATCAGGCCGTCGTCATCGTCTCCGGCGAAAGGGCTCATTGCCATTGGGATGCCTCGTCGATCAGTTGGCGCGGGTTGCGAGACGCAGGCCGTCGCCGTGCCTGGTCGACGACAGACGGGCACCGGTCACGAAGAACGCATGCAGGCCGTGCGCGAAGCGGCTCAGCTTCGCGACGATCGCCTTGTTGGCGCGCGTCAGCGCGTTATAGCCGAGCACCGCCGGAATCGCGACGAACAGACCAAACGCGGTCATGATCAGCGCTTCGCCGACCGGGCCGGCGACCTGGTCGATCGACGACTGGCCGCTCGCGCCGATCGCGAGCAGCGCGTGATAGATGCCCCACACGGTCCCGAACAGGCCGACGAACGGCGCGGTGCTGCCGATCGACGCAAGAATTGCGAGACCGCTCTGCATGCGTGCGACGCTTTCGTCCATCGTGTCTTTCAGGCAGCGCGTGATCCAGTCCGATACGTCCATGCGGTCATGCAGATGCGGCTGCGTCTGGTGATGATGGTCGGCCGCTTCCTGGCCCGACAGCGCGAGCGCGAGGAACGGGTTGTCATGCGGCGTCGAGGCGCCGCCGCCGAGCTTCTTCACGCCGTCGGCGAGGTCGTCCGAATGCCAGAACGCCTGCTCGGCGTTCTTCGTCAGGCGCTTCAGGCGCATCACGTTCCAGCCTTTGACGACGATCACGCTCCACGACATCACCGACATGAGCAATAGCGCGAGCGCGATACCGCGCGTCACGAAATCCCCTTGCGCCCACACGTGTGCCAATCCGTAGTTTTGCATTGCAATTCCTTGTTTTTGAAATCTTGCTTCAGTCGGTCAGATTGAAGTTGAAAGGCTGGGTGTACGCGGCCCTGACGGGCTCGCCGTTCTCGAGATACGGTTTGCAGGCGCTCGCGCGTACGGCGGCCACGGCCGCGTCGTCGAGACGGCTAAAGCCGCTGCTTTTCTTCAACTCGATGTTCTCGAGCTTGCCGGTCAGACCGACGACGAAGTGCACGTACGCGGTGCCGGATTCGCCGCGGCGCCGCGATAGAGCCGGGTATTCGGGCTGGGTGATATTGCAATCGAGGTGCGACACGTTTTTCGGCGCGCTGATTTCCATCGTCGGCTTGCCGATCGCGGGCGCTGCCGCGGTGGGCGGTGTCGCCGGCGCGGCGGGCGCGGCCGGCGTCGGATCGGGCGCCGCGACCGGCGTCGGCGATGGCGCAGCGGCCTGTGGCAACGGAGTTGGCGTCGGCTTGGGCGTCGGAGTCGGCTTCGGCTGGGCTTTCGGCCTCGTATGGACGGGCGGCGTTGGCCGGGGCGGCGGCGGAGCGATCGATCGCAGCGCGACCGGCGCGGCGAGCGGCGCGGGCGGCAGCAGTTCGGCGGTCATCACGTGCGATTCGAGCGCGACCGGCACAGGCTCGTGACGCAGCGTCATGATCACGGCGAGCAGAGCGACGTGAACCGCGGCGACTATGGCAGTGGCCGTCAGCGCGCGGGAATTCGGTCGGGTGGACGACGCCAGCGGGGCGCCGGCGGAAACGGGATGCGGAGCCTGCATGGTCAGTGTGGCAGCGCACCGCGCGGGCGGCGCATCAGACAGGACATCGTCATGTTCGGAAAATCAGCAGCGAAATGAACAAAGTAGTCACGAAACCAATCAGCAATTCCATCTCGAACTCCTTTCGAAGGGGGAGCGGGGTAGCTGGCTGGTACGAGTACTGGCTTGCTGACGGCAGTGGGATAACGCAGTACGGCGGACAGTACTGCGGTTGTGTTGCAGACGTGCGGCACATTCAACGTCGCATCGGAGCGCTACATAAAGCGTGCGTGAAGCAGAGGGGCTTTTAGACGCACCGACACGGCCTGCACCGGGCCCTGCTAGCCGAGCTCAGGCTGCCTTGCGCTCGTAGAACGCGACTTGCACGACCTCGGCGACGCTCTGCACCTGCCGATGCTCGACCACGCCGCAACGGCTCGCGCAGACACCGCTTTGCAGCATCACGTCACGCACGGATTCCTCGCATTTGCCGCAGCACGAGGCGACGCCGAGTTCAAACTGCAACTCGTCGAACGAGTCGATGCCGTCCGCAATCGAGGAGCGGATTGTGCGGTCGGATACGGATTTGCAGACACAGACGATCATGGCAGGCGTCATAGCTAACGTTAATGCGAATTATTATCATTTTGTTTGGTTCGTTTGGCAAGCGTCCCATGCGATTTTTTGTAACAAAACCAGACTCTTAGAATGGATTTCGTCGGCAGGAAGGGCGGGGCGCGCGCCGGTTGCCGGCGCTAGGCGGCGCGAGAATCCGATGCGGCCGTGCGGCCCGACGGTATCGATACCTGCACGACCGCGGCCTCGATCCGCAGCAGCGTGGCGGCGAGTTGCTGCTGATGGATGCCGTCGTCGGTGGAATAGAAGCGCGGCAGCGGCGTGCCCCCGGCCGACGCGGCGGCGCGCAGGCCGTGCTGCTCGAGCACGCGTTCGAGCTGACGCGCGATCGCCACGCTCGTGTCGATCAGCGCGAGCCGCTCGCCGACGATGTCGCGGATCGCCGCGTCGAGAAAGGGGTAATGGGTGCAGCCGAGCACCAGCGTGTCGGCGCCCGCGTCAAGCATCGGTTCCAGGTAGCTGCGCAGCAGTGCGTGCAGCTCGGCCGAGCCGACGTCGCAGCGCTCGACCGCCTGCACGAGCCCGTGGCCGGGCTGGCACAGAAAGCGGCAATCGGCGGCGTAGCGTTCGAGCAGCCCCTGGAAGCGGGCGCTGCGCAGTGTCGCCTGGGTCGCCAGCACGCCGGCGACGCGGCTTTTCGATTGCAGCGCGGCGGGCTTGACACCCGGCTCGACGCCGACGAGCGGAATCGGCAGCTTTTCGCGCACCAACGCGATCGACTGCGCGGTCGCCGTATTGCATGCGACCACGAGCGCCTTCGCGCCTTGTGCGGCGAGCCATTGGCCGATGGCCAGCGTGCGGTCGGTGATGAAGTCGTCGTCGCGCTCGCCGTAGGGCGCGTACAGCGAATCGGCGACATACAGCAACGCCTCGTCAGGCAGTTGCGCGCGCACCGCGCGCAGCACGGACAGGCCGCCGAGCCCCGAATCGAAAATGCCGATCGGCGCCTGCGACGCGGCGCCAGCGGCAACACTGCGGACAGTCGGGGACGGCGAAGGGGCGGGCATAGGCGAAAAAAACGAGCGTGAAGTGGCGGTCGGCGAAAAGGGTGAAACCACGGTGAGGCGCGAACGAGCGCGCAAGTATATCGCCCGTGCGGTACGGTCCGGCGCGAATGCCTGCTGGGCAGGCGTCGTGCCGCTACCGCGCGGGATGCTTCAGCGTGCTTCGATCAGGACTCGACCGAGCCCATCGCGCTTTGCTGGTAGTTCTGGATACCGACCTTGTCGATCAGATCGAGCTGGGTTTCGAGCCAGTCGATGTGCTCTTCGGTGTCGTCGAGAATCTTCGTGAAGATTTCGCGCGAGATGAAATCGCGCACCGATTCGCAGTAGGCAATCGCCTCCTTGCAGGTGCCTTGCGAAATCTGTTCGAGCTTCAGATCGCATTCGAGGATCTCTTTGGTTTCCTCACCGATCAGCAGCTTGTGCAGGTCCTGCAGATTCGGCAGACCGTCGAGCATGAAGATCCGTTCGATCAGCATGTCGGCATGCTTCATTTCGCCGATCGACTCGTCGTACTCGTGCTTGCCGAGCTTGTCGAGGCCCCAGTGGCCGTACATTCGGGCATGCAGGAAGTATTGATTGATCGCGGTCAGTTCGTTCTTCAACTGCGCGTTCAGATATTCGATGACCTTCTTGTCGCCTTGCATGTTATTTCCTTTTTCGGGGACCTTGAATTTCCAACAACAATAAACGTCATGTCCAAAAAAGCCAAGAGATCCGATACAACTGTTGGCGGCGTTGGCGGCGTTGGCGGCGTTGGCGGCCTCGTGCGTGCGGCGCCTTGCGCGTGCATGACGCACGGAAAGAAAAAGCCGGGATCGCGGCCCCGGCTTTTCGACTGACCTGAGTAGCGTTAATTGCGACTCATCAAGCGGTGGCGACCGGAATCTTGCCGATCCTGGCTTGCCATTCCTTCGGGCCGGTCTGGTGCACGGAGGTGCCGTTCGAATCGACGGCGACCGTGACCGGCATGTCCTGCACGTCGAACTCGTAGATCGCTTCCATGCCGAGGTCTTCGAACGCGAGCACCTTCGCGCTGCGGATCGCCTTCGACACGAGGTACGCCGCACCGCCGACGGCCATCAGATACGCGGCCTTGTGCTTCTTGATCGCCTCGATCGCGACCGGGCCGCGCTCGGCCTTGCCGATCATCGAAATGAGGCCCGTTTGCGCGAGCATCGTCTCGGTGAACTTGTCCATCCGCGTCGCAGTGGTCGGGCCCGCCGGGCCGACCGCTTCGTCGCGCACCGGATCGACCGGGCCGACGTAGTAGATCACGCGGTTCGTGAAATCGACCGGCAGCTTCTCGCCCTTCGCGAGCATGTCGGCGATGCGCTTGTGCGCGGCGTCGCGGCCCGTCAACATCTTGCCCGACAGCAGCAGCGTCTGGCCCGGCTTCCAGCCCGCCACTTCTTCCGGCGTCAGCGTGTTGAGGTCGACGCGCTTGCTGGTTTCCGTGTTCGGTTCCCAGTGCACCTTCGGCCATGCGTCGAGCGACGGCGCTTCGAGCCTGGCGACGCCCGAACCGTCGAGCGTGAAGTGCGCGTGGCGCGTCGCCGCGCAGTTCGGAATGATCGCGATCGGCTTGGATGCGGCGTGCGTCGGCGCGGCCATGATCTTCACGTCGAGAACAGTGGACAGACCGCCGAGGCCCTGCGCGCCGATACCGAGTGCGTTGACCTTCTCGTGCAACTCGACGCGCAGCTCTTCGATCCAGTCCTTCGGGCCGCGCGCGATCACGTCCTGAATGTCGATCGGGTCCATCAGCGATTCCTTCGCCATCACCATCGCTTTCTCAGCGGTGCCGCCGATGCCTATGCCGAGCATGCCCGGCGGGCACCAGCCCGCGCCCATCGTCGGCACGGTCTTCAGGATCCAGTCGACGATCGAATCCGACGGGTTCAGCATCGCGAACTTCGACTTGTTCTCCGAGCCGCCACCCTTGGCCGCGACCTGCACGTCGACGGTGTTACCCGGCACGATCTCGTAGTGGATCACGGCCGGCGTGTTGTCCCTGGTGTTCTTGCGCGCGCCTTCGGGCGGGCTCACGATCGATGCGCGCAGCACGTTGTCCGGATTCAGATAACCGCGGCGCACGCCTTCGTTGATCATGTCGGTGACGCTCATCGTGGCGCCGTCCCAACGCACGTCCATACCGACCTTCACGAACACCGTGACGATGCCGGTGTCCTGGCAGATCGGGCGCTTGCCTTCGGCGCACATGCGGCTGTTGGTCAGGATCTGCGCGATCGCGTCCTTCGCTGCGGGGCTCTGTTCGAGCTCGTACGCGCGGCCGAGCGCTTCGATGTAGTCGAGCGGATGGTAGTAGCTGATGTACTGCAGCGAATCAGCGATGCTCTGAATCAGGTCTTCCTGTTTGATGACGGTCATGGCTAGCTCAGTGGGGAGTGGCGCTTGTTGTCGGATCGCAGCACGGTGCGGTCAGTCTTGCGCCTTCATGGGAGTGGAAACCTTGATGCCGCCCACGGCGTGCAATGCCGCGGGCCCTTCGAAATGTTTGGGGAGCGTGTGCGTGGTGTTCTGATCGGGGCTGATGAAGGTCTTCAGCACATGGATCGACGAGAAGCTGATCAGCGCCATCGATAGCTTCACTTTCAGCACGCCGGCGTTCACGTGATCGAGCCATTCCGGTTCGTCCGGATGACCGTCGAGGCCGAGGCGCGATACGAACGTTTCATACCCGCCGATGATCACCATGATCAGCATCAGCCCGAGGTACAGCGGCACCTGCAGCCAGCGGCCCATGAAAATGAGGTGGGGCAGCGCGTGCATGGGGCGGCGCGGACGGGCGGAGGCGGGTCGCGAAGCGGACATAGGCAACGGTCAGATGAAGCGCGGGTGACGGAACAGGGGGCCAGGCGCCGACGGCGGTACGGGGCGCGGCCATCGAAGGGGCGCGAGACTCGCGTCAGGCGCGCTATTGTACAGCGTCGGTCGAATCTGCTGCTTTGCGGCGGGCAGCGCGCCCGCCACACCAGAATTACGATGCGATCGGCGGTACGCAGCGCGCTTTCAGGCTCGCGAGGCCGATACCGGCGACCACGCAGGCAAGCGCGATGCCGTGCGCGAGAGTGGGCCGCTCGCCGAGGAACTCGATGCCGTAGAGCGCCGCGGCGACTGGCGGCACCGCGCTGAACACGCCGGCAAGACTGCCTGGCACGTGACGGATGCCTTTCATCCACAGCCAGAACGAGAAGATGCTGGCCGACAGCCCGTACCACAGCACCAGCATCCAGACGCTCGACGGCACCGCGCGATAGTCGAAATGCGCGAGCGTGCGGCCATCCGACCGCTCCTTCAGGATCAGCCACGACAGCAGCGCGACGACCGCCGGAATCGTGCTCGTGATCACGCCGGCCGCGACCGCGCTGGTACGCGCGACGCCGTTGAGCATCAGCAGCGTGAAACCGAAGGTGCCGAATAGCGCCTGCAAAAACAGGTTGATCCATTCATCGCGTTTGACGCGGCGCAGTTTGGTCACGCGCAACAGCGGCCATAGCACGGCCATCGCGATCACGAAACGCAGCAGCGCGAACAGCGGGACGGGAACGAAGGCTACGATCGATTTACCGATTCCGACATTGCTGCCGACGAGCAGCATCGAGGTAATGAGAAGCAGGGCGTAGCGATTCAAGCTGGAATCCGGACGGCTAGTTCAGTTAGCATTGTAAAAGGCCGTGCGAGAGAGCATAAGGGTGCGAAAGCGGGCGCGCTGGCGGTGCGTCGAGTTCGCATCAACGGTATGCAATGTGCTGCGAGCGAGCGTAGAAGGCTCTGTAGAACGGCGATCTTTTTCGCGCGCATCTCGTCTGATCAACGCGTAACTGCGTCGATGGCTGGCGCGATCTAAGGGTTTTCGCTTGCAGATCAATACGATGCGCGTAAGTGGCCGGTAAGTTGCAGCGCATATGGTTAAGCCTTGACGCGGGATAGGATCGCGCAGGGCGCCCGCATGCACGGATGTTGCGATGCCGCACGCACGCGCGTTTGACGGTATCGCGAGGTGGGAGACAGCGCCGCTCGTGGCGGCTCGCACGGGATAAGGCCCGCGCGCCCGATGCGCGCCGGTACAGGTTTTACGTTTCATCTTCACCAAGGGGTTGTCGATGTCTGCGATTGAATCGGTTCTTCAGGAACGCCGCGTTTTTCCGCCCTCCGCTGACACTGCGAAGGGCGCCACGATCTCCGGCATGGACGCGTACCGGGCGCTCGCCGCCGAAGCGGAGCGCGACTACGAAGGCTTCTGGGGGCGTCTCGCGAAGGAGACGCTGAGTTGGCACAAGCCGTTTACGAAGGTGCTCGACGAATCGAAGGCGCCGTTCTACACGTGGTTCGAAGACGGCCAACTGAACGCGTCGTATAACAGCATCGACCGTCACGTCGAGGCCGGCAACGGCGAGCGCGTCGCGATCATGTTCGAAGCCGACGACGGTAGCGTCACCAACGTCACCTATCAGGATCTGCTGCAACGCGTATCGCGCTTCGCGAATGCGCTGAAAAAACGCGGCGTGAAGAAAGGCGACCCGGTCGTCATCTATATGCCGATGTCGATCGAGGGCATCGTCGCGATGCAGGCGTGCGCGCGGATCGGCGCGACGCACTCGGTCGTGTTCGGCGGCTTCTCGTCGAAGTCGCTCAACGAGCGGCTCGTCGACGTCGGCGCGGTCGCCTTGATCACGTCCGACGAACAGATGCGCGGCGGCAAGGCTTTGCCGCTGAAGAACATCGCCGACGAAGCGCTCGCCCTCGGCGGCTGCGAGAAGGTCACGAGCGTGATCGTGTACCAGCGCACCGGCGGCAAGGTCGCATGGGACGCAGGGCGCGACCTGTGGATGCACGAACTCGCACAGGCCGAGTCGGATCAGTGCGCGCCCGAATGGGTCGACGCCGAGCATCCGCTCTTCATCCTCTATACGTCGGGCTCGACCGGCAAGCCGAAGGGCGTGCAGCACAGCACCGGCGGCTATCTGCTGTGGGCCGCGCAAACGCTGAAATGGACCTTCGACTGGCGCCCCTCCGACGTGTTCTGGTGTACCGCCGACATCGGCTGGATCACCGGCCATAGCTACATTACGTACGGGCCGCTCACGCTTGGCGGCACCCAGGTCGTGTTCGAGGGCGTGCCGACCTATCCGGACGCCGGGCGCTTCTGGCAGATGATCGCGAAGCACAGGGTCACGCTGTTCTATACGGCTCCTACTGCGATCCGCTCGCTGATCAAGGCCTCCGAGGCCGACGCTAAAGTGCATCCCAAGAGCTACGACCTGTCGACGTTGCGCATCATCGGCACGGTCGGCGAACCGATCAATCCGGAAGCGTGGGTGTGGTACTACGAGAACGTCGGCGGCGGCCGCTGTCCGATCGTCGATACGTGGTGGCAGACCGAGACCGGCGGCCATATGATCGCGCCGATGCCGGGCGCGACGCCGCTCGTGCCGGGTTCGTGCACGCTGCCGCTGCCGGGCATCATGGCTGCGGTCGTCGACGAAACCGGGCAGGACGTGCCGAACGGGCAGGGCGGCATTCTGGTGGTCAAGCGTCCGTGGCCGGCGATGCTGCGCAACGTGTGGGGCGATCCGGACCGCTACAAGAAGAGCTACTTCCCCGACGAGCTCGGCGGCAGGCTCTACCTCGCCGGCGACGGCGCGGTGCGCGACAAGGAGACCGGCTACTTCACGATCATGGGCCGCATCGACGACGTGCTGAACGTGTCGGGCCATCGTCTCGGCACCATGGAAATCGAGTCGGCACTGGTGGCCAATCCGCTCGTCGCGGAAGCCGCCGTGGTGGGCCGCCCCGATGCGACGACCGGCGAGGCGGTGTGCGCGTTCGTGGTGCTCAAGCGTGCGCGTCCGCAAGGCGAAGAGGCCGTGAAGCTCGCGAACGACCTGCGCAACTGGGTCGGCAAGGAGATCGGTCCGATCGCGAAGCCGAAGGACATCCGCTTCGGCGAGAACCTGCCGAAGACGCGTTCGGGCAAGATCATGCGTCGTCTGTTGCGTTCGCTCGCGAAAGGCGAGGAAATCACCCAGGACGTGTCGACGCTGGAAAACCCGGCGATTCTCGATCAGCTCGGCGAGTCGATTTAAAGCGTTGTAAGCGGATCTGCGCGGACGGCGGCGGCGTGTCGATCGATACGCTTGCGGGCATGCCGCGCAGACCCGTTATTCGAGCTGACGGCTTGCATCGCGGCGTCGCGCGGACAATCCCAATTGCCTCGCCGATGCCTTTTTGATACATAGGCGCATGGCCGCGCCGCACCTATCCTCCCACGCCACGTTGAACCCCCCGCCCGAACCGCCACCGGTCTCGGCGGCGATGGCGCTCGCGCATCGCAAGTACTGGCGTTTCAACCTCGCGCTGATCGCGGTGCTGATGACGCTTGGCTTCTTCGTCTCCTTCGTCGTGCCATTGCTGGCGCTCGCGCTCGCGCAGGTGCACGCAGGCGGCTTCAGGCTGCCGTTCTACTTTGGCGCACAAGGCGCGATCCTGATCTACCTCGCGCTGATCGTCGTCTATATCGTGCTGATGCAGCGCGCCGATCGTCAGTTGCAGCACGCGTTCGAAGCGGATTCGCAGCGCGATGCGGCAAGCGGTCCCGCCGCGGATTCCACCACCGGCGCGAACGATGACGTCAAGATCGACACAGACGCGCCGGCCGCGCGCGGGCGCTGAGCCGATGAAGCTCTCGCATCGGCTGATCCGCTCCTACGCGCTCTATACGCTCGGCTTTCTGCTGTTCATCTACGTGATGTGGCGCATCGAGCGCAGCACCGGTCCCGGGGTGTGGATCGGCTATGTGTTCCTGTTCGTGCCGATCGCGGTGTATGCGGTGATTGGCGTGCTGTCGCGCACGTCCGACCTGGTCGAATACTACGTAGCGGGGCGGCGCGTGCCGTCGGCGTTCAACGGCATGGCGACCGCGGCCGACTGGTTGTCGGCCGCGTCGTTCATCGGTCTGGCCGGCTCGATCTACGCGACCGGCTACGACGGCCTCGCGTACCTGATGGGCTGGACCGGCGGCTATTGCCTCGTCGCGTTCCTGCTCGCGCCGTATGTGCGCAAGCTCGCGCGCTACACGATTCCCGATTTTCTCGGCACGCGCTATTCGAGCAACGCGGTGCGCGGCCTCGCGGCGCTCGCCGCGATCCTGTGCTCGTTCGTTTATCTGGTCGCGCAGATCCAGGGCGTCGGCCTGATCGCGACGCGCTTTATCGGCGTCGATTTCGCGGTCGGCATTTTCTGCGGACTCGCGGGCATTCTGGTGTGCTCGTTTCTGGGCGGCATGCGTGCCGTCACGTGGACCCAGGTCGCGCAGTACATCATCCTGATCCTCGCGATGCTGATACCGGTATCGATGATCGCGCACAAGGACGGCCTCGGCTGGGTGCCGCAATTTAGCTATGGGCGCCTGATGGAGCGCATGGAAGGGCTCGAGAAACAGGTGCGCGACGCGCCGCTCGAGGAGCGCGTGCGCGACGACTATCGACGCCGCGCCGCGTTGATGCAACTGCGGCTCGATACGCTGCCGCAATCGTTCATCGAGGAAAAGCAGCGGCTCACGCAGGAGGTCGGCGATCTGCGCCGCCATAACGGTCCGTTGCGGGAGATCAAGGAGCGCGAGCGCGCGCTCGAACAGTTTCCGCGCGATGCCGCCGCCGCGCAGATCGTCTGGAGTCAGAAGCGCGACGACATGCTGATGCGGGCGAGCGCGCCGGTGCCGATGCAGGAACCGTTTCCTGCTGTCGGTGATGAAGACCGGAGCACGCACGCGCGTAACTTTCTATCGCTGCTGCTGTGTCTGTCGCTTGGCACGGCGAGCCTGCCGCATATCCTGACGCGCTACAACACGACGACTTCGGTGGCGTCGGCGCGGCGCTCGGTCGGCTGGACGCTCTTTTTCGTCGCGCTGTTCTATCTGACCGTGCCGGTGCTGGCGGTGCTGATCAAGTACGAGATCCTGTCGAATCTGGTCGGCCATCATTTCGCCGATCTGCCGCAGTGGCTGACGCAATGGCGCAAGGTCGAACCGAGCCTGATCAGCCTCGCCGATACGAACGGCGACGGTATCGTGCGCTGGAGCGAGATCCAGATGCAGCCCGATATGGTCGTGCTCGCGGCGCCCGAGATCGCGGGGCTGCCGTATGTGATGTCGGGCTTGATCGCGGCGGGGGCGCTCGCGGCGGCGCTATCGACCGCGGATGGTCTGCTGCTGACGATCGCGAACGCGCTATCGCATGACGTGTACTACCACATGGTCGATCCGAACGCGTCGAGCCAGCGGCGCGTGACGATCTCGAAGATTCTGCTGCTGGGTGTCGCATTGTTCGCGTCGTACGTGGCGTCGCTGAATACGGGGAATATTCTGTTTCTGGTCGGGGCGGCGTTTTCGCTGGCGGCGTCGAGTCTGTTCCCGGCGCTCGTGCTCGGCGTGTTCTGGAAACGCACGACGCGGCTCGGGGCGGTGGCGGGGATGGTCGCGGGGCTCGTCGTGTGCATCTACTACATCGTGTCGACGTATCCGTTCTTCACGCAGATGACGGGATTCACAGGTGCGCGCTGGTTTGGCATCGAGCCGATCAGTTCGGGCGTGTTCGGTGTGCCGGCGGGTTTTCTCGTGGCGATCGGGGTGAGTTTGCTCGATCGAAAGGCGGACGCTTATACGATCGCGCTGGTCGACTATATCCGGCATCCGTAGGCGGTTTGCGTGGGGCTTTGGCCAGGGTGTGGCGCAGGGCGCGAAGTTTGCTATAATTCGGCTCCCCGCCGGAGAGATGGATGAGCGGTTTAAGTCGCACGCCTGGAAAGCGTGTATAGGTTAATAGCCTATCGGGGGTTCGAATCCCCCTCTCTCCGCCAGAATGAAATATCAAAACCCTGCAAGTTCAGTGAATTGCAGGGTTTTTGTTTTTCTGACTGACAAATCGACTATCAAACGACCTTCAAACGACCTTCAAACGACTTTCGGCGGGGCGCGGGTCAGGGACACCATAAGCGCATCGCTGACCGCGCCCCGCTGAAAGCGTATCGTGCGCACCCTGAGAGGGCAAATTCGTACTGGCAAGATGTTCGAGCAGTGCGCGCCGCGCCCCGTGGGGTCGGCAACAATCACATTGCTCCGGCGAGGCCGCGCATTTTGCGTTGGGCAAAAGTTGTGATCTTTCCACGGAAACGTTGATAAGACGGCAAATCCTGCACCGGTCCGCTAGTGTTGAGATCAAACGCTAGGCGCGCTCGCATCTCAAAGAAACGATTCTTAAATTTCCTCAAGCGAGCGCCCTGAGTCTCGCTCGCTTCACATAGGGCCTCGAGCAACAGCCCCTTGGCGTCTCTAACATCCTCCAGTCGGCGAATCGCGGGAATACAATCCAACTTCCCTCTGTAATCCGCGTTGCCGGCTATGCGCTTGATTGCCTCGCGATCGGTGAGGAGCCACGTTTCCAACTGCGTCACCGGAATGACTGGAATGACCCTGTCTGCTGCCACCAGACCGTCTGCGGCCGCGATGATTTCTTGTTCCCGCTGGACGATCCCAGCGTTGTCCGCGTCTCGATGGACAAATATCACGTCGGCGTTTGGATAGTGCCTCAATAGAGCATCAAGCTTCTCACGAACCGTGCGCCCAACTGGACGCTGGAACATGCTCAAATCCGGAGCTTCGCCGCTGACTTCTGAGAAACCCTCCTCAATTAAGACATTTTCGATATGGTCCACCAAATTCAAATCGGATGTGCCTTCGCCCGTGAGTATGAAACGTATTTTCATGTCCGCCTCCCCATCGTTTATTCTTCTAAGTCCAGCTCTATTTGAGCATTCGGCGGAAGTGTGAGATAAGCAATGATCGACCCTCGGTCGACGCAGGCGTTGTTTGGCACGTTTCGCCAGCTATCCTGCAAACTCTTGCAGCGAATCGTTGATGCCGGTTTGCCATCTGGCCCACGAACTTTGACGATATCTGCGTAGATCAGGTCGTCCGGCGTCTCGAGCTTCACCAGTACTGGTGAGTGTGTGGCAATAAAAATCTGCCGCATGGGGTTGTCCTCGCCTGCAGGCTGGTTCGCATCGACTGCCAACTCCTTGAGCAATCCAAGCATCGCACTCATCTTGGCGGGATGAATGCCATTCTCAGGTTCCTCAAAGCAGAGCAACCCTTTGAAATCTGGGTCCTCAGCCATAATGCACAGTGCAAGGAATCGCAATGTACCGTCAGAAAGCGCTCGTGCTGGAAGGAAGGCGCCCGAGCGTTCCTTGACTTCAATGGTTAATAGTTGTCGGACCTGATCGACGTCGACCCTGACATCCGAAGTAGGAACAATCTCCGACAATCGACTGGCAATACGCGAACAGACGTTCTGATCTCGTCGCTGAAGTTTATACAACGTGGCGGCCAGTTTCCCCCCGTCTGCACCGACACTGCTTTCTTCGTGCATCTTGTTTGAACGCCGCATGGCGCTCGGCTCCAAGGAAAGAAAGCGCCATGACTGCATTTCCCTGCGCGCTGCGAGAACAGTGGGCCACACTGCGCTATTGGTATTTGCAACAACCGTCTTTGGAATTCGATGCGCGGGGATTTTTTGCGGTTGACCGCCACTGCCCCCGTCTTGGTGCAAATGAATTTCGGTTATGCCGTCGTCCACGACCTGTGTCGAAATGTATCCGGCTCCCTTCCGCTTATTCACGACTACCTGATCGCGAAACAGCGCGGCACTCAAAGGAAAATGAAGCTTGTTGGCCGCTTCGCCCTTATTGATATATGTCAGCGCTTCGCGGGCGAGATAAAGCCCCAAGGATCCGGAAGACTCGTCCTGTGGACCGCGAGCGAGTTCCACCTCGTAGCGCAGAAAGGTTGATGTTGCTCGTGCTCTTCGACCGAAGTCGTCGACGAGGTCCAGTGGCACGATCATTTCTACCGCCAGTGAAAGTCGCTCCGCCCGAAAATCACTGCTGGTCCAGAAGACGTCAAGCGGATCGGAAGACTCCGAATCGCGTACCGCCAATGCAGCTTCCATAATGGACTTATCGCTCAGCAGCGAGAGGAATTTTATCGCATCGAAAATGTTCGACTTGCCGACGCCATTGAGCCCTGCGATGCAATTGAAAGGGCCAAACGACACGGAAAAGTTGAGCAGGTTTTTGAATCCGTGAGCTTCGAGCTTAGTAAGCATAGCTTTCCCGGTTATCTAGCCAGCGGGCGAGGTGGCAGCCTACGATGTCTTGTTACTGGCTCTTTCGTCTACTGGCGGACGCTGGCTTGGTCGTGCCAGATCATAACGCGCCATTCCAATATTGGGTATCAGAGACGGTAATGAATCGTCCGTCTGATTGATCTGGTGGACCGTCCTCTCGGCAGTCATTGTCTTGACCATTGAATGAAGCCAAGTCGCCATTGCGTGGCAGTTAGCCCGCAGTAGGCAGCGATTACCGCGAGGGCTCCGACGACGACGCCAACCGCCGTCTTGGCGGCATGACTCAAAAGGCTCATAGGTCTTTCCCATACGTACACGAGTGCAGCACTGTAGCGCACGCGGACCAAGATCTGCTCCGCTAATCCGTGCCCCCTGCGACGCAGCGTGCCTGTCTGTTTTTCCCCCATATGGCCCTCCGCCAAATGCTTGGAAAAGTTGAACCGCGAAGCCATTCCCGCGAGCGTCTTTTTTTTTCCGTTTCAGCGAGAGCCGTCGAGATTTTGGGCGGTCGCCCATGTACGGACTGCCTGTCGCACGGTAATTATCTGACTGCTGTCAACTCCGGCAGCGACTTCAGATAGACCATCGACACACCTATGTCCCTGTCCGTATTTGAAATGCACTCCGTGGAGCTGTTCTGCCAGCGGCCACCGGGTGCCTGTTATGTCATCTGCGACGAATGGCACTATAAAGCGTGCCTCGGCAAGGCCGCAGACCTTCAGAGGGCCACGGCAGAGACCCGGGAATTTCTTGCTATTGCCGAACTGAATCACAGGAAGTGGGAGGAGGACCGGAAGCTGATTAGGAATCTCATTGGCAGTCACTGGCTGTTTTTTCATGATGTACGGGACCGCAACCCTGATACCGATGGCTGGTGGGTGATCGTTGCTCTTCTCGAAGAGGTTCGCCGGGGCAAACTGCTTGCCGTTAAAGGTCCGCGTAATGGCCTGTTTCCGTCACCGTACAGCAGCACGCCGTTAATGAATCCCGTAGGGAGGACCGGCAGTCACACGAACGGCGAGCCCATTCTGTCCGTCCAGTATGATCCGGCCACCTGGCAAACCCGGCCGAACGCTGCGCGCGCAGCCAGGGCTGGCGATAGGGGTGCATCAACGCTGCTTGGTGATGCGCAGCCATTCGAGTATCGGCCTGACATGCCTGATGTAGACGCCGTGCAGGTCGCTGGCAATCAGGGAACACCTCGCAACAATCAGGCACAGAACAAACAAACCGATGACATCGCTCGAATTTTGCGGCTAACGCCCGGTCAATCCCGGCAGCTTCACGACGAGATTACCGGTCAAGGGCTCGGGTTTCATGAAATCATGGAGCGCGCGAAAGATATGTTTAACCTGTGGTAATTGACAAGGTCAGAACAGGAGAATTTTGATGGTTGATACACAGAAAGAAATCGGGCGTCGTTTATCGGCGCTTCAGGGCCTGCAATTGAGCAGCGTGAACCGTGCTGCCGATATGCTGACTTTGGGGTTTGGCGATCTGCGGCCCGTCACCAACTTTCGCGGCGTTATCAAACATGTCGGCGAATGGGCACTCCATATCCAATGCGCTTGGAGGCTAGAGGAAACGGCTCAAGTTGTGGCAACTCAAGAAGATCTCAGCGGGTCCGACGAAAGCGCATACGCGACTGCGGATCACCTTCGAGGACTGCTGGTAGAGCGCGGACCTTGTATTGTCGATGGCGTGTCAGTCAGTGACGACGGGGGCATGATCGTTTCGCTGTCGCGCGGATTTCGTCTCGTCGTTACCCCGGATGGAATCGAAGGAGCCGAAGACTGGCGATTTTTCGCCCCAGGCGTTGACGCGGCGCATCTTGTGATTAAAGGTGGGGCCGTCGCCCCTGAGTCTTTCGAGTGAAAAGTAAAAGCCGATCCTTGCACCCCAGTTCGATCGTCGTTCGCTACGACACCGAGAAAAAATGCTGGTGTGCAATGCTGTCGCCGAAGCGGCAATACGTCCGTTGTGCGAGGGGAAACTGGACATTCCCGTACTGCTGGAAGAATTCGATTTCAAGCTTGACGACGAGTTCGCACGTCGTTTTGGCGCTGCCATTCTGAGCCTGCTGGCTGAATACAAGCTGGAGCTGAAACAGTTCGTTTCTGTCACTCCGGCACCATAGAGAGCTTGTCCGTTTCGCGCTGTCCGGCAGAAACGGAGAACAACCCGAGGACATCTCGAAGCTGGAAGAGACGATGACGCCTCGATTCGCACCGTACGATTTGCGAAATACGAAGATTGCCTTCGAGCAGGAAATCATCGAGAACGGCAATTGGAAACTCGTGATGGAAAATAACCGCGAGTGCTACCACTGCCAGGCCACTCATCCGGAACTGACGGCCTCATTCCTGCCCGAAGACTTCGGCTTCTGTCCAGAGAATCTGAGCGAAGAATCGCTGCGCGCACTCGAAGACTACAAGACGCGTAACGCGGCGTGCCAGACGAGCTGGGAGCGCGATGGGTTCATAGGCGAGGCCGTCGAGTGGCTTGACGAAGATGCGGTCACCCAGTTCCGGGCGCAGCAACTTGGCATCGCCGGCGAAGGCGAGTCGCAGACCATCAGCACCAGGGTCGCCAGCACGAAGCTGTTCGGCAATCTCACGCGACGCGACCTCGGCGACCAGCACCTGTGGACACACAACTCATGGACTCACGTCATGAGCGACCACGCGGTCATCTCGTACATCATTCCCGTTGCCCCCGACAAGACGCTGGTGCGCACCAAGTGGCTGGTTCATGCCGATGCGGTTGAGGGTGCCGATTACAACCTCAAGAATTTGACTGAAGTCTGGATAGCGACCAACACACAGGACAAGCACCTGGTGGAAATCACGCACGAAGGTACGCAAGACCCCGCATATGTGCCGGGTGTGTTCTCGCCGTTCACCGAAGCCTATGTCGACCAGTTTTCACGCTGGTATGCGGTCCGCCTGAGCGCGCACGGCATCTGAAGCAGAGTCACCATCATGAATTCCGTAGAAAAGATGTTTGACCGGGCACCGGAGATTGTCGACCGACTCACTCACGCCGGAACCTGGGAAAGTGGTGCCCGGCATTGGCCGAGTGGTGAACAGCAAACGCTGACGTGCTGCCGCATCGTTGACGAAACGCACGACGTCAAGAGCTTCGAGTTCCGCACGGAGGATGGTTTGCCAGTGCGCTTTGAGCCGGGGCAGTTCATGACGGTGTCCGCGAACGTACAGGGACACACAGTCGAACGCTGCTACACGATTTCTTCGCCGCCAACGCGTCCATATCTGGTGTCCATTACCGTCAAGCGCGTGCCTGGCGGCGTCATGTCGAACTGGCTTCACGACAATATGAAGCCGGGGGGGGGGGCAGTTGCGCGCATATGGTCCGTCGGGAACCTTCACGTCTACGGTTTCCGCTGCGCCAAAGTCGCTCTATCTGTCAGCCGGTTCGGGAGTGACGCCACTGATGTCGATGACCCGGGCGAGCATCGACCTCGGGCTTGACCGGGATATCGCATTTGTGCAAAGCGCGAGGACGCCTGCCGATATCGTTTTTCGCGCGGAACTGCAGAGGCTGGCGAAGCTGTCGCCGCGACTGAAGCTGTTCTTCGTATGCGAAGGCATCGGTGACGAAGGCGACTGGGCTGGCGCGACAGGTCGGCTTAGCCTGCAACGGCTTTCTGAATGGCTGCCCGACTTCAAGGAGCGGGAATTCTTCACCTGCGGCCCTGCCGGCTACATGTCCGCAGTAAAAGAATTGCTCCACGAAGGCGGTCACGACCCGGACCGTTACCATCAGGAAAGCTTCACTTTCGCGCCGGCTGTGGCGCCGGAGCCTGTGGAGGAAAAGAACGGTGCGGTTCGAGAGGTGTTCACGGTCAGGCTTTCCCGCTCGGCCAGGACGTTCACCATGAGCCCGTCTGAAACCGTGCTGGCTGCTGCCAGGAAGAACAGCGTCCCGATACCGTCGTCCTGCAGTCAGGGTGTATGCGGGACGTGTAAAACCAGGGTGCTCGAGGGCACTGTGGATATGAAGCACAACGGTGGGATTCGTGAAAGAGAGGTTCAAAAGGGCTTCCGTTTGCTTTGCTGCAGCCGACGCACATCGGACCTCGTTCTCGAGCTTTGAAACTGCATTCCGAATTCCTCCCGCGATAGTCCGGTCGTGCGGACTGTGCTCCAGATTGAGGTTGGCGCGAGCGGCGCTGCACATGGTGATGACAAGGTAACGGTGGTGCGGCAAAACCAACGTGCTAGACTGCATCGGTGGTCATTCGCAACATAAACATTGCCGATACACCCAACATGAATACTTCCTTCGTGAATCCGTTGTCAGGCGTTCCAGATGTTGAATCGCCGTTCTTCGACGAGCTTTTCGCCCAGAAGGAGGCATCTGAAAACGTTTTACGTGTGGCCAGACAACTCCGTGAGAATGGCTTCGCGATTATCGATTTTCCGGATGCCGAGTTCGACGCGCGCGCGGAACGAATCAAAACGAAATTCCATGGAAGGTTTGATTTTGACCACTGGCGCGACGAGCTCTGGCATAAAAATGACGGCATGAGGGTGCAGGACGCGTGGGAGACCGACGAGGACGTGCGATCGCTGGCCTCCAATCCACAGATTCTTCATCTTCTTTCCCAGCTCTACGGACGCCGTGCCATCCCGTTCCAGACGCTGAACTTTCCTGTCGGAACCCAGCAGCCTATCCACAACGACGCCATACACTTTTCGTGCGTTCCAGAGCGCTTCATGTGCGGTGTGTGGGTCGCATTGGAAGACGTGGACGGCACCAATGGCGCGCTCGAATACTATCCGGGCAGCCACAAATTTCCGACCTATGTGAATGAGCACATGGGCGTCTGCTCGGCAACGCAGCACAAGCCCACGGCGCACTACGCTCGATACTTGAGCCTCTGGCAGCAACTGATCAGGAAAGCAGGAATCGCCCCTGTAACGTTCCACGCCAGGAAGGGGCAGGCACTGATTTGGGCTTCGAACCTGCTGCATGGCGGCTCGAAGCAGACCGATCCAACCCGTACCCGTTGGAGTCAGGTCACGCACTATTACTTCGAAAACTGCGTGTACTACACCCCTGTGGTATCTGACCCGGCGTTCGGTCAGACCCACTATCGACAGATCAAGGATGCCAGCACAGGTTTTGTTCAGCCCAACATTTATTCTGGAGTCGAGGTCGAGCATGCCGTCATCGAACGCAGCATGCCTGATGCATTTGAGCCTTACGCAAGGCCGAAACTCCCACCGGATTTCGATTCCGCCGTCTATCTCCAACTCAATCCGGACGTTGCGGCAGCCAATGCAGATCCGGCGGCACACTACCTTGAACACGGGTGTCGGGAAGGGCGGCGGTGGAAGTTTCTCTGAGACGTGGGGTATTCGATCCACGCCGGTTCAGCCATCAGATCGGCAAGGTCGGGCTCGGAGTGGCCACGCCAGGTGAGATCGAACCAACCTCGCGCTCCGACGAGTCGCTTACTCGCTCAGAAGACGCCTCAATTCCTCGAGAAACGAAGCGGTCGTGTAGCCCCACAACGCCGGGTCGAAATCTTGCCCGTAATCCGTTTCAAACGCTGAATCCAGATCATCCGGGTGCTCGCTTATGAACGAATCTATTTCGTGGATCATTTCGAGGTGGCTTTCCCGCGGGCAGTCCCTCTTGTAGCATGAAACAATTTCCGGAATCGTATCTCCCCATAAATCAGAATCCTGATTAAGGTATGCGCCAAACAACTGATACAGTTTCGGGTAACGATCATCCAACATATGCAGTAAGAATGTAGTACGGCATTCCATTGTAGGTTTGATATTTCAGTACAACGACAACCTCATTCATCCGCGTCAATTTTCCTGTCTGTCGTGCAATTCCCGAGAGGCGCGAAGCTTCGACAAGCCTCACCCCTCATCCCCCTCCCGCAACTCCCCCGTATTCCCCCGTTCCGCGCAAGCGCCCGTAACAGGCGGCCGCCCCCGCGTCGCCTCCGACAGCGTCACTCCCTGCTGAATCCCAGCCTTCGCCAGCATATGTGCGCTAATCGGCGCGGTGAGAAACAGAAACGCCGGAATCAGCAATTCATGCAGGCTCGCGAAGTTGTTATGCGCGCTGAAATACACCACCGACGCGAGCACGATGCCGCCCACACCGAGCGTGGTCGACTTGGTCGGACCGTGCAGCCGCATGAAGAAGTCGGGCAGCCGAGCGAGCCCGACCGCCCCGACCAGCGTGAACAGACTGCCGGCCAGCAGCAGCAAACAAACGATCGCTTCGACAAAAGTTTCCATCGGCATACCCCACGCTAGTTGAGTTCGATGATGTCGCCGCGCTGCAGGTACTTGGTGAGCGCGACGGTACCCACGAAACCCATCACGGCAATCAGAAGCGCAACCTCGAAGAGCACCGTCGAGCGCAAGCTGATGCCGTACACGACGATCAACGCGATCGCATTGATGTTGAGCGTGTCGAGCGCGACGATGCGATCGGGCAGCGACGGCCCGCGCACGAGGCGCCACAGCGCGAGCAGGAACGCGATGCCGAGGATCGCGAGCGAGATCGGAATCACGATGGCTAGCATGCGAAGATCTCCATCAAAGGGGCTTCATAACGGGACTTGATGAGCGCGATGAGTGCCGCTTCGTCGCCGAGATCGAGCACGTGCACGGAGAGGCGCGTGCGGTCGTCGCTGAGTTCGGCGCACAGCGTGCCTGGGCTCAGCGAGACCACGCTGATAAGCACCGTGAGCGCGATCTCGTGGGTGCTGTCGAGTGGCACTTCGATGAACGCCGGGCGCATCCGCTGCGTCGGGCCGAGCACGAGCAGCGCGACCTCGACGTTGGCCACGATGATATCGACCAACACATGCCAGGCGAGGAGCACGAGCAGCCACGGTCGGCCGAAGCGCACCGGTCGCAGCCACAAGCCTTCGGCGACGCGAAAAGAGATCGCGTAGCCGAGCGCGGCGCCGAGCAGCAGATTGCCCGGCGAGACGTCGTTCATCAGCAGCACCCAGCAGATGATCAGCAAGACCGCGAGCCACGGGTGGGGGAAGAGCCTTTTCAACATCGTCAGTTCCCCTGTGCGTCGGCCGTGGTCGCGGCGGCCGCTGGTGGCGAGGAGCGCGCCGCGGGCAGGATCGCGTGCACGTAGGCGGCGCGATCGAATAGCTGTGTCGCCGTATCGGTGAGATAGTGCCGCACCGCGCCCGCGCCGAGCGTGATGGCCACGACGCAGCCGAGCAGGATCGCGCAGGCGGCGAGCTTCGCATTACTGCCACGCGGTGCGCGCTCCTCTTTGCCGGCGGCGGCGCGCGCGGCCGGCGCGGCCCACATCAGGCGCGTGCCCGTGCGGCTCAGCGCGACGATCGAGAGCAGGCTCGACAGCAGTACGGCCGGCCACAGCACGACTGCCGCGCCGAGCGGCGTGGCGGCCAGCACCATCGCCTTGCCGAGGAACCCGGACAGCGGCGGCAGGCCCGCGGCGCCCACCGCGGCGATCAGATAGAGCAGCGCGGCGAGGTTCGACGGCCACGGTGCATGCGTGCGCGGGACCGCTTCGACCGTAGCTTCGGCTTCGGTGCGAGCCGGTTCCCCGACCAGCACGGCGAGCGCGCCGGCCGTCTCGACCTGCAGCGGCTGCACCCGCGCCAGCGTCGCCACCGCTTCGCCGTCCGGGTCGGGCGAGATGGCCGCCGCGGCCGCGTCGTCGAGCGCTTCGAGCGAGCCGGGCTCGATCGAATTGGCATCGGCGGAAACGGCGGCATGGGCGGCGTGCGGGGTCGGGGCTTGCTCGGGTTCGAGCGTGTCGGCGAGCAGGAACAGCGCGCCAGTGCAGAGCGTCGTGCTGATCAGGTAGTAGAGCAGCGCGCTCCATGCAAGCGGCGTCTGTAGTGCGATCGCCGCGATCAGCAGACCCACCGAAACCAGCACGAGATAGCCCGTCGTGGTCTTGAGACTCGACACCGCCAACGCGCCCAAGGCGCCGAACACGATCGTCGCGATCGCGAGCCACCACGCCCACTGATGCATGAACGCATCGAGCACGCCGCCCGCCGCGCCGAACACGAGCGCGTCGCAGCGCAGCATCGCATAGATGCCGACCTTGGTCATGATCGCGAACAGCGCGGCCACCGGGCCGATGGCGCTGCGGTAGGCCTGTGGCAACCAGAACGACATCGGAAACACGGCGGCCTTGAGGCCGAACACGAGCATCAGCGTCGCGCCCGCGAACTGCGCGAGCGGCAGCGACTCCGGCCCGAGACGCGCCAGACGTTCGCCCATGTCGGCCATGTTGAGCGTGCCCGTGACGCCGTAGAGCACGCCGATCGCGACCAGAAAGAACGACGAACCGACGAGGTTCATCAACAGATAGTGCAGCCCGTTGCGCACCCGTCGCGCGCCGCCACCATGCAGCAGCAGCGCGTACGACGCGATCAGCAGCAGCTCGAAGAACACGAACAGGTTGAAGAGATCGCCCGCGAGGAAGGCGCCGTTCAGGCCCATCAGCTCGAACTGGACCAGCGCACGGAAATAGCGGCCGCGCCTCGCGTCCTCGCTCGAGGTGCCGAGCAGGCAGCAGACCGCCAGCACGGCGGTGAGCACCAGCATCAGCGCGCCGAGCCGGTCGAGTTCCAGCACGATGCCGAACGGCGCGGGCCATGCGCCGAGCGCGTAGCTGGCGATCTCGCCTTGCGCGGCGCGCGCCATCAGCAGGCACGCGACGGGCAGCAGCGCGATGATGGCGAGCGCGTTCAGCGCGCGTTGCAGGCGTTTCGCGCGCGGCGGCAGCACGACGATGACGCCCGCGGAAAAGAGCGGAATCAGGATCGGGAGCAGGAGAACGTGGTTCATTCGCCGCGCGTCTCCTCGTCATTGACGTGATCGTTGCCCGTGATCGAAAACGAGCGCAGCGCGAGCACCACGGTGAAGGCCGTCATTGCGAAGCCGATCACGATGGCCGTCAGCACGAGCGCTTGCGGCACCGGATCGACGTATTGCGCCCCCGCCGCGATGACCGCTGGCTTGCCGATCGCAAGCCGGCCCATGCCGAGCAGGAACAGGTTGATCGCATACGAGAACAGCGTGATGCCGAGAATCACCGGCAACACGCGCGCGCACAGCAGCAGGTAGATGCCGCACGCGCAAAGCACGCCGATCGCGATGGCAAAGGCGGCTTCCATCAGCTTTTCTCCACGGACTGCATGTCCTTGTCGCGTACGCCGAGGTGCGAGACGATCGTGAGCGTCGTGCCGACCACCGCGCCCGTTACGCCGAGATCGAACAGCATCGCCGTGGACAGTTCGATCTCGCCGATCAGCGGCACGTGCAGGTGCCCGAACGCACTGGTCAAAAACGGCTGGCCGAACGCGAGACTGCCGAGCCCCGTGGCCGCGGCGATCAGAATGCCGAAGCCCGCAAGCGCGCGGTAGTTGAGGTGGATGCGCGACTCGGTCCACAGCACCCCGCTCGCGACGTACTGCAGCAACAACGCGATCGAGAGGATCAGCGACGCGATGAAGCCGCCACCGGGCAGGTTGTGGCCGCGCAGGAACACGAACACGGCGACGAGCACGGTGAGCGGCAGCATCAGCCGCGCGAGGATCGCGAGCATCAGCGGATGCGATTGCGACGACCATGGCCGGCCATCCGGCCCCGCATCGGGCGACTTCAGGCGCAGCCCGCGCAGCAGCGCCTTGACGGCGAGCCCCGCGACCACGAGCACGCTGATTTCGACCATCGTATCGAAGCCGCGGAAATCCACGAGGATCACGTTGACGACGTTGTGGCCGCCGCTGCCGGGCAGCGCATTCGCGAGGAAGTACGGAGCGATGCCTGGCAGCGGCGCGCTCGTCATGATCCTGTACGACACGGCGCCGAGCAGCGCGCCGCCCGCGAGCGCGAGCACGCCGTTGCGCAGCCGGACCGGGAGCGGCTCGACGGCGCGTTGCAGCGCGGGCAGGAAATAGACGGCCAGCACGAGCAGCAGGATCGTGACCAGTTCGACGGAGATCTGCGTGAGCGCGAGATCGGGCGCGGAGAAGCGCACGAAGGCGAGCGACACGAGCAGGCCGCAGGTGCTCAGCATCACGAGCGCGTAAAGGGTGCGCGCACGCACGCACACCACGCCGACGGCGAGCAACGCCATCAGCACGAGGCCGCCCAGCGTGAACGGATCGGGCGGCAGGCGCGTGTGGCTGCCGCTCCAGGTGTCGAGCGCGACGAGCGCCACGCCCGGCACGATCAGCATCGCCGCGATCATCCATGCGAGGTAGGCCGGCAGCGAGCGCGTCTCGAACAAGCGCACGATCACGCCGGCGCACTGTTCGAGACGCTGCACGAAGCGGTCGAAGATTTCGCTCGCGTTCAACTCGGTGAGCGCCGTGCGACGGTGGCGGAACGCATTGCGGCGCAGGAAAAAGAGCGCCGCACCCGCCGCGAACGACACCGCGCTCATCACGAGCGGCGTATTGACGCCGTGCCACAGGCTCAGGCTGTAGTCGGGTAGCTTGCCGCCGAGCGTGACCCACGCGGCCGACTCGAGCAGCCTGCCGATGCTTTGCTGCGGGAACAGGCCGATCAGCAGGCACAGCGCCACGAGAATCTCGACCGGCAGCCGCATGAAGCGCGGCGCCTCGTGCGGCGGATAGTGCGGCAGATCGCGCGGCGTCTCGCCGTCGAAAAACACGCCCCAGACGAAACGTAGCGAGTACGCCACGGAGAGCGCCGCCGCCACGATCGCGATGACCGGCACGGCGAGGTTCAGCGGCCCGAACATCCTTTGCGCGAGTGTTTCGCCGAAGAACATTTCCTTCGAGAGAAAACCGTTGAGCAGCGGCACGCCGGCCATCGACAGCGACGCGACGCTCGCGAGCACGGCCGTATGCGGCATGTACCTGCGCAGGCCGCGCAGACGGCCCAGATCGCGCGTGCCGGTTTCGTGATCGACGATGCCCGCGGCCATGAAGAGCGACGCCTTGAACACCGCGTGGTTGACCGTGTGAAAGAGCGCGGCGACAGTCGAGAGCTGCGTGTCGAGGCCGAACAGCAGCACGATCAGGCCGAGATGGCTGATGGTCGAATAGGCGAGCAGGCCCTTCAGATCGCGCTGCAACAACGCCATCCCCGCGCCGCCCACCAGCGTGACGAGCCCGGCCACTGTCGCCGTGTAAGCCCACAGGTGGGTACCTTCGAGGACCGGATAGAGACGCGCGAGCAGGAACACGCCGGCCTTCACCATCGTCGCCGAATGCAGATAGGCCGACACGGGTGTGGGCGCCGACATCGCGTGCGGTAGCCAGAAGTGAAAAGGAAACTGCGCCGACTTCGTGAACGCCGCGAACAGCGTGAGCAGCAGAATGGCCGGGTAGAGCGGATCGTGCTGCACCTTGTCATGCTGGGCGAGCACGTCGTTCAGCTCGTAGCTGCCGCATACGTGGCCGAGCAACAGCACGGCCGCAAGCAGCGCGAGACCGCCCGCGCCGGTGATGGTGAGCGCCATGCGTGCGCCGCGCCTCGCGTCGGGCCGCGATGGCCAGAAGCCGATCAGCAGGAACGAGACGAGGCTCGTCAGTTCCCAGAAGATGACGAGCAGCAGCAGGTTGTTCGACAGCACAATGCCGAGCATCGCGCCCATGAAGAGCAGTAGCAGCAGGTACAGACGCGGCAACGAATCGCTGCCGGCGAGGTAGTAGCGTGCGTAGATGAAGACGAGCAGGCCGATCGCGAGTACGAGCAACGCGAACATGAACGAGAGGCCATCGAGGCGCAGCGACAGCGCGAGGCCGATGTCGGGCATCCACTCATGGCGCCATTGCAGCACGTCGTGGTCGCCCATGCCCACGCGCTCGCTCAGCAGCAGCGCGCAGCCGAACAGCGCCGTCGCGAACGCGATCCAGGTGCAGAGCGCGGCGGCGCGCGGCCTCGTGAGCGCAATGAGCGCCGCGGCCATGAACGGAAGTAGGACGAGCCACCCCAGTACCATTCGATGCCCTCCGGTAGTTCGAGTGTTAGACGGTGTGGCTGGCCGGTGGGGAGTGGGCCGGCGTGCCGCCAGCCGGGCGGCTGCCCACGGGGCACAATCATAGCCGCAAACAGCCCGGCAGTTCACATCGATACATCAAGCATAAATATACGCACCGCGAAGCGGGCGGCGAGCGCGACCGATGCCCAATCATGCCCATTGATGCGGACGCGCGTTCGATTTAACACCCGTCGCGTGACATGCGGCGCGCTGATGCACCATAATCGGCAAACTTGACGATCAATCGAGGCGCCAAATTGAAAGGAACTGAACTGGATCTGTATGCAACAGAAGAGCCAGGCCACACTTTGGCTTTCAATCTTTTCGATGGCACATGGGTGTCCGATGTGCCGGGCTACGGTTTAGGTATGGCGCCCCATTTCGACGATGGGCGTCTCCACTGGTTCGAGATCATGTGCGGCGGCTTTTCCGGAAAAAGCGTGCTCGAACTCGGACCCATGGAAGGCGGCCATACTTTCATGATGGCCAAAGCCGGCGCCTCACGTGTCCTTGCTATCGAGGCGAATTCGAAGTCCTTTCTCAAATGCCTGCTCGTGCAGAATGCATTGAAGTTCAATGCCGAATTCATGTATGGCGATTTCAGAGAATTGCTGAAAAAGCGCGATCAGCGATTCGATCTGATTCTTGCAAGCGGTGTGCTCTATCACATGATGGATCCGGTATCGCTACTGGAAGATATGGCATATGCGTCAGATTCGATCTGCCTCTGGACGCACTATTACGATGCCGAAGTCGCGCGGACGAATGCGAACCTGCAAAGGCACGTCGATCCGACGCCAACCGTCTCGGCGTTTCGCGGACGCGAAGTGCATCTCCACCGACATAGTTATCTCGACAGCATCAACAACGTAAAATTCATCGGCGGGACTGCTCCGCAAGCCAACTGGATGACCCGTGAAAGCCTGATGACGGTCCTCGACGCACTGGGTATGACGGTGATCGTCGGCGTGGACGATCGCGAACAACATCCGGCCGGCCCGTCGATTCTTCTTTACGCTGCTCGTATTCCGCATTTCAACGATGCGCAGTATCTTCAGCGCAACCCCGACGTAGCAGAAGCCGTTGCGCACAAGCACATCAGCTCTGGCGCGGAACACTACATCCGCTATGGCCGTGCGGAAGGGCGCTCGTTCGAGTGATCGACACCGCGCAGCCAGCGTCGTGTTCAAGCCAGTTACCCTAAAACGCGAACCCGGAAAGTTTCCCGAACATGAATACTCTCGAGAATCAGCGCTTTTTCGATAAACCCGTCGTCGCGGACGTTCCGATCGACAATCAGACCCAGGTCTTCAAATTCGAAAAATTTCCCGCGGCGGGCCCCGTTCCCTGGCTCGATCGACCGGATGCGCTGGAGCGGGTTGCCGAGCTGTTGTCCCAAGGCGTAATCAGCGAGCAGCAGGCCGAATGGTGCCGCAAATGGGTGAGCGACGGCTACCTGATCATTGAGGGTTTCTTCAAGACGGAACAGCTCGATGCGACGTGGCAAGCCTACGAAAACGCGATTGCCGACGGCACGCTGCGGCCGCCGCCCGAGCCGCTTTTCGAAGGCGATACGCTGCCTGGGCGCACGCTGAATCCGCATTTCAACGTGCCGGCTGTTCGCGAGATGCTGTTCGACGCGCGCATGAACGAGATCGTGAGTCTGCTGCTGGGCGCGAAATCGGCGCCGTTCCAGACGATCGGCGGTCACAAGAGCAGCGAGCAACTCGAGCATTCCGATTCGATTCACATGTCGACCTATCCGAACGGGTATCTGGTCGCGAACTGGATCGCCTTCGAGGATATTCATCCCGACTCCGGGCCGCTCGTTTATCACCCCGGCACGCACAAGCTGCCGTATCTGATGTCGACTGAATTGGGCATGCCGTTCGGTTGCGGGTATTCCGCTTATCACGACATCTACGAACCCGCGATTCAGAAGCTCATCGCTGAACGTTCATCCGGCCCAAAGCATTTCTACCCGAAAAAGGGCGATGTGCTGTTGTGGCATGCGAACCTGCTGCACGGCGGCAGCAAGATGCGCGATCCGGAGCACGTGAGTCGCAAGGCACTGGTTTGCCATTTTTTCGCGGATGGCTGTTTGTGCTATCACGACCTGACCGGCATGCCGTCGAGCCTGACGCCAATCGTCGACTTCGACGGCGAGGCGTACCTCGAGGCCAATCCGGACGTCGCCGCGAGCGGCGGCAATGCATTGCAGCACTACATCTACTACGGTCGATTCGAAGGTCGCCCGTTGAGCAGCGCCGAATCGTTTCAACGCAAGGCGCGGCTTGCCCAACTGCCTGACGGTTTCGATCCGAAGCTTTACCTCGAAGCGAATCCCGACGTTGCCGCGGCGGGCGTCGACCCGGTCGATCACTTCGTCGACTTCGGCCGCGCGGAAGGCCGGCCGTTGCGGCCCTGAGTCATGCGTGGCGCCGAAGCAGGCGAAGGCGGCCTGCTTCGGCAAGTTCGCGGAAGGTGCATGTCGAAAACTTTTGTCCGCGTCTCGCGCGCACAGTCACCCGGGTTGACGACCCGCCTGCGCCCAAAGCATGCGTTCGAGCGCGCCCGCCCCGGCACGGGCCGCCCGCCATCACGCCGCTCGTGCCAGCCTCCTTTGTGCATGCCCTCCGGTCTTGCTCTAAACTAGCGCCCGCCCAAGCCACGCCCCGATGCGCCCCGTCACGAGCAACAACCGATGCCCCCAGCCTCCATCGATCCCGCCGATTCCCCGCATTTCAGCCTGCCGAAACACCCGCCGTTCCAGCGTTTCTGGTGCACCCGCATCCTGTCGTCGCTGTCGTTCCAGATGCTCGCGGTCGCGATGGGCTGGCATGTCTACGCGCTCACGCATAGCGCGTTCGCCCTTGGCCTCGTCGGTCTCGCGCAGTTTCTGCCGATGTTCCTGCTGACGCTCGTCGTCGGCCATGTCGCCGATCGTTACGATCGCCGCCGCATCGCCGCCGTCTGCCAGAGCCTCGAAAGTGTCGCTGCATTGCTGTTCGCGATCGGCACCTTCGGCGGCTGGATCAGCGCGCCGGTGATCTACGTGCTGGCTGCCTGCGTCGGCGCGTCGCGCGCGTTCGAATCGCCGGCCGTGGCGTCGCTGCTGCCGGCCGTGGTGCCGCGCGGCTATCTGCCGAAGGCGACCGCGTGGGCGACGTCCGCCAATCAGACCGCGCAGATCGCCGGGCCCGCGCTCGGTGGTCTGCTGTACGGCATCGGTCCCGGTGCCGCGTATCTCGCGTGCATGCTGACGTTCGCGGCGGCGGCCGCGTCGGTGTGGAGCATTCCGTTGCAGATGAAGCCGGCGAGCCGCGCGCCCGTCACGCTCGAATCGATCTTTTCGGGCATCGCGTTCATTCGTCGCGAGCCGGTGATTCTCGGCGCGCTGTCGCTCGATCTGTTCGCGGTACTGTTCGGCGGCGCGACCGCGTTGCTGCCGATCTTCGCGCGCGACGTGCTGCACGCGGGCCCGCTCGGTCTCGGCCTGTTGCGCTCGGGCACGGCGATCGGCGCGCTCGCGGGCACGATCTGGCTCGCGCATTTTCCATTGCGCAACCGGCCCGGCGCGGCGATGTTCGGCGGCGTGATCGCGTTCGGCATCGCGACGATCGTGTTCGGGCTGTCGCATCAGTTCCTCGTGTCGTTGTTCGCGCTGATGGTGCTCGGCGCGTCGGACACGATCAGCGTGGTGGTGCGGCTGTCGCTCGTGCAATTGCGCACGCCCGATGAAATGCTCGGCCGCGTCAGCGCGGTCAATTCGTTGTTCATCGGGACGTCGAATCAATTGGGCGAGTTCGAATCGGGCCTGACCGCGGGATGGTGGGGCGCGCAGCCGGCGGTGCTGGTCGGCGGTGTCGCGACGATCGCGATCGCGCTGTTGTGGATGCGGTTCTTTCCCGAACTGCGGCACACGCGCACGCTCGAGCGCGAAGAGGCGCTCGCGGCGAGCGCCTGATTGCCAGGGCCTGGGCGCCATCGCCCGATCCATGACACGAGGAGACGAACCACATGAGCCAGTCCGAACTGCACCCCGCCGCGCCGGTCGCGGCGACGATCTATCGTGGCGAATCCGTCGAGAACACGCATCTCGCGCACGTCGCGGTCGTCGATGCGGACGGTCGTCTGCTGTATTCGTTCGGCGACGCCGCGCGCATGACGCTCGCGCGTTCCGCCGCGAAGCCGGCCCAGGCGCTGGCGGTGCTCGAAACCGGCGCGCTCGAGCGTTGCGGTTTCGACGAAGCCGATCTCGCGCTGATGTGCGCATCGCACAGCAGCGAGCCGCGTCATATCGAACGCACGCGCGGCATGCTCGCGAAAGCGCAGGCGAGCGAGGCCGATCTGCGTTGCGGCGGCCATCCGCCGTTATCGGATGCGGTGTACGTCGACTGGCTCCGGCGGGGCTTTACGCCCACCGGCGTATGCAGCAACTGTTCGGGCAAGCACGCGGGCATGCTGGCCGGCGCGCGTTCGATCGGCGCGGCGCTCGCCGGCTATGAGCTGCCGGGGCATCCGTTGCAGGTGCGTGTGAAGCAGACGGTCGCGAGCGTCTGCGATCTGCCCGACGAGGGCGTGCAATGGGCGATCGACGGCTGCAATCTGCCGACGCCGGCGTTTGCGCTCGACCGGCTCGCACGTCTGTTCGCGAAGCTCGCGGCGGCGCAGGATCAACAGGAAACCGAAGCCGCCGCGACGACGCCGCGCGCGGCCGCGCTCGCGCGCATCTATCGCGCGATGACGTCGTACCCGGAACTGGTCGGCGGGGAGGGGCGCTTCTGTACGCTGCTGATGCGGGCTTTCGATGGCGCGCTGGTCGGCAAGGTCGGCGCGGACGGCAGCTATGCGATCGGCGTACGCGCATCGCGGCAGACCGCGCGGCTCGGCGCGAAGGGCGCGCTAGGCATCGCGCTGAAGATCGAGGACGGCAATCCCGCCGTGCTCTACGCGGTCACCGCCGAGTTGCTCGCCGTGCTCGATATCGGTACGCCTGAACAACGCGCGGCGCTCGACGGCTTTCATGCGCCGCAGCGGCTCAACACGATGGGCGTCGAGATCGGCCGGATGGACTTCTCGATCGAGCTTGCGGCGCATCGTTGAGCGCGGCGACCCGATTCACTGCTCGACACCCCAGACCTCAAGCCGCCGCCGCCTTCGCCGGCGCGGCACCCAGCGCATCACGGATCGCATCGGCGAGCTCGCTCGCCGCGAACTTCGCGACATAGCCGTTGGCGCCTGCGTTCTTCACATGCGCCTCATTGGCCGCGCCCGTCAGCGACGAGTGAATGATCACCGGAATATCGCGCGTGCGTTCATCGGCCTTGATCTGGCGCGTCAGCATGAAGCCGTCCATCTCCGGCATCTCCAGATCGGTCAATACGAGCGCGATGGTGTCTTTCGCGCGCGCGCCGTTTTTCTGCGCTTCGCGCGCGACCTGCTGCAGCGTCTGCCACGCTTCCTCGCCGGTCTTCGTCATGATGTAGTCAGCGCCGATCGCGGTGAGCGCCTGTTCGATCAGCTTGCGCGCGAAGCCGGAGTCGTCGGCGGCGAGGATCTTCGCGCCGCGGCGGATGCCGAGCGCCTGGCCGACCGAGGCCGGATCGACGCTCGGATGCTGCGACGGGAATACGTCGCGCAACACCTGCTCGACGTCGATCACCTGCGCGAGCCGCGAGTCGCCGGTATTGCCGTCGATGCGCGCGATGCTCGTGACGAGCTTGCCGCCCGCCGAGCCATCGGCCGACAGCACCTGGTTCCATTCGAGTCGCACGATGTCGTCGACTTCCTCGACCGCGAAGGCCTGCGTCGAACGCGCGAATTCGGTGACCAGCAGGATGTTCAGGCCGCGCGTCGGCTCGCAGCCCATCAACCGCGGCAGATCGATCACGGGGATGATCTGCCCGCGAATGTCGACCGCGCCCATCACGTAAGGCGACGATCCGGCGATCGGCGTGACGGTCGGCATCGTCGAGATTTCGCGCACCTTGAACACGTTGATCCCATACAACTCGTGCGCGTCGCTGCCCGGCACGTGGCCGAGGCGGTATAGCAGCAGCTCGAACTTGTTGGAGCTCGTCAGGTTGCTGCGTTCGGTGTGGCGCTCGTGATTGGCACGGTGGTCGTCTGCCATCGGAATCGTTCTCCAGAATTGCGGTGCTGAGCGGTGCTGAGCGTGCCTGTATCTGGTTATCGGCGCCGATGGCGAAAAATTCAGCACTGCGTGGCAGCGTCGAGCGGCGCGCGATTCACGCGAATACGGCAAACGTGTGCGCATTCATATGAGGGTTACCTAAGGTTACAGAAGCGACAGCAGCGTTTCACCTGCCCGACGGCGTGGCTTCTAGAATCGGCAGCGATAAAAGCGTGGCGTCGCGCTGGGCTCGCAAGCAGTCCGCAGCGTTTTGCATCGCCCGCTTCGTTCGCGGCGCACACGTGTCCGTCGTTTTGCTTTCAGATGCTTTCACCTCAAGGAGAACGTATGATCCGCCTGCCTTCCGTCCCTTCCGTCGCTTTGGCCCGCATCGCCGCCGCTGCCTGCTTCGGTGGTCTTCTGACGGCCGCCTCGGTGGCCAGCGCGCAGAGCGCCGCGTCCACGGACACGGGCCGCCTGCATGCCGCCGACCAGACCTTCATCGCGGACGGCACGCAAGCCGTCGCGACGCAGCGCGATGCCGCGCGTATCGCCACCGCGCGTTCGGCCGACCGCGACGTGAAGGCCTTCGCCGAGCGCGTGTCGAGCGACGACGCCAAGATCACCGACGCGTTGCGCGCGGCGAGTCCGCGCGGTGTCGACGTGCCGAAGAACGATCCCGATGCGGCCGTGCTCGCAAGCATCAACCATCTGCGCGGCGCGGACTTCGACAAGGTGTACATCGAGCAGGTCGCGCTCGCGGGTGAACAGAAGGCGCTGTCCGCTTTCCAGGCGGAAATCGCAGCGGGCCGTGACGAGCAGTTGAAGGCCGCCGCGAAACAGGCGCTGCCGACGATCCAGCAGCACTATGCGATGGCGCAGGATCTCGCGAAGCGCAAGCATCTGTCCGTGGCCGCGCAATAAGCGGCGTCACGTCGCTACGCGGCAGGCGGCGGTACTTCGAACCCGGGCTTTTCGGCGATAATCGTGCGCTTCTTCCGACGATTCTTCGCGCCTCCGATTCCAGGTACCGCATGAGCAAGCACGCCAGTCTGCCGCAACAGTTGGACCATCTGCTTCGACAAGCCGTCGCGCTCCAGCAGAACGGCGCGCTCGTCGAAGCCGAGGAGATGTATCGCGAGATACTCGAACTGAAGCCGAAGCATGGCGATGCGTTGCGCTGGCTCGGCGAACTCGCGCTGCGAACGGGCCGCTTGCAGGAAGGCGTCGATCTGCTGAAGAAGGCGCTCGTGGTCAACGCGAGACAGCCGGCCGTGCATTCGAATCTCGCCTATGCGCTGAACGCGTTGCAGCGTCATGACGAAGCGCTCGCGTGTGCCGAGCGGGCGCTCGCGATGCAGCCGAGATTCGCCGATGCGTTGAACAATCGCGGCAACGCATTGGCGGCGCTGAACCGTCCGCTCGATGCGCTCGCAAGCTACGAACGCGCGCTTTCGCTCGTGCCGGAGTTTGCGCCGGCGTGGAACAATCGCGCATGCGTGCTGCGCGATCTCGGCCGCTATGCCGATGCGCTCGATAGCTGCGACCAGGCGCTCGCGTTGCAGCCGAACTATCCGGATGCATGGAGCAATCGCGGCAACGTGCTCGGCGATCTGAACCAACCGCACGAAGCGCAACACTGCTACCAACGCGCGCTGGAACTTGCGCCTGCTTTCGTCGATGCATGGAACAACCTCGGTCTCGCGCAGATCGATCTGAATCAGCGCGAACAGGCGTTGTCGAGCTATCAGCGCGCGCTTGCGTTGAATCCGGCGTCGGTCGAAACGCGCTGGAACCAGGCGCTGTGCCTGCTGCAAATGGGTCGCTTCGATACCGGCTGGCGCGAATACGAATGGCGTTGGGAGCGCAGCCGCATCAAGGCCGGCAGGCGCGCGTTCGCGCAGCCGTTGTGGCTCGGCGATGTTCCGCTCGACGGCAAAACGATCCTGCTGCATGCGGAGCAGGGCCTGGGCGACACGTTGCAGTTCTGCCGCTATGCGCCGCTCGTTGCGAAGCTCGGCGCGAAGGTCGTGCTCGAAGTGCCGGGCGCGTTGTTGCGATTGCTGTCGACGCTCGATGGTGTCGATCAGTTGATCGAAGCGGGGCAGCCGCTGCCGCCGTTCGATTGTCATTGCCCGCTGCTGAGCTTGCCGCTTGCGTTCGGCACGAACGAAGCGAGCATTCCGGCGGCGACGCCGTATCTTTTTGCGCAGCCGGCGGCCGTCAGCGAATGGCGTGAGCGGATCGAACACGACGGCAACATCAACGCGGATGCCGACGCAATCAGGCCGCTGAAAGTCGGCCTCGTCTGGGCCGGCGAGAACCGCGCGCAGATCGCCGAGCTGCGCAAGATCGACGCGCGTCGGTCGCTCACGTTCGAGCAACTCGCGCCGCTCCTCGAGGTGCCGAACGTTCGCTTCTTCAGCGTGCAGAAGGGCGCGGCCGCGCCGCAATTAGCCGAAAGCGCCTACGGTGAACGCGTCGCCGATTACACCGGGCTGCTGCACGATTTCGCCGATACCGCCGCGCTCGTCGCCAGTCTCGATCTGGTGATTTCGGTCGACACGTCCACCGCGCATCTGGCCGGCGCGCTCGACAAACCCGTCTGGATCCTGAACCGCTTCGACACCTGCTGGCGCTGGTTGCTCGAACGCAGCGACACGCCGTGGTATCCGTCCGCACGTCTGTTCCGTCAACCGGCGCTCGGCGATTGGGGCGGCGTGATCGATGCCGTGCGCGATGCATTGGGGGATCTGAGCGCCCCGCCTTCGTGACGCCTTTGGGCGGACACGCGTAGACTGAACCTCCGTTCATCGATGGCAATGCCACGGAGAGTTCTTCAATGGAATACAGACATCTGGGTGCATCGGGTTTCAAGGTGCCGGTGCTGAGTCTCGGCACCGGTACGTTCGGCGGCAAGGGTGAATTTTTTGAGGCGTGGGGCGCGACCGACGTCGCCGAAGCGCGGCGTCTGATCGACATCTGCTTCGACGCGGGCGTCACGATGTTCGACACCGCCGACATCTATTCGAAGGGCGCGTCCGAGTCGGTGCTCGGCGAGGCGCTGAAGGGCAAGCGCGACAAGGCGATCCTGTCGACCAAGGCGACGTTTCGTTTCGACGACGATCCGAACGGCGTCGGCTCGTCGCGCTTCCATCTGATCCAGGCGGTCGATTCAGCGCTCAAGCGTCTGCAAACCGATTACATCGACCTGTTCCAACTGCACGGCTTCGACGCGAAAACGCCGATCCCCGAAGTGCTGTCCACGCTCGACGACCTCGTGCGCGCGGGCAAGATCCGCTATATCGGCGTGTCGAATTTCTCCGGCTGGCATCTGATGAAGTCGCTCGATATCGCCGACCGTTACGGCTATCCGCGCTATGTCGCGAATCAGACCTACTACTCGCTGGTCGGGCGGGACTACGAGTGGGAGCTGATGCCGCTCGGCGTCGACCAGGGCGTCGGTGCCGTGGTGTGGAGCCCGCTCGGCTGGGGCCGCTTGACCGGCAAGCTCAAGCGCGGCCAGCCGCTGCCGGAGACGAGCCGTCTGCACAAGACCGCCGACATGGGGCCGCCGGTGCCGGAAGACTATCTGTTCCGCGTGCTCGATGCGCTCGACGAAATTGCCGCCGAAACCGGCAAGACCGTGCCGCAGATCGCGCTGAACTGGCTGCTGCAACGGCCGACCGTCGCGACGCTGCTGATCGGCGCGCGCAACGAGGAGCAGTTGCGGCAGAACCTCGGCGCGGTCGGCTGGAATCTGACGTCGGAGCAGGTCGCGAAGCTCGACGCGGCCAGCACGGTGCGCCCCGCGTATCCGTACTGGCATCAGGAAGGCTTCGCGGAACGCAATCCAAAGGCGGTTTGAGCGGCGGGTCGACCACGTTCCAGGCGCCGCAGCCGGCGCAATGCGCTGGTCCAGCGCGGCCGCACGCTGGACTAAGCGCATCCCATCAAGCCAAACCGCCATTGGCCCGCAATGCCTGCCCATTGACCCAACCCGCATCCGGGCCGACCAGAAACGCGACCACGCCCGCCACGTCTTCCGGCTCGCCGAGGCGTTGCAGCGGCGGCATCTTCGCGAACGTCTCGATCTGCTCGTCGGTCTTGCCTTCGAGGAACAGCGCGGTCGCGATCGGTCCCGGCGCGACCGCATTCACTGTGATGTTGCGCCCGCGCAGTTCCTTCGCGAACACACGCGTGAACGCTTCGACGGCTGCCTTGGTCGCCGTGTAGATGCCATAGCCGGGCAGGTTCAGCGCGAGCACGCTGGTCGAGAAATTGACGATGCGCCCGCCGTCGTTCAGGCGCGCGGCCGCTTCGCGCAGCGTGTTGAAGGTGCCGCGCACGTTGATGTCGAAGGTTTGGTCGTAGAGTGCGTCGGGCGTGTCGGCGAGCGGCGTGGGCTTCATCACGCCCGCGTTGTTGACGAGCACATCCACCTTGCCGAGTTCGCGTTCGGTGATTTCGAACATGCGACGTACGTCGCCGGGCTTCGACACGTCGGCTTGCACCGCGACCGCCTTGCCGCCAGCTTCGCGGATCGCGCCGACGAGCGCGTCGGCTTCGCCCGCGCTCGCTGCGTAGTTGACGGCGACCGCGTAGCCGTCGTTCGCGAGCCGCTGTGCGATCGCCGTGCCGATGCCGCGCGATGCGCCCGTGACGATGGCGACTTTCGGTTGTGGATTCGTGCTCATGATTGGTTTCCTCATAGAAGGTGGTGGATCGGTGAGGTGAATCATGAACGCTTTGCGCGCAGAGATAATCCGGTTAGACTCGCCATCATCATTCCGTTTGCTTTAATAATCCGCCGCTATGGACCGTTTCGAGGAAATGCGCGTATTCGTGCGGATCGCCGAGCGCCAGAGCTTCACGCGCGCCGCCGACGATCTGCAAATTCCGCGCGCGACCGTCACCAACCTGATGAAGCGCCTCGAGCAGCGGCTCGGCGCGCGGTTGCTCGAACGCACGACCCGCACGGTGCGGCTCACGCCCGACGGTGAAGCGCACTACCAGCGCTGCGTGCGCCTGATCGCCGATATGGAGGAGGCCGAGGGGGCGTTTTCCAATCTCGCGCCAAAGGGGCTGTTGCGCGTGAACGTGCAGGGCACGCTCGCGCGGCACTTCGTGGTGCCGGCGCTGCCCGCGTTTCTCGCGCGCTTTCCCGACATCGAGCTGATGATCGGCGAGGACGACCGGCTCGTCGACCTCGTGCGCGAGGGCATCGATTGCGTGCTGCGCGCGGGCGTGCTGCAGGATTCGTCGATGGTCGGGCGGCGCGTCGCGCAACTGCAGCAGGTGACGGTCGCGAGTCCCGCGTATCTGGCCGCGTATGGCGAGCCGGCCGATCCTGACGCGCTGTCGACGCATCGCGCGGTCAACTACGTGTCGAGCGCGACCGGCAAGCCGGTGCCGCTCGAATTCCGCGTCGACGGGCGGGATACCGCGCTCGTGCTGCCGTCGGCGGTGTCGGTCAGCGGCGCCGAACTGTACACGGGCGCGGCCCTCGCCGGGCTCGGCATCGTGCAGGTACCGCGTTACCGCGTGGATGGCGAGTTGGCGGCGGGGCGGCTGCGGGTCATTCTGGCGGACTATCCGCCGCCACCGATGCCGGTGTCGGTGCTGTATCCGCAGAACCGGCAGTTGTCGTCGCGCGTGCGGGTGTTCGCGCAGTGGCTGCGGGAGATTTTCGAGCCGGTGAGCTGAGGGAGCGAAAAACGCAAAGGAATGCGTTTTCGTGGTTAACGCCTGGACATGTGCGCCTCGCATAATGTCATTCTCAAGCGCGCAGAAAGCCGCCCGTGATCGAGGGTGGACGCACAGAACGACCGGGGGATCTGATCATGAATCGTTTTCGTTCGCTGGGTGTGGCGACGGGCGCGGCGCAGTTCGCCAGTGCCGACATCCTCAGCCGGATGAGCATGGCGTCGCGCCGGCCAGGCGCCGCGAGCCCCTTCGATCTGATTTTCGAACCGCGCGCGTGGCAGGGGCCCGCCGCGCCCGGGGCGACGGACCCGCAGTTCAAGATCCACGTGTTCGATACGATGCGCGCGTTCGAAAAACGCGGCGTCGACGCGATCGTGCTGCCATGCTTTCTGAGCCACACCTTCATCGACGAACTCGCGGCCAACGTCAGCGTGCCGGTCGCCAACATCATGACCGCGCTGTCCGCGCACGTGCGGCGCACCTATCCGTCGGCGCGCCGAATCGGCGTGCTGACGTCGGCGGCGATTCGCGCGAACGGCCTGTTCGAGCGCTACTTCGAAGCCGGGCGGTTCGACGTGTGCTATCCGCGCAACGACACCGGTTTCGACGGCGTGACGAGCGCCGTCCTTGGTGTCGGGGGCATCCGCGATGGGCGCCTGCACGGGCGGCCCGTCGAGCTGTTGCGCGCGGCGTGCGCGGATCTGGTCGCGCAGGGCGTCGACTTGATCGTGCCGGGGCTCGCGGAGATCGGCCTCGTGCTGCGCGCGCTCGGGCGCATCGAGGTGCCGCTCGTCGATACGAACCAGGTGTATGCGCGCTATGTCGCGGCGGCGCAGTACACGCAGCCGCAGCGGGCGTTCCGCCTCGGCGTGGTCGGCGGCATCGGGCCGGCCGCGACCGTCGATTTCATGGCCAAGGTCGTGCGCAACACGCCGGCCGCGCGCGACCAGGACCATATCCGGATCATGGTCGAGCAGAATCCGCAGATCCCCGACCGCACCGCGGCGCTGCTCGAGCGCGGCGACGATCCCACCCTCGCGCTGTACGCGGCCTGCAAGACGCTCGAGGACGGCGGCGCGGATCTGATCGCGATTCCGTGCAATACCGCGCATGCGTTCGTCGAGCGGCTCCAGCCGGCGCTGCGCGTGCCGATCGTCAATATGCTGACCTGTACCGCCGATTATCTGCGCGAGACCGTTCCGGGTCTGCGCGAAGTGGGCGTGCTGGCTACCTCGGGCACGCTCGCGAGCCGCGTCTACGAACAGGCGCTCGACGCGCGCGGCCTGGTGCAGATCGCGCCGTCCGCCACTGCGCAAGCGCGTCTGATGAACGCGATCTACGGCCCGCGCGGCTTGAAGGCGGGGCACACGTCGGGCGACTGTTGCGAGGACCTCGCGGCGGCCGTCGACGATCTGGTCGCGCAGGGCGTGCAGGTGATCGTGCTCGCGTGCACGGAGTTGCCGTTGCTGTTGCGCGAACCGGTGCTCGCGTGTCCGGGCGGGCGCGCGGTGCGGCTCGTCGATCCGACCGAGGTGCTGGCGCGGCGCTGCGTTGCGTATGCGCTTGGCGACGGTGTCGCACGTGGCACACCGGCGGGTTGCGCGACGCCGCAGGCGGCCGGGTGCTCGCGGGTTGAAAGCGCGCTCGGCTAGTCAGGCAGCGTGACCGCGGCGCAGCCGTTTGCGCCTCGCAGCCGATCCAGAGGTCAAGGCGCGTCTGCACCCGCCATGGAAAACTGTATAAACATACAGTATAGTATCCCCCTACAGCCAGGCTTCCGGGCGCTCCTCGTGCCGACCCGGCTGCACCGAACTTGCGCGGTCGCGAGAGCCGGCCGTGAGAGGTGACCCACTCCTTCAGACGGTCGGAAAAATTGTCCTCCAACGACGCAACCCTTGACACCCTCGCTGACACTCCCCAAGGCGGCAACCCGAGCGGCAACAAGATCCAGGGCACGATCCGCATTCGCGGCGCCCGCCAGCACAACCTGAAAAACGTCGACCTCGACGTGCGCACCGGCGAAATGACGGTCGTCACGGGGCCGTCGGGCTCGGGCAAGTCGAGCCTCGTGTTCGACACGCTGTATGCGGAAGGCCAGCGCCGCTACGTCGAAACCTTCAGCGCGTACGCGCGCCAGTTCCTCGACCGGATGGATCGGCCGCAGGTCGACCGCGTCGACGGCGTGCCGCCCGCCATCGCGATCGACCAGACCAACCCGGTGCGCAGCTCGCGCTCCACGGTCGGCACGATGACCGAGCTCAACGATCACCTGAAGCTGCTGTACGCGCGCGCGGCCGAGCTGTTCGACCGCCAGAGCGCGTATCTGGTGCGGCACGACACGCCGGAGACGATCTACGCGGAACTGCTCGAGCGCACCGCGCAGGAGGAGCCGCGGCTCGTCGTCACGTTCCCGGTCGAGCTGCCGGAGTCGGCGTCCGCGCAGGAGGTCGAGCAGTGGTTATCGGCGAGCGGCTATACGCGCGTGCAGGCGCAGCGCGAAGTCGATTCGCCGACCGGCAAGCGCAAGTTGCTCGACGTCGTCGCCGACCGCTTCCGGCTGCGCTCGGTGGATAAAGCACGCGCGATCGAGGCGATCGAGGCATCGCTGAAGCGCGGCGGCGGGCGCGTCAATATTTACGTGCTGCCGGCTACCTCGGACGAGCCGCAGGCCGAAGCCGCCGAGCCGCGCATCTGGCGTTTCTCCACCGGCTTGCATAGCCCTGAAAGCGATCTGCGCTATGCCGATCCGCAGCCCGCGCTGTTCTCGTTCAACTCGGCCTATGGCGCTTGCGATGCCTGCCGCGGTTTTGGCCGCGTGATCGGCGTCGACCTCGGTCTCGTGATCCCCGACGCGCGCAAGACGCTGCGCGAAGGTGCGGTCAAGCCGATGCAGACGCCCGCGTGGAAGGAGTGCCAGGACGACCTGATGCGCTACGCGGCGAAAGCCGACATCCGCCGCGACACGCCGTGGGGCGAGCTCAGCGAGCGCGAACGCAACTGGGTCATCAACGGCTCGCCGGACTGGAACGGCAAGTGGCAGACGCATTGGTACGGCGTCAAACGCTTCTTCGACTATCTCGAATCGAAGGCGTACAAGATGCATATCCGCGTGCTGCTGTCGAAATACCGCAGCTACACGCCGTGCGAAACCTGCGGCGGCGCGCGTCTGAAAACCGAATCGCTGCTGTGGCGTCTCGGCAGCAAGGCCAATGCGAACGACGTGCTCGCGCCCGCGCAGCGCTTCATGCCGCGCGGCGTGAAGTGGTCGCGCGCGCAGCTCGAAGCGTTGCCGGGCCTGACCGTGCACGATCTCATGCTGATGCCGATCGAGCGCATCCGCCGCTTCTTCGACGGCATCACGCTGCCGAGCGCGTTGCTCGACGACGCGCTCAAGCTGCTGCTCGCCGAAGTGCGCACGCGCCTCAAGTATCTATGCGACGTCGGTCTCGGCTATCTGACGCTCGACAGGCAAAGCCGCACGCTGTCGGGCGGCGAGGTGCAGCGTATCAACCTGACCACCGCGCTCGGCACGTCGCTGACCAAGACGCTGTTCGTGCTCGACGAGCCGAGCATCGGCCTGCACCCGCGCGACCTGAACCGCATCGTCGAGGCGATGCACCGCCTGCGCGACGCGGGCAATACGCTGGTCGTGGTCGAGCATGATCCGTCGGTGATGCTCGCGGCGGACCGGCTCATCGACATGGGTCCGGGACCGGGCGAGCGCGGCGGCTCGATCATTTTCGACGGCGCGCCCGAGGCGATTCGCTCGACCGGCACGCTGACCGGCGAGTACCTCGGCGGCCGGCGCCATGTCGCGGATGCCGCGCACTGGTCGCGTCGCGCGGTCGAGGCGAGCACGCCGCGCATCGTGCTCGAAGGCGCGAGCGAGCACAATCTGCGCGACGTCACGGTCGAAATTCCATTGCAGCGGCTCGTCTGCGTGACCGGCGTGTCGGGTTCCGGCAAATCGACGCTGCTGCAGGACGTGCTGTATCCGGCGATGGCGCGCCACTTCGGGCTCGCCATCGAAGCGCCGGGCGCGTTCAAGGCGCTGAACGGTGCGGACCAGGTCACCGACGTCGTGTTCGTCGACCAGTCACCGATCGGCAAGACCGCACGCTCGAATCCGGCCAGCTACGTCGGCGCGTTCGACGAAATCCGCAAGCTGTTCGCGAAGGCACCGCTCGCGCAACAGCGCGGCTACGGCCCCGGCATGTTCAGCTTCAATTCGGGCGACGGCCGCTGCCCGACCTGTGGCGGTTCGGGCTTCGAGCACATCGAAATGCAGTTCCTCTCTGACGTGTACCTGCGCTGCCCCGATTGCGACGGGCGTCGTTATCGCGCGGAAATTCTGGAGGTGAAGATCGAGCGCGGCCAGCCGGCGCGCGGGTTGAGCATTGCCGACGTGCTCGAACTGACCGTCAGCGAGGCTGCCGCGTACTTCGCGCAGGACGCCGAAGTATTGCGCGTGCTGCAGCCGATCGTCGACGTCGGGCTCGAATACGTGAAGCTCGGCCAGCCCGTGCCGACGCTGTCGGGCGGCGAGGCGCAGCGGCTCAAGCTCGCGGGCTTTCTCGCGGAGTCGGCACAGGCGCGCGGCGCACGCGGCGCGAAGCAGGTGATCGCGAAGCGTCTGTTCATGTTCGACGAACCGACCACGGGTCTGCATTTCGACGACATCGCGAAGCTGATGCAGGCGTTCGGCAAGCTGCTCGCGAGCGGTCATTCGCTGATCGTGATCGAGCACAATCTCGACGTGATCCGCGCGGCCGACTGGATCATCGACCTCGGTCCCGAAGGCGGCGACGGCGGTGGCCGCGTGTTGTGCGCGGGCACGCCGGACGAAGTGAAAGCGTGCGCCGAATCGCATACCGGCGAGGCGTTGCTGCAATACGACCGCGCAATGGACACCGCAACCGCGGCGGAGCCCCAGGGCATCCCGCTGCAGAAGGCCCTGAGCGCGGCCCGCGCACGTCGCGCGATCGAAGGCGAGGACGTCGTGCGCATCGTCAACGCGCGCGAGCACAACCTGAAGGCGCTCGACGTCGACATTCCGCACGGCAAGTTCAACGTGATCACCGGTGTGTCGGGCTCGGGCAAATCGACGCTCGCGTTCGACATCCTGTTCCACGAAGGTCAGCGGCGCTACCTCGAATCGCTGAACGCGTATGCCCGCTCGATCGTGCAGCCGGCCGGACGGCCCGAAGTCGACGCGGTGTATGGCATTCCACCGACCGTCGCGATCGAGCAGCGGCTCTCGCGCGGCGGTCGCAAGAGTACCGTCGCCACGACCTCGGAGGTGTGGCACTTCCTGCGTCTGCTGTACGTGAAGCTCGGCTTGCAGCACTGCATTCACGACGGCACGCCGGTCACGTCGCAGAGCGCCGAATCGATCGCGGCGCAGTTGCTGCGCGATCACAAGGGCCAGCATGTCGGCTTCCTCGCGCCGCTCGTCGTGAACCGCAAGGGCGTCTATACGGACCTCGCGAAATGGGCAAAAGCGCGCGGCAATACGCATCTGCGTGTGGACGGCGAGTTCGTGCCGGTCGATCCGTGGCCGAAGCTCGATCGTTTCCGCGAGCACACGATCGAGCTGCCGGTCGCTGACCTCGTCATCTCGGCCGATCACGACGCGGAGCTACGCGAAGCGCTCGATCAGACGCTCGACATCGGTAAAGGCATCATGCATCTGCTCGCGCCGCTCGACGGTCTGCACGACGCGCTCAACGGCGGCGAGTCCACCGCGAAGCTCGGCGACGTGAAGGTGCTGTCGACGAAGCGCGCGTGTCCGGTGTGCGGCACGAGCTACCCCGAGCTCGATCCGCGCATGTTCTCGTACAACAGCAAGCATGGCTGGTGCACGAGCTGCGTCGGCACGGGGCTGTCGCTGACGCGCGAGCAGCGGGCCGCGTACGACGACACGATCGTCGTCGACGACAATCGCGGTCGCGAGCAGAGCCTGCCCTCGGAGGAGCAGGAACCGGAAGGACTCGTCGACGAGCCGTGTCCGGATTGCGCGGGCACGCGTCTGAATCCGGTCGCGCGCGCGGTCACGTTCGACTCGCAGGCGATCGTCGACGTCGCGCAATGGACCGTGTCCGACACGCGCGCGTGGATCGATACGCTGCGGATGACGGGCCGCGACGCCGAAATCGCGCGCGACGTGGTCAGCGAAATCGGCAGCCGGCTGCAGTTCCTCGAAGAAGTCGGGCTTGGCTATCTGAGCCTCGATCGCGCGGCGCCGAGTTTGTCGGGCGGCGAAGCGCAGCGCATCCGGCTCGCCGCGCAGCTCGGCAGCAATCTGCAGGGCGTGTGTTACGTGCTCGACGAGCCGACCATCGGTCTGCATCCGCGCGACAACCAGATTTTGCTGAACGCGCTGCGCAAGCTCGGCGACAAGGGCAATACGCTCGTCGTCGTCGAGCATGACGAAGATACGATCCGGCGCGCGGATCACATCATCGATATCGGGCCGGGCGCGGGCAAGCGCGGCGGCACGCTGATCGCGCAGGGCAGCGTCGCGGACCTGTCCGCACAGCCCGATTCGCTGACCGGGCGTTTCCTCGCGCAGCCGATCGTGCATCCGTTGCAGCCGCGCCGCGAGGTCGTCGCGCCGGGCAAGCGTGCGGCCGCGGTGCCGGAGAACTGGCTGACCGTGCATGGCGGCAAGCTGCATAACCTGCGCGACGTGACGGTCGGCATTCCGCTCGCGCGGCTTGTCGCGGTGACGGGCGTCAGCGGCTCCGGCAAATCGACGCTCGCGCGCGACGTGCTGATGACCAATCTGCTCGATGCGGTCGGGCGCTCGGTGCTGTCGTCGCCGGCCACGCGCCGCGCGCGTGCGGCCGCCCAGGAGAAGCCGGCCGCGAACCGGCGTTCGAGCGTGCTCGCGCGCTCGGCGCCGCGCGCGCCGCTGAACGTCACGCACATATGGCAGGGCTGCGATTCGGTCACCGGCTGGGAAAGCATCGACCGCGTGCTGGAAGTCGATCAGACGCCGATCGGCAAGACGCCGCGTTCGTGTCCCGCCACCTACATCGGCGTGTGGGATGCGATCCGCAAGCTGTTCGCGGGCACGCTGGAGGCACGCGCGCGCGGCTATACCGCGTCGCGTTTCTCGTTCAACACGGGCGAGGGCCGCTGCCCCGCATGCGAGGGCCAGGGCGTGCGCACGATCGGCATGAGCTTCCTGCCCGACGTGAAGGTGCCGTGCGACGTCTGCCACGGCCAGCGCTTCAATCCGGAGACACTCGCGGTCACGTGGCGCGGCAAGAACATCGGCGACGTGCTGACCATGGAAATCGACGAAGCGGTCGAGTTCTTCGCGTCGATTACGAACATCGGGCATCCGCTGCAACTGATGAAAGACGTCGGGCTCGGCTATCTGACGCTCGGCCAGCCGTCGCCGACGCTGTCGGGCGGCGAGGCGCAGCGCATCAAGCTCGTCACCGAGCTGAGCAAGGTGCGCGACGACATTACGCGGCGTGGCCAGAAGCCGCCGCACACGCTGTACGTGCTCGACGAGCCAACGGTTGGCCTGCACATGGCGGACGTCGCGAAGCTGATTCGTGTGCTGCACCGGCTCGTGGATGGCGGGCATAGCGTCGTCGTCATCGAGCACGATCTCGACGTGATCGCCGAGGCGGACTGGATCATCGACCTCGGTCCGGAGGGCGGCGTGGGCGGCGGTACGATCGTTGCGGCAACGGATCCGGACAGCCTGTCGCGCGTGGCCGCGAGTCACACGGGCGCGGCTCTGCGGCCGGTGCTCGCGCGCACGCCCGCTGCGGCGACGCTGGCCGGCGAAGGGACGAATGGCTGAGGCACGGTGACGAGCGGCGGCGCGGCCGTTGCGCGCCGCGATGCCGTTCCCCAGCCGACTATTTGCTCGCATTCCCAGACGCGCGCATCAGCTATGCCGTTGCAACTTCGCAGGTTGCAACGGCCGGCGCCTCGTCGCGTGTCCGCCACACATGATTGCTGCGCTGCATCCAATCATCCGAGGTTCGATCAATGCGGCGCATGCGCACGTTTAAATCATACGAAAGAGGCCGGCGATGTTTCAAAATAGAAACATTTTTAGAACCCCCGATAAATCAGCATTTTGATATTAATTTGTGGTGCGGCGAGAATGCCGCGGAAATGCCTAATGCCGCGGGCAATAAATTTACGCTTTGCGAATAAACTACCGAATTGCCCGGACATAATAGGGCGATAAGCAGTTCACAATTGAAACATTTTTGAACCGCGCAAGAAACGTACTCGGTAACGCGCAATGGCCGGGCTTCGCATTATCGGCAACTTTGTCCGAATGCGCGAGAGTCCCGTCCATCAAGGCTTTGCGGTAAGATCTCCTCAAGCTCTTCGCGCGGCTTGCATAGTTGCCCGGCGTGTCGCGCGCTCATATCAATCGCTCAATAACCGCTTTTCCTCAGACATGGGCTGTCGTGATGAAACTCGTTTTTCAAATTTACTATAGCGATCCATTCCGCTAACATCACGCTTAATCCTTTATGCGGCGTGTGTCTGTTTTTTCGCCGTAATAACGCATTCTCTCGTTCCGTCTGATGACGGGGCAAATCGGGGTCCGCAACGTATGACCGTTTGGGGAAGATCATGCCGCACATGCACCTTGATACAACGAGAATTACGTGGCTACACACGCCCGCTTTGAACGTCCGTACTGCAGCGCGGCGAATCGGCATTCTGCTGTTCGACGGCTTCTGGCTGCTCGGCCCCGGTACCGTCGTGGAAATGTTCCAGACCGCCAATGAGTTCGCGGGCACGCGAGCGGGCGAAGATCCGCCCTACGAAGTGCAGTTCCTGTCGATGGACGGCGGCAATGTCGCCAGTTCGTCGTCGGCGCGCATCTGGACTGACCGCATCGACACGCGCTTTGGCGGCGGTTTCGACGCGCTGTTCATCGCTGGCGGCTACGGCGCCCACGTGGCCGCGCGCGACGAACGCCTGCTGAACTGGCTGCGCGCCGTGCAATCGCGCACACGCGCGATCGAAACGATCGGCGAGGGGCGCCTCGTGCTCGAAGCGGCCGGCCCGACCGAGCATGACGGCCTGATGAGCCGCTATCCGGGCGCGAGCGCCAGCGAAGGCGCGTTCAGCGCGGCCAACGACCGTCACGACTGCGCCCGCAGCGCGCTGATGTTCATCAAGCGCGACCTGGGCGCCGAGCTTGCGCGCAGCGTCGCCGATCGCGTGATGCCCGGCATGGCTGCGACGTGGGTGCCGCTGCCGGCCGAGGGCGGCACGCTGAGCGTCGCCGAAAAGATTCGCGCGGCCGCGCGCTGGATGGAGGCCAACTGCGACCGTCCGGTATCGGTCGCCGATGCCGCGCAGGTCGCCGCAATGAGCGAGCGCAATTTCCTGCGCCGTTTCAAGCACGAGATGCAGATCACGCCGTCGGACTACCTGCTGCAGGTGCGGCTGCGTATCGCGTGCAACTTCCTGACCGAGACCGAATTGCCGGTCGACAAGATCGCGCGTCGCAGCGGCACCGGCAACGGCGATCGTCTCGCGAAAATTTTCCGCAAGCGTATGGCTTTGTCGCCAACCGAGTATCGCGCTCGCAGCCGGGCGGCCACTGAGGCGTAGCATGTATCTTTAGCATGCGATAGGGCGCCCGCGTTGCGGGCGCGCCTCGTCTGTCGGACGCGGTCGCGAGAGCGGCCGTATGTTCGCTGGCCAGCCTTTTTACGAGCACAGTGGCGATGGGCAACAGGGTCATGGCGACGGCATTGCCGGAGGTGAAACTCATCGAGCCGGAAGTGTTCATCGACGAGTTCGGCTTCTGCTTCGAGAGTTTCAGCGCGGACGAGTTTTCGGACGACGTCGCGCAAGGTTTCAACTTCGTGCAGGACCGCCATCTGCGCGCCGTGCATGGCGTGCTGCGCGGCTTGCACTACCAGGTGCAGCGTCCCCAGGGGCGGCTGCTGCGCGTCGTGCGCGGCGAGATCTTCGACGTCTCGGTCGACGTGCGCCTGAACTCACCGAACTTCGGCAAATGGAGCGGCGAGTATCTGAGCGAAGCCAACCATCGGCAGATCTGGGTGCCGCCCGGTTTCGCGCACGGCTTCGTCGTGCTGTCCGATGTCGCCGAATGCATGTGGAAGACCACCGAGTACTGGTTCCCCGAACTCGAGCGCTGCCTGCTGTGGTCCGATCCTGACATCGGCATCGAGTGGCCGATCGACTTTCAGCCCATCCTCGGCAGCAAGGATGCGGCGGGCCGTCGTCTGTACGAGGCCGAAAACACCTCGTGAACGACAGAGCCAACCCTACACGTCGGGCATCCAGTCAGTACGAGGTGCTCAACGTGAAGCGTCGCGCGAGCCATCCGCAATCCGTTCCGGTCCGCTATGTGTGTCGCGCGTTTGCGCCGCTCGGCGCGCAGGGGCTCAATTGCACGTGCGTGGATCAAACCATCGAGACGACCCGCGGCCGTGTGCTGCGTGGCGATTGCCATGTCGCGGTGTATGAAGGACACATCGTCGGCTCGATGACGCTTTGTGCTTCGGATGGCGAAGCATCGTGCGAGCTATACCGGCACGGCGATGTCGCGAGCCTGCGTCAGTTCGCGGTCGATCCCGCATGGCAGACGCGCGGCATCGGCACGTTACTGATCGCGTTCGCCGAACATTGGGCCGCGATGCGTGGCTATGCGCAACTCGCACTCGATACGCCGCAACCGGCCACGCAGCAGATCGCGTTCCATGACGCCGCAGATCGCGTATGCGGCCTGAAGCGATGCCGCATACGCCTCCGGCATACGGAGAAAAGAAGCGGAAGGAAAGCAGAGTTGAAGCGCCCGATGCTTCGGCAACTATTGCAATATGCTGCGGCAAGTATTGCAACGGCGACAGCGGCCGCGCAATCCTCAGCGCGGTACCCACGCAGCGTGGCCAGTTCGCATCGGGCGAGGCGTGAATTCACCGAACGCTGTATGCAGCCGTCAGCGTCGGATCACGCCCATCAGCAGGGTGACGAGGAAGATCACCAGGAAGATGAAGAACAACACCTTGGCGATTTCGGTTGCGCCCGCGGCAATGCCTCCAAAGCCGAACACTGCGGCGATGATGGCGATGATGAAGAAAATCACAGCGTATCGAAGCATGGTGCCTCCACCGGTGGATTGTTGAAATGACGTTTGAACGGCGCCCCGTTGCGTACGTCACGCGGCTTCACGGGTGAGATGCCGGCGAGCGGAATTTAGCAATAGATGTGCCATCGCTTGATTGCCGCCGACGTTCCAGCGATTCACGATCAGATAGCCGACGAGCGCCGCCCGCCAAGCGCAGCGGTCCGCCACGCGCGGCGGCTGGCCCGTCGACGACATCGGCGGCCTCGCGCTGCGTCTGCCGGAGGTCGAGACGGGGCGCTATTTCGATGCCCGGGCGAAGGAGGCTTACCAGCAGTCGCTGCTGAAGTGGCCGGTGCTCGCGCGGCTGATGAACCTCGTGCCGCGCGACGAAGCCGATGCGCCCGCCGCGCGAGGCGAGCCGCAAGAATCGGCGCTGAAATAAGGCCCGCGTCGAACGCTCAACGCAATTGCGTGAACGCGAGCAGCAACACCATGCTGCCGATCGCGCCATCCAGCACGCGCCACGCGGTTGCGCGGCGAAACAGCGGCGCGAGCATGCGAGCGCCATAGCCGAGCGCGACGAACCACACCGCGCTGACCGTCATCGCGCCGAGCGCGAAGGCGACCCGCGCGCCTTCCGGCTCACGCGCGCCGGCCGTGCCGATCAACAGGAACGTGTCCAGATAGACGTGCGGATTGAGCCACGTGAACGCAAGCGTCATCAGGATGATCGGCAGCGCGCGTTGCGCAGGCGGCGCCTGATCGCGGGACGCGCCGGCCGAGCCATCGAGCACCGCGTGTCCGGGCCGCACCGCGCGGCGCAGCGCGCTGATGCCGAACCAGGCGAGATACGCGAGCCCAACATAGAGCATCGCGTGCACGAAGCGCGGGAAACGCTCCATCAGCACCGCGGCGCCGCCGACGCCCGCGCCGATCAGAATGAAATCGGACAACGTACACAACAGCACGATCTTGCCGACATGCGAGCGCATGATGCCCTGCCGCAGCACGAACGCGTTCTGCGCGCCGATCGTAACGATCAGCGACGCGCACAGCGCCGCGCCATGGGAAAAAGACAACCAGTTCATAAATGGTCCGGAAAAAGGAAAGCAGCGGGGATAGACGGGAAAATCCAACAGCGCTAGTCTGCGGGTTGGCATCTCATAAGAGAAGCTAATTTGCTTAATGCCGATTAAGGAACGCTAATGCTCGACTACGCCTTGCTCGACGCGCTGGCCGCCGTGGTCCGTCACGGCTCGTTCGACCGTGCCGCGAGCGAGCTCAATATCACGCCGTCCGCGGTGTCGCAGCGGGTCAAGCTGCTCGAGGAGCGCGTCGGCAGCGTGCTCGTGAAGCGCGGGCAGCCGTGCGTCGCGACCACCTCGGGCGCGCTGCTATGCCGCCATACAGAACGCGTGCAACTGCTCGAAGCGGAGCTGAACGGCCGCCTGCCGGCACTGCCCGGCGCGCTCGTCGAGCAGTGGCCGGCACTGCGCGTCGCGGTCAACGACGACAGCGTCGGCACCTGGTTCATCGACGCGGTCGCGCCGTTCTGCGTCGAACGCGAAATGCTGCTCGACCTCGTGATCGACGACCAGGACTACACCGCGCAGCGCATTCGCGACGGCAGCGTGCAGGGCGCGATCACGACGCAGGCCGAACCGGTGCAGGGCTGTCGCTCGACGCGCCTCGGCCGCATGCGATACCTGGCGGTGTGCTCGCCGGCGTTTTTCGCGCGCTATTTCGCCGACGGCGTCACGCGCGACAGCCTGCGGCGCACGCCGTGCGTCGACTTCAATCCGAAGGATCAGCTGCAAAAGCGCTTCATGCGGCGCATTACGCGCGCGGAGCTCGATCCGCCGCTGCACTGGATTCCGCACGTCGCCGGTTTTTTGCGCGCGTGCGTGATGAGCCTCGGCTGGGGCATGTGTCCCGAGCGGATGGTCGCCGGGCCTCTGCAGCGCGGCGAACTGGTCGAGATCGCGCCGGGCAAGCATATCGACGTCGATCTGTACTGGCAGAGCTGGCGTCTGTCGATCGGCTGGCTCGACGATTTCAGCGCGATGCTCAGAAAGCGGGCGGGCGAGTTTCTCGATTGACTACGCGGCGGTGCCGCATGCAGAAATGCGGCAGCTGCTATAGCAACAGCTCGATCGAATGAAACAGGCGGCGCTGTTCCGGGTCCTGCGAGCGCGCGCCTTCGTCGATCGTCTCGCGCAGGCAGTCGAGAAAGCAGGCGGCCGCCGGGCTCGTGGGCGCGCCACGCCGCGACGTGATGCTGATGATGGTTTCGTCCAGCGTTTCACGCAGCGGCAGCGCCCACAGGTTTTCCTTCGCGCGTATCACCTCGACGAGCGGCCACGGAAAGATGCTGACCATATCCGTGTGCGCGAGCAGGCCCAGCACGATCGCGAGCGAATGCGCGAGCACGATCGTGTGCGGCACCGGCATGCCGCGCTTGACGAACAGATTGTTCGACATCGACTCGCGGCTCGCCGGGTCCCAGTTCAGTATCCATTCCGCGTCTTGAAGGTCGAGCAACGTGCGGCAACCGGCCTTCGGATGGTCGCGCCGCGCGACCACCGCCGCGTGCGTCGAAAAGAGCGGCGCGTTCTGAAACTCCGACTGCGGCGACGCGGGCGGCGGCCGACCGATGGAAAAATCGAGGCTGCCGTCGCGCAGACGTGGCTGCACGACCGCGAGCAGGCCTTCGAAAAATTCCAGTTGCACCTCCGGCATCCGCTCGCGAAAACGCCGCACGGCAGGCGGCAGAAAAGTCAGCGCGACCCACGGCGTGACGCCGATCGACAGCTTGCCGGCCGCGGCTCCGCGCAACGCCTCGATCTCGGCTTGCGCGCGCTGCAACTGGCCGAGCACGAGCCGCGCATGCACGACGAGCGCGCGCCCGAACTCGGTGAACGCGACACCGCTCGCGCTGCGCACGACGAGCGGCGCGTGCAGATCGGCTTCGAGCTCGCGCATCGCCTTGGTCACGGCGGCCGGGGAAAGCCCCAGCGAGCGGGCAGCCGCCCGGATACTTCCGGTATCGGCAATCGCCGCCAAGGTATTGAGCTGATGCAGTTTCATTCGAATGAGAGGCGTGACGGGGGCAACCAAGGGTTGGCACCGCAACGATTCTACGCCTGCCGCCCAAATATCGGCGCCGCTATGCTGGGTTCACGCTGACAGGGGCGCAACCAGTTGCATGGGATCGGACCAAGCGCTGAAGCGCCAGGTCCGAACGACAGGAGATGGCATGAACACGATGGTCATTCCGGCGGGCATCGCCGAAGTCGAACAGGAAATGATCGCGCTGCGACACAGCATCCACGCGCATCCGGAGCTGGCCTACGAGGAGTTCGCAACCGGCGATCTGGTCGCCGACCGCCTGCGGGAGTGGGGCTACAGCGTCCATCGCGGCTTGGGGCAGACCGGCGTGGTCGGGCAACTGAAGCTCGGCCACGGCACCCGCCGGCTCGGCCTGCGCGCTGACATGGACGCGCTGCCGATCCACGAAACCACTGGCCTGCCGTACGCGAGCAAGCTGCCCGGCAAGATGCACGCATGCGGTCACGACGGCCATACGGCGATGCTGCTCGCCGCCGCCAGGCATCTGGCGCGCGAAAAAAGCTTCCACGGCACGCTGAATCTGATCTTCCAGCCGGCCGAGGAAGGGCTCGCCGGCGCCAAGAAAATGCTCGACGACGGCCTGTTCGAACGGTTTCCCTGCGACGCCGTGTTCGCGATGCACAACATGCCGGGCTTTCCTACGGCCAAGCTGGGCTTCATGCCGGGGTCGTTCATGGCGTCGTCGGATACGGTGATCATCAAGGTGATCGGCCGCGGCGGCCATGGCGCGGTGCCGCACAAGGCGGTCGATCCGGTCGTCGTGTGCGCGCAGATCGTGCTCGCGCTGCAGTCGATCGTGTCGCGCAACATCGCGCCGCTCGATATGTCGATCATCACGGTCGGCGCGATTCACGCGGGCGAAGCGCCGAACGTGATCCCCGAAACCGCCGAGATGCGCCTGTCGGTGCGCGCGCTGCGGCCCGAGGTGCGTGACCATCTGCAGCAGCGCATCACCGAGGTCGCGACCGGGCAGGCGGCCGTGTTCGGCGCGCGTGCCGAGGTCGACTATCAGCGCCGCTACCCGGTGCTCGTCAACGATGCGGCCATGACCGCGCTCGCGCGCCAGGTCGCGCTCGACTGGCTGGGCGTCGACGGGCTGATTCACGACATGCAGCCGCTGACCGGCAGCGAGGACTTCGCGTTCCTGCTCGAACGCTGCGCGGGCAGCTATCTGATCATCGGCAATGGCGACGGCGAGGGCGGCTGCATGGTCCACAACCCCGGCTACGACTTCAACGACGCTTGCCTCGCGACCGGCGCGGCCTACTGGGTCAAGCTCGCGCAGACGTTCCTCGTTTGACGCGGTGGCGGCGCCCGAGCGCCTTGCCGTAGCAGCCACAAGATAATGACGGAGACACAGATGGACTATTCAGCCTCACCGCGGTCCGCGAGCGCCAATGGGCTCGATGCGCTCGACGCGCTCGATGCGCAGCGCCTCGCCGATGAACCTCAAAAGCGCGTCGGCCATGCGAAGGCGATCGCCGCGATCACGCTCGGCAACGGCCTCGAGTTTTTCGACTTCACGATCTACAGCTTCTTCGCGACGATCATCGGCAAGCTGTATTTCCCGGTCGAAGGTCAGCTCGTGCAGCTGATGCTCGCGGTCGGCACGTTCGGCGTCGGCTTCATCATGCGGCCGGTGGGCGGCATCGTGCTGGGGGGCTACGCGGACCGCGCCGGACGCAAGGCCGCGATGAGCCTGACGCTGTGGCTGATGACGCTCGGTTCCGCGATCATCGCGTTCGCGCCGACCTATGCGGCGATCGGCGTCGCGGCGCCGCTGCTCGTGATTCTCGCGCGGCTGATCCAGGGTTTCGCGCTGGGCGGCGAGGTGGGCGCATCGACGGCGCTGCTGCTCGAATACGGCAGCGATCGCACGCGCGGCTTCTACGGGAGCTGGCAGTTCGTGAGCCAGGGGATGAACACGGTGGTGGGGTCGCTCCTCGGCGTTGCCCTGGCCGCGACGCTGTCGCCGGCCGCGCTCGAAAGCTGGGGCTGGCGCGTGCCGTTCTTGATCGGCATGGCGATGGGGCCGGTCGGCATCTATATCCGGCGGCATCTCGACGAGACGCTGCCGGGTGTTGAAGATGGCACGGCAGCGTCTGGCGGCGCTGTTGCGCAGGCTGCTTCGGATACCGTTGCGAAGCCCGCTGCGCAAGTTCCGTCGCTACCTGTGCGCGACCTGTTCCGCGACCACGCGCGCTCGATCACGACCGGCGTGCTGACGACGATCGGCGGCACCGCGGCGAACTACATCGTGCTGTTCTACCTGTCGACGTACGCGATCCGCATCCTGCATCTGCCGATGGCGACCGCGCTGTGGGCCGCGTGGACCGGCGCGGTGGTCACGGTGATCTGCTCGCCGTTCGCGGGCGCGCTGTCGGATCGGGTCGGCCGCAAGCGCGTGCTGTGGGTATCGCGCGTGCTGCTGATTCTCGCCGTCTACCCGGCCTTCATGACGATCAACGCGTCGCCGACGGTGCCGGTGCTGCTTGCGGTGGTCGCGGGCCTCGCGCTGCTCGTCACGTTCACCGCGGTGCCCAATATCGTCATGCTGCCCGAGCTGTTTCCGCGCGCGATCCGCGCGACCGGCATGTCGATCGTGTACTGCCTCGGCGTGTCGGTCTTCGGCGGCTTCGCGCAGTTTTTCGCGACCTGGCTGATCCAGATTTCGGGCAGCAATCTCGCGCCGGCGTGGTATCTGATCGGTTGCAGCGTCGTGTCGTTGCTGCCGTTGCCGTTCATGCGCGAGACCGCGGGTAGGGCGATCGATTGACGTGATGGCGATCGGGCTCCGCTGAAAAAAGAGGCGCGATCTTTTCGATCGCGCCTCTTTTGCCATCTGCCCTGCTTCACGCTGACTGTCGGATCTTGATGACAACCTTACCCTTGGTACGTCCGGTTTCGACATAAGCCAAAGCCTCCTGGGTCGACTCAAACGGAAAGACCCGATCGATGACGGGTCGTATCGCTCGCGCGTCGATCAGTGCGGCAATCCGGCTGAGCTGTTCTCCGCTGGCCCGCATAAAGAGAAATGTATAGCTGACGTCATGACGTTTCGCGGCCTTTCTGATGCGATAACTCAGAAAGCGCATCACCGTTTTCAGGAACCACGACGCACCGATCTCTTTCGCAAAGTCGGCATCAGGCGGACCGGCGATCCCGATGAGTTTGCCACCCGGCTTGAGCACACGCAGCGACTTCTCGAGCGCATTGCCGCCTTGCGTATCCAGTACCAGGTCGTAGTCCTTCAGGATGGCCGCAAAGTCGTCTTTCCTGTAATCGATGACGATATCCGCGCCGAGTTGCTTCACCAGTTCGATATTCCGCGCGCTCGCTGTTGTCGCGACGGTCGCGCCCACATGCTTCGCCAGTTGAATGGCGAAGCTGCCGACACCGCCCGCGCCGGCATGTATCAGCACTTTCTGCCCTTTCTTCAATTGCCCTTTTTCGATCAGCGCCTGCCAGGCGGTCAATCCCACCAGCGGGATTGAAGCCGCTTCCTCCATCGTGAGCGCTGTCGGCTGGAGGGCCACGCCATCCTCTTTGACCGCAATGAATTCCGCGAAAGTGCCGATGCGATCCTTGTGCGGGCGCGCGTAGACCTCGTCGCCGGGCTTGAATCGCCGCACGCGCGAGCCGACGCGCACGACAACCCCTGCCAGATCGTTGCCCAGAATCAGCGGCAAACGATAGGGCAAAATGAGCTTGAACTCTCCGTCTCTGATTTTGGCATCGAGCGGGTTCACGCCCGCGGCGTGGATCTGGATCAATACGTCGTCCTCGCGCGGCTCTGGAACCGGCATATCGCTGGATCGTAAGCCATTGTTGCGTCCATATCGATCGACGACGAATGCTTGCATCATGGTTCCTTGTCAGTTGCTCGTTAAGTCTGGTTGTTTCGCTGGCAGTAGCACGGATGCAGAGCCTTTGAACAGGGAGGGGACAGTCACGTCGTCTACGTTGCCAGCCGCAGATCTTTGCGGATACCGGCGTCCACCAGTCCAGCGGGCGCAAATCTGCGCAGCAATCGCAGACGGGCGGCGAGTCCGCCAGCGGTATAGCGGAGTTTCGGACGAGCCGCGATGGCGGCCTGCAGCACGGTTTCGGCCACGACCTCGGGACCGTCGGCGCCCTCGACCACTTCCTTCACTCGCTTGTCCACGGCCGAGCGCACCTCGCGGTATTCGTCGAGAGGGGCGTCGGGCGCGATGAAGTTCGCGTCGAAAGGCGTCTTGATGTAGGCAGGTTCAATGACCGATACGCGGATGCCCAGCGTACGCAACTCATGGTCGAGCGACTCCGAATAACCTGCCACCGCGTGCTTGGTGGCGGAATACAGCGCCATATAGGGCATTGGCAGAAAACCGAGCACGGAACCGATGTTGATGATGCGGCCGCTGCGTTGTCGCCGCATATGAGGCACGACAGCACGCGTCATGCGGATGATCCCGAAGAAGTTCGTATCGAAGATCGTGCGTGCCTGGTCGATCGAACTCTCTTCCGCGGCGGCAGGGGCGACGCCGAAACCGGCATTGTTCACCAGCAGGTCGATGCGGCCCTGCAGGCGCAGCACTTCGCTGACGGCGGCTGCAACGGATGCATCGCTGGTCACATCGAGCGGCAGCATGTCGAACGACTGTTGGCCGGCTCGTTGGCCGCGCCGACTGGTGCCGTAGACCTTGTATCCGGCCTTCGCAAGCCGCTTTGCCGTGGCTTCGCCGATTCCTGACGAGGCGCCCGTCACGAGCGCTATTTTGGTTTGCATGATGTTCTTCCCAAGATGTCTTTGCGTGGTTGGTTGAGCATTCGTTTCACTAAAATATGATGATGATCATATTTTCGGTCCAACGAAAACCGGCACAGGGCCGGCGTATCTACGCATCAGTCGGTGCGAGTTTTTTCAATGCCGCTTCAAGAAAACTCTCCGATAGTTTGGGGTCGTCGACGGCACGCGCCATCACCATCGTGCCAACCATTGTGGCGACCATCAAAAGCGCCTGTTCGTGCGCGCCTGGCTGACCCCAATCGGGCAATTGGCGCGCAACGACATCGATCATCTCCTTGATGCGGCGGGTGGCCGCGCGCCGTACGGCCGGCGCCTGGCGCGGCATCTCCGAGCCGAGGGCAGAGATCGGGCAACCTGTCTCGATGCTCTCGCAATGCTGCTTCGACAGATAGGCGCGCATCATCGCCGGCAATGCCTGTTCCGGCGGCACCGACGCGGCGATACGCTCCGACAGCGCCACGGATTCAGCTCCGGCGCGGTCAGCGGCTTCGGCAAGCAGCACCTCGCGCGACGGGAAATGGGCATAGAAGCCGCCATGCGTCAGACCTGCCTCCTTCATGATGTCAGCCACGCCCGTGCCGTCGTAGCCGCTGCGCCGAATCGCGCGTGCGGCGACCTCGACGATGCGCTCGTGCGTGATTTCCTTGCGGCTGGCTTGCTTCCGGGTGATGGGTGGATTTTTCATGATGACCATCATATATCATTCCGGCGGGATTTGCAGGGGCCGTCCAGAGACCGACGGTTCAGGCGGTAACCGCTAGAATTGCGGCTTTAGCCCGGAATACGCCAATGTCTTTTGCCTCGCTTGGCCTGATCGATCCCTTGCTGCGCAATGTGCAGGACCTCAATTACCAGACACCTACGCCGGTGCAGGCCAAGGCGATTCCTGCTGTGCTCAGTGGCAAGGACGTCATGGCTGCGGCACAGACCGGCACTGGCAAAACGGCGGGTTTTGCGCTGCCGCTGTTGCAACGGCTGGTGCAACACGGCCCGGCGGTGTCCAGCAACCGCGCGCGTGTTCTGGTGCTGGTGCCCACGCGTGAACTGGCCGAACAAGTGCTGCAAAGCTTTATCGCTTACGGCAAAGGCCTCGACTTACGATTTCTGGCCGCCTACGGCGGTGTGAGTATCAACCCGCAGATGATGAAGTTGCGCAAAGGCGTGGACGTGCTCGTCGCCACGCCGGGCCGTTTGCTAGATCTCCATCGCCAGAACGCGGTGCAGTTTGATCAGGTACAAACGCTGGTGCTGGATGAAGCCGACCGCATGCTGGATCTGGGCTTTGCGCGCGAGCTCAACGCCGTCTTCGCTGCCTTGCCCGCTCAGCGCCAGACCCTGCTGTTCTCTGCCACGTTTACCGATGAGATCCGCGCCATGGCGGCGGGCATTCTGCGCGGCCCGGTCAATATCAGCGTCAGCCCGCCCAATGCCACGGCCAGTAAGATCAAGCAGTGGGTGGTGCCGGTGGATAAAAAGAACAAGCCCGACCTTTTCCTGCACCTTGTGGCTGAGAACGACTGGAAGCACGCGCTGGTGTTCGTCAAAACCCGCAATGGCGTGGATTACCTGGCGGCCATGCTGGATGAAGCGGGCTATGCGGTCGACACCATCCACGGCGACAAACCGCAACCCGCGCGCCTGCGTGCGCTGGAGCGCTTCAAGACGGGCGAAGTACATATGCTGGTAGCTACCGATGTGGCTGCGCGCGGGCTGGATATCGACGATCTGCCGCTGGTGATCAACGTTGATCTGCCGATCGTGGCGCAAGACTATGTGCACCGTATTGGCCGTACCGGCCGAGCGGGCGCCAGCGGCGTGGCGGTGTCCCTTGTGTGCGCCGATGAAGCCCCGCAACTGGCCGCGATTGAAGCGCTGATCCGGCAAACGCTGCCCCGTGAAGAAGAGCCGGGTTTTGAAGCCGAACACCGCGTGCCGCAAACTAGCGCGACGGGCCAGATCATCAAGAAACCCAAAAAGCCTAAGAAGCCCAAAGTGCCGCAAGCTGCGCCGGGCGCCATGCAGGTGCTCAGCGAAAAACCGCGCCCGCAAAGTGGCGAAAACAAACGCAAGCCTGCAGCGCAACGCGCTGTGGCCGCGGGTAAAGGCACAAGCTTGTCCAGCGGTAGCCCATTCAGCGTGCAAAAGCCACGCAGCAAACCCGTCAGCAAGCCAGTTCCGGGTTCACGTAAGCCGGCTGGCAAACCCGCTGGTGGTCGCGGCAAACGCCAACCCTGATCCGTGTGTGACGGCAACACACACGCCATTCCATCTCACATCATCCGACCTTAGCGGATTCCGCGTTTGATCAACGGAATGAGCGAGTCGATCGTCGCAGGTGTTTGGACGCCTGCGCCGGTGTTGATGGTCAGTCCCGCGAAATGATAAGCAGCCGAGAGCACGCATTGCGTGACCGGCAGGAAGCCTTGCAGATAAAGTTGCTGGTCGAGCGTCGCGGTGATGTATTTGCTCTGCAGCCCCGAAATCGTGGCCGGTGCCAGATCGATGCCACCAATGATGATTTGTCCCGGCTTCTTGCCAGCCTGCTGGAGCGCCTGCGGAATGAACCCGGTTACACCGCCGTGCTGAGTCCCAATCGCCTTCAGATTAGGGTGCGCCTGGATAAAGGCGACCAGGATCGGCACGGCGAGCGATGAATCGGAATCCACCTGAGGTGAGATATTGAGCCTCGTCACCTTTACGCCGGCCTTCTCCAGCGTTTCGGCAAGGCCACGGTCAGACTGACTGCGCACACTCTCGTTGAACACGCCGTATTCCAGCGCCTCGTCGCCCTTCTTGATCCCAGCGTTGAGCATCGCCTGCGCGGTGATCTGCCCGCCTACGTAGAGTTCGACGCCGGCGTAGCCGAAGCCCTTCGCGTCGTAAAGTTTCTGGTTCTCGGGTAGCGGCGTGTTGCCGACGGTAACGATGATGCCCTGGTCTACCGCCTGCTTGATCAGTGGCGCGAAGGCTGGATCGCCCGGATGGCCCATGATGCCGATGCACGTCGGATGAGCCGCCATCGCCTGGCGAAACTGCGCAAGCATTGTCTCCGGGCTCCAGGCCGAGAACTGCTCGATTACCTTGATGCCTAAGGCATGCCCCGCGTCCGCAGCCCCGGTCTGACGTGGCAGCGTCGCGCCGTCGCCAGGGTTTCCGCCCATCTGCATATACATTGTCATACCGGCGCCGAGCGGCCCCGTCGTGGTCGGCTCAGTGGCACCGGCCATCTGCGCGAGGCCAAACGCGAGAATACTCGCCCCCAGGAGGGATCCCGTCATGATCTTGATCATTTCTGCTCCTTTCTCCTGATTTAACGGCTTTATCGCCCCCCAAGCCTGAATCTTTCGCGCAACACGCGCAGCTTGGCGGGATTCTCTACCAACAGATGCAGCGTCACAGCGACGATGAATACCACCCCTTCGATCGCCTGTACCCAGAAGCCGGCGATACCTGTCGCAACGATTCCGGCCTCCAGCATGCCTATCACGAAAGTGCCGAAGAAGGTACCCACGATCGTCGCCGTGCCACCAAACACCGAGGTTCCGCCGATGAACACGCCGGCCAGCGCCGGCAGCAGATAGCCCTGCCCCTGGGTTGAAAAATAGTTCAGATTCTCGAGCGTGAGCAGCACCGTGGCGAAACCGGCCAGCACACCCATCAGCGTGAACAATTTCACCGTCTCACGCACGACATTGATGCCCACGACCTTCGCCACGTTTCGGTTGTCTCCGATGAACAGCAGGTGCTCGCCAAAACGGTGACGATTGAGGATGAACCACATGAACACTGCAAGCCCGAGCGCCCAGAGCGCTTGCATAGGGACCACACCGAACAACGTGCCCGCGAATACTGCATAGGCTGAACCGTTGGCGAGCTCCTGTAGCGCATTGGAGAGCCCGCCGGACAGGATCGAAGCAACCCCAGCCCAGAGGAACTGCGTGCCGATTGTCACGATGATCGAAGGCACACCGACCACCGCGACCAGCACCCCGTTCACCACGCCGACCAGCGCGCCGCCCGCCAATGCCGCGATCACGGCTAGCCAGGCTGATCCGGTGGTGTTCACGCACCAGGCGAACAGGAAGCCCGAGAATGCCATCACGGAGGGGAAGGACAGATCAATTTCCCCCGCCGCAACCACCAGAGTGAGCCCGATCGCCAACACCGCCAGCGGTGGCACGGTGGTCAGGAACGAGAAGTAGATTGGCCAGCCTAAAAAGACGCGCGGTGCGGTTGCCATGAACAGGCCGACCACCAACGCGAACACGACCAGGCTCGGCACTCCCTCGATGCGTGCAAAATCCGGCAGGCGAAAACGCACCAGCCGCGCCGGCTGTTCGTCTTTTATCGGATCACTCACGTCCTTGCCCCGCAGCCAGCGCCGGCCCGTGCCCGCTCTGCTGTAGCGAAATCAAAAACCGGGTGAGTTCCTCGAGGCTCATCTCACCCGACTTCATATCCGCGACGATCCGGCCACGATCGAGCACGACGAGCCGATCGGCGAGCTCGTGCACATGGGCGAGGTTATGTTCGATGTAGATGCAGGCGCGGCCGGACTCCTTGATCGACCGTACGAAGTCGAGAACCTTACGTACCTCGCTAATGGCAAGCGCAACCGTGGGTTCATCGAGAATGATCAGATCGCTGTCGAAATACATCGCCCGTCCGATCGCGATGCCCTGGCGCTCGCCACCGGAGAGTTTCGCAATCAGCGAATCCGCGTCGATCCCCACGCCGCGGAAACCGAGCTGGCGCTTCAAAATATCGTTGGCAATACGCCGCTGTTCGGCAACTTTGATGAAGCCGAACCGGTTGGTGATCTGCCGGCCGACAAAAAAATTACGCCACAGCGGCTGCTTCTCGCCCAGCGATTTTTCCTGATAGACCGTCTCGAAGCGCAGTCGGTGCGCCTCGCGCACCGAAAAGCGGTTCCAGTCGACCTCCTCGTCCCGGATGAACAGCTTGCCCGTGCTCGGCCGCACGACACCAGTCAGTACCTTGATGAGCGTCGACTTACCCGCGCCGTTATCACCGATCAGGCCGACGATCTCGTTTCGCCCAATGGCCAGATCGATGCCGGACAGCGCCCGTATCTTGCCGTAGGACAGGCTGATACCTTGGGCGCGCACGATATGCTGATAGGCGCACGTACCGGGCGCTGCCTGGTTCGGCATCACGCCACGCTCCAGCTCGAATGACCCACAGCGATGTTGTGAACGACGACAGCCATAGATCTTTCTCCTTTGCTTATCGATCGCCGCATCAACTTACATTGGAAATGTCCCTGAAATTTAGCAAGCCTTAGAGTCCAGTTCAAGAATCGCTTACGAGACCGCTTATATTTCATCGGGAAAATATTAGTCCTGGGCACTTGAACAACGCACAACCTGAGGGATAGAAGAAGCGCGTCAGAAGGGTCCCAACAGGACGAGCGGCCACAAACGCCCGGTCAAAAAGGCGCAGAAAGCAGAGGTGTCGGCATGCATCCGCCACGCCAGCGGCTATTCTTCAGACGCTACGACTATCGCGGTTCAGGCCGGCTCTGCGGGTCGTCGTCAGCCATTCCGCGCCCCACGCGGAAATGGGGTATGTCACGTCCAGAACTACCTCGGCCCGCGCGACGCGCGCTGCGTCGTCGGCAGTCGGCCGGACGCCTGTGGCTCGTCATCGGCAGCGCGCTCACCGGACTGTCCTTTGCCCATGCGACGCTCGCGGCGGGCAAACTTCCACAAGGCGGCACTTACGTGGCCGGCGCCGGCGCGATAGCAAGCCATGGAGACGGCCTCGTGGTTACGCAACCGGGTTCGACGCGCGGCGTGATCGAGTGGAACAGTTTTTCGATCGGCAGGAACAACAGCGTGATGTTCGACAACGGCTCGGGCGCGACGCTGAACCGCGTGACGGGCGGCTCGCCGTCCGCCATCTTCGGCAGGCTCAGTGCGACGGGCAGCCTGTATGTGATCAATCCGCAAGGCATCGTTGTGGGGCCATCGGGCGTGATCAGCACGGGAGGCCGTTTCGTCGCGTCAACGCTCGATGTCTGCGACTCCGCGTTCATGCAGGGCGGTGGTTCCCTCACGCTGTCGGGCGACCGGGACGCAAGCGTGATCCAGCAATGCTGACGTGTCGTCGTCTCAAGGTTTCTCCGATGGTGGACTCGTCGGCTACAACGCGGGAGTCATCAGGCAGTCTTTCGCATCGGGGAGCGTTGTGGGCACTTCGACCTATGCCGGCGGGCTGGCCGGTCAAAACGCAGGAACGATCACGCAGTCGTACGCCACGGGTGCAGTCAGCGCGACTGATGCAGCCGCGGGAGCGCTAGTGGGAGTGAATCTATATAGCAGTGTTGAGCAATCATTTGCCACTGGCAGCGTTCAAGGGCAGGGAGGCGGAGGTGGCATCGCGGGCTTCAACTACGGGCCAGTGACCATAAGCAGCGACGTGTTCTGGAATACACAGACGACCGGCGCCACCGTCGCTGTAGTGAGTGTGGCTAATGGCGCCCAGGTTGGCAACGCCCAGGGCCTGACCACAGCCCAGATGAGCAACCCCGTCAGCTTCGGTTCCACATACGACTTCGGACCTGGCGGGGTATGGGCCATGCCCGCCGGAGCAACGCACCCCGTGCTGCGGTGGCAACTGGGTCAGTAGATGGCGAAGGCTTGTCGGCAAGGGGGAAACTCGACACGACACAGATGCTGTCGTGAAAATCATTTGGGCGGGACAACTCCGGGAGGTCAGCGATGAATTGCTCCATTCATAAATGGAGCGGGTCCGGCCAGCGGCCCCGCGGCCGCAGCCGGCTTCCTCTACTTCATCACCACGGCGTTTGACCGTCACAACGACATGTTCTTTGTCGACTTCGTTCTTGGCACCGTTCGTGAACTGGACAGACAGAGTCAGATATTTACGACAGTGGCGGGCGTCTACCCGTTTCGGCTCTTCGAATTACCCTTTCCCCGGGCCAAACGCTAGCGAAAGGCGCCCATCTCGCGACGCCCAGAGCGAGCGCGGCGCAACCGAACGACACAAAGCCGGATTGCACGGCCGTCATCGCTAGCGGAGAAACGGCGTTGACTTGCATGACGCGCTTCGTTGCGCATACCGGTTGAAGTTCAACTCAGTCGTCGACGCCGGACATCCGGCGCAGAACCAGATCTCGGTTGCCCAGCCAAAACAGATGGCGCCGGGTTCGCAGATTCGAGCCTGGGCTGACGTATGGTGTGCGAAGCTAAACGCTTCGTTCCTGTTTCGCCCCCGAACCCGTTTGTGAAGGCCTTGTCCGTTCTCCGCCGATCGAGCAGTTCCGAATGCTCAGTGGTTTGTCCGCCTGGCCATTACGTTGCGAAAGCGTTATCCGGTCACTCCTGCCTCGCCACTCGCCGGCCAGGGCACAATGGCAGGTGGTATGGAACGCCCCGGGTACTGCTCGAGGGATGATTCGTGTGCAGTCCTGGAAGGATATGTCGGACCGCTAATACTCAACGGGGGGCGAATGCACGGCGACGAGGACGATATCGAATCAAGTTGGCCGCCGCTGCTGATCGCGCATGTATCGGAGTACGCGATCTTCAGGCTGACCGGGCACGGCGAGGTCGCCAGCTGGAACCCCGGCGCGAGACGCATCAAAGGCTATGCGGCCGATGAAATCATCGGCCGGCACTTCTCCGTCTTTTACACGGACGACGACCGGCACACCGGTGTTCCTGACGCCGCGCTGCGCGCGGCGCGCGAGCACGGTCAATATGATTCCGAAGGCTGGCGCGTACGCAAGGACGGCACGAAGTTCTGGGCCAGCGTTCTCATTACGCCTCTTTATGCGGCTGACGGCACCTTCATCGGCTTTGGCAAGATTGTGCGCGACACAACCGACAAACGCATGGCCTATGAAGCCGTGATCGAAAGCGAGCGGCGGTTCCGGCTGCTGGTGCAAGGGGTAGCCGATTACGCGATCTTCATGCTGTCCCCCGAGGGCCACGTGACTAACTGGAATCTGGGCGCGGCGCGGATCAAGGGCTATGAGGCCAGCGAAGTGCTCGGAACGCACTTCAGGCGGTTCTACACAGCCGAAGAGGCGGCTCAGGGTCTGCCGGAACACGGCCTGCATACAGCCGCAACGGAAGGGCGGTTCGAGACCGAGGGCTGGAGGGTCAGGAAAGACGGCAGCCGGTTCTGGGCCAATGTCGTGATCGATGCAATCCGCGACGAGGAAGGGACGCTGGTCGGCTTCGCCAAGATTACCCGCGACGTGACGGAGCGCAAGACCGCTCAGGAGCAACTGGAAAAGGCACGCGCGGCGCTGCTTCAGTCCCAGAAGATGGAGGCGCTCGGAAAACTGACGGGGGGCGTCGCACACGATTTCAACAATGTGCTGCAGGTGTTACGCGGCAATCTGGAATTGCTCGAAGGCCGCCATGGCCGTGATGCCTGGACAAGAGAGCGCCTCTACAAGGCAATTGATGCGGTCGAGCACGGGGCCAACCTGGCCTCTCAACTGCTCGCGTTCGGACGCCGTCAGGCGTTGCAGCCCATTGTCGTGAACCTGGCTGTCATGCTGCGGAGCATGGACGACCTGCTCAGACGGGCGCTGGGCGAAGTGATTGAGGTCGAAACCGTCATTGCCGGCGGGCTGTGGAACACGCTGGTCGACCCGAACCACCTCGAGAACGTGGTGTTGAACCTGGCCATCAACGCGCGCGATGCCATGCCGGAAGGCGGCAAGCTGACGCTGGAGCTGTCGAACGCCATGCTCGACGAGCACTACAGCGCGCTGGCCGCTGACGTTCGCGAGGGGCAATACGTGCTGCTCGCCATCACCGACACTGGAACAGGGATGACCCGCGATGTCCTCGAACGCGCTTTTGAGCCGTTCTTCACGACCAAGCCGGAAGGGCAAGGCACGGGCCTGGGCCTGAGCATGGCGTACGGGTTTATCAAGCAAAGCGGAGGTCACGTCAGGATCTACAGCGAGCCCGGGCACGGGACAACCGTGAAGATCTATCTGCCCCGCTCGATGGAGAATGCCGTTGACCTCGAACCCAGACAGCCGGTGGCGCTCACCGGCGGGTCTGAAACCATTCTGGTCGTTGAGGATGACAGACGCGTTCAGGCAACCGTGGTCGAAACGCTCAGACAGTTTGGCTATACCGTACTGAAGGCAGACGACGCCCAGAGCGCGCTCGTGATCGTGCAAAGCGGGATACATATCGATCTGATGTTCACGGACGTGGTGATGCCCGGCACGATGCGCAGCACCGAACTCGCGAAACTCGCGACCAGGGTGCTGCCGCATCTGAAGGTCCTGTTTACATCGGGATATACCCAGAATGCCATCGTCCATGGCGGCCGGCTGGACACGGGTGTGCATCTGCTGAGCAAGCCGTACAGCCGGGAGCAGCTTGCATCGAAAATCCGCCGGATGCTGGGACCGGCCCGCACGGCCGAGGTGCACCCGCCGGTCGCATCGCCGTCGGCAGATTCGCCGTCGTCCGAGCCGTCTCACGCGCCAGAAAGCATCGCAATCCTTGTCGTGGACGATGACAGAAGCGCGCGGGAGGCGATCAGTGAACTGCTGACCACCCTGGGCTATGACGTGCGTCAGGCTGCCGATGGAGAAGCAGCAATGCGCGCATTGATGACAGGGAAGACCGATGTGCTTCTCACGGACATCGTCCTTCCGGGGCGGTCGGGTATCGAGCTGGCGAGAGCTGCCGTCGAGCGCAATCCGGGCATCAGGATCGTGTTTGCTTCCGGTCGCGACGCTCCGACGCCAGAGGAGGTCGGATTCGATTGCACGTCGCTCCGCAAGCCATTCGCGATCGAACAGTTGCATGCGCTGATCGCGGCGATGCACGGACAGGTTGAACAAGGAAGAAACGAGTAAGGGCATCAGCAGTCGCCGGCAGCCGTACGGCATCGCGCCCGCTCCCGATCAGATATCGGGAGAGCGAACAGATGAGTCGTTGAATAATGGCCTTCCGGGCCCGTCAGATATAGCCGCTCACTCCAGCTGCAGCAATTCTGTAGCAAACCAAAATTCAACCCCGCGGTACCTCGCCCATAGCCCCACGCGGCAACAATCGACCGATATCCGAACGTTGCGATATGACAGCACCTCTTCATCCAAAAAAACCGTCTTATTTTCGCTCGAAATCTGTCACCATTTCATGCGACACCGGCCGTGAGCGTAGCGTTGGTCCTGCATTGCGGAAGTGTGTCCTAACGGGAGAGTCCTGATGAGCAAGAAGTCCGAAACGAGCGGTAAGAGCGGCGCGAATGAGTCGACCGCTGCGACGCTGGCCGCGCTGGCGAATTACATCAGTGAGTTCGTCATCAATGGGACGCTCGACACCAGATGCGCCGCGAAACTAGTTAAGCGCCTGAGAAAGGAAGCCGAAACCATTTTGGAAAATGGAAGCGCGACAAAGCTGGCACAAAAGGATCTGAAGAAAGCGTTCGACACGGTTGACGCTGCAGTCCAAGACCACGATGCGAAACTGCTGGTCACAGCTAACGCAGCACTACGTACAGCAGACGAGGAGAAAAAGGCGGAAAAGTAGCACTGCAGACTCGCACGCCTTGACGCTGTAGTTGCTGCGTCCTCCGCCAAAAGCTGTCTCTCGCGCAGGAGCGTCCGCGTGACTGCTGGTGCTGATCAGACATTCGGCGAAGTGTCAAAAGGTCTCTTGCGACAAGCCGAGCTACACAAAGCGCTTCGCCGGCGCGTACGGCTCGAAGTATCGATCCATCACGCCGATGCACGCATTCAGGCTATGTCCGGCGCATGAATGGCAATGTAGGCGTTTCATGTCTCACCAGCCCGCCCCGCGCCCTCATCCAAACCGAACACAATAAGCAGGCGGCAAATGCGCTGAAATCAAATGCCAGCTTTCGCCGCCGTCGTCGGACGTCCATAGCGCGCCGGTGGTCGACGCCATTGCGAGGCGCGTGCCGGAGTCATCTACAGCGAGCCCGTGCCGATACACGAGGTCATACGCCGGTGCAGGCGGCAACCCGTTCGAGAAACGCTCGAACGTGCGGCCGCCGTCGCGTGTGCGCGTGACGACGAACTGGCCGTCCACCGGGATCCGGCACTGGTCTTTCACGGCGGGCACAAACCACGCGGTGTCCGGCTCGCGCGGATGCACGGCAACCGCGAAGCCGAAGCTCGATGGCTGCGCTTCGATCCGCTGCCAGTGCGCCGCGCCGTCGGTCGAGCGGAAGATCGCGCAGTGATGCTGCGTCCACAGCGCATCTGGATTTGCGGCGCATTGCACGACGCGGTGCGGGTCTTGCACGTTGGCGTCGCCGCGCCGCTCCGGCGGCATGTAGTCGGCCTCCATGCCTTCGGCACTAACGCGCCAGGTCGCGCCGCCGTCGGCGGTTTGCCAGACGCCGCCACACGACACGCCGATCGTCACGTGCCGGCTGTCGCGCGGATCGACCATCACGGAATGGATGCCCGGCGCGTCGTAGCCGCCTCCGAACCATTCTCGGCGCTCCGGGCGATCCCACAGCGCCCGGTTGAGCAGCCATGTGTCGCCGCCATCGTCGGAACGGAAGAGCCCGCCGGGAATCGTGCCGGCCCACAGGACGCCCGGCTCGTCCGGGCCGCCGGTTTCGAGCGACCAGATTTGCTGGAGCGTCCAGGGAGGAGCCGGCGGGCTGGGCACGACCGCGCTCGGATTGTCCGCGCTCGTGTCCGCGCCGTCACCGGTATGCGTCTCGTCGGCAGGCTGCGGCGGGTAGACGGGGACCGCGCACTCTTCCCAATCCTCCATGCCCGCGCGCCGGCGATGCAGCTTCACGCCGAAGTGGCCGAGATTGAGCGCGGCATACAGCGAACCGTCGCGCGGATCAGGCAGCACCATGCTCACCGGCTCGCCGACGAAATACGGCTCACCGAGCGTCCAGCCGCCCTCGCCGTCGGCTTGCAGAACGAACAATCCCTTGCGGGTTGCAACAAGCAATCGGTCGCTCATGTGGAGTGTCTCCTGTCGACCAGAGTTGGCGCTTTAGCGCTTACTCTGGTCCCATGCAAAGCTCGAGTAAGAGTGGAACCTTCTTATCCGCCCGACAACGCCTGTATGACGTAAACCCGGCTTTCCTCGCCGAGCGCATCGGACAGATGTTGTCGGTCGCGCACCGGCCGGCCGTCGACAAACACGGCGAGATGTCTTCGCAGTGAGCCCTGATCGTCAAGGATGTAGCCGCGCAGTCGAGGTTGCGCGGCGAAGACGGCCTTCAGTGCTTCGCCGAGCGTGCGCGCGTCGATCTCGCGCTCGGGCGTTGCGATATGCCGTTGAATCGAAGCAGCGAAGAAGATGTGCGCCATGGCGGGGTAGCCGAGCGGGAATGGCCTGTTCGTCGATTCTGCAGTTTAGACGATCCGCGGGGTGCTTCGGGGCATCGCCATACAACAGACGACAGGTTGCGCCTCCGAAGCGGCCGTTGCGGTGTCGCGAGTCCGAAAGGCGGCTCGGGGTCGCGTGCCGCCGAACGCAGCCTTGCGCGGTTCAAGCTGCGCAGCTCAATGCATGAGGCGGCACGCGGCCAACAGCCGGCCTTCCCATAGAACGCGCGAAGGCCGGCTTCCGCCTCGGACAGCGACGTTCAATTTCCGTGCGTGGCGATGCGCTAAACCCACGCATTTTTCGCTCGTCGCTACGGCGCAGCATCATTTCACATTGCCGAGCGCATCGAGCATCATTGACCAGATACAAACGTCCGCCGGTTGCCCGAATCGTTGCAGCCCGCGCTCTCGAGTCTCGCGATCGATTTCGCGCGGCCTGCAAGCGTCATTGCTGGCCGGTTGCGCTCTTCACCGCGCATTGCCCGACGATACTCTCCCCGTCACTGAATTTGAACGTGACGGGAACCGTCGAACCGACCGTCAGCGGCTTCTTTTCCTTCTCGAACATCACGTGATAGCCGCCCGGCGCGAATGCGAGTGTCCCGTTGGCCGGGACGGTCACCTTGTCGACCATGACCATCTTCGACGTGCTCCCGGTAGTCTGCGTCTGATGCAGCATGGACATCCCGAACGCATCGGTGCTAACACCTTCGAGATCGACGGGCTTGTCTCCCATGTTCATCAGCTTGAAGTAGCCTCCGGACGGCACGTCGCCGGGCATCGAGCGGATCCAGCAGTCGGACACCATCATGGCGCCCGACGAAGCGGCGAAAGCGGTTAGCGAAGCAGCCGCGAGCGGCAGCGCGATAGCCAGCCGGAAGAAGGGGTGGTGCATGGCATAACCTCCTGTTCTACGTTAAGGAAAATGTGATGGGTTGGCGGGACGTACGTCGCGGCACCGGGGCGCCGCTCGATCGTCATATCGGTCGCATGTCTACATGGTCGCTCCGCTATCCGCCCGTGGGCGACGTATGGCCCAGCACCGCAGCCAGCGCAAGTACGACGAGCATGACGATCGCTTCAACAGAGAGAACGCCGTCGAAGCGGCGTTGCGCGGCAGGGTAATCCGGATCGTTCCGCTCGGCAAGCACGAGCAGATCGGGCAGAATCGCCATCCGATTCCAGCCGCCGAGCAATGTCGCCAGGACCACACATGCAAGCTTTGCGGCGAGCAACCGGCTCCAGTGTGTGCGCAACAGCGGCGCGCTGGCCTGCGCCGTGTCCTGAACGGCGTTGTAGAAACCGGTGACGAGAACAAACACGAGCGCAGCCGTCGCCAGATGAGACAGCGCCGAGCAGAACGCAGCCCTCTGGCCGGGCGGACGGCCAGGTTCGCGTTCGAGCCCGCGCAACAGGATCGCGGCGACGATGACACTGCCGGCCCAAAGCGCAGTCGCGCAAAGGTGGACGACGTGGATCGCCTCACGCCACGAGAAGTCGCCGGAGTCGGCCGCATGGCTCGCGGCTGCCTTGCCCGCGACCCACAGGACGAACCCCGCAGCAAAGAGCGCTGAGCCGCGCTCTTTCTTGATGCCACTCAACGCCGCGAGCAGCGCGCCGGCAACGCCGATCGACCATGCCTTACCGAAGTGGGACTGCGTCAGTACTGGGGCGATAGCCGAACCAGCTTCACCGAGCGGCGAACCGCTCATGATTGCGGCCTGAAGCCAGAGGTACGCCAAGGCGGTGAGAGCGAGTGCGACTGACGCGACGGTCCGCCAGACTCGCATCGTGTCTTGCCCAGGCAATCCGCTACGCGCGCCCAGGACGCCGCATGCAAGAGCGCCGGTAGCGACGGCAAACAGAATGTCCTGCATCGCGGCCAGTGCAATCTGGGCGACGACGAGCGGATCCACCGTTACTTCACCGTGAACGTGTAATGCCCCTGGGTGCGATGGCCGTCGTTGGCAACGGCGACCCACGAGACGGTATAGGCGCCCGGCACGAGGGGATTTAGCCCTACCGACATGTGCTTCCTGTTCGATGGGCCAACCGCAGCTTTGCCGCTCGTCACGGACTTGCCTCGCGAGTCGGTGACGGCGATCGAGCTGAATGCGGGCTCCAGACCATCGTCGAAGTCGATCGCCACGTCCTTCTGCGAGGTCGTGACGGTCGCACCGGCCCCCGGCGCCTCCTGGGTCGGGTAGGCGTGCGCCTGCGCGAGATTGCAGCCGGCGATCATCAGCGCGGCGATGGCCGCGCGTGCAGTCGTGTGCAGTTTCATGAGAGGACTCCTTACACGTTAGAACAGCGGCTTGCCGAGCGTTTTCGGCGCAATATCGTCGAAGAAAAGATGGGCCTGTACCAGGATGCCCACATGCGAACCGCTCGCGCTGTTGATTGGTATCTGGGCTTCGACACCGAACTGCCCATAGCGGTTGATCCAGATGAATCCCGGATTGATTGTGCCGGTGGTTTGGCCCTGACTTCTCGATAGCGGAAACTCGACGATGGGAACAATGTTCGAGAGCGGCTGCGGCAAGCCGAAATCATGCACCTGCTGCTGCAGATAGGGCAGGCTGTACTGGACCGTGAAACCGTAGTCGAAAGAATTGGGCTGACCGGCCCCGGTGGTCAACGAAGGCCCAGCTTCGGCGGTAATGGCAACGGGTCGGAGATAGGCCAGTGAGTCAGGCAGATCGCCCATACCCTTGCCCACGTAGATCGTCGGCGAGATGGTCGAAAAGCTGTTCGCAATCGCGTGGCTGCCGGTTCCACCCAATTCCGCATGCACCCCGACTGAAGTCATGAATTCGTGCGGGGCGTTCACATACAGCAGATACTTCAGGCCGACTCCAAAGTTATCGAACCCGTGCGCAGTCGGATTGTTCTGCATCACGTAAGCGCCGTCGACGGACAGGGCAAGCCTAGACGTGATCAGCTTGTCGTATTCGAAGCTGAACGTATTGATGCTTTGATCGCCGTTGTCGCCAGGAACACGCTGATGCCCGTATTCGAAGTTAGCTTCATCGCCGACACCTGGATCATCGACAGCCAACGTTGACGGAAAGACGCGGTCGCCCGCGATGGCATGGGCAGCGGCTGGCGATGAGGCGAGCAGGAGTGCAGTTGCGGCGAACGAGATCGATGCCGTGGCGAAGAAGGGTTTGCCATGGCGCAAGGTATTGGCATTCATGTTTCATCCATTGATCGAGGTCGTCATCGCGCCGCCGCGTGTCTGTGATGAGACACGACGACGCCTGGCGATGCGTTCGTGCACGCATCGCCATCAGGGCTCAATTCAGGATGAAACGGGGGGCGCGCGCGGCTGGGCGGATGCCAGCGGTTCGACGCGACGGATGCTCTCGAACCGCGTCGCAACGCGATGCTGGATGGCCCAGACCGTGACCGCAAATTCAGGCTGGACGCTCGGCAGTACGGGCATGTGCGCAATCAGGTTGCAGTAGCCGCAAGCATGCCAGTGAGCAGCCAGCGAGTGGGAGGTGTCCTCGTTGCCCGGCGGATTGCCTGGAGTCGAATGTGCGGAGCAGAGCGAGGCTGAAGGAAGCCCAGCCTCGTTGCGGTCAGCCAGTGCCTGCGAAACCGTCGGCGCGAGCGTTGCCATCAGGATTGCCAGCAATCCCAGATAGGAGCCCAATTTCCGGCAGAAGCAGCTCAGCATAAGGCCGACGATTCGATATTGGTCTGGTGAAGGTGAATGCGGCGCATTATGCCATGTGTTACTTGCAGGCCTCGACCTGTGACAGCTTGCCGCGTTGCCGGAAGTCTCAAGTCGGCCATCAAGAGACACCGACCATGCAGCTTCGAATGACCGGAGCACTGCCGAGTCCGGCCATTCGATGGAGATTGCGCTACTGTGCTCCGGCCTCCTGCCCTGAGCTACCGCAAACGGCTTGCGCTGTTGTTTTCCTCATCGGTCACGTTATTGCTGCTCATTTTGAGACAGACGAGGAGTTCCCGATCGAATTGTGGCGAATGGCAGAACTGGTAAAGCGCTTCCCGGCCAGCATCTTCACAACTGGTTGAAATGCCGATCAATTTGATCTGACAAATAGAGTGCGAACTCTGCCACTTTGAGATTCCAAAGCGGTCAATTGAACGAGGTACTTCCTTCACTAGCGCATAAAAGCTGAAGATGAACCTCGACTTCGGTTCCAGACTAGATCGTGGTCGTCGCGGAGCGCTTCGACTGCTCCGGCAGTCTTGGTTGGGCGGCAGAATCTGCCCTGTTTTTGTCAGAGTGTTCCCCTTTGGAATCTGCAATACTTAATTGGTATGCCTGAATACTAAGGCGCTATGACCCCATTAGGGAGGCTCAGATATGTTGTTCACGCATCGCAACCCCGAGATGGAACTTGACCACAAGCGCACGGCGCTCGTGCTGGTCGACATGCAAAACGAGTTTTTTGAAGAAAAGACCGGGACCTACTACGAGCTGATCGCGGACTCGCTGAAAGAACGGAACGTGATCTCACACACGGAACAGCTTCTCAAAACTGCACAAGAGTTGGGCTACTACATCCTTCACTCCCCCCACTGGTACTACCCAACAGATCTTCAATGGGTGGTTCCCGGTGGCGCTATCGCGCATTACCTCGGAGGGATTGGTTTCTGCGGGCGCAAGGACCCGGTGGACCTGGAGGGCTTTGCTCACTCGCGGGCGGACTATTACGAGCCGTTCAAGAAGTATCTGATGGACGGACACACCTGCAACACATCACCGCACAAGCACTTTGGAACGATGGCGAATGACATGGTCAAGCAGCTCCGGATGCGCAAAGTGGAGAAAGTCATCATGGCTGGCCCGGCGGCGAATATCTGCCTGGAATCTCACATGCGTGACCTCATCGAAGCTGGTTTCGAGGTTGCAATGGTACGGGACGCGGTAGCGGGACCGAAGAACGAGGAAGGCGACGGCTATGTGGCTGCCATGGTCAATTGGCGCTTCATGGCGAACGGTCTCTGGACGACTGAGGAAGCTGTGAACAAGATGAAGGCTGCTGCGACAGCCGCTTAGCTTTGCGCTTGTGGCGGGCGGCTCTGTGGGCAAGTCCGCTTCAACCAACCTGAGGAATAAAGAACTATGAGTGATATCCAGAAAGTTGTAGTTGTGACGGGATCATCCCACGGGATCGGTGCGGCGTTTGTGAACGCTTATCGCGAGCGTGGGTGGCGAGTCGTTGGGAATGCACGCACCATAGCCGAATCGAATGATCCTGACTACATCACCGTCCCTGGTGATATCGGCAATCCTGAAATTGCACGGAAAGTCATCCATACCGCGCTCGACCGCTTCGGTCGCGTGGATACCTTAATCAACAACGCAGGAATCTGGCGTCCGGGAAGAATCGAAGATATCTCGGAAGAGACTTACCGCGAAGTAATGCGGACTAATCTCGACAGCGTGTTTTTCGCAACGCAAGCTGCAGTCCCGGCGATGAAGAAGCAAGGAGGTGGCCATATCGTCCAGATTTCGACCAGCCTCGTCGAGCATGCCCTGCAAACAGTTCCGGCGGTTGTTGCTTCACTCTCAAAGGGTGCCTGCGTTGCTGCTACGCGTGGTCTGGCCATGGAGTTGGCCTCGAGCAACATCCGCGTGAACGGAATCTCGCTCGGCATCGTGATCACGCCGCTTCACGATGGATCAAATCCGGAGGACCTGAAGTCGTTCTCTCCTTTGAACCGTAACGGCAAGATCGAAGACGTCGTTCGCGCGATGAACTACCTCGAAGATGCCGACTACGTCACTGGCGAAATCCACTATGTCGACGGCGGTCGCACTGCCGGCCACTAGCCCGAAGCGTTCGGAGGCGCCCCCGCGCGCTTCCGACGCGACACCTTCAGCGACAGCGCTCATGGCGCGCCACTACATGAAAGGAATTTTCCGGTGAAAGCACTTCAACTCACCGCTTACGGCGACCCCAAAAACGTGATCAAGCTGGTCGAGCAGCCAGAATTCGGCCCATTGGCAGCCGATGAGTGGATTATCGACATGGAAGCCGTGCCGGTCTCGCCGACCGATCAGTACATCATTGCGGGCATCTATGGCGAACTGCCGCCACTCCCTCACGGTTTAGTATGCGAGGGCGTCGGGCGCGTGTCCGCAGTAGGAAGCTGCGTTACACACGTCAAGGTGGGCGATCGAGTCATCGCGCCCATGCTTCAGAACACAACCTGGTCAACCCGCATCAAGACCAACGAGACGTGGCAGCGGGCTCTGCCCGAAGGTGATCTTGGCCAGATGGCTCAAGTCGGTATGAACCCCTTTACTGCCTTTCTGATCCTGACTGAGTTCAAGACGTTGAAAGCTGGTGATTGGGTGATCTCCAGCCGGGAAGCTCTTCACAGAGCCGCCGGTACTCTATGCCGTCACAATTCCAGGGGCCGCAGGTGTTTTGACCGCTTTCATCGCGGAACTAGCGATTTCGTTTCTCCTCATGATCGCAATCTTGATTTTCGTCGGCTCTCCCCGACTGATCCGCTTCACTGGAATCGCAGTAGGCACATTGATTGCGTTCTTTATTCTCGTAGAAACCCCTCTCTCTGGACTTATGTCATTCGTAAGAGCAAGTCCGTGCTTGCGTCGTCTCTTTCTCTAGGTCGGTTCCGCAGCGTTCACACGAACTCTTCATTTGCAACATAGACCACTCCTATCCTCAAAGCACACCGTACCGTCATGAATCATGAAACCGAGTATCGCTATGAACCTCGTCATTGAGCGTCTTTCTATGAAGCTGCGACGTTTTGCAATTCAGCTGATTGAAACATGCCGAGCCATGCCAAACCTTCGACGATAGTCTTTCGGCGTCATCGTGAGTTGTTGACTGAATGCTCTGCGAAGTGACAGTTCGTCGCGGAAGCCGGTCAGTCTTGCGATCGCCTTCACTGGCAGATCGTCGGTCGTAAGGTACACACAAGCTGCCTCCACTCGAATCTTCTGAACCCAACGTGCCGGAGTCGTCTTGAAGTGCAACTCAAACTGACGAGCGAACGTTCGTGGTGTCATGGCGACCGCCTTTGCCATCGTGTTGACATCCAGCTTTTGCGTTAGGCGTGATTGTGCCCATGCGGGCAGGTCGCGAAGGCGTGTACCGCTGACGTCAGCCTGTTGGGCAAGAAGCGTGCTGTACTGCGATTCATGACTAGGGCGACGGACGTAGAGAACCATCGTATGAGCGATTGCAGCAACCTGTTGGTGTCCGAGATCTTCTTCAACGATAGAGAGTGCCAGATCTATCCCTGCCGTTACGCCGGCCGTGGAGTAGACTTTCCCGTCTTTGTGAAAAATCTTGTCCTTATCGACTTTCAGTTTCGGGAAGAGCTGGGCAAGCTTTGCTGCGTGATGCCAATGGGTAGTTACACGCTTCCCGTCAAGTAGGCCTGTGGGAGCCAAAACAAACGCCCCGGTACAGACAGAAACGAGACGGCGTGTTTGGGATGCACGTCTACGCACCCATTGAATCAAGTCCGGCGAAACCTCAGCAAATGCACTGATACCTCCGACGACCACAAGTGTGTCAATTGGACCTGTGTACTCGGAGTAGGGGATGCAGTCAGCAAGCGTGATTCCACCCGAACCGTGGACGACTTGGGTCGGCTGAGTCGAGAGGATCTTGGTCGCGTACACAGACTTCCCATCAACTCGCGGGTAGGAGAAGACCGTAGAAATGGAAATCAAGTTGATCAGATCAGCGGGCGATCCAACCAGAAATGCGACTACCTTCGTGCGAGTGGGCATAGCGTTACCTCAAACCAGCGCGCATAGCTTCATGCATAGCGCGTCGCGGTTTTTTAACTTTCGGGGTGTAGTAGGGCACAGGATCTGAAGCCTCAATGACAGGCCGCTTCTTGGGCGACAGATCTTTCAGATAAGCGGTGAATGCCTTTAGCCTTGCAGGGCGCAGCGAATCGCCCCTGCTGCGCGAGGCGCTGCCCCAGCTCAGCCAGATAGCGCGCGGCATCGGCATGGACCTGCAAGGCGCGATCGTTAGTCTGGACGGCGTCTACGACTGCCGGGCCAACCGCAAGGCGATTATCAATCGCGGCATGGTTCCCAACATTCCCGAGAAGCCGCGTGGACGCAAAAGCTCAAAGGCGGTCGTAAGCGACGCTTCGATCCGGCGATCTTTGAAGAGCGCTTTCGCACCATTGAGCGCGTGTTCGCCTGGGAAGATAAATTTCACCGTCTGCTGCTGCGCTTCGAACGCATCAGTGACGTGCACTACGCCTTCAAGACGCGAGCCTATACGATGATCAATCTGCGCCACTACTGCTGAGCGCCATAGCAGGGTCACGCAGTTCATCAATGGCGCAGAGCGCTAGAATAGTCACGTCACATCCATTCACATTCCTGATGGGAATATCCAATTGAACAACCCAATAGCCGCCATTTACCGCAACTATTTATCCTGCTTCGCAGGTTCGTGAATGCCGCCGGTATCCGGCAATGCCGCACAGCCACGAAACTAGCAACCAGTTGCCTGTGTGTTCAGTAGTGAAAGAAGTTCGAGCGGACGTCGACGATCGAACCTTCGCGATACGTCTCTCGCTCATCGCTTGATCAGTCCGGCGAAAAGGTTCTGGATTTCGGAGTACGGCAAGGGATTGCTAGCGAGCGTTTCGGAACGACCGTCGTTCAGAAAGTCCTGCGCGAGGGCCTTCGCCTTGCCGAGCACGACCTGCGAGATGCCGCTGCCCGCGCTCAACCGGCGCACGCCGAGCTTGCCGAGCGCCACTGCATCGGCGAGTCCTGGCACGGCCATGACGTTAAGAGGCAAACGCGTCGCGCCCGCAATCGTTTCGATATCGGATGACTGCACGAGGGCCGGCAGGAAAAGTCCATCCGCGCCGGCCGATGCATATAGATTGCCGCGAGCAATCGACTCTTCGGCTTGTTTGGATTTTTCAGCGAGGCCCGCAAGAAAGACGTCGGAGCGTGCGTTGACGAAGAGATCCGAACCCGACATCACAAGCGCATCCTTGATCGCCTCGATCTTCAAGGCGAGAAGCGATGCCGGATCTAAGCCATCTTCGATATTGATGCCGGCGATGCCGAGATCCACCAGTCGCATGACATGGTCCGCAACGGTCTTTGGATCGTCCGAATAGCCATTCTCGACATCGACCGACAAGGGCACGTTCAGCACGCGGACGATACGCCGAACAGAAGCAACGACCTCATCGAAAGGAAGTAGGCGGCCGTCCGGATAACCCAATGCCCACGCAAAGCCGGCGCTTGTCGTGGCAATGGCGGGTGCACCCAGCGATTCAATGAGACGTGCACTTCCGGCATCCCACGCGTTCGGCAAGCGGAGCGGGACCGAATTATCGTGCAACTGACGGAATGTATTTACGTTAGACATTGCTTTTTCCTTGAACGGAAATGGAAACTCAAGCCGCTACAGCGTCTTTTGCTGTTTTTGCAAACGATGCGATGCGGCGCGTCGCGAGCCCGGAGACAAGGATCGCGATGACCACGGGAATGCTGGAGAGGTAGCCGAGGTTATGGCTGCCGATGACCGGGATCACAGCAGCACCGAGCGCCCCAGCGATTGACACACCTACATAAGTCGCAGAAGTGTTGAGACCGACGAGCACAGCCGTCATCGGCGGATTCAGGCTTGCGAGACGGAACTGTTGCGGTACCAGCACACCCCATGCACAAGCGCCCCATATCGTCACCGCAATTGCTGCACTCCAAAGATGTGCGCCGGTGATCGGCATGGTGAGGATGACGATTGCGACGATGGAGAGCTTGATCAGCACGACTTTGTGCGAACCGATCTTGTCTAGTATCCGTCCTGTCAGCAGATTCGAGAAGGTTCCTGCCAGTCCCCAGAGGACAAGCAATCCACCCAGCACCAGGGCGCTGTGGCCGACCGCACGATCGAACACAACGGAGAAGTAGCTAAAGATGATGAAGGTGCCGATCTGTGCAAGCACAGTCGTCGTGAGCGTGAGTCCGACGCGCGAGTCCGTCAGGGGAGACAGGCGCTCACGCAGCGAGATGGCCGGCGGCAACGGCACGTCAGGCAGGAATGCCACGATACCGGCGAACGCGGCTGCACCGAGCGCGGCAACGAGCACCAGCGTCCAGTGCCAGCTCGCGAGCCCGCCGATCACGGCACCTATGGGCGAACCCAGCGCGGTAGCGGTCGTCAGTCCCGCCACGATGATGGACAACGCGTACCCGCGACGCTCCGGCGGCACCAGTGACGCGCCCGTTCCGCTGGCAGTCGGCGAGAACATCGCTGCACCAAGGCCTGCGAAAGCGCGCGTGGCCAATGCGATGCCGAGATTCGGCGCCACGATAGTGCCGAGATTGGCGATGACGAACAATCCGATGCCGCTGAGCAGCAGACGCTTGCGTGGAACGTTCGCAGCAAGCGCTGCTATGGTCGGACCGAGCAGGGCATAGCTCAGCGCGTAGACGCTGATCAGTTGGCCAGCAGCGCCGATGCTGACGCCAAACGAGTGCGCGATTTCAGGCAGGATGCCAGCGAAAACAAAGCTGTCGGTGCCCAGCGCAAACATACCGAGTGAGAGTGTTAGAAGGCGGCGATCCATGTCGGCTTCTCCAGAAAGATTACGAATTAAGTCTCGTGATGAAACTATAGGGAAACCGACTGCATCGCACTACGAGCCGAAAGCAGGAAGCTGTTCCCCATAAACCGGTTAAGTCGTGCGCCGGGTCACTTCGTCTGCGCGAGGTGCTGATGCGAGGCGTCCCATCCGCCACCGAGCGAGCGGAACGTTCTCACCGCGGCGCGGGCAGCGTCTGCCTTCGTCGCATCGAGATCGTCGCGCGCATCGAGCAGTTGCCGGTCGGCGTCGAGCACATCGGTGAGCGTGATCGAACCCGCGCGATACGCTTTCTCCGACAGATCGCGCGCCTTCGTCAACGCGGCGACTTCCTGTTCAATTTCCTGCGCGCGAATCTCTGTTTGCGAAAGCGTCATCAACGCGTCTTCGACGTCTTCGGTTGCCTTGAGGGCGGCCTCCCGATACTCCGCCAACGCTTCCGCATAAGCGCCGCGCGCATTCTTGACCTCGGCGTCCACCTTGCCGAAATCGAACAGACGCCACTGCAGCGCACCCGTGCCGATTGGCTGGAACGACTTCGCGCTAAGAAAGTGACTGGCTGAAATGCTGTCGAATCCCAGGGCGCCCGAGAGCGAAATCTTCGGGTAGTAATCGGCAATTGCTGCGCCGATCGCTTCGTTGGAAGCCGCCAGGTGGCGTTCGGCAGCGATGATGTCCGGGCGCCGCCGCAGCACGTCGACGGGTTGATCCGCGCTGCCGATGGCGGGCACGTCCGGAATCACACCCGCGTTCGTGCCGAGTTCTGCCGCAAAGGTCCCCGGCTGGGCGCCCATCAGCACATCGAGCCGGTTCAATTGCGCTTCGAGCGACACGCGCAAGCTCGGAACGGTGGCACGTGCCTGAAGCAACAGGGCTTCAGCCTGCGCCACCTCGCGTTCATCCGATGCGCCCGCCTGTTTACGCGCTTTCACGAGTTCGAGCAGACGCGCATCGGTATCGACCTGGTCCTGGGTGACGGCCAGTTGCGCCTGCAGCGCTCTGATTTGCAGGTAAGCGTCGGCTGCGTCGGCGGCAACCGTCACGCGCGTGCCGAGTTGAGAGGCCTCGGCGGCCTGCTCTTCGTCGGTGGCCGCCGCATGCGCGCGCCGCAGGCCGCCCGCCAGATCGATTTCCCAGCTTGCCGTTGCACCGGCGACATACTCCTTCTGGTCGCGGCTGTAGTTGGGAAACGCGCTCGCAATCGTGCCAAGCGGACTTTGTGTGCTCTGGTGTAATGCCGTGTACGACCCATTGGCATCGACTGTCGGAAGCAGGCGGGCGCCGGCCGCCTGAGCCGCGGCGCGTGATTGCGCGACGCGTGCGATCGCAGCCTGGAGGCTCAGGTTTTGATCCAGCGCCCGTTGCACCACCTTGACCAGTTCGGGATCATTGAAGCCCTTCCACCAGCTATCGAGGTTCGGGGCGGGCAACGTCGTTTGCCGGTCGGCGACGACCTTCGCGTTGTGAAACGGCGCCATCTCGGTGTGAGGCGCAACGTAGTCGGGCCCGACCGCACAGCCCGCAAGCATTGCGCTGACAATCAGACTGCCGGTGATCGCTTTCGAAGTTCTGGATACGAAGCCGTTCATTCCACTTCTCCACTACCGAGTTTCCGCAAAACAGGCGCGCTCTTGATGCCGAGTTTGCGAACGAAGGCGTAAAACGCAGGGGTGAATGCGAGCCCGAAGAGCGTCACGCCGAGCATGCCGAAGAACACCGTTGTGCCGAGCGATTGCCGCATTTCCGAGCCGGCGCCGCTGGCAATGGCGAGCGGTGCCACGCCCGCGATAAACGCAAACGACGTCATCAGGATAGGACGCAACCGCACATGTGCCGCATGGGTGGCGGCGTCCTCCGCGTCGACACCGTCTTCCTCCTGGCGCTGTCTGGCGAACTCGACGATGAGAATGGCGTTCTTCGCGGCCAGTCCGACGAGCACCACGAAGCCGATCTGCGCAAGAATGTCGATCGGCATGCCGCGCACGTTCAGACCGATCGCTGCGGCGAGCAGACACATCGGCACGATCAGCACGATCGCGAGAGGCGTCTTCCAGCTTTCATACTGCGCAGCAAGCACGAGGAACACGAACAGTGCCGAGGCAGCAAAGATCACGAGCGGCGACATGGTCTGCTCTTTCTGCTGGTGAGCGAGATCGGTCCATTCGTATGTGATGCCGTTCGGAAGCACCTGCGCTGCGAGCTGTTCCATGTGCTGGATGGCGTCGCCCGACGAATATCCGGGACCGGCTGCACCCATGATTTCCGCTGCGGGATACATGTTGTAGCGCGGCACGCGATACGGCTGGGTCGTGTTTTTGAACGTCGCTACGCTGCTGATCGGCACCATATCGCCAGTCGAGTTGCGCACCTTGAGCCGTCCGATGTCTTCGGGTGTCCGGCGGAATGCTTCATCGCCCTGAACGCGTACCTGGTACGTGCGGCCCATGAAGTTGAAGTCGTTCACGTACTGCGAGCCAAGGTATAGATCCATCGTGGAGAACACATCGGTGGGCGTGAGCCCGATCTTTTCCGCCTTCAGGCGGTCAATGTCCGCATAGACTGATGGCGCGCCCGCGTTGTAAAGCGTGAAGACACCACCGAATACCTTGTCCTTGTTGGCTGCAGCCACGAGCGCACGTGACGCGTCGGCGAGCGCTTGCGGGCCGAGTCCGCCACGGTCTTCCAGCATCAGCTTGAAGCCGCCTGCCGCGCCCAGCCCTTGCACGGGCGGCGGATTGATCACGATGACCACCGCATCCTTGACACCCGCGACACGCTTGCGGAGTTCGACCAGCATCGACGCCGCATTGACGCCGGGGACATGCTTGCCATACAGCGAAGGCAGCCCGTAGAAAAGCGTGCCGACGTTGGGCGCAATCGTGCCCGTCGTGACGTCGAGGCCCGACACAGGCGACGTGTGTGTTACGCCCTTGAGTCCGGGCGTATCGAGCACGATGTCGTTGATTTCGCGAATCACCTTGTCGGTGCGTTCGAGACTGGCGCCCGGAGGAAGGAACGCAATTACCGCCTGATAGCCGATGTCCTGTTCCGGAATGAAGCCGGTCGGCATTCTCGACATCTGCAACGCAGTTGCCCCAATCAGGCCCACGTAGACGATCAGCATCACGGTGGTCGCACGCACGGCGCGGCCCGTCATCCTTCCGTAGCGCGACGACAGCCATTCGAACGACGCATTGAACCGGCCGAAAATCGCGTGATGGAGGCGCCCCATCGCGGTCGATCCGCCGCGGGACTTTTCCATCTCGTGCGGCTTGAGAAGCACCGCACACAGAGCCGGGCTCAGCGTAAGCGAGACGAAGCACGAGATGACGGTGGACGCGGCGATCGTAATCGCGAACTGCTTGAAGAACAGCCCCGAGATGCCGGACATCAGCGCAGTGGGGCCGAACACCGCACACAATGTGAGGGCGATGGCGATAATGGCCGTCGAAACCTCGTTCATCGTTCGATGAGCGGCTTCTTTCGGCGACATGCCGAGCGCCATGTTCCGTTCGACGTTCTCGACCACGACGATCGCATCGTCCACGACAATCCCGACGGCCAGAACGAGTCCGAACAACGAAAGGTTATTGATGGACGCGCCGAACAGCGAAAGGATCGCGAACGTACCGACCAGAGACACCGGAATCGCGACAACCGGGATGATCGTGGCGCGCCAGTTCTGCAGGAACAGATACACCACACCAACCACCAGCAGAATCGCAATGCCGATGGTTTTCGCGACCTCTTCGATCGATTGGGATACGAAGGTAGTCGGGTCGTAGATCTTGATGTAGTCGACGCCGGGCGGGAAGCTCTTCTTCAGCTCGGCCATTTTGGCCCACACGTCGTGCTCGACCTGCACCACGTTTGCATCGGGCGTGGCAATGACGAACCACGGCGTGGCGGCATACCTGTCAGCGTAAGCTTTGGAGCCGTAGTCCACCGAGCCGAGCTCCACACGGCCGATATCGCGAATGCGCGTCAGACGTCCCTGCGTATCGGACTTGACGACGACGTCGCCAAACTGTTCGGGTGTCGTCAGACGGCCAAGCGCGTCGATATTGATCTGATAGGCACCTGTGCCATTGTTCGATACAGGCGGCTGGTTGAGCACACCTGCCGAGACGGCGGCGTTCTGCGCGCGAAGCGCTGCCAGTATTTCATTCGCGCTGATGTTGTACGAGGCTGCCTTGTCCGGATCGATCCAGATGCGCATCGCGTACTGCCGTTCGCCGAACAACTGAAAGTCCGACACGCCCGGCAGACGCGCGATCTGATCGCGGACCTTGAGCATGTAATTCGACAAGTATTCAGGGCTGCGCGAGCCGTCGGGTGAATACACGTGAACGCCGAGCAGCAGCGCCTGGATAGTCTTTTTCACCTGGACGCCCTGCAACTGCACTTCGGCAGGCAGGCGCGACAGCGTGTCTTCGACGCGGCTACGTGTCAGCAAAAGCGCGGTATTCGGATCGGTTCCGACCTTGAAGATCACCGTGATCGTCAACTGACCGTTGCTGGTCGACTGGCTCGAAATGTAATCCATGTTCTCGACGCCATTGACGGACTGCTCGAGCGGCGTGGCGACCGTGCGTGCAATCGTGTCGGCCGATGCACCGGGGTACGAAGTCGTGATCTGAATGGTCGTGGGAACGATGTTCGGATATTGAGCGACGGGCAGCTTCACCATGGTTGCCAGACCGATCAACACCGCGAATATGTTGAGCACCGCCGCAAAGCGCGGGTGCTCGATAAAGAAGTGAGTCAGTTTCATGATTCGGCTCCTTGGCCACCGTGCTCCGCCGAGAACTGAATCGCTCCCGCGCGGGGAGAAATCTTCGCGCCGGGACGAACAGAAGGAATGCCGTCGATTACGACCCGGTCGGTCGCGGCAAGTCCGGATCGGATGACGCGCAGGCCACCTCGAAGGTCGCCGATCTCGACTTTTCGGGGCGAGGCCACGTTATCGTCTCCGACGACGTAGACCATGTGGTCCGTTTGATCCTGGAGTACGGCGGCATCGGGGACGAGCAATGCCGGTTGCGGTGCAGTCGTCGCCAGCCGCAGGCGTGCGAAGCCACCGGGTGTCAACGACAGGTCGCTATTGGGAATCGTTGCGCGGGCATGAATCGTTCCGCTCGAACGATCGAGCGTGTTGTCGATAAAGTTGAGGGTGCCGGTGCGCGCATAGTCGCTGTCGCCTGTCGGCGAAATCTTCACTGCGTCTGCGAGTGGTCCTTTCTGGTTTCCACGAGAACGCTGGAAGGCGGCGTAGTCGTTTTCGCTAATGTCGAAATCCAGGTAGATCGGGTCCAGCGAAACGATGGTCGCGAGCAGCGTCGTGGGGCCGCTGCCGGCGCGGCTGCCGGATACCAGATTGCCCGTCGAGACGAGGTGTGTGCCGATGCGCCCGGTAAACGGTGCCGTGATCTTGCAGCGATCCAGGTCGAACCGGGCGTCGCGAACGAGTGCATTGGCGTTGTCGACAGCCGCTTGAGCGGCACGTTGTTCAGCGACTTTCTGATCGACGTTCTCGACCGTGCCCGCCTCAGAACGCTGCAGTTCCTGCGCGCGGGCAAGCTCGCGCGTGGCGAGCGCCAGCCGCGCATTCGCGGATTCGAGTCCGGCCGTCGCCTGGCTCAGCTTGATCTGATACGGCTCAGGATCGATCTCGAACAGGACGTCGCCTTTATGCACGATGTCGCCGTCCTTGAAATTGATCTGCACGAGCGTGCCGCCGACCTGCGCGCGCAAGTCGACTCGATTGACGGCCGAGAACTGGCCGAGAAAGCCGAGCCGCCCTTCGATATCACGCTGCAACGGTGCGCTGACAGCAACCGACGGAGGCGGCGGTGCGGCAACGGGCGCTGCACTCGACCAGTGCATGTGAGCTGCCGTGGCCGCGATCGCGACGATCACCGCGGCTGCGACACCTTTGCCGACCCATCGAAGCGGGTTGGAGGGCGCCGGGTTGGCGGGAGTCGTAACGCTCGTCTCGGCCGGATCAATTTCAGTATTCATCGCATTCCTAATTATGGGAGCAGGCTATACAACATAGGGTTGTGGCCCAACTCGCCCGTCAGATGATCAATCTTTGCTCTCTCGTATGAAGAAAGCCGCGTAGTCCAGAATCTGGCCGCGTTCCTGGGAGGCTTCTCCGTGAACGACTGCCGGCTAAGTTTCGTGACGCAACTATAGGCAACGCCGTTGCGTCACACTACTGGGCGAAACCGGGAAGCTGTTCCCCACAATCCGGTTAAGTTGCGTGACGAAACTTGCGCTAGGATATGCTCCATCATGTATAGAAAACGCTTCGATGGAATGGACTGTTCGATTGCTCGCGCCCTTGACGAGGTGGGCGAGTGGTGGACGCTGCTGATCGTTCGCGAGTGTACGCAAGGCAGCAGGCGCTTCGACGAATTTCAGAGCGGGCTCGGTATCGCCCGCAATGTCCTCACGGCCCGGCTGGAACGTTTGATCGAACTGGATATCCTTGAACGTTTCCCGGTCGCGGAACGCGCGAACACGTTTGGTTACCGTTTGACCTCGAAAGGGGCGGATTTATACCCGGTGCTGGTCGCGCTCATGCAATGGGGAGACAAGTGGCTAAGGCCAAATGGAAAGCCGCCGATCACCTTGGTGGAGCATGCAAGCGGGAGTCCCGTGGAGGCCGTCGAAGTACGCGCGACGGGCGGGCAGGCGCTGACATACCGGGACGTGCGGTTCGCTGCCGGTCCGGGTGCAACGAAGGCGACGCGGGGCGTTATCGAGAACCGGAATGATCGGGTACTCGGTGACGAGAGCGACGAGTCGTGAACGAAGGGAATCGAGAGATCGCTAGTGCCGCTTCTGCTTGCCGAATCGGGAGAGCGATTGCCTAAGTTTGGGTGCCGCGAAGTCGATGAAATGCCGCAGTTTGATGGCCATCAGATTTCTGGACACATGAACCAGATGGACCGGCACGGGCTCGATCTCGAACTGTGGCAGGAGTATCTCGAGCTGCCCGTTACGGAGCGCTTCATCGGCATCGTGCTCGAAGACGTAGGTGATGCCTGCGTTGTCCACGGCGGCGCTGACGGCAGCGTCGGGTGTCGTGACCTCGAGCCGGGGTTTCACGCCGAGGACATAGATCTTGCTCGTCGCGGGAAGGCGGAAGCGCCAGGGCGAAAGATACGGGCTATTGAACACGACGCACGAGTACTTCACGAGATCGTCGGGTTCGCGCGGCGGCGTATGGTTGGCAAGGAAGGCGGGACTCGCGCAGACGATCGGGCGCAATGAGCCGATGCGCGTGGCGATCATGCTGCTATCCGCAAGTTCTCCGATCCGCAAGGCGAGGTCGGCGTGCGAATCAATGAGATCGATGTTTCGATCGGAGAGAAGGAGCCGAACGGTGATGTCCGGATACTGCGCGAGGAACTGATTGATGACGGGCAAGACATGCAGACGGCCAAGTTGCATGGGCGCAGTCACTACCAACTCGCCTTTCGCGGTCGCGAACTCGCCCGTGGCCTCGTGCTCCTGTTCACGCACGAGGTCGAGAATGCGCCGTGCCGCCGCGACGTATGACATGCCCGCGTCGGTCAATGTGAGTTTTCGCGTGGTTCGTATCAGCAGCCGAGTTCCGAGCAACTCCTCAAGATCGGCGACCTTACGAGTGAGTGTGCTGACAGGAATCTTGAGTTCGCGCGCTGCTGCCGACAGGCTTCCTCTGTCCACGGCGGTCAGCAGCATTTCCATGGCTTCTAGTCGGTCCAACGCGTTCGCTCACGTGGGGATAAGGTCGCAGTATTGTATGTGAAGTTTCCACGCACAAGCTGAAACGGTCGTATCAAAGCATGAGTTGGCGAAAAACATCTCCCTGGAGAATCCGATGTATGCAGAGGCTATTGCGCAATGCGTGCAAGCAGTAAAGACAATCGAGACTTATCTCGACAAGGCTGAGCGCCACGCGAATGCAAAGAAGTTCGATGTTGCCGTGCTGTTGTCGACCCGTCTCGCTCCCGACATGGGCGGGCTGCTCTATCAGATACAAAGCGCTTGCGACTATCTGAAAGGCGGAGCCGCCTGGCTTTCAGGACAGCAGCCGCCGCGGCATGAAGACAATGAGCAGACGCTTGATGAAGCACGTGCGCGCATCCGCAAGGCGATCGACTTTGCTGAAAGCGTGGCGGTAGACCGGTACGCTGACGCCGCCAGTCAGATCGTAAAAGTATCCTGGGTGCCGGGTAAGCTGACTGGCGAAAACTATTTGCTGCAGATCGTGATCCCGAACATCTACTTCCACGTAGCCATGGCTTACGCGATTATGCGCACGAATGGCGTCGATCTCAAGAAGTTGGATTTCGTTGGCCCGGTCAATGCCTTCGATGCCTGATTCGTGGGCAGCCCGAGTCGTTGCTAAGGGCGAACCGGAGACAGCTGAAGTCTCGTCGAGCACGACTGTTGGCGATGCATTACGATGAGCGACCGCCTCGCGATCGAGAGCAGACATTGGCTCGCGGAAAACGACCGTCAGCAACGGGTCGCGAAGGGCCGACCGCCGTCGGGCAGAGGTCGGCCATGAAGGGACGTTCGCCCCACCGAGTTCCGGACATTGAGGTGTCGGTTGAGCACCAACAAGCGGGCATTCAACCGCCCCGTCCGCTGCCGTTAAGCTGACGCGGACTCAATCGCCGACGTGGATCTCATCCCACTGATCCCCGCATGGCAAGCTCCGTCGGAACCCGCCCAATAGCGCGGCATAGTACATACGCGTCGTTTATTTGTGATGGACGCTCCTCCCGTTGATCAAGACGGAAGGTACCCGTAATCATTGGCCTCCAACCCCGCCCGACCCCGCGCCGCAAAGACTGCATGGCGCGCGAAGCGCCAGTAGATGCCACGCGGCCTGACCGCCTCGCGCGGCCGCACCGAAGCCGTTTCCGGCGGCAGCTGCATGTCAGCGTGCCGCAGCGCCCATCCGCGAGCACTTGACAACGCAAATTTGTCCTGAGACGGTATACAAAATACTGAAAAGTGAACGCCGATGTCAGATCTCGCAGAGAACGTCGCCCGCGTCGGAACGGGACAGGCCGCTGAAGCCTGGCGCTATGCGTCGGCTGCGCGCGCAGCGGCCGCGCTGCGCCGCCACGAAGTCAGTTCCCGGGAGCTCGTTGCCGCGTGCGAAGCGGCTTGGCGCGAGGCTAACCCGCGGGTCAACGCCCTCGTGCTAAGCGACTTCGAGCGCGCGCACGCCATCGCGAGGCGGCGCGACGAAGAACTCGCGACGGGCCACCCGCGCGGTCCGTTGCACGGCGTGCCGTTCACGATCAAGGAGTCCTTCGACGTCGCCGGCTGGCCGACCACCGTGGGCGATCCCGCGTTCCGCGACAACATCGCCGCGCGCGATGCCGCCGTCGTGCAGCGTCTGAGCGATGCCGGCGCAGTGCTGCTCGGCAAGACCAACGTGCCGTTATGGCTGCGCGACTGGCAAAGCTACAACGACATCTACGGCACCACGCGCAATCCGCATGATCTCGCGCGCACGCCGGGCGGTTCGTCGGGCGGCAGCGCGGCGGCGGTGAGTACCGGCTTGGCGTTTTTCGATGTGGGCTCCGACATCGGCTCGTCGATCCGCAACCCCGCGCACTATTGCGGCATCTACTCGCACAAGAGCACGCACGGCCTCGTGTCGCTCGACGGACATGGCTTGCCGGGCGGCGTCGCGTGTCCCGACATCAACGTTGCCGGACCGCTTGCACGCAGCGCGAACGATCTCGCGCTCGTGCTCGAAGCGATCATGGGCCCGCCGCCCGATGCCGCGTGCGCGGTGCGTTTCGAGCTGCCGCGCTGCGATACGAAGAATCTCGATCAGATCCGCTTCGGCGTATTGAGCAACCATCCGGTAGCGCCGGTGGATGCCGAAGTCGAGCGCTGCATCGTCGAGCTTGGCCGCGCGCTGGAGCGGCGCGGCGCGCAAGTGCTGTGGAATGCGCGTCCGCAACTAGACGCCGCGGAGTTGCTGCGCACGTACACGCTGCTGCTGCGCGCATCGACGTGCGGCTATCTCGGCGACGAAGCCTTCGCGAGCGCGCTCGCCGCCGCGGACGCCGCTATTCCCGCCGACACGACCTACGCGTCGCTGCAATACACGGGCGCGGCGATGCGTCATCGCGACTGGCTGAAATTGCAGCCGCTGCGCGAGAAATATGCGGCGGCGTGGCGCGTGCTTTTCACGCGCGTCGATGTGTTGCTATGTCCGGTAGCGGCGACGGCAGCGTTCACGCTCAACGAAGAGGGCGCGCCGTGGCAGCGCACGCTCGATGTGAACGGCGAGCCGCAGCCGCTCACCACTCAGTTGTTCTGGGCCGGGCACTCGGGTCTGTGCGGTTTGCCGTCGACGGTCGCGCCAGCGGGACGCACCGCGAACGGCTTGCCGGTGGGCGTGCAGATCGTCGCGCCGCTGTATCACGACCTACGCTCGATTCAGGTGGCAAGCCTGCTCGAAGCCGAAGGCTACGCCGCATACGCACCGCCCGGTGCACTGTGAACAAACCCGTTAAGCGCTGATGCCGCGCGCCGAACCCGACTCACTCGATCGCACACGGAGCCCACGCTCATGTCCTGGTTCACCTCACTGTCAAAAAACGAAAAGAAGGCGTTTGCCGGCGCGTTCGTCGGTCACGCGGTGGACGTCTACGACTTCATGATCTATTCGTTCCTCATCCCCGTTCTGATGCAGACCTGGCACATGAGCAAGGCGACGGCGGGCAGCATCGTCACGTGGACCTTGGTCGCGTCGCTGGTCGGCGCGATCGGCGCCGGTCTGCTCGCCGACCGATACGGCCGCGTACGAATCCTGCGCTGGACCATCGCGCTGTTCGCGCTGTCGTGCTTCGCGTGCGGGTTCGCGAATTCGCCGACCCAGCTCGCGGTACTGCGCGCGGTGCAGGGGCTCGGGTTCGGCGGCGAGTCGTCGCTGTGCATGGTGCTGGTCACGGAGATGATCCGCAATCCCGCGCATCGCGGGAAATTCTCGGGCTTCACGGCGAGCAGCTATTCGTTCGGCTGGGCCGGCGCCGCGCTCGCGTATAGCGTGCTGTTCAACTGGCTGCCGCCGGAGTGGGCGTGGCGCGTGTGTCTGTTCGTCGGCATTCTGCCCGCGCTGCTGGTGGTGTGGCTGCGGCGCAATCTGCTCGAGCCGGAATCGTTCCACCGCACGCTCGCTGCGCGCCGCAACACCAGCGCGGGCGAGGCGTTGCGCGCGGTGTTCAGCGGCCGGCTCGCCGCGCGCACGTTGTGGTGCAGCCTGTTGTCGGGCGGCATGCTCGGCTCCTACTACGCGATCGCGACGTGGATGCCGATGTGGCTCAAGTCGGAGCGCGGCCTTTCAGTGACGGGCACCGGCGTGTGGCTCGCCGTGACGATCGGCGGCTCGCTGGCCGGTTACGCACTGGGCGCATGGGCCACGGACCGCTTCGGACGACGCCCCACGTACATCCTGTTTGCGGCGGGCGCGTTCGCGATGAGCATCGCGTACATGCTGATCGACGCGCCGACGCCGGTCATGCTGCTGATCGGCTTTCTGCTCGGCGTGCTGATGCAGGGGACGTTTTCCGGCGTGGCCGCGACCATCGCCGAGACCTATCCGAACGCCATCCGCGCGACCGGCTATGGCGTCGCGTACAACGTGGGACGCGTGATCGGCTCGGTGTTCCCGTTCGCGGCGGGCTGGCTCGCGAACGGCCATTTCACGCTGACGCTCGCGATTCCGCTCGTGGCTGGCGTCGGCTATTGCTTCGCGGTGCTCGCCGCGCTGATGTTGCCGGAGACCAATGGCATCGCGCTCGACGCCGTCGAAGCCGATGCAGCCGATGCAGCCGCGACCGACGCGCCCGCGCATTCCGCCGCTGCGGGTCAAGCAATCACCTCGACGGGCACTTCGCGTTGATCCAACATCAACGAAGCGGAGCAATAAACCTCGAAATTTTTATTGTTCATTTGTTTTCGTCATTACAGTATACAGAATACAAAAACGAACGGTGCGGTAGGAGAGGGTCACGAGAGCACCGTCCCCGGAGCGGCAGGTCTTTCAATGAAAAAATCAAGGAACCCCTGGATGAACAAGACTTTCTGGAGCGCGGCAGGCCTTGCATGCCTTTCGGTCACGGCGCACGCGCAAAGCAGCGTCACGCTGTACGGCCTGATCGACGCAGCGGTGATCTACACGAGCAATCAGGACGGTGGCCGCTCGTACGCGATGGCGAGCGGCTCGACGCGCGGCAGCCGCGTCGGCTTTCTGGGCTCGGAAGATTTGGGCGGCGGCTCGCGCGCGATTTTCCGGCTTGAAAACGGCTTCGACGTGACGGACGGCTCGCTCGGTCAGGGTGGCCTGATGTTCGGCCGCCAAGCCTACGTGGGCCTCGAAAACGACCGCTGGGGCCGCATCACGCTCGGCCGCCAGTACGAGTCGATGGTCGATTACGTCGCGCCACTCACCGCGGCGGACTGGTCGGTCTACCTGGAGCACCCCGGCGACATGGACTTGACCAACCGCGGCGTGCGCGTGAACAACGCGGTGCGCTATGCCAACAGCTTCGGCGGCTTCACCGGCAGCGCGATGTACAGCTTCGGCGGCCAGGCGGGCAGCTTCGGCAGCCGGAGCATGTGGAGTCTGGGCGGCAGCTACGAGAACGGACCGCTCTATGCCGGCTTCGGCATGACGTACGCGCGCCAGCCGGGCGAACTGTCGCCGGGTACGTTCTGGAAGGACACCAATTCGGCGGTAGGCGAATATGCGCTCGCCGCGCATTCGTTCCTCACGGTGGGCGGCGGCGCGTCGTACAAGATCGGCAAGGCCAAGATCAGCGCCGACGTCACGCATGTCGAGTACAAGCAGGGCTTCGAAGGGCAAGACGTCAATTTCATGAACTATGAAATCAACAACATGTTTTACTTCACGCCGGCACTGTCGGCGGGTCTGGGCGTCACGTACACGGAAGGTTCCGTCGACGCGAACGACGCCGACCCGCGCTACATCCAGTACAACGCGGTGTTGAATTACTCGCTGTCCAAGCGCACGCAGCTTTACGCGTTCGCGACGCTGCAACGCGCGCTCGGCGATGCGCATGTTGCGCAGGTCTCGCAGTTCATCTCGGCGTCGAGCAGCAATACGCAGTCGGCGGCGGGCATCGGTTTGCGTCATTCGTTCTAGCCGCACACCAGGATCTTTGCGGAGTTGGCTTTTCCGTTATTCTTGTATACAGTGTACTGAGTTGATCTCCGTCACGGTTGACGGGCAATTCACCCCAAGAAGGAGTCGGACATGGCAGAACTGATGGACCGCGAAACTTTCCGCGCGGCACTTGAAGAAGCGATCAAGGGAAAGAGCGCGAACAAGGCGCCGTTCAGCATCGCGTGGGCGAGCGGCAAGCTGACGCGCGCGCATCTCGCGCGCTGGGCCGAGAACCACTACCACTACGTCGGGCCGTTCGCCGACTACCTCGGCTATCTGTACGCGCGCACGCCGGATCACATGACCGAGGCGAAAGACTTCCTGCTCGCGAACATGTACGAAGAGGAAATCGGCGGCGACCGTCACACGGACCTGCTGATCCGCTTCGCCGAAGCGTGCGGCACGACGCGTGAACGCGTGGTCGATCCCGACAACATGTCGCCGACCACGCGCGGTTTGCAAGGCTGGTGCTATTCGGTGGCGATGCGCGAAGACCCGGTGGTGGCGGTCGCGGCGCTGGTGGTCGGGCTGGAGTCGCAGGTGCCGTCCATTTACCGCAAGCAGACGCCGACGCTGCGCGATCTCTATAAGTTCACGGATGAGGAAGTCGAGTTCTTCGACCTGCACATCGTGTCCGACGAGATCCACGGCGAGCGCGGCTATCAGATCGTGCTCGAACACGCGAACACGCCGGAGCTGCAACAGCGTTGCCTGAAGATCTGCGAAGTGGGCGCGCAGATGCGTCTGCTGTACACCACGGCGCTCTATTACGACTACGTCGAAAAAGAGATCCCGCTGCCCGAACTGGGCCTCGCGGCTTAAAGCAAGCCGCGCCTTTCCAGGGCCGATCCAGGGCCGATGCGCGGCCGGCGCGCGTTTTTTTTGATTCCGCCGCGCGTCGGCCCGTCACGGGCAAACCAGATCACTTTTGCAGGGCCGTTGCAGACATGACAAACGTACCGACGTTTCAGAACTACATCGACGGCGAATGGTGTGCGAGCCTCACCGGCGCCACCTTCGACAACCTTAACCCGGCCGATACGCGCGACGTGGTCGGCCGCTTTCAGGCTTCGTCGCAAGACGATGCGCACGCGGCTGTGCGCGCCGCAGCGGTAGCGTTCGGTGCGTGGAAGCGCCAGACGCCAGGCGCGCGCGCGAAGATCCTGCTCGACGCCGCCGCGTATCTGGAGCAGAACGCTGCGCGTTTCGGCGAAGAACTGACGCGCGAGGAGGGCAAGCAGAAAGCGCTCGCGAAGGACGAGTTCATGCGCGCGGCGCAGACGCTGCGCTACTACGCGATCGAAGCGCAGTCGTATGGCGGCGAAACATTCCCGAGCGACGACGCCGCGTCGATGGTCTACACCGTGCGCGAGCCGCTCGGTGTGGTGACCGTGATTTCGCCGTGGAACTTCCCGGTGTCGATCCCCGCGCGCAAGATCGCGCCCGCGCTGATCTGTGGCAACACGGTGGTGTTCAAGCCCGCATCGGATGCGCCGTTGAGCGGCTTGCGCCTTGCCGAAGCGTTCGTCGAAGCGGGCATTCCGAAGGGCGTGCTCAATTTCGTCACGGGCAGCGCGAGCGCGGTCGGGCCCGTGCTGATCGGCGCGCGTGAAGTGCGGGCCGTTTCGTTCACCGGTTCTACCTCGGCGGGCGAACAGATTCACCGAGCCGCGTCGCTCTCGACGCGCACGCAGATGGAGTTGGGCGGCAAGAACCCGCTGATTGTGCTCGATGCGGGCGACATCGATCTCGCCGTCGATCTAACGATCAAAGGCGGCTTCTCGCTAACAGGCCAGGCATGCACCGGCACGAGCCGCGTGCTGGTGGTACGTGAGATTCGCGCAGCGTTCGTCGAGCGGCTGGCTGCAAAGACCGCCGCGTTGAAGGTCGGCAGCGGCATGCAGCCGGACATCGACATCGGCCCGCTTGCGACTGCGGGGCAATTGCGCACGGTGCTCGACTACATCGAAACCGGCAAGCGTGAAGCGACGCTCGTGTGCGGGGGCGAGCAACTGAGCGACGGCGATTTCGCGCACGGCTATTTCGTCACGCCGACGATCTTCACCGACGTGCCGCGCGATGCGCGCATCGCACGCGAAGAAATCTTCGGGCCGGTGATCGCGGTGATCGACGTCGACGATTACGACGACGCCATCGCGGTTGCGAACGACAGCGAATACGGCCTCGCCGCCGCGCTCGTTACACGCGACCCGAAGCTGATGCACCGCTTCGCCAACGACATCGAAGCGGGCACCGTGAAGATCAACCGCACGACGACGGGCAATCTCGTCAACGCGCCGTTCGGCGGACTCAAGCGTTCCAGCACGGCCACCTTCCGCGAATCGGGCCGCGACGGGCTCGAATTTTATCTGCAGACCAAGACCGTTTATCGCGGCATCTAACCGGCAAATTTTTTGACCATGAAATCATTCTTCAAACTCGAACTAGCCGAAGCGCGCCTGATGGTCGCGGCGGCGCTCGCGCGTTCGCAGGCGATCGGCGTGTGCGAATCCATCTGCGTGTGCGACGAAGGTGGCTTTCCGCTCGCGCTCGAACGCATGGACGGCGGTCGCGTGACGGGTCCGCAGATCGCGTGGAACAAGGCCTTCACCGCAGCGGGCCACAGGCGCTCGACGCATCTGTTCACGACGCCGCCCAACGGTCCCGCGCTGCCGGGCAACGAAGCGTTCGGCATTCAATGGAGCTTCGAGGGACGCTTCGCGGCGTTCGTCGGCGGCTTTCCGATCGTGGTCGATCAGCAAGTTGTTGGCGGCATCGGATTGTCAGGCGGCAACGGCGAGCAGGACACCCAGGCGGGTCTCGCGGGTCTCGCCGCACTGCGCGACGCGTTGCGCGAGAGCGGGCACGAAGTGCTCGTGCAAGCCGACATCAAGCTGTGATTGCGAGGGCCATCGTGAGCTATCGGATTACCTGGATCGAGGCGCAGCGCAGTTTCGACGCGACGAGCGACGAAACCGTGCTCGAAGCCGCGCAGCGCGCGGGCGTGACGCTGCCGTCCGAATGCGCGTTCGGCGGTTGCGGCACGTGTCGCGTGAAGCTGGTGGCGGGCAGCGTGAATTACGTGGAACCGCCGCTCGCGCTGTCGCCGGAAGAAGCCGCCGAGGGCTATGCGCTGATGTGCCAGGCGCATGCGCTCGCGGACCTCGAGATCAGCACCGAACGCGTGCTTGCCGCGCCGGTGCCGCCGCAGCGGCATCGGACGACGGTGCGCAAGGTGGAGGCGCTGAGCGGCGACGTCACGCGTCTCGTGCTCGCGCTCGATCACGCGTCGCCGCTCACGTTCAGGCCCGGTCAGTATCTGAACGTGCTGCTCGGCGAAGCGGGGGCACGTAGCTTCTCGATGGCCTCGCGTCCGGATGATAGGCATATCGAATTGCACATCCGGCGTATCGACGGCGGCTACTTCACGCAGGACCTGCTGGCCGCGATGCGTGCCGGCGACACGCTTGACATCGATGCGCCGCTCGGCGGCTTCGGCTATCACGAGGAGGATTACCGGCCGATCGTGATGGTCGCGACGGGCACCGGCATCGCGCCGTTGAGCAGCATGCTCGCGACGATGCTCGACAGCGGAGAGTCGCCGCCGATCGACCTCTACTGGGGCGCGCGCACGCAGCACGATCTGTATCTGCACGACGAACTCGCGCACTTGGCCGCAACGCACGAAGACTTCCGCTACGTGCCGGTGCTTTCACGCGCGCACGGCGACTGGTCCGGCGCACGCGGCTACGTGCAGCAAGTGGTGCTCGCGGATCACCCCGATCTGTCCGGGCACGCGCTGTATCTGTGCGGATCGCCCGCAATGATCGCGGATGCGCGCAGCGCGTTCGTCGCTCATGGCGCGAGCGTGCGCTACCTGTATGCGGACAGCTTCACGTTCCAGCACCCGCAATGCGTTGACGCAACGGATTGAAACCGCAAAAAGGGCGCGCGAGCAAGGGTCAGATGCGGACTGCGCCCGATTCCGTTGCATCACCAACAAAAACTCGCACGGTCTTTTTTTGCCGCGAGTCGCAGCAAATAGTATTGACACAACACAACGCTCTATCGTCCCCGACCTCCTATCGAGCTGAGGCTTCCCATGCACTCAATCGCTGTTCTAACGCCAGCACACTTCTGTTATCTGGCTGGCGTTGTCGCGATCATCGCGACGATGATCTTCCGTGCAAATGTGGTCGTGCCCGCGATTCTCGCCACTTTCGCGGTGGCATTCGCGTGGTCCGGCAAGCTGCTGGTCGGCTTCCAGGCCATCTTCATGGGCAGCCTGACGGCAGCGCATGAGCTGTTCAATATCTTCCTCGTGATCGCGCTGATGACGGCGCTGCTCAACGGGCTGCGCGAACTCGGCGCGGACGTGCGCATGGTGCGGCCGTTCAAACGCATCATGTTCAACGGGCACGCGGCGTTTTTCATTCTCGCGCTGATTACGTATCTGATCTCGCTGTTTTTCTGGCCGACGCCTGCGGTGCCGCTCGTCGGTGCGATCCTGATTCCGGCTGCCGTCTATGCGGGCTTGCCGCCGCTCGGCGCCGCCGCCGCAATTGCAATCGCGGGGCAGGGGATGGCGCTGTCGTCGGACTATGTGATCAAGGTCGCGCCGGGCATCAGCGCGCGGGCCGCTGGCGCGGACATGCTCACGGTCGCGAATACCGCGTTCGGGTTGTCGTTGATCGTCGGCTTCGTTGCGCTCGGGATGACGTGGTTCTTCGTCGTGCGTGGTCGTGTGAAGGCGCCGTCGGCGGCGAATCTCAGCGTGTGGGAAACGCAGGGCCTGGTCACCGCCGACGGCGAACCGGAGCATCAAGGCAGCTTCGCGAAGGTGGAACTGGCGCGCGGCACGAGCGGCAATCTCGCGGCTGAACATGAAGGAGCTTCTTCGTCGCACATGGAAGGCGAGGGCGCGCTCGCGGCGATGTCGATTGCGCCGATGCCGCAAGGCGGCGCGGCATTGCAGATGACGCAGATGTCGCCGATCGCCGCCGACGTGCTGCTCGATCGCCGCGAACTGTGGTCGAAGGTATTCGCGCTCGCCACGCCGCTCGCGTTCCTCGCGGTGGTGGTCGTGATGATGCGGCCGGACATGATCGGCTCGGGCGCGATTCGCGGCGGCGACGCGGCCGCGCTGATCGGCGGGATGGCGGCCGTGCTGATGATGCTCGCGACGCTTTCGCACGGACGCAAAGGCTTTCTGGACCGCACGGCCGAGCACATCATCGACGGCTTCGTGTTCGCGTTCAAGGCGATGGGCGCGGTGCTGCCGATCGCGGGCTTCTTCTTCGTCGGCGATGCGAGCACGGCAGGACCGATCCTCGGCGCGGCGGCGGGCGCACATGTGCCGTCGTTCCTGTTCGAACTCGTGCAGGCGTGCAGCCAGGTTATTCCGCAGAACCCGCTGTTCGTGTCGTTCGGCGTTCTGCTGATGGGGATGATTACCGGCATCGACGGTTCGGGCTTCGCGGGTTTGCCGCTGACGGGTTCGCTCTCCGGTGCGCTTGCGCCGATGGTCCACCTGCCCGCTGCAACGCTCGCCGCGATCGGCCAGATGGGCGCAGTGTGGACGGGCGGCGGCACGCTGGTCGCGTGGTCGTCGCTGATCGCGGTCACGGGCTTCGCGCGCGTGCCGGTGCTCGACGCGGTGCGGGCGCTGTTTCTGCCCGTCGTGTGCGGTCTCGTGATCGCCACGCTCGCGGCCGTGATGTTCGCTTGAGGAAGGCTGCCAATGTCATTCCTCGGGTTTTCGCAGGACTTCGCGGCGGGCTTCGCGCACTACGCGCCCGCCGTGTTGCAGATCGTTTTCATCAACCTTCTTCTTGGCGGCGACAACGCGATTGCGATCGCGCTCGCGTGCCGGTCGCTGCCGCCGCAGCAACGGCGCGCGGGTGTCTGGATCGGCACGAGCCTCGGCATCGTGCTGCGCTTCGCGATGGTCTACGCGATCGGCTATCTGCTCGCGATTCCATACATGCATGTGGTCGCGGGTCTGTTGCTCGCGTGGATCGGCATGCAGTTGCTGCGCGACGATGGCGCGTCCCATGCCGAATCCGACGAAGCGCCTGCTGCGAAGGCGCTCTGGCGCGTTGTCGCGCTGATCCTGTTCGCCGACTTCGCGATGAGCCTCGATAACGGGCTTGCGACAGCAGCGGTGGCTGAGACGTTGCCGGCCGAATCGCGTGTCGCGGTCGTGCTGGCGGGGCTTGCGGTGGGCGCGCCGGCTATCGCGTTGGGCAGTGCCGTGATGCTTCGCATGATCGAACGGTTCCAGCTGGTGATCTGGCTGGGTTCGGCGCTGCTTGGATGGATCGCCGCCGATATGCTGCTCGCCGATCCGCATGTGGCTCAAGTGTTGCGCGACGTCGCGGACGCAATTGGCGACGGTGCGGGCGACGAGTGGCTTGTCCGCGTGCTGGTGTGCGTTGCGATGGCCGCGCTCGTGCTGTTCGTGCCGTTCATGCAGCGGGTCGGATTGAGGCGCTGGCGAGCGGGGTGATGTTGCAGGAGACGCTGAAGATGCAACGAAGCTGATCAACATGGCACATGGCCCGGCTCACAAGCCGAGCCATTTCACGCAGACCTTAGCAGTTGCGCTCGACAAACCGCCGATACGCCAGCGCCGCGAGCGCAACATCCTGCAACCCGATCCCCACCGCCTTGTACACGATGATCTCGTCGTCACGCTGACGGGCGAGCGTATCGTCTTCGAGCACCTCACCCAACTCAACCACCTTCGACCAGTCCACCACGCCGGGCGCGGCCAGCACGAGATCGCCCGCTTCGTCGCGCGACTGATCGCGCAATTCCACGACGATTCGGCTCGCGCGGGACAAAGCAGTGTCGTTCACCTCGCGCGCGTGCGGCAGGCTGGAGCCGATCGCCGCGACGAGCGCGCCCGGCATCACTGCGTTGCCGTCGAAGAGCGGTGTGGTCGCGCGCGTTGCCGTGACGACCACGTCGGCGCCGTCGAGGGCCCGCGCGGTGTCCATTGCGCTCGCCGTCACGCCGCGCGCGCGGTGTGCTTCGTTGAGCGCGTGCGCAAGCTCGGCGTCGCCTTCCACGCCGACGATCCGAAGCGTCTTCAACTCCGTGAACATCGCCAGCGCGTGCGCATGCGCGCGGCCTTGCACGCCCGTGCCGAAGATCGCGGCGGTGTGCGCGCCGCTGCGCGCGAGACGCCGCACCGCGAGCACGGTGGTCGCGGCGGTGCGCAGGCGGGTGATCGCGTTCGCGTCGAGCGTGGCGAGGCATTGGCCGTCGGATGCGCGGAACAGGATGATCGCGAAATTGAACTGGCCGCGAATTGTCGTGTAGACCTTTGCGCCGGCGACATCGGCGTCGGGCAGCACCGCGCCGAGTGTGGAGAGCTTGGTCCCGCCCGCTTCGGTTCGCACGCGCCGCTGGACGGCGGCAGCCCCGCGCGCGTGTTGGCGAAATGCGCTTTCCAGTGCGGGGATTGCGTGTTCGAAGTCGATCAGTTCGTCTATTTGCGCGTCGGTCAAGTGAAACATGGGTTGGTGTCCTTGGTTGAGTGGTCGTAATATCGTATACGGTATACTCAAATTGAAATGGCGACCAGCGGGGAGATTCGCTAGTGCCATAAACCAGAGCGTCTCGGCGCGCCGTCGTTTCCACGAGGGCTAATGTGCTTGATAACGGTATACAATGTTCCAAAACGCGGTACACTGATTCCATCGCTTTCGCACTCAAGCGAAGGGTCCGTAATTCTGGTCGCAGGAGGATGCATGCCGGTCGTCGTGTTCCGCAGGAACGCAGAGGTGTATGAGGCAGAGGTGAAGGAAAACACCAATCTCGTCGTTCGCGCGGGCATCAAGCAGTTTCCGTTTCCGCATTTGCGCTACGAGTGCGGGATGGGCAAATGCGCGCGCTGCGCGTGCCGCGTGCTGGCGGGCGGCGAGTATTTGCCGCCGCCTAACTGGAAGGAGAAAAAGCAACTGGGCGCACGGCTCGACGAGGGCTACCGGCTCGCGTGCCAGTTGTGGATCGAGCACGACATCGAACTCGAGCAGGACGACCTGCCCGTCGAGCCGTGAACGCCAACATGAATGCGGAGCGCGCGGGCGTGCGTCCGCAACGGGGACATCGCATATACATCGTACTCACGAGCCGGCCGGGCCAATACCGCAGCGAGCCGACGCCGGGCATCACGCCTGTCGAAACGCACGACTACTTTTACGGCGCGCGGCATGTCGCCGAATTCGTCGTCGCGCAACTTGAGGGCGACTCGCGCGTGCGCATCGTCGAAGAAACGGGGCAGCAGACGGTCAACCTCGTGCCGACGAAATTCTTCGAGAAGTTCGCGACGCTGCGTGACGCTCTGCAATCAATCGAAGGCCTGACCGGCCACGGCCACGAAGAGGCGCGTGTGAGCCGGCGCAATAACTGAGACTGAGGATTCTGGAATCGCAATGGTGCAGATCACTTTCCTGAGCAATGGCGGCAAGACCGTCGAAGCGCCCGCCAATAGCAACCTGTTACGCGTGTCGCTGCGCGAGCAGGGCGGCATTCCGTTCAAATGCGGCGGCGGGCTGTGCGGCACCTGCAAGTGCAAGGTCGAAGCAGGCCGCGAACATACCGACGACGTCAAGCAGAAGGAGCGCCGTCACCTGAGCCCCGAGGAACTGGCGAGCGGCTACCGGATGGCTTGCCAGACTTTCGTCAATGGCAATGTGAGCGTGTCATGGTGAGCCGCGCGGAGGACGCCGCGTTCGCGCCGTTCGGCCCGCTCGCTCCGGAGCAGCGTGAGCACATGCTCGCGCTGGGGCCGCGCTGGAATGACGACATCATCGCGAACCGCAAGGCGGTGATCGACTGCTACACGCCGCTCGTGATGGCCGCGCCGATGGACAAAACGCGCGTCGAACGTGAGCTTGCGTATGGCGCGCATCCGCGTCAGGTGCTCGACGTGTTCGAGCCGCTCGACACACCTGCCGATACCCCGCGTGAAGCCGTGCTGTTCGTGCATGGCGGCGCATTCGTGCGCGGCAGCAAAAGCGTGAACGGCGCGATCTACGACAACGTGTGTCACTGGTTTGCGCGTCAGGGCTTCGTCGCGGTGAACGTCGAATACCGTCTCGCGGACGAAGCGCCGTGGCCGGGCGGCGCGCAGGACGTCGCCAGCGCGCTCGGTTGGCTGCGCGAACATGCTGCGCGCTGGCGCATCGACCCCGCGCGCATCTTCGTGATCGGGCATTCGGCGGGCGGCGCGCACGCGGCGGGCTGCCTGTTCGATCCGACGCTCGCGGACGCTGTGAGACCGCGCGATGTGGCCGGTCTCGTGCTGATCAGCGCGCGTCTCTTTGCCGACGTCGATCCGCGTAATCCGAACGCGGGCCCGGTGCGCGCCTATTTCGGCGCGGACGAATCGCGCTACGCCGAGCGCTCGCCGCTCACACACGCGGCTCGCTGCGATGTACCGGTGATGATCGCGGTGGCCGAATACGAAAACCGCTTTCTCGACGACTACGGCGCAGCGTTCTTTATCGAACTGCTGCGCCATCGCGGCGTGCCGCCGCGTTTCGTGCAGATGCGCGGCCACAATCACACGTCGATCGTCGCGCATTTCAATTCCGGCGAGGAGTATCTGGGACGCGAAATTCTCGCGTTCGTCGCGTCGGCGCCGCGTTGACCGCGCACGTTGCACGACGGCGCGCAGCACATTCGCGTTTCGTATCATGTCTACAGTCTACGAAAACCCTGGCGCTGCTAGAATTGCGCCAACAGTTGGAGCAACGGTCAGACGTGGAGAGTCAACATGGTGCGGGGAGCCATCAGCGCAAACGGGCGTGAGCCGATCATGCACAAGCAGCTTTCGGAGCTGGTGATCGCCCGCTTGCGCGAGTCGATCACAACGGGTGAGTACGCGCCCGGCGACAGGCTGGTCGAAGGGCGGATCGCGGAGGAGCTGGAAGTGTCGCGCGTGCCGGTGCGCGAAGCGCTGCGCGCGCTCGCGGCGGAGGGGCTCGTCGAGGTGCGCCCGCGGCATGGCGCGGTGGTCGCGTCGCTCGATCCTTCGGCGGCGCGCGAGATGGTGCAGATCCGCGCGACCCTCGAAGGACTCAACGCGCGCCTCGCCGCCGAGCATTGCACGCCGGAACTCGTCGCGCAGATCGAGGCGGTGCTGCAGGAGGGCAACGCGAAGGTGGCGGCGGGCGAGGCCGCGGGCCTGCTCGAACTGAACGCGCGCTTTCACGACCTGCTGTACGCGGCCGGCGCCAATGCGATGCTGTCGGACCTGATGCGCTCGCTGCGCGACCGTACGCGCATACTGTTCGTGAACGCGAACGACGAAGAGGTGCGCGTCACCTGGCACGAACACGCGGCGATCCTGCGCGCGGTGCAATCTGGCGATGCGGCGCTCGCGGCCTTGCTCGCCGAGCGCCATGTGACGCGCGCGGCGCAGCATTATCTCGAGCGTTTTGCGCGCTGACGGATTGCAGAATCCCGTGTATCCAATGGCATCATTTCTGTTGCTCGACCCGTCTGGCCGCGGCGTGTTGCTGCGCGCATCTGACATCGCAACTGCCGATCTGTCAAAGACAGAGACAGCGTTCCTGAGCGCATGCCAGACGCGGCCGGTGAAGTCGACGCTGGCAACGAGGTGATGGGGTTCACACGAGGACTGTTTGCTGCAGGAGCGAAGTGCCTGATCGTGACCTCGTGGCTGGTCGACGACAGGAAACCATGCAGTTTTCGAATGCGTTCTTTCAACGCCTGGCGAGAACCAACGATATTGGAGACGCCTATTCAGTCGCCGCAGCCGAGCTGCGAAGTCACTACCGCCATCCTTATTACTGGGGGCAAGGTACGTTCTGATGTCGCGTAGCTAGTGCACTGAGAACCGTCGCCACCGGCCGGCGTCTGCGCGCCGTCTATCGCTAGGGCTGCTTGTCGGCGTGCCCGCTCAATTATCGTTTCGAGTGATCTTCGGTGACACGTTCTGGCCCTGCCGCCTTTCGACTTCGGACCGTAATTGATCAAGGCAGGGGCGGCCCGCCGGTCGCACCGGCCAATGACTTGTTCCCGACTGACAGTATCGAATGACCGTTACCATCCAGAAGCCAGCCCTTCTGGCTTCGACGGCCCCACCGGCAGCAATGGGTCGGCTACGGTCAAACGCATCGGGCGACTGTCGGCCATGAGCGGACCTTCGGCCCCAAAGTGCAAATTGGTGACAATCGATTCGGCGCGATAGTATTCGCACAAGAAGTAAGCCTCGCGAATCCTTTGACCGGAAGCCGTTTCCAATGAACATCGCCTTTTCCGATACAACCGAGTCCGACGCCGACACACTGGTCGCCATTCGTATCGCCGCGATGCGCGAGAGTCTGGAGCGCATCGGTCGTTTCGACCCGCAGCGTGCCCGCGAGCGCTTCCTCGCGTCATTCGACCCTGCGCGGTGTCGATTCATAGAGGTCGATGGCGTTCGGTCGGGCTTTATCCTCATCCGCCCACAGGCAGACTACTGGCTACTGGACCACCTTTACATTCTGCCGGCGCACCAAGGGAAAGGAATCGGCGCAGCCGTCTTGCGGGACGTCTTCGCGAACGCCGACGCGCAACGCATGCCAATCCGCCTCGGTGTTCTACGCGGCAGTGATTCAAACCGCTTCTACCAGCGGTACGGATTTGTACAGACTGACGAAGGAGAATGGGATATCTACTATGTGCGTCAGCCAATCGAAACACAGGAAGAAAGCTAGGCTGCATTGGTATTCATAGGGCGCGGCCCATCGCTGAAGTCGGCGACAGAAGTTCGAGCGTCCAGACGCCTAACCATGTACTGCCGAGTTCGGGCAGTAGCGCTCAGTCGGCACGATCGCCCAAATTGCCGACACTTGGACGAGGACTACATGTGACTTCGAGTAGACATCGAAGAGCGGGCGTTTGTGTGATTTCGAACAGAGCAGTCATGCCATAGCACGTAGTGTCGCGCTCATGCTTGCATTCGCCGTCGGCGTCTGGGTCGGTATTGATCGGGCCGATGCGTATTTCACGCTGGCAGTCAGCGCTGTCCTCATCGTCGAGCCTGCGACACGGCCGTGTAGAGATCGTGGAACTTGTGGCCGATGGCGGCGTGCAGCCGGTCCACGCCTGCCAGAACGTGACGGAGGTGTCCGGCTTGCGGTGCAGCAGACAAGTCGCCCGCACGAGGTGGTCCGAAACGCCGCTCGCGCGGTCCATGGCGCCGAGCTTCTGGTCCAGCACGCCAGCGAAGGCAAGCAGATTGTTACGCTGGTTCTGCAGGGCAACGCGCGTCGCACCGATGCGCGATGGATCCTCCGGTTCGCGCCGATGAAGTTCCTCGACGATGAAGTCGACATTTCTTATCGCTTCTGTGGGGCAGCGCACGAAATACACCGCGGGCCTATACATTTCCCTAAACTTTTTACGCCACAATCGTACGTAAAAGCAAACGAGAGAAAGGGCAACTGCACCTTCGCTTTTTCTGGTTATTTATCGAGATGAAATATGCAATGATCGCCGCGGAATCAGCGGAGCAGGTCTGAACCCCGCGCGAGCAGACGTTCCGGCAACCCTGCGGCGGGCTCAAAGGACCTGTTCAGCGCAGAGCTGGTCGGTTACGCGATGAGCGAGCGTATGACCAGGCATCTGGTGATGCAGGCGGTGTTTCGGGCGGTCGCGTCGCACCGACCGCCGGCCGGTCTGATTCACCACACAGACCGCGGCAGCCAATCTTGCGCGCATGCTTGCCAGAATCTTGTCAGCCAGTTCGGCATGCAAGCCTCAATGAGCAGACGAGGAAACTGCTTTGACAACGCATCGACCGAATCATTTTGGGGCACGCTGAAGAGCGAGTTGGCCTATCGTCGGCGGTTCGCCAGTCGGCAGCAGGCGCAGCAAGAGATCACGGAATACATCGAGATCCTTTATAACCGGCAGCGGACACAAGCGCAGCTTGACTATCTGTCTCCCGCGGTTTTCACGCAGCGTTTCTACTTGAACAAGATCGCTGCTAAACCCGTTGGCGTCCACGGATTCCGACCGGCCTCATTAACTCTCATGCCATGAATCCACGCCATAACGCTACTACTGCGCCGCAACTCACCCGTCCTGCGCACGCGGCATACATCGACGGTTTGCGTGCGGTCGCAGTGTTGTCGGTCATCGTTTATCACCTGTACGCGCAGTGGTTACCCGGCGGGCTTGCAGGGGTCGACATCTTTTTCGTGGTTTCCGGGTTTGTTGTCAGCGCATCCGTTGGAAACCTCGAATCGATGCAGTTTTCGCGCTTCGTGTTCTATTTCTATTCGCGTCGGGTGCAGCGGATCGTGCCAGCGCTCGTGGTGTGCCTGCTGGTGACCGGCCTGTTTTCAGCACTGTTCATTCCAAACGCGTGGCTGAGCGATACCAACAAATACACCGGCTTCTTTGCTTTCTTTGGGTTGAGCAATGTGGTGCTCGCGATGATCGGCGATGACTATTTTTCGCCACGCACCGAATTCAACCCGTACCTGCATACCTGGTCACTTGGGGTAGAAGAGCAGTTTTATCTGATCTTTCCGTTGCTTTTCTTCATGTGGGTGAGCAAACGTCCGAGAAAGACGCTTTGCGTTGTTCTGTTCGCCGGCGCGCTCGCTCTGTCCGTGTTGAGCGCATGGTGGCTTTCGAGGCGAAATGAGGGGCTAAACTTTTACCTGATTCCAGGGCGTTTCTGGGAATTGGCATCCGGTATCCTGCTATACCAGTTGCTCGCGCTCGCGAAGCGCCCGCTCGGCGTGATCGACCGCAATGGGACGCTGGGTTCGATGGCGTTGCTCGGTGGTTCGCTGGTGCTGCTTGCGGTCGGTTTCAAGGTCTTGCGCCCGGAGCTGCTTCCTTTTCCGGGAGCGCTGCTGCCGGTTGCCGGCACGCTTGGCGTACTGTACGCGCTGCACGGAAGAGAGCCGCGGGATTGGCTGCACAGGCTGCTCATTTCACCAGCGGTGACTTTCGTCGGCAAGATCTCATATTCGCTTTATCTCTGGCACTGGCCTGTGATCGTGCTGCTGCGGTGGACGACGGGGATCGATGCGCCTGTCTGGCGCCTGCTTGCGGCCGTACTGACCTTCGCGCTGGCGACAGCGTCCTGGTACTACGTCGAGAATCCTGTGCGGCGCTCGGCGGTCCTGAAAGGCATGCGGCGTCCCGCTGTCGTAGGTGCGGGCGTAGCTACGTTGACGTGCGGAGCGCTGTTGTGGGTTGGCATTCAGGTAGCCCAGCTGAATCTGTCGCTGAGCGTGGTGTCACAACGTGCCGATGACTGGTATCCGAGCCGCCCCCTTGAGCCCAGCAATGACGGATGTCTGGACACGTGGGATAGGACGAAGCTCAACGGGGGGCGCGTATGGACATATTCACGTGCGGGATGTTCGCTTCCGGCGACCTATCGCGGGCGCCTGTACGTGATCGGCGATTCGCACGCGATGGCCTACAACAGGATGTTGCGCGAATTCGCCCGGGATACTGGCGTGAAGATCTTCGCGTACAACAATGGAGGCTGTCCGTTCATGGTTTTGCTGCCGCGCAAACAAGATGAGGTGGCGAGCTGCGCGCCGGTGACGGATGCGGCAATCGCTCAAATCGAGGCGCAGATCAGGCCCGGTGACGTGGTCTTCCTGCCTTCGCTGCGGCTGCCACGTTTCTCCGACGAGTGGGCCCGCTTCGACGACTCGAGCGCCTGGGGCTACATGTTTGGTCCAGAGGCCGTGCAAAGCCGGGTAGACGGCGTGCGAGAGGCCATTCCAATCTTGCAGAAACTGGCAGCCAAAGGGGCGAAGGTCATCCTGGAGGGGCCGACACCCGAGTTTCGGAGCCAGCCGTTCCGATGTTCGGACTGGTTCAATCGCGACAATCCCGTCTGTTCCGGCGGCGACCGCATCGCCCGTGCGGATCTGGAAGCCTTGCGGGCGCCGGTGCTCGAATCCTATGCGCACATCGTGCAGGCGGTCCCCGAAGTTAGCGTATGGGACCCGTTGCCACCACTGTGCCCAGATTCGGTCTGCTCAACGCACACCGCCGACGGCCGGCCGCTCGTCTTCGATGGCGATCACCTCAGCGGCTATGCGAACAGGCTTCTGTTGCCAAGCTTTAAGCAGCTCGTCAGCAAGCTTATGGAAGCGGGGTCCGCGAGCTGATGCGGGGAAGAGTTCCGGCGATGGCTGGCGAGGTAGTTAGTCCGAAGATCGAGTACCGGCTGTGCGAGCTTGGGTACAGTCAGGTTGACGGAGGGGGCGACGAATATAATGAGGCATGCAGAAAGGTTCCCTCTCCGTTCTGCCGTCGGCCGATGCACCGGTTTCGTTCAAGGGCTATGGAGTGCCGTTACAACCTATAGGGACTCTCCCTCTTTAGCAAGGTCGGTTCGTGGTTCATGTGTCTGTTGCCAGGTTCCCCGCCATGGCGGGCATTGGGCATCCGATTCGCAGCCCGCGTTGTGCAGTGATTTATACCGGCAACGCCCTTGGCAAGGGGAGCCGAGGCTGCGGCGAACCGGTTCAACCTCACCGGTTGCAAGGTATTTCTGGAAAGCGAAAATCCGGCCAGCGTGAGCGTCCGTTTCGGATCAAGATAGCAGGCCGTTCAGGGTCGCGAAGGGCCGACCGCCGTCGGGCAGAGGTCGGCCAAACGCGGTCGGTCATGGTTGACCGCTTTTGGGGGTTCCGCTCGCTTTACAGGCTCCCGGAAGGACGCCGGTGAGATGTCAGTTTCCCGCACCACCGCCCACTTTGCCGCGTAAGGGCGTAGGTTGAGAGGCCGCCCCTGCCAGACGGTCTTTTAGTCGACCGCATGCGTAATCGTCTATTTGCCCATTGCAACCCCGAAGCTGGTGAGTTCTCCACGCCAACCACTGCGCCGCAGAAAACCTTCCCATGTCAGTGCGTTCGGGTCGTTTCGTCGGCTCCATGCTAAATCTCGTTCTGGCCCGTAGTACCCGTATTCGACCGCATAGGTGACCATTCCCACAAGCTCGCGCACCAGCCACTCGTCGGCACCGAACGCGGGGAAGTGCCTTAGTAATTCCTCGCGCGTATAGGCTGACGCGTAGTGCGCACGCCGGCCCGTCACGCGGACGAAGGTGTCCACGATCTCACGCGCGGTCAGGACCTCACCGATCACGGGCAGGGTTCGGCCGGAATAAGACTCCGGTTCGTCAAACTGCGCCAGCACTGCGGGACCGGTTGCGGTCAGCGGATCGACAAATGGCACGAGCGTATCTGGCGGCAGATAGACGGCGAAGCTGAGGCTGCCGTCAGCTTCCGGCCGTGGCACGTAGTACTCAAGGAAGTTGCTGTAGAAGAAAGCGAGCTGGATGAAGGAGCTGCGCAGCGGCAGCGTGCGCAAGTATGCCTCTACCAAGGCCTTCTCGGTGAAGTGTGGCGCCCACAGGGTGCCCCCCGTGCGAGCCTCGACGTCTTCGAGGCTGCTCCAGACAATATGCTCCACGCCCGCGGCGAGCGCCGCATCAGCCAGCTCAAGCCCCAGTGCTAATTCGGGGCGGCCCGGCGGGGGCACGGGCGCTATCGGCGGTGTCATCAGGAAGGCACCGTGCGAGCCGCGCATAGCCGAAGCAAGCTCGGCTTGGCGACCCGCCTCCAACGGCGCGATGACGATCTCGGCGCCGCGCTGGGCCAGCTCGCGCATGGGTGCGCTATCTGCACTTCGTGCGAGAGCGCGCACGCGGTAGCGACCGCTACCCAGCAGGGCGCAGGCCACGCTGCGGCCTTGCTTGCTGGAGGCGCCAGCGACGGTAATCAGGGGCAATGGTGCAAAAGGCGTCATGAGGCTCTCCATACAGGCACGCAACACGCGCGCCGACATGTGCAGTCTGGACAAAAACCGCTATAGAGTAAAATCATCAATGTACTGATCTGCTATCCATGCGATGGATACCAAACGCATAGACCTGAACCTGTTGATCACCCTCGAAGCCCTGCTCGCAGAGCAGAACGTGACGCGCGCCGCCCGCCGCCTGCACCTGAGTCAGCCAGCGGTGAGCGCGCAGCTCGTGCGCCTGCGCGACCTGTTTGCTGACCCGTTGCTGATTCCGGCGCAGCGCGGCATGACTCCCACGGCGAAGGCCGACGAACTTCTGGCGCCCTTGCGCAATGCGCTTGATCAATTGCGCGCCACGGTGAGCCAGCATGGCCATTTCGATCCCGCGCGGGCCCAGCTGATTATGGCTATCGCCTGCACCGACTACCTACAGGCCGCGCTCGTGCAGCCGCTAGTACTACAGCTGCGCCAACAGGCGCCTGGTGTGCGGATGGCGTTGCGTATCCTGGACATTCCCCAGCTGGCGGCGCAAATGGCTCACGGCGAGGTCGACCTCGCGTTAATGACGCCCGGTGACGCCCCGACCGGCCTGCGCAGCCGCCACCTGTTCAACGAGCGCTACGTGTTGATAGGCCGCCGCGACCATCCCAAGCTGCGCCGCAAGCTCACGGCTTCGCAGTTCGCGCAGCTCGAGCATGTCATCGTGTCGTTGCGTGGCGGCGACTTCGCCACACCTGTGGATGACGCGTTGGCGGGCCTCGGCCTTCGGCGCAATGTGGTGCTGTCCGCGGCCTCGTTCCTGTTTGTGCTGGATATTGCGGCCCGCTCAGACCTCGTCGCTCTAGTGCCACAGCGGCTCGTGCGCGATCACGCCGATGCGTTGCGGGTCGTCGAGTGCCCGATTCCCGTTCCGGGCTTCGAGGTGGGCATGCTGTGGCACGAGCGCAGTCACGGACATGCTGGCCACCGCTGGGTGCGCGAGGTGCTTAGGACGCTCGTCGCCGGGTGAGACGAGTCCGCAAAGAGAGCTGGACGAAGCGGCAGTCTCAGGGCAGTCTAAGCGCGTGCGTGCGACGCCTGGGTTGACAGGCGATCTGTTCAATTTGAACGACCGCTTTTGGGCGATCAGACTGAGAGGGATGATGTCAGCAACGGGTCGACAACAGCCAACCGCATCGGGCGGTAGCCGGCCCATCTCCAGCCATTCGCTCGCGTGCGCCCGCACGTGCTCTATCGGCGGTTCCGCAGTAGCCAGCGGATGTTCACGCTCGGCGCGTCATCAGCCTTAATCAACAAATGCCACAGGGGCAACAACTGCGGCGCAAAGGTCGAGCGCTGCCGGGAATTCCGATCTGAACCAGTTCTTCAAGCATTTGTTGATGGGTCTTCGGCTGGCTCGACTGAGCAAAAACCGCCACAGCGACGGCGCCAACCACGGCGACCACGAAAGCTTCAACGAACGATTTCATGAGCCGTGGGAGCAAGGTGGCCGAAATGCATCGGCGTCGGCAGCCTCACCAAAACTGAGCCAGCTACAAACCACCTCAGTGGGCAAAGCAGATCTTGACTTCTCCCGATCGACCGCTCAAACCGACTCCCGCAGCACCAGCTGATGCTGCAGGATGCGCGACGCTGGGCGTTGGCCGTCGAGCAGCGCCAGCAGCATTTCGGCCGCCGCGGCGCCCAGCTCGACCATGGGCTGGGCCACGGTCGTCAGCCCCGGCTCGAAGATGCCAGCGATGGGTACGTCGTCGAAGCCCATTACCGCCACGTCGTGCGGCACCCGCCGGCCGGCTTTGCTAAAGCCCTTGATCGCGCCGATGGCCAACGTGTCCGACACGGCGAACACGGCGCTCGGTGGATCCACCACCGCCAGCAGCTTTGCCGCCGCCTGGCTTCCGGCGGCGTAACTATTGTCGCCAGTAACGCAGACAAGCTCGGGCGCAGGCGCGAGACCGGCGCGCAGTAGTGCTGCGTCATAGCCCTCGCGGCGCTGACGCGCATACAGGAAGCGCTCATCGCTGGTGATGAAGCCGATGCGCCGATGGCCCTTGTTGATGAGGTACTGCACGGCATCCGTACCGGCCTGGCGGTGGTCGATGCTGACATAAGGCACGTCACTACCGGGCAAGAATTCCGAGCAATTGACCCATGGCTTGCCGTTCGCCGCCTCGCGCCGGGCTGCCGGGTCGGACATGGGCACGAGATTGATGACGCCGTCGCTCAGACTGCCGGCCAGCGTCGGCAGCGAGGCGTCCGCCGTGCCAGTCCAGGCTTCCAGATCCGCCGGAAGCAGCGTGTAACCGGCCTGGCGACTGACCGCGCCGGCCCCGCGCACGATCTCGGCGTAGTAGGGGTTGGCGAAATCCGGCATGAGCATCAGCAGAATGCGACTCTGACCGGTACTCAGGCTGCGGCCGAACGGATTGGCCCGGTAGTTCAGTGCCCGTACGGCTGCCTCGACCCGCTCACGCGTGGCCGCCGTCACGGCCTTCGTCCCGTTGAGCACACGCGACACCGTGGCAATGGAAACGCCAGCCTCGCGGGCAACGGCTTCGATGGAGGGTTTGCTTCGCATTGGTTCGTTCAGGCAGCGGCGCGTTTGTCGCCAGCAGGAAGGTAACAATTTTAGCATCACGGGAAAAGGTTTTCCCATCATGCGTCATCGAACCTCGAAACTGAGCGGGGATTCAGACTCGGCTTGCGGGAATCCATGGTGTTGCTGCAAACCGTGGCGTTATGCAATCCGCTTATCCGAAGCTTCTCGCGTACTTCTGTTTGTGCCGGCTCCTGCTGTATAGGGTAAAGCCCCTGTTCCAGGTGAACGGGAAAGCGCTTACCTTTTGACTTGCGCCCAGCTCCGTAGGCCATCCGTGCCGCATCCACCTTGACTCTTTGGATTGACGACCATGAATCAAGCCTTGCCCATTTCCATCCAGATTTACAGCCTGCGTAATGCGGGCGAACTCGACCGGCAGTTCGACATTGCCGCCCAAGCCGGATTTCGCCAGGTGGAGCTGATCGGGTCCTTGCTCGAAAATGCGGCCGACACCCGGAACAAGCTTCAGGCGCGCGACCTTAGCGCCTCCTCCAGCCACCTCAGTATGGCCATGCTGCGTGAGCGTTTGCACGAAGTGACCGCGGCGTGCGAGACCCTCGGTATCACCCAGTTGGTCATGCCCGCGGTGCCGCCCGCCGAGCGCGACAGTGACGCCGCATACTGGCGGGCGCTCGGCAACGAGTTGGGCGGCCTCGCCCATCGGCTAGCCGCTCAGGGCATCGCCCTCGCATACCACAACCATGATTGGGAACTCAGCGCCAAGGAGAACGGCGCAACGGCGCTGGAACTGCTGTTCGAGTCCGCCGGGGCAAGCCCGCTCGGCTGGCAAGTGGATGTAGCCTGGCTCGTGCGCGGCGGCGCCGATCCTCTGCCATGGCTTCGTCGTTATACGGGCCGCGTGGTCTCGGCCCATGCGAAAGACCTCGCGCCCGCGGGTGAAAAACTGGACGAGGACGGCTGGGCCGACGTCGGTCACGGCGTCATGGATTGGCCCACGCTGGCCGCCGCCTGCCGCGAAGCGGGGGCGCGTTTTCTCGCCGCCGAGCACGACAATCCCAGCGACGGCGAACGCTTCGCCCGCAATGCCTTTGCCTATCTGCACCAGCTCGGAGCCTGATCCATGAAACCTGTCTTTGTCGGCATCATCGGTTGCGGCAACATCAGCGATGCCTATTTCACCGGCGCGGCGAATTCGGAATTCGTCCGCATCAAGGCCTGCGCCGACTTGCGTCCGGAGGCCGCCCGAGCCAAGGCCGAGCAGCACGGCGTTGCCGCGATGACGGTGGCTGCGCTGCTGGCCGACCCCGACATCGAAATCGTCATCAACCTTACGGTGCCGCACGCGCATGTGCCGGTAAGCCTGCAGATTCTGGAGGCGGGCAAGCACGTCTACCTCGAAAAGCCCCTGGGTACCGAGTTCGCGTCCGCACGCGCGATGCTGGCGCGAGCCGGGGCTTCGGGATTACGCGTGGGCTGCGCACCGGACACCTTCTTCGGCGCGGCCCATCAGGCGTGCCGCGCGGCGCTCGATGCGGGCCGCATTGGGCGTGCCATTGGCGGGGCCGTGGCCGTGTTGTCCCGCGGCATGGAGTCCTGGCATCCCAATCCTGAGTTTTTTTTCAAGCCTGGCGGCGGCCCGATTCACGACATGGGCCCGTATTACGTGACGCAGTTGGTCAACCTGCTTGGGCCGGTGGCACGCGTGTCTGCTTGCGCCACCATCGGTTTTCCCCAGCGCATCATCTCCAGTGAGCCGCTGAGGGGCCAGGTCATCGAGGTCGAGGTGCCCACCACGGTCAACGGTATCCTGCATTTTGAGGGTGGGGCCAACGTGGTGATGAGCGCCTCCTGGGACGTGTGGGCCCATCAGCGTGCGCCTATCGAGATCTATGGCACGGAAGGTAGCCTGTTGGGCGTCGATCCCAATTTCTTTGGCGGGAGTCCGCGCGTGGCTGAACGTGATAGCGGCTTTAAGCCGCTCGACACACAGGTCCATGCTTTTGGCGTCGACAACTTCACGTTGAGGAGCGGTGCGCGGGTGGCCAATTACCGCGCTGTGGGCGTGCTGGACATGGCCATGGCGTTGCGCCGAGGTCGGCCGCATCGCGCGAGCGGCGAACTGGCGTTACACGTGCTGGAGGTGCTGGATGCCTTCGAACGCTCGTCGCGCGAGGGGCGGCACGTCGATATCGAGACCGTCGTGCAGCGACCCGTCGTCGTGGCATTGGGTCGAGGCGAAGAGGTGTTTCTCGCCGACTGACTCACCTGACTTCCGCAGTGGTCAAGCCGGTTGCGACGTGATCCGACTGCGACCATCAGACCACGCCCCGGCTCATACAGCTCCGCGCGACTCACCTCGCTGCCGACTATCCGCGACCGGGCACAGCCGCGCCATCGCCGTTGCTGGCCGTTGCCGCGTCGCGCGTCTCGGGCATCGCCGCCCACACCAGCAGCACCGCGAGCGCACCGGCCGCCGCGAGGCCGAAGAAGCTCACCGTGTTGCCGAAACGATCGGCGACGAAGCCCGCCGCCGTCGTGCTCAACGTCGCGCCGATGCCGGCCGCGAGCCCGAACAGGCCGATACACAGGTTGTAGCGGCCCTTGTCGCCGGCGACGTCGGCGGCGATCAGCGGCAGCATCACGCCGAACACCGCGGCGCTCAAGCCGTCGAGCATCTGCACCGGCACGAGCAGATAGGGGCTGCTGATGCCCGCGAACAGCAGCGCGCGGATCGGCAACGCGGAGAAGCCGAGCAGCAGAATCGGCCGGCGGCCCCAGCGTTCGGCCGAGCGCCCGACCCACGGCGACATCATCGCGACAATCGCCTGCGGCACGATGATGCATGCCGCGATCACGAGCTGCACGTTGTCTCCCATGCCGGCGGTCACTTCGCCGGCGGCCAGGTTCAGCATCGCCGCGTTCGACAGATGGAACAGCACGATGCACGCGGCGAACAGCAGCATGCGCCTGTCGCGCAGCAGCTCGCGCAGGCTTTCGCGCCGCTCGAGCTGCTCGGGGGTGGGCGCCGCTTGCGGCAGCTCGATCGTGTCGGTGCGCTGGATCATCGCGAGCGCGATCAGCGCGGGAACCGCGAGGCCCGCGGTCAGGACGAACACCGCGCGCGGCGAGTAGTACTCGCCGAACAGTCCCATCAGACCGGCCGCGACCGCGCTGCCGATCGACGCCCAGCGCGCATTGCGGCCGAGCCGGTCGCCGAGATTCGCGCGACCCACCAGCGCGAACGAGATCGCCGCGAGCGCCGGCGTCAGCATGCAGCTCGCGAAGCCGTGGAACACCTCGGCGGCGATCACCGGCAGCACGGTCGGGCTGATCGCGAGCAGCATCGCGCTGAGGATGATCGCGCCGATCGCCCACGCGGCCGCCGCTTTCTTGTTGCGCAACGCGTCGACCGCGGCGCCGCCGGGCACCTGGCTGACCATCGCGCTGATCGTGCCGACCGACAGCACCATGCCGATCTCGCCCTGGGTCCACTTGTGCGATGCGAGGTAGGACGCGATGAACGGCCCGAAGCCCGTCTGCACGTTGGCGACGAAGAAGTTGAGCCAATCGAGCGCGCGCAGACTTCGCGCCGTGACCATAGTACGGACCGTCATCGGACCGCCCGGGCGTTGGAAACCGCGACGGCCGACGATGCGGCCGGCGGCGCCGAGGCCGCCGGCGCGGCGCTGGCGGCAGGCTGCGCGGGCGGCGCCGGCGACACCGCGCGAATCGGCTTGTCGCTCGCGTAGAGCGGCGTCGCGTTGATCTGCGCGTCGCTCAGATCGATCTGCGGATGCAGTTCCTTGTCGCGCGTGACGAAGCGCAGCGCCGACCAGTTCGCGGCGATCGTGCGCCGGTCGGTGCTGACCATGCCGCCGACGTCGAGGACGATCGCCTGCGGCTGCGCGTTGCCGTCGATCAGCACGTCGACCACACGGCCCACCTTGGCGCCGTTCGCGCGCTCGACGGTCGCATCGAGCAGCGGCAGTTCCAGCGGGTTCGATTTGTTCGCGGTGCTCGGCACGGCCGTCGGGTTCAGCGTGATCGGCGCCCCCTTCGCGGTCGGCGTGAAGTGGAACGCGCCCCACGGGAAGTTCACCTTGCGGTCGCCGACGCCGAGGAAGCCCTGCAGATTGACGACCATCTCGCGCGGCTTGCCGGCCGCGTCGGCGATCATGTCGACCGCGCGGCCGACCACCTTGCCGTCGGGCTTCTGCACCTGGCTGTCGAGCAGCGCGCGCGCGTCGCTGCGCTCGATCGTGCGCAGCACGATCAGCGGCGGCGGCGGCGGGGGCGGCGGCGGAGCCGGCACGACAACAGGCGGCGGCGGTTCGACCTTGCGCGGTTTCACGACCGGCTTCTTCGGTTTCTTCGGCTCCTCGGGCCCCTCGTTCGCCTCGCTCTCGACCGGCTCGGACGCGGACGCGGCGACCGGCGCGCTTGCCGGCTCGACCGGCATCACCGTCGCATCGACGATCGGCGCCTGCTGCGTACCCCACAGCAGGCTGCTGCAACCGGACAGCGCGGCGAACGCGAACAGCGCGGCCACGGTGCACAGCCAGCGGAACAGTCGAAGCACATCGAGCGAATCAGGCGAATCAGGCGAATCGAGTGGGCGAAGCGGTCCAAGCGGTCCAAACGGGACAATCGGCAGGCGCCCGGCGGGGCGCGGAAAACCGCCAGTCATCAGGAAAAACTCCACGGGCAGGTGCGGACGGGCGCGATGAGCCGCCGCGGTTGGATGGGGTACGGCCCAGAGTTTAACCTGCGCTGCCGCGCGGGCAGCCTTTCGCCGGTTGCGTCGCAGGCGGTTTCGCCGATGCGCTGGCGGTATGGCGCTGCACGCCGCGTGCCTGGAACGCGATCGCCGGGGTGGGTTCGGCGCGTTTCGCGGCTGCCCGTATGCCGTAGGTGTATACGCGCGCAGCGCTCGCGCGAGCGACCGTCGCGCAAAAGATATAAGTCGCGCGACATGTCCGGCATGCCATTCATGCGATTGGACACATAGTTCGCTTCACCTACATTTCGACTCAGAAAAGCGTTACCCACACCAACCAATCCACGAGACGAACCTGATGACGGCCGCTTTAGCGGCCGTTTCAGCGCGCTGATAAAGGAGGCACTCATCATGTTGGAACCCCAGGCCCTCGCGAATTCCGACGTCGCGAGCGAATCCTTCGACACCGAATCATTCCGCGGTAAGGGCTTTCTCGACCGCTACTTCGACATTTCCGCGCGCGGCAGCACGCAGCGCCAGGAGATCGTCGCGGGCATCACGACCTTCCTCGCGATGGTCTATTCCGTGTTCGTCGTGCCCGGCATGTTCGGCAAGGCGGGCTTCGATACCAGCGCGGTGTTCGTCGCCGTGTGTCTGACCACGGCGTTCGGCTCGCTGCTGATGGGCGTGTGGGCGCGTCTGCCGATCGCGATCGGCTGCGCGATCTCGCTCACCGCGTTCACCGCGTTCGGCCTCGTGCTCGGCAAGGGCCTGCATCCGACCGTTGCGCTCGGCGCGGTGTTCCTGATGGGCGTCGTGTTCACGACGATTTCGGTGACCGGCGTGCGCTCGTGGATTTTGCGCAACCTGCCTGTCGGCATCGCGCACGGCACCGGGATCGGCATCGGCCTGTTCCTGCTGCTGATCGCCGCGAACGACGTCGGGCTCGTGGTCAAGAATCCGGGCGCGGGGCTGCCGGTGTCGCTCGGCAATATTGCGGCGTTGCCGGCGCTGATGTCGGTCGCCGGACTCGCCGCGATCTTCGGGCTCGTGCGGCGGCGCGTGCCGGGCTCGATCCTGATCGTGATCGTCGCGATCTCGGCGATCGGGCTCGCGATCGATCCGGCCGTGGCGTTTCACGGCATCTTCGCGGTGCCGTCGTTGAGCGCGCCGGGTCATGCGTCGCTGATCGGCGCGATGGACGTGAAGGGCGCGCTGTCGATGGCGGTGCTGCCGAGCGTGCTCGCGCTCGTGATGACCGCCGTGTTCGACGCGACCGGCACGATCCGCGCGGTCGCGGGCCAGGCGGGGCAGCTCGACGAAAACGGCCGCATCATCAACGGCGGCCGCGCGCTGAGCGCCGATTCGCTGAGCTCGATCTTCTCGGGCCTGCTCGGCGGCGCGCCGGCGGCCGCGTATATCGAGTCGACGGTCGGCGTCGCGGCGGGCGCGAAGACGGGGATGGCGGCGGCGGTCGTCGGTCTGCTGTTTCTCGTCGTGATGTTCTTCTCGCCGCTCGCCGCGCTGGTGCCTTCGTATGCGACCGCGCCCGCGCTGATGTACGTGGGGCTGCTGATGCTGTCGAACGTCAGCAAGCTGCATATGGACGACATGGTCGACGCGATGGCGGGGCTCGTGTGCGCGGTGTTCATCGTGCTGACCGCGAACATCGTGACCGGCATCATGCTCGGCTTCGCGACGCTCGTGATCGGACGCGTCGTCAGCGGCGAGTATCGCAAGCTCAATGTCGGGACCGTGGCGATCGCAGTCGTGCTGGTCGGGTTTTATGTCGGCGGCTGGGCGATCTGAGTTTCGTTGCGGCTCCTTGACTTTCGCGTCAGCGTCTCTAAACCTTAACCTTGAGGTCAAGCCCTGCATCCGCAGGAAAGGAGACGCAGATGGAACCGCAACATCGCATCGGCAGCCGGGAAGAGTGGCTCGCCGCGAGCCGCGCGCTGCTCGCCGACGAAAAAGCGCATATGCGCGCCGGCGACGAACTCGCGCGCAAGCGCCGCGAATTGCCGTGGGTCAAGGTCGACAAGGTTTATACGTTCGATACGCCGGAAGGCCGCAAGACGCTCGCGGAGCTGTTCGACGGCCGCAGCCAGCTGATCGTTTATCACTTCATGCTGGGCCCGGACTGGGAAGAGGGGTGCGTCGGCTGCTCGTTTCTGTCGGACCATATGAGCGGCATTCTCACGCATCTGGTCCATCACGACGTCAGCTATGTGACGGTATCGCACGCGCCGCTCGGGAAGATCGACGCGTTCAAACGGCGCATGGGGTGGACCTTTCCGTGGGTATCGTCGAGCGGCAGCGATTTCAATTTCGACTACCACGTGTCGTTCACGCCGGAGCAACTGGCGAGTAAAAAGGCGTTCTACAACTTCACCGAGCAGGACGTCGGCATCGACGAACAGCACGGCCACAGCGTGTTCTACAAGGACGCAAACGGCGACGTGTATCACACGTACTCATGCTACGCACGCGGCGACGAGCGCTTCGTGAACACCTACGCGCTTCTGGACATCGCGCCGAAAGGCCGCAACGAGAACAGTAATCTGACCGACTGGGTCAGGCATCACGACCGCTACGACGACCACGCGCGCGCGGCTTGCCCGGCGTGCGGATCGTACACGGTGTGAAGCGGTGAAGCGGTGAAGCGGGCCGGCGAAGGGGGCGAGGGGCGCGCGCCGCGCTAGCTGGCGCGCCGCCTCTGTGCTGCACGAGCGCTGCATCAGCTCGCTACAGCGCCATCTCGAAGGCGGGTCTGAGGAACATTTCCATCGCCATCACGATGAGGCTCATCGCCGCGGCCGCGAGCGTCAGCACGCCGTATTCGTCGTAGCGCGTGTCGTACAGACACGCGACGACGAACAGAATCGCCATCAGGTTGGTCAGCCAGTCGAAGTTCAGCGCGAAGCTCATCGGTCGAATCGGGGCGTGTGTGCGACGGTGGAATCGCACCGTCAGGTGCCCGCGATTTTATCGAAAGGAGCTTACGGATTCGCAACGACCGCGCTTACACAGCTTACGTCGCGAGGCGCGCAAAGCCGCGTCAAACGGTGCTTTGCGGCCCCATCATGTCGCGTTCGATCCATTCGATCACCGACCTGCGCCGCGGTTGCCAGCCGAGCAGTTTGCGCGCGCGTTCGCCGCGCACGCGGCTGTTCGAGCCAAGACCGTACGAGGCCATTTCGTAGCCCCATTCCTGTTTCGCGTCTTCGAGCGGCCAGTCCTGCGGCGCGCCGAGCTTCATCGCGCGTGCGATCGCGGCGCTCATGTCGCGGAACGACGCTTCGCCGCTTTCGACGAAATAGAACGTGCCGGCAGGGGTTTTATCGAGTGCGAGGCGATACAGCTCGGCGACGTCGTCGATATGCACGTTCGACCAGACGTTGCCGCCGCTTCCCACATGACGCACGACGCCGCTTTTCTGCGCCTGGCGCACGAGTCGCGGCAACTGCACGCTCGCGCTGCCGGCCACCGCGCCGTGACCGTAAATCAGCGTGTTGCACAGCACGGCCGAGCGCACGTTGCGTTGCGCGGCGTCGAGCACCAGTTGATCGATCGCGACGCGCGCGGCCTTGTCGGCGGTCGGGGTGGGCAGCGCGTCTTCGTGATAGATGCGTGCTTCACCCGCTTCGCCGCCCGACGCATCGCCGACGATGCTCGACCCGCTCGTGTGCAGGAACACCTTGCTCGAACCGGCGAGTCCGTCGATCAGCGCGCGTACCGCGCCTTCGTGATCGCTGCTCGCGGCGTTGATCACCGCGTCGGCCGCTTGCGCTTCGGCGATCAGCAACGCGCGGTCGTCGAGCGTGCCGAGCACGGGCTCGATGCCGAGCCGCTGCAACTCGCCGCTGTGTTCGGGTTTGCGAATCAGCCCGCGCACCTGATGGCCGGCGCGCGCCAGATGCGCCGCGATCGAGCCGCCGATAAAACCGCTTGCGCCAGTAACGAAAATCTTCAAGACGTTCTCCTGAGGGAAATGCCAAGACCGCAATCTCTTGCATGGGATCGGAGTAAGCGCTAAAGCGCCAACTCCGATCGACAGGCATGCAGTATCGCTCGCGCCGATTCTCGCAAAAAGCGTGTTAGTCTCAAATCAATCTTGATCTGAAGTCAACAATGAAAACCTCCACCGACGAATTGCTGGTGTTCGTCACCGTGATCGACAGCGGCTCGATTACCGCGGCGGCCGAGAAGCTGGGGCAGACCGTCTCCGGCGTGAGCCGCGCGCTCACGCGCCTCGAGCAGAAGCTCGACACCGCGCTCGTGCGGCGCACGACGCGGCGTCTGCATCTGACCGAGGAAGGCGACGCGTTCCTGCGGCGCGCCCGCGCGATCCTCGACGCGCTCGAAGAGGCCGAGGAGTCGGTCGCGCGCGGGCGGCAACGGCCGTCGGGGCGCTTGCGCGTCGATGCGGCGTCGCCGTTCATGCTGCATTGCGTGGCGCCGCATATGACCGCGTTTTCGGCGCTGTATCCGGAGATCCGGCTCGAATTGACCAGCAACGAGCGGATCGTCGATCTGCTCGAACAGAAGGTCGACATCGCGATTCGCATCGGCGCGCTGCAGGATTCGACGCTGCATGCGCGCGCGCTCGGCGAGAGCAGGCTGCGCGTGCTCGCGAGCCCGGCGTATCTGGCCGAGCACGGCGAGCCGGCCACGCTCGACGCGCTGCACGCGCATCGGCTGATCGGCTTTACGGCGCCGGAGCATTTGAATCGCTGGCCGTTGCGCGAAGGGGGCAGGGGAACGAAGCGCGCCAAGGGGCAGCGGGACGAAGCCGCGCTGCTGAAGATCGAACCGTCGATCACCGCGTCGAGCGGCGAAACCTTGCGGCAACTGGCGCTGTCCGGCTGGGGCGTCGCCTGTCTGGCCGACTTCATGACCGCCGGCGACGTGCGCGAAAACCGCCTCGTGCCGATTCTCGGCAACCTGCTCGTCGATGAACGGCAGCCGGTGCATGCGGTGTACTACCAGAGCGCATCGCTCGCGGGGCGCGTGCAGTGCTTTCTGGATTTCATCGCGGCGCGGGTCAAGCTCTGATCCGCGTCGCAGAGCCTTCTGTCCTATAACCCAGATATCGGCGGAGCCGGCGTGTCCGGCTTCCCGCCGGCGAGAGCGCGCCAATTTTGGCCAGATGGCGACCCGCGCCGCGAAGGTGTATATACAACTGTGGGCTAAATCACGGTGGCCACGCCGACCCATGCGTCCAGGACACGCCGCCTGCGACCTGCCGCCAAACCTGCCGCCAAACCCGCCGCGCTCCCGCCGAGCCACGTGCCAAATAATGGAAATCCCCAGGCACGAAATCTCGAAAAACAAGTTGTATATACAAGGCCCGCCGGCTAGACTTATTTGAACTTGTATAGACAGGACGACAACCATGATTCTGAAGCCCGGCTACCTGAGCCTCCCGCAACTGCGCCAGATCGCGCGTGAGCAGGTCACCCTGCAACTCGATCCCGCGAGCCATGCCGCCATCGACGCGTGCGCGCAGGCCGTCGCCGACATCACCGCCAGGGGCGAGCCGGCTTATGGCATCAATACCGGCTTCGGCCGCCTCGCCAGCACGCACATTCCGCGCGATCAGCTCGAACTGCTGCAACGCAATCTGGTGCTGTCGCACGCGGTCGGCGTCGGCGAGCCGATGTCGCGCCCGGTCGTGCGTCTGTTGATCGCGCTGAAGCTGTCGAGTCTCGGCCGCGGCCACTCGGGCATCCGCCGCGAAGTGATGGAGGCGCTGATCGCGCTGTTCAACGCCGACGTGCTGCCGGTGATCCCGGTCAAGGGCTCGGTCGGCGCATCGGGCGACCTCGCGCCGCTCGCGCATATGTCGGCGACCCTGCTCGGCGTCGGCGAAGTGTTCGCGAAGGGCGAGCGCATGCCGGCCACCGAAGGCCTCGCGCTCGTCGGTCTGAAGCCGCTGACGCTGCAGGCGAAGGAGGGGCTCGCGCTGCTGAACGGCACCCAGGCTTCGACCGCGCTCGCGCTGTACAACATGTTCGCGATCGAAGACCTGTACCGCACGGCGCTCGTCGCCGGCGCGCTATCGGTCGACGCGGCGATGGGCTCGGTCAAGCCGTTCGATGCGCGCATCCAGGAACTGCGCGGCCATCGAGGCCAGATCGACGCGGCCGCGGCTTATCGCTCGCTGCTGCAAGGCTCGGCGATCAACGTGTCGCACGCCGATTGCGACAAGGTGCAGGACCCGTACAGCCTGCGCTGCCAGCCGCAGGTGATGGGCGCGTGTCTCGATCAGATGCGCAATGCCGCCGAAACGCTGCTGATGGAAGCGAACGCGGTTTCCGACAATCCGCTGATTTTCCCGGACACCGGCGAAGTGCTGTCGGGCGGCAACTTCCACGCCGAGCCGGTCGCGTTCGCGGCCGACAACCTGGCGCTCGCCGTGGCGGAAATCGGCGCGCTCGCCGAACGCCGCATCGCACTGCTGATCGACGCGACGCTGTCGGGCCTGCCGCCGTTCCTCGTCAAGGATGGCGGCGTGAACTCCGGCTTCATGATCGCGCATGTGACGGCCGCCGCGCTCGCGTCGGAAAACAAGACGCTCGCGCATCCGGCTTCGGTCGATTCGCTGCCTACGTCCGCGAACCAGGAAGACCACGTGTCGATGGCGACGTTCGCCGCGCGCAAGCTCGGCGATATCGCCGACAACACCGCGAACATCCTGTCGATCGAACTGCTCGCCGCCGCCCAGGGCGTCGATCTGCGCGCGCCGCACAAGACCAGCCCGAGCCTGCAGAAGGTGATGGACCTCGTGCGCAAGGACGTTGCGCACTACGAGCTCGATCACTACTTCGCGCCGGACATCGCGGCGGTCACGAAGCTCGTGCAGGCCGGCGCGGTCGCGAAGCTGAGCCCGTTCTCGTTCGCGTCGGAACAATGAGTCGTCGAGAGCGCGGATCACACCGATGAACGCACCCGCTTATCAGGGCATCAAGGACTTCATCCTCGCGCGCATTCATGCGGGCGAGTGGGCCGAAGGCGACCAGGTGCCCTCCGAAAACGAGCTTGCGCGCGAGTTTAGCGTCGCGCGCATGACGGTCAACCGTGCGTTGCGCGAGTTGACCTCGGAGCAGGTGCTGACACGTGTACAAGGCTCGGGCACTTTCGTCGCCCGTCCCAAGTACGAGTCGACCCTGGTGGCGATCCGCAGCATCTCCGATGAAATCGTTGCGCGCGGTCATCGCTATCAGGCGAGGGTGCTGAACATCGGCGCCAGCATCGCCGATGCGGCGCTCGCCGAAGAGATGCAGGTGAGCGCGGGCAGCCCCGTGTTTCATTCGCGCCTGCTGCATTTCGAAAACGAGGAGCCGGTGCAGCTCGAGGAACGCTGGGTCAATCCGGCCGTCGCACCCGAATACGCGCGGCAGGACTTCACGAACACCACGCCCAACCAGTACCTCGTGCGCGTCGCGCCGCTGCAGCGCGTCGAGTACCGCATCGAGGCGCTCGCCGCCGACGAGATCACGCGCGAGCTGTTGAACATGAGTGAACGCGAGCCGTGTCTGGTGCTGCACCGGCGCACGTGGTCGCAAGGCGAGGTCGCCTCGATCGCGAATCTGTGGCATCCGGGCACCCGTTACCGCTTCACTGGGCATTTCTGAATTCGCTTTTTCGTCTTCGCCGAATCTTTATCGAACCTCTTCACGCATGATTAGGGACACCATGAACAATCCGAAACACATCGATCCGCGTCTCGATCCGACTCGCACGATCCGCGCACCGCACGGCGCGGAAAAGACCTGCAAGACCTGGATCGCGGAAGCCGCGTACCGGATGATCCAGAATAATCTGGACCCCGAAGTCGCCGAGCACCCGCACGCGCTCGTCGTGTACGGCGGCATTGGCCGCGCCGCGCGCAACTGGGATTGCTTCGATCAGATCCTCGCGTCGCTGAAGGACCTGAACGAAGACGAAACGCTGCTGATTCAGTCGGGCAAGCCGGTCGGCGTGTTCCGCACCCATGCGGACGCGCCGCGCGTGCTGCTCGCGAACTCGAACCTCGTGCCGCACTGGGCGACGTGGGAACACTTTCACGAACTCGACCGCAAGGGCCTGATGATGTACGGCCAGATGACCGCGGGCAGCTGGATCTACATCGGCAGCCAGGGCATCGTCCAGGGCACCTACGAGACCTTCTTCGCGGTCGCGAACCAGCACTTCAACGGTGACCCGACGGGCCGCTGGATTCTGACCGGCGGTCTCGGCGGCATGGGCGGCGCGCAGCCGCTCGCGGCGACGATGGCGGGCTTCTCGATGATCGCGGTCGAATGCGACGAGACGCGCATCGACTTCCGTCTGAAGACGCGCTACGTCGACAAGAAGGCGAAGACGCTCGACGAGGCGCTCGCGATGCTCGACGAAGCGAAGCGCGCGGGCAAGCCGATCTCGGTCGGCCTGCTCGGCAATGCCGCCGACGTGTTCGCCGAGTGCGTCGCGCGCGGCATCACGCCGGACTGCGTGACCGACCAGACGAGCGCGCACGATCCGATTCACGGCTACCTGCCGCAGGGCTGGACGGTCGGAGACTGGCGCGAGCGCATGATGACCGCGCCGGAAAGCATCGTCACGCCGGCCAAGCAGTCGATGGCCACGCAGGTGCAGGCGATGCTGACGCTGCAGGAACGCGGCGCGGCAACGCTCGACTACGGCAACAACATTCGCCAGATGGCGCTCGAAATGGGCGTGGAAAACGCGTTCGATTTCCCGGGCTTCGTGCCGGCGTATATCCGGCCGCTGTTCTGCGAAGGCAAGGGCCCGTTCCGCTGGGTCGCGCTGTCGGGCGATCCCGAGGACATCTACAAGACCGATGCGAAGGTGAAGGAACTGATCCCCGACGATCCGCATCTGCACAACTGGCTCGACATGGCGCGCGAGCGCATCGCGTTCCAGGGTCTGCCGGCGCGGATCTGCTGGGTCGGCGTGAAGGATCGCTATCGGCTCGGCCAGGCGTTCAACGAAATGGTCAGGAACGGCGAGCTGAAGGCGCCGATCGTGATCGGCCGCGATCACCTCGATACCGGTTCGGTCGCGAGCCCGAACCGCGAAACCGAATCGATGAAGGACGGCTCGGACGCGGTCAGCGACTGGCCGTTGCTGAACGCGCTGCTGAACACGGCGGGCGGTGCGTCGTGGGTGTCGTTGCATCACGGCGGCGGCGTCGGCATGGGCTTCTCGCAGCACGCGGGCGTCGTGATCGTCGCGGACGGCACGCAAGCCGCGCACCAGCGCCTCGGCCGCGTGCTGTTGAACGATCCGGCCACCGGCGTGATGCGGCACGCGGATGCGGGCTATGAACTCGCGCAGCAGACGGCGCGCGAGGCCGGTCTGAATCTGCCGATGCTGGGCCGCTGATCCTGACCATGGCCAACCACGCGGGCGGCATGGCAGGCGTCACGCTGATTCGCGGCGCCGACCTCGTGGCGGCGCCGTGGAAAAACGGCGGCGGGTTCACGCGTGAGGTCGCGGCGTTTCCGTCGCACGGCGGCGGGCAGCGCGCGGCGAGCGCCGACTTCGTGTGGCGCGTGAGCGTCGCCGAGGTTGCGCAGGCGGGACCGTTCTCGCGCTTCGACGGCGTCGACCGGACGCTGGTGTTGCTGTCTGGCGCGGGCATGCTGCTCGATGAGCTGGGCGATGCGGGCGTCGCCTCGACGCATGTGTTGCGGCAGCCGCTCGACATCGCGCGCTTCGATGGCGCGACGCGCATCGACGCGCGGCTCGTCGACGGCGCGACGCGCGACTTCAACCTGATGGTGCGGCGCGACGTGGCGCAGGGCGAGTTGGACGTGTGGCGCGCTGGCACGCGGCAGGATGCGCCGCGCGTGCTCGACGGCGACGTGGCGCTGCTGTTTTGCGCGGGCGGCGCGGTCACGGTCGGACTGGCGGCGGACCACGCGCAAGCCGTGCGGCTCGACACCGGCGACACGCTGCGCGTCGACGGGCCAAACGCGCTCGCTTGTACGCTGACGGGCGACGGCGCGGTGCTCGCGATCACGATCCGCTACACGCGATGACGAATCAACCGTGATTGGGCCTCACATGCGCTCCATCGCGGACAACCCATCCACAGACACGCAACGAGCGGCAAAGAGCACGCGATGAAGCAAACCGTCTGGCATCACCTGAATTTGTGCCCGCAGGGCGATCCTCGCCACACGCTCGCCGATGCCGCGATTGCGGTCGACGGCGGCCGTATCGCGTGGCTCGGCGCTTTCGCCGATTTACCCACGCCCTATGCCGCATGGCCGCGCGAAGATCTGCGCGGCGCATGGGTGACGCCGGGCCTGATCGATTGCCATACGCACCTCGTGTACGGCGGCCAGCGCGCCGACGAATTCGCGCAGCGGCTCGCGGGCGTCAGCTACGAAGCAATCGCGCGACAGGGCGGCGGCATCGTGTCGACGGTGCGCGCGACGCGCGCCGCGGACGAAGCGTCGCTGTTCACGCAAGCGGCCGCGCGGCTCGAACCGCTGCTCGCCGAAGGCGTGACGGCGATCGAAATCAAATCGGGCTACGGCCTCGATCTCGCGAGCGAGCGCAAGATGCTGCGCGTCGCGCGGCAACTCGGCGAGCGCTATCCGGTCACGGTCTATACGACGTTTCTCGGCGCGCACGCGTTGCCACCTGAATTCGCGGGCCGAGCGGACGCGTATATCGACGAAGTCTGCAACACGATGCTGCCCGCGCTCGCGGACGAAGGCCTCGTCGATGCGGTCGACGTGTTCTGCGAGCGCATCGGTTTTTCGCTGGAACAGAGCGAGCGCGTGTTCAACGCGGCCGCGCGCTACGAGCTGCCGGTCAAGATGCACGCCGAGCAGTTGTCGAACGGCGGCGGCACCGCGCTCGCGGCACGGCATCGCGCGCTGTCGGCGGATCACCTGGAGTTTCTCGACGAAGCCGGCGTCGCCGCGATGAAGGAAGCGGGCACCGTCGCGGTGCTGCTGCCGGGCGCGTACTACTTCATCCGCGAGACCCAGTTGCCGCCGCTCGAACTGCTGCGGCGCTACGAGGTACCGATCGCGATCTCGACCGACAGCAACCCGGGCACCTCACCGGCGACTTCGTTACTGCTGATGATGAACATGGCGAGCACGCTGTTTCGCATGACCGTGCCCGAGGTGCTGCAAGGCGTCACCACGCACGCTGCGCGCGCGCTCGGCAAGAGCGATCGGCACGGTGCGCTGCAGGTCGGTCGCGCGGCCGACTTCGCGGTGTGGTCGGTCGATTCGCTGGCGGAGCTCGCTTACTGGATTGGCCGGCCGCTCTGCGCGCGCGTCGTGCGCGCGGGCGAAACCGTTTATACGCGGCGCGAGTCGCGTGTGACCTGAACTAGAACCTGAGAGATGACGCAATCCAATCAATCGCTGTTCGCCGCTGACGCGTATCTGCCTGAGGGCTGGCGTCGCAACGTGCTGCTCGAATGGGACGCTCACGGCACGCTGAGCGCGGTCACGACGGATCGACCCGAGGCGCCGGCGGGTGTGCCGAAGGCGGCGGGCCCGCTGATGCCAGGCATGCCGAATCTTCACTCGCACGCGTTCCAGCGCGCGATGGCGGGGCTCACCGAATATCGCGCCAACGCGACGGATAACTTCTGGTCGTGGCGCGACCTGATGTATCGCTTTGCCGCGCGCATCACGCCGGAAGGCCTCGCGAGCGTCGCGCAGTGGCTCTACATCGAGATGCTGAAGGCGGGCTATACGTCGGTGTGCGAGTTCCACTACGTGCACCACGCGCAGGACGGCCAGCGCTACGCGAATCAGGCCGAGCTTGCGCAACGCGTGGTGGACGCGGCATCGGCGAGCGGTATCGGCATCACGATGCTGCCGGTGCTGTATCAGTACAGCGGCTTCGGCGCGCGCGCGCCGCGCGACGATCAGCGGCGCTTCATCAATACGCCTGAGAGCCTGCTCGATCTGCTCGGCACGCTACGCGCCGCGCGCCCCGAACATGCGGCGCTGCGTTACGGCGTGGCGCCGCATTCGCTGCGCGCGGTATCGGAGGCGTCGCTGCGCACGTTGCTCGGCGGCATCGACGCAACCGTGCCTGTCCACATCCATATCGCCGAACAGACCGCCGAGGTCGACGCGTGCCTCGAAACCGAAGGCACGCGGCCGGTGCAATGGCTGCTCGATCGTTTCGATGTGGACAGCCGCTGGTGTCTCGTGCACGCGACCCACGTCGATGCGAACGAAACGCTCGCGCTCGCGAAGAGCGGCGCGGTCGCGGGTTTGTGTCTGACCACCGAGGCCAATCTCGGCGACGGCATTTTTCCCGCGCAAGACTATCTCGACGCGCACGGCCGCATCGGCGTCGGCTCGGATAGCCATGTCGGCGTCGATTGGCGCGCCGAGTTGCGTCTGCTCGAATACGGCCAGCGTCTGACGCGCCGGCAGCGCAACGTGCTGGCGTCGGCGCAAGCTCCGCATGTCGCGGATCGTCTGTACGCGGCCGCGCTCGGCGGCGGCGCGCGTGCGACCGGCCGCACGGTCGGCGCGTTGCAGCCGGGCCATCGCGCGGACTGGCTCGTGCTCGACGCCGACCATACGAGCATCGCCGGGCATGAGCGCGAGGCGTGGCTGTCAGGCGTCGTATTCTGCGAGCACGGCGATACGCCGATCCGCGACGTCTACGCGGGCGGCGTCAAGGTCGTCGACGATCGCCGGCATCGCGACGAAGAGGGCGCATATGTGCGCTATCGCGCGGCGCTCGCGGAACTGCTCAAATAACGGCCATGACCCGCCGAACTGATTCGCCGATCCTACTGATTCCGGACTGACATGACTGCTTCGAACCTCACGCCGGTTTTCTCGCTGCATCAGGGAAGCCTGCCGCTGCTGATCTCGATCCCGCATCTGGGCACGCAAATCCCCGCCGACATCGCCGTGACGATGACTCCGGTCGCGCAACGCACCGACGATTGCGACTGGCATCTCGATCGCCTGTATGCATTCGCGAAGCGCCTCGGCGCGTCGATCCTGACGCCGACCTACGCGCGCTACGTGGTCGACCTGAACCGTCCTCCCGACGGCGCGAACCTGTACCCGGGGCAGGACACTACGGGTCTGCTGCCGGTCGACACGTTCGACAGGGAGCCGCTCTATCGCGACGGCCATCTGCCCGACGACGCCGAAATCGCGCGCCGTCGCGACGCCTACTGGAAGCCGTATCACGACGCGCTGACCGGCGAGCTCGCGGCGCTGAAGGCGAAGCACGGCATGGTGCTGCTGTGGGAAGCGCATTCGATCCGCTCGCGCGTGCCGCGTTTTTTCGACGGACGTCTGCCGGATTTCAACTTCGGCACGTCGAACGGGGCGAGCGCCGCGCCGGGCCTGGCTGACGAACTGGCCGCGCTGGTCGGGCGTCACGGCGGCTATACGGCGATCGCGAATGGCCGCTTCAAGGGCGGCTATATCACGCGGCAATACGGGCAGCCCGAGCAGGGCGTGCATGCGGTGCAACTCGAGCTGTCGCAGATCACCTACATGGAAGAGCGCCTGCCTTATGCATACGATGAAGACCTCGCCGCGAAGGTCGCGCCACTGCTCGAAGCGCTGGTAACGACGGCTCTCGCTCGCGTGAAATCCGCCTGAAGCTTGTATTCCTTTCTCACCACGCGGATCACGATTGCTGCAAGAACGCGCGGCATCGCGGTCCGCGTCGGCCTGCATCGGTCAGCGTATCGCGAAGGTGTAACAGCATGTGTCCGTGATTGCGTGCGGGCGCGTTCGTATGGAATGGTTTGAGCGTCGAGCGCGCACAGCGTATCGTGCGCCGGCTGTTTCAAGACGCGGCGCGCCATGAAAAAAAGCCCCGCGAAAACGGGGCTTTTTGATGTGCACCGCGTCCATCGGACACGGTTTCACCGCCATTAGTGGCAGCGCTTTTCCCAATGATGATGCACGTGCACCTTATGGCACTCGTGGTGATGCTCATTGGCCTGAGCGGGGGCGATCGCGCTCAGGGTGGCGACGGCTGCGGCGATGGCGAGAACGATTTTCTTCATTACAAAACCCTTAAGTCAGTGTTGTGGAGCAAGCCATGCAGCACGACGCGTGCCGCATCGGCGTGTAAGCATGCCACATCAAGCGGCCGCGGATAGGACCGGCGCGCGAATACGTGTGTCAATGCAACACGCGATGTGTCGTCAGCCCTGTTTTAACGCGCTTTGCGCTGAATTGGCCGGTGCGTACCGTGTCAAATGTGTACCTTCGACATCTGGGCCCCACCGCACGCAAAGCGGCATAGCGGCATTGCACGCGACACCGCGAGACGACGACCCTTTCAAAACGATGACATGCGCCACGCGGTCATCGATTCATCAGGCGAAAAGATGGAAGACCCAGCGATGGAAGATTCCGACGAATTGCTGCTGCCAGTCTGGCGCGCGAACCTGGTGTTGCTGACCAGCGAGGTCGGCGCCGCGAGCCGGCTCGCGCGCATGATGACGTTTTCCGCGAGCTACCTGAAGCTGATGCTGTCCGGGCAACGCGAATTCAGCGAGGAATTCGTGCGCGGCGTCGAGGCCGTCACCGGTTTGCCGGGCGGCTGGATGAACGTGCCGCATACCGGTCACGAGATTCCGGCGAATGCGCGCGAGGCGATCGACAACGAGCAGCCCCTCGCGCGCTTTCGGGGCACCGCGCATCCGGTGCGCAAGAAGACGGTGTTGCGGCCCGAGCCGATTTTTGGGCAGCCGCCGCCCGCGCGACGCCTCGAGGAAGAAACGCTCGATGTCGAAGCACACCGCCGTCATGCGCATTTTCGCAAGGTGCGCGATCTCGCGACGCAGGAAGTGCGGCGCTTCGAGCGGCATCTGCTGCACGCGCCGGTGGAACTCGCATCAATGCGAGCGAAGGTCGAGGACGTGATGGCCGCGGCCGAACTCGACGACCGCATTCAAGCCGACCTGGAGGGCCGGCTGGAACAGATCGACAAGCACCGCCACATGCTGCTGCGGCACGTGGAAAAACTGCAGGCGCTGCTGAGCCAGCTCGACGACGGCGAGTGAAGACGATCGACGCCGGCCGCTGCGTCGCGGGTGCGCCGGTGACTTCAATGCCGCTCGAGCTCGACGCGGCAACGCCGACCCCGGCCCGAAACGCACGGGTCGGCGATGTGCTACAACGACGACACGAACCTGGCCGAGGTGGATCTTGGGGAACGTCGTCGTCACGTTGGCGCACACGTCGATCGCGATGATCGGGCTCGCGTGCCGCGTGCGCGGCGTGCGCGCCGCGGCGTTGCTTGCCGCGCTATCCGCCGCGAGCGGCATCGCCTTACCCCTTTGCGCGGCAGCCGGCGAAATCGCCACCTCCACCAACGAACGTGCCCCTGCGACGATCGAGCGCGACGTCCATTTGTTCGTGATCCAGAAGGACGGTTCCATCGAGGAACACGACGACACGCTGATGCGCGCGGACACGGCCAGCGGCGTCGACGAGATCGCGCAACGCTACGTGTGGTTCAACAAGGACATCGAGCAGGTGCAACAGTTGGCCGCCGACACGATCGACCCCGACGGCACCGCGCATGCGGTCGGTCCCGAGGCGATCCGCGACGTGCAGGAGCCGCGCTCGTCCGGCGCGCCGAGCTTCGAGGACGGTGTGTTGCGCACCGTGATCTTCCCCGGCGTCACGATCGGCTCGCGCGTGCACCTGGCATTTCGCAAGACCCGCGCGAAGCCGCTGCAAGCGGGCACCTTCGCCTATCTGGTCGAGCCGTCGCTCCAGCCCGTCGACGAGCAGCGTCTGATCTTCGACCTTCCCGCCGACGTGCCGCTCTATGCGGACTCGCGCGGCTACGTCGCGATGCCGCCCGTCACCGCGAACGGCCGCACGCGCTACGAGTTCGACTACCGGCACGGCACCTATGTGCGGCTCGAAGCGGGCGCGGTCGGCTACGCGAACTGGGGCGACCGGCTGATGGTGTCGACGGTGCCGGACTTCGCGAGCTTCGCCGCGCGCTATCGCGGTCCCGCCGAGAACGACGCGACCCGCGACGATCCCGCGATCATCGGTCTCGCACAGCAACTGACGGCCGGCCTTACCGATCCCCGCGACAAAGCCCGCGCGCTGTACGACTGGATGCGTCTGAACATCCGCTACGTCGCGCTTTTTCTCGGCGAGACGGCGGCGATTCCGCACAAGGCGGCCGACATCCTGCGCAACCGCTATGGCGACTGCAAGGACCACGTCGCGCTATACGGCGCGCTGCTCGCGGCCGCCGGCATTCGCAGCGAGCCGGTGCTGCTCAATCTCGGTCCGTACTATACGTTGCCCGAGGTCCCCGGCTACGGCGCGAGCGCGATCAATCACGCGATCATCTGGATTCCCGGGCTGGCGCAATTCGCGGACACGACGGCGGGCGGCACCGCGTTCGGCTATCTGCCTGGCGGCGTCATGGACCGGCCGGTGCTGCTCGTCGACGACGGCGTGCTCGCGCGCACGCCGGCCACTCAACGGCGCGAACGCAAGGCGCGCGTGCAGATCGACATCGACGAAAACGGCACCGCACATTATGCGTACCGCGTCGAGGATCAGGGCTATACCGCGGAGCTCGAACGCAACACGTTCCGCCGCGCGACGCGCCAGGGCGCGCAGCAGCTTGCCGCCAGGCGTCTGCTGCAAACGGGCTTGCACGGCTCCGCGCAATTGCAGACCGACGACGTCGCCGTGACCGGCGGTCCGTTCGCGACGACGATGCAGGGCAGCGTGCCGCATCTGATCTGGCCGGACGGCACGACCGCCGTGCGGGCGCTCACGAGCCTCGCCGGCGGCATGGGCTCGCAGGTCGAGGCGTGGCTCGCGGAGCCCGTCAGAACGCAGCCGTGGGCGTGCATCGGCGGGGAATTCGATGAAACGCTGGAAATGAGCTTGCCGCGCTTCGTGCGCGTGACGGACCTGCCGACCGACAACACGGTCGAGGACCCGTTGCTCACGTTTGCGTCGCACTACGTCTTCGATCCGGCGACGCGCACGTTGCAGGTCAACCGGCATCTGCGCGCCGCGTTCGGCCATCAGATGTGTACGCCAAACGAATTCGCGGCGATTCGCGACGACCTCGTGCGCATCGAGCGCGATCTCGATGCCGAGGTGGTCGTCCGGGCGGCGAGCGCGTGGCAGTAGCGCGCCCCGCGCCGGCCACGCGCCGGGCAGGGCCGCGACGATCTACCGGACGTGGAGCTTAGGTGCCGCTCTTCGTCACGACCGGCACCCACGCGCCGTTCTTCACCTGATACAGCGTCGACGCGCCGCTCTTCAACGCGCCGGTGCTGTCGAACGAGATCTTGCCGGTCACGCCGTCATAGTCGATCGACTTGAGCGCCGGACGGTACACGGTCGGCGAGTCGGATTTGGCCTGCTGCATTGCCTTGATCGCGACCCACGCGCCGTCGTAGCCGAACGGCGCATAGGACAGCACGTCCGCGCCGAAGCGCTTCTTGAACTTCGCGTTGAAGTCCTTGCCACCCGGCAGTTGCGCGAGCGGGCGGCCGTATTCCCAGGCCATCGCGCCGTCGGACGCATCGCCCGCGAGCTTGATGAAGTCCTCGTCCATCACGCCGCCGCCGCCGACCAGCTGTGCGTTCAGGCCGAGCTGCTTCATGCGCCGCGCGAAGCCCGCCGCCTGGCTGTCGAGGCCGGCGAAGAACACGAGGTCCGCATTGGCGCCCTTGAACTTGGTGATCTGCGTGCTGAAGTCGACCGCGTGGTTGTCGGTGTAGTCGCGCGCGACGATGTTGCCGCCGTGCGCCTTCACGGCCTTCTCGAACTCGTCGGCTTCGCCCTGGCCGAACGCGGTGCGATCGTCGATGATCGCGATGCGCCTGGCCTTCGTCACCTCGACGGCATAGGCGCCCGCATTGCCGGCGTTCTGCGCGTCGGTCGAAATCACCATGAAGGTGTTCGCGAAGCCGCGGCCCGTGATGATCGGATTCGTCGCGGCGGGATCGAGCACCGGAATGCCAGCCTGCTCGTAGACCTGCGAGGCCGGGATCGTCGTGCCCGAGTTGAAGTGGCCGACGACCACCGCGACGCCCGAGTCGACCAGCTTCTGCGCGGCCTGCACGCCGACGCGCGGGTCGGCCTGGTCGTCCTGCGAGACGATCTCGAAATGCGCGACCTTGTCGCCGATCTTGATCTTCTGCGCGTTGGCTTCGTCGATCGCGAGCCGCACACCGTTTTCCAGATCCTTGCCGTAGCCGGCATTGGCGCCCGTCAGCGGCGCGGCAAAACCGATCTTGACCGGCAGGTCGTCGGCGAAACTGGCAACAGGCGCGACGGCAAACATCGCACCCACGAGCATGGCCAGCGGTTTCAGCGTGTTGCGAAGACTCATGGTCTCTCCTTGCATCGACGGTAGTTATGAAAGCGGTACGACAGCAAAGCGGTACGACACGTGAGGCCGAGGCAAGCCCTCGCGCATCGCAAGACTACGAAGGATCGCTCGCCGCTCACAATGCTGGAATACGCGCACCGGCGTTGAGCCTCGCAGCGTGTTCGCGACGTCAATCTGGGGCGAATATAGAAAGCCAAATTGCCGTCGTCTTGGCAATTCGTGGCGTTTTGGATGAGCATTTCGGCATAGGCGGCAACAGGTGCCTGTGGTGCACATGGAGCGTGCGTGAGGCATGCAAGCTGGCTTGCCGTGCGAAGGTCCGCCTGGGCTGCGGATTACGGCATATGCTTAAGAAGCCGGCGCGAGCGCGCCGGCCGGTGTTGCGGTGTTGCGTTGTCGGAGGAGATTCGAGCCTTTTGCCTAGCGCTCGCCTTGCTGGCGCAGCAGCTCTTCACGCAGACGCAAAAGCGGCGCCTTCGTGTCGTCGTCGGCCCACGTGTCGAGATCGTCGATCGCGCGCTGGCAGCCGTCGAGCACCACGTCGAGATCGACCGGCACGCCGTTGTTCAGCGCGAATTCGATCGTCTCGGCGAACTGCTGGCAGTCGTCCTCGCCGTACGAGATGTCGAGATTGTCGGCGATGATTTCGGCGATGTTGCTGCGTGCCTTGTCGTCGGCCGTCACCATGTCGACGATGCCGCGCGCGACGGCGGCCGAGTAGTAGAGCGCGATATCGAGCCATTGCGCGGGATCGAAGTCGGGCTGGTCGAACTGGTTCTCGAAGAACTCGATCGCTTCCTGTTCGTGCGCTTCGTCCGCGTCGACGCTGATGCACAACTGCTCAAAAAATTCTTCCCGCTCGCTGCGGATATGACCGTCCATCGAATGCCTCGTCTGCTGAATGCCGGATGCTAAAAATGCCGTGGCGCGAGGGCGCAAGCCCTGGTCCACGCGGCACGCATTATAGGACGGCCGCCAGCAGGGTGCTGGCGAGGGCGCTCGGCAACGAGCGACCTGCCTAGGTTATCTAAGCCGTTTCCGCGACCCACGCATCGAACCACTCGCGCGGCTGGGCGATTTCGTTTTGCATCGCCACCAGTTCGAGTTCATAGCGTCCGGCCTGCCAGGTCGCCTTGACAACCGCGTTGACCGCGGCGAGCGTGTGCTCGAAGGCCGAGCGGATCGAATCGCCGAGCAGCGTGCGCGCGACGAAGACCGCGCTCGTCAGATCGCCGACGCCGACCGGCTGGCGCGCGAACGGATAGAGCGGACGCTGTCCCATCCACGCTTCGCGCTCAGTGACGACGAGCATGTTGAAGCGGTCGGCGGGGCTGTTGCGATCGAGCAGATGCTTGACGAGCACGAGCTTCGGCCCACGCGCGAGCAGCTCGCGGCACGCGGTGACGGCTTCCTCGAATGTCTCGATCTCGCGACCGACGAGGCGCTGCAATTCGATGTGATTCGGCGCGATCCCGTCGGCGATCTCCGGCATCTCGCGCACGAGGAATTCCTGGATGCCCGGCTCGACCTTGTAGCCTCCCGCGGCGCTCATCACCGGATCGCAGAAGTACCAGGCGCGCGGATTGGCGGCCTTCACCGCCTTGACGATTTCGATCACCGCCTGCGCCTGTTCCTTCGTGCCGAGATAGCCGGAGACCACTGCGTCGCAGCGCGGCAGCATGCCGATCGCGCCGATGCTGTCGACGAGATCTTCCATCTGCGATGCGTCGATCGCGCTGCCGCTCCAATGCCCGTATTGCGTGTGATTCGAGAGCTGCACGGTGTTGAGCGGCCACACGTTGACGCCGAGCCGGCACATCGGAAACACGGCCGCGCTGTTGCCGGCGTGACCGAACACGACATGGGACTGGATGCTCAGAACGTTTTTCGTCATGGTAAGGCTCGCGCAACCGGTCATGCGCGATCAACAAAACACTGGAAGAGGAGGCTCGCGCGGGCGGGCCGATGGCCCGGGCGCCGTGCGGCAGACATGCCTGATACAGATGGTGCAGGAAAAACGCACGAACTGCATAGCCGGCAAGCCAGCAAACGATACAGGAGTTTGACAGCCGCGAGTTGATCCGTCCCCGTGCTGTTGCGCCGAACCATCAAACGCGCGTGAAGATTAACGAAAGCTGACAGTTCAGCGTGCGGCCGGATGCTTCAGACGAGCTCGCGATACAAGGCCAGATAGCGGTCGGCCGACGCGCCCCAGCCGAAGTCCTGGCGCATCGCGCGCCGCTGCGTGGCCTTCCATTCGGTGCGGCGTCCGTACAGCGCGAACGCGCGGCGGATCGCCGAGGCGAGTCCCTTCGGATCGAAGCGTTCGAACACGAAGCCGGTGGCGAAATCGTCGGCGAGGTTTTCGAGCGATGCGTCGGCGACCGTATCCGCGAGACCGCCGATGCAGTGCACGAGCGGCAGCGACCCGTAGGCGAGCGCATAGAGCTGGGTGAGCCCGCACGGCTCGAAGCGCGACGGCACCGCGACCACGTCGCTGCCGGCGATGATCGTATGCGCGAGGGTTTCGTCGAAGCCGAGCTCGACCGCGACCGATTCCGGATGCGCCTGCGCGACCATCCTGAGGCCATTCTCGAGCGCCGGATCGCCGGTGCCGAACACGACCAGTTGCCCGCCGCGCTTGACGATCTCGGGCACCGCGCCGAGCAGCAGATCGAGGCCTTTCTGCTCGGTCAGCCGGCTGACGACGCCGAACAGCAGCGCGTCGCTTCTCTGCGCGAGGCCGAAGCGCTTTTGCAGCGCTTCCTTGCAGGCGAGCTTGCCCGCCAGTCTCGACGCGCTGTAGTGCGTCGCGAGCAGCGTATCGGTGGCGGGATTCCACACCGTGTAGTCGACGCCGTTCAGGATGCCGCTCAGATCGTGCGCGCGATGGCGCAGCAGTGCATCGAGCCCGCCGCCGTGCGCGAGCGTCTGGATTTCGCGCGCATAGGTCGGGCTGACGGTCGTGATGCGCTCGGCGTAGTAGAGCCCCGCCTTCAGGAACGACAACTGACCATAAAACTCGACGCCGTGCATGTTGAAGAAATCGTGCGGCAGGCCGAGCAGGCCGAACTGATGCGCGGGAAAAATCCCCTGGTAGGCGAGGTTGTGGATCGTGAACACGCTGCGCGCGGGCGCGCGGCCGTGCTCGCGTTCGGCGGCCTTCAGGTAGGCGGGCGCGAGCCCCGCGTGCCAGTCGTGCGCGTGGACGATCTGCGGCGACCACGTCGGGTCCGTTTGCTGCGCGAGTTGCGCGGCGACCCAGCCGAGCAGCGCAAAACGCTGCGCGTTGTCGCCGTACGGCACGTGTTCGTCGTTCAGATACGGGTTGCCGGGGCGATCGTACAGCGACGCGGCGCGGATCACGTAGACGGCGAGCCCGTTGGTGGGCAGCGTGCCGCGTTCGAGCGTCACGTTCGGCGCGCCAAAGCGGCTGCCCAGTTGCGCGACCGGCTGCAGATCGCGCAGGCCGGCGAGCACGGCCGGAAAGCCCGGCAGCAGCACGCGCACGTCGGCGCCGCGCTCGATCAACGCGGACGGCAGCGCGCCCGCGACGTCGGCGAGACCGCCCGTTTTGAGGAGGGGATACAGCTCGCTTGCGACGTGCAGGGCGCGAATCGTCATAGGCCGGGTCTCTGTCGGGGTGGCAGGGTTGCTCGGGGTCGGCAAATAGTCAGTGGTGGTTCGGGCGAAGCCAGGCGACGCCTGGCCGGCGGCGCGTGGCCGCCGGCGCGGGCAGGCGGCGGGCGCGCTACTACGGATGCTCGCGCAACGCCTCCTGCGTGACCAGCACGACGCCTTCGTCGGTGCGATAGAAGCGCTCGGCGTCGCGCGCCGGGTCTTCGCCGATCACCGTGCCTTCCGGAATCGTGCAGCCACGGTCGATCACGACCTTCTGCAGACGGCAACTCGCGCCGACCGTGACCTGCGGCAATAACACTGCCTCATTGATATTACAGAACGAACTCACTTTCACGTTCGAAGACAGCACCGAGCGCGAAATCTGCGAGCCCGAGATCACGCAGCCGCCGCAGACGATCAGATTGTTGCCGGAGCCCTGCAACCCCTTCATGTCGCGTACGAACTTCGCGGGCGGCAGCTGCTCCTGGTATGTCCAGATCGGCCATGACTCGTCGTACAGGTCGAGCGTCGGTATCGTCGACGCGAGATCGAGGTTCGCGGCCCAGTACGCGTCGATCGTGCCGACGTCGCGCCAGTACGGCTCGACGCTCGGGTCCGACGACACGCACGACATGCTGAACGGATGCGCGATCGCCACGCCCTGCGTGACGACGCGCGGCAGGATGTCCTTGCCGAAGTCGTGATCGGTATCGATCGCGGCGATGTTCTCTTCGAGCTGCGTGTACAGGTAGTCGGCGCTGAACACGTAGATGCCCATGCTCGCGAGCGCCGTGTCGGGGCGACCGGGTATCGCAGGCGGGTCGGCCGGTTTTTCGACGAAGCCGGTCACGTGGCGATTTTCGTCGACGGCCATCACGCCGAACGCGACCGCTTCCATGCGCGGCACCTCGATGCAGCCGACCGTGCAGTCGGCGCCGCTGTCCGCGTGATCGGCGATCATGCGCGTGTAGTCCATCTTGTAGATGTGGTCGCCCGCGAGCACGACCACATACTTCGGGCGGATCGAGCGGATGATGTCGAGGTTCTGGAACACCGCGTCGGCGGTGCCGCGATACCAGTGCGCGCCTTCGACGCGCTGCTGCGCGGGCCACAGGTCGATGAACTCGCCCATCTCGCCGCGCAGGAAGCTCCAGCCGCGCTGCAGATGCCGCAGCAGCGAATGCGCCTTGTACTGCGTGACCACCGCGATGCGGCGGATGCCGGAATTCAGGCAATTGGACAGCGCGAAGTCGATGATCCGGTATTTGCCGCCGAAGTGCACCGCCGGCTTCACGCGCTTATTCGTGAGCGGTCCGAGCCGGGTACCGCGTCCGCCGGCGAGGACGATCGCGAGGGTAGTGCGCTGTAAGTCGTTCAGCCGTGCCGGAGTATTCATATTTGTCTCCTGTCGATCGGAATGAGCCCTTCAGCACTCGCTCCGACCTCATGCAAGATGGTTGCTTGATTGATATACCCCCGGGATGATCTGGTCGCTTCCTCTGCGCTGATGATTCGGGCTGCCTGGCAGTCGTGCCGCATTGCCGTTCTTCGCTGCCTGTTTTCGCGGGTCCGTCAGTCAGTTCTAGCACCGATTGGACGCGAGCGAATAATGTTTATTGCGGCGGCCGCGTGGCGGACCATCCTCAAACGATCGCCTGTTACGGCGCGTTTTTCGGTGCGGCGCAACACATTGGCCACGAGGTCGTGTCCGGACGATGCTTGAGCCCAGAACGCGCAATATGCATGCCATCTCGCCGCGGCCGTGGGCCGTGCCTGCAGTGCGCGACTGGCGGCGGAGTTCGGCGGCACATCGTAGAATCGTGCGCTCCCTGCCTCGTGCATCCCTATTGCGTTTTTTGCAGAGCATCCCGATGAATCTTCACCGCCCATTCCTGCTTGCCCTGTCGAGGGTCTGCGCCTGCGCCATGTTGTGCGCGGCGTCCGTCGCGGTGGCCGCGACGCCGGCGGGCGTGCCGGTCAGCGAGGCGAGCCCGGCCGTCGCGAGCGCCGCGGCCGCGTCTTCCCTCGACGATTCCGGCCCGGCCTACGGTCCGGAGCTGCAGGGCTTCAGCTACCCGGCGCCGGTCGAACGCTTCGAATTCACGTCACAGGGCGTGCCTTTGCAGATGGCCTACATGGACGTGAAGCCCGCGCATGCGAACGGCCGCACCGTGGTGTTGCTGCACGGCAAGAATTTCTGTTCGCCGACGTGGGACGCGACGATTCGCCGGCTGAGCGATGCCGGCTATCGCGTGATCGCACCGGACCAGATCGGCTTTTGCAAATCGAGCAAGCCCGAGCATTATCAGTACAGCTTCCAGCAACTCGCGCGCAATACGCATGCGCTGCTCGATTCGCTCGGCGTCAGCGAGGTGACGGTGGTCGGTCATTCGACGGGTGGCATGCTCGCCGTCCGCTATGCGCTGATGTATCCGCGCGAAACGCAGCAACTGGTGCTCGTGAACCCGATCGGACTCGAGGACTGGAAGGCGAAGGGCGTGCCGTCGCTGTCGGTCGACCAGTGGTATCAGCGGGAGCTGAAGACCACCGCGGACGGCATCCGCCGCTACGAGCAGGCGACCTATTACGCGGGGCAATGGCGCGCGGACTACGAACCGTGGGTGCAGATGCTCGCGGGCATGTATCGTGGGCCGGGCAAGCAGATCGTCGCGTGGAATTCCGCGCTGCTCTACGACATGATTTACACCCAGCCGGTTTTTTATGAGCTCGGCCAGCTCAGCATGCCGACGCTGCTGCTGATCGGTCAGAAGGACACGACGGCGATTGGTAAGGATGCGGCGCCGCCCGAGGTGCGTGCGAAGATTGGCCGTTACCCGGAACTCGGCAAAGAGGCTGCAAAAGCGATTCCGCACGCGACCTTGATTGAATTCCCGGAACTCGGGCATGCGCCGCAGATGCAGGATCCGAAGGCGTTTCATAAGGCGCTGTTGGACTGGTTGGCAGCGGCGCCGGAAAACCGTTGATCGATCACGTGGGTTTCTGTCCCGCCGCAATACTCCTGCGTCGCTCTCGGTTAAGCGAAGCTGCCTGGGGCTATTTTGCGGTCCAGCGCGATGTTTCGGAGAGGGCCGCCTGCGGACAGGCGGTAGTCGGGCAGGAACTGTCCGTCACGTAGCTCGCTAACCTGAAACCCAATGGCGGTTTGCCGCCATTGACCGGTCGCTTGTGCGGCGACGATTCACGTTGCTCGGACTGTCGCGTGACTGGCAAGATGAGGATTTCAACCCGCAGACATATAGCCTGCAGCAAGACATGCGCAAGCTGGGGCTTCTCTGTCAGTCCCGCGCAGACGGGCGCCTGCTTGCGCCGCTTGGTGACTTGCCAGTGGTAGACCCGCGCGAAAACTGTTCCTTGCTCGCTGCGTAGAAGATCCGGCCGAGGCGTTCCCCAGGCGGTTCGACATAACGGCGCGAGAGCGCTGCCACGAAGATCGTTGTGCAAAGGGCGACAACGGTGAGAACGAGCAGAGACGCCAACGGATGCGCGCGTACCTGTATCGGTCCGAAACCCTCGACGACTAGCGGCGTCAACGCGAACAGAAGGGGGAAATGCAGCACATAGACGCTGTAGGAGATTTCGCCGATAAATGCGAACGGCCTGGCTTCAAGTGCCTGCATCGACCTTCCGCTGTGATACAGGCAATATACGGCGACGAACGCGACCAGCATCTCGATGTTCTCGGCAGCTTTCATGTCTATACCGAGCCTGTCCGCGGGCATCTGCGAGAACAACAGCGCAATCAATGCGATGGTAGCTGTGGTGCGGTATGGAACATCGCCCGCGCGCGGCAGGAAAGGAATGGCGGCGCCGAGTCCGAAGGCTAACGCATAATGCATACAAAACACCCGCGGGATCGGTAACAGGGCCAATAGGGAAACACAAGCGAGTAACGCCCACCGCTTGCGTGGATGCCGGGCAAGCAGATAGATAACTGGAAATGCGAGAGAGTAGAACAGCTCGACACGCAAGGTCCAAAGCGGCCCGTTCAGGTGTACGTAGAGCCCCAGCATGGAGAGCGCGATGAGTTTTGCAGTGGGCGGCGAAGGGTACGCTTGCCACGCTCCCCACGCGCTATAAAGCCCAGAGTCCAACGCCTGCGGGGATCGAATCAAATGTCAGAGACATAGCGTCAGGACAATTGAAGCCCATAAGGCTGGGTAGATCCTGAAAAAGCGCCGCACATAGAACTTTTTAACCGGCGGCGCCTGTTGCGTTGGTTCATTTGACAGCGACACTGCAAGCACGCATGCGCTCAACACGAAAAACATCTGAACGGCGCCCGAAGCATTGAACAAGCCGCCAATGAATCGATACGAAGAGAGGATTGAACGATCGTTGGCAAAAAGGCGCGGCCAGTCAAGGATGCTCCACACGTGCGCCATAACAACGATCAGGCATGCGATACCGCGCAACGAAGTGAACACTTCGATATTCTTCCGCGCGTTGGCGGGACGGACTGACACGACGGCGTTAGTCATAGCCAGGACCTGGCCTCCACATAGCATGCCCTTGTTATATTGTTTGCGGTCGATCCGACCGAGGGATTCCACGAAGCTCACCCAAGGATAAGACGATAGGTCAGACACGAATGCCGGATCGTCAAAAACACCCTACGGATTGGCGTATTCAAACGATTGGCGCATTCAACAGGAGGCTTATCAGGCAATGACCGCTGTTCGCGAAGTTGCGACCTTGCCGTCGCGGGCCGGACCTCCATAACAGGTCGAACGAGGCGGATGGCCCTTCTTTCCGACGGTCGCTGAACTGTATGAGAGGCTTTCTATAAGGCGGATATGGCTGTTGCGCGTCCGAACTGGCTTTCACAACCACAAAGGCCCGATTGGTCGGCCCGAGTTACACAGCCGAGCCACGGAGCGGGATACAACGATGCGGCCGGCCGTAGTCGCCTTGGTAGCGGTCATTCGAAGCCTCAGGTCGAACGGCTGCTTGCGACCTAAAGACAGGCTAACCGTCGACCAAAGTGGCGGGATGCATTTCAAGCGCCGCGTTGGCGTCCCTTTTAAACGGAACCGCCGCCAGCACCGATGCAAGTACCATCAGACCTCCGCCAAACCATGCCCAGCCAGAAAGATGCTCACCGAGCCATACGTATGCGAATAGCGCACCGAACGCGGGCTCGCTTCCCATCAGCAAAGCGACGCGCGTTGGGTTGCTGCGCTTGACGGCGAAGTTCTGTGCGAAGAAAGCGAACAACGTACAGGCGAGCACGAGGTAAGCGATGCTCGCCCAGAATTCACCGTGCCCACTGAGCGGCGGCAGCGCATCCCAATGTTGTGACGGCAACACGAGCGCCGCCAGGACACTGCCCAATGCAACGACGCCTGCCTGGACCGCCGTCACCGACAGCGCAGCAAGTTCCGATTCGCGCATCACACGCTTGGTCACGCACACCATCAGCGCACGCAGTAACGCCGCAAGAAGAATCAGCGCGTCGCCCGCGGTCGGAATGATCACGCCTCCGTTCACGAACGCGGCGCCCGTCAGCGACAGGCCCACGGCGATCCATTCGCCACTCGACGGCTTTCGTCGTAGCAACACCCATTCGACCAGCGGCGTAAGCGCGACACACAGACTGATAAGGAACGCCGCATTCGACGCGCGTGTGTGCACTATCCCGAAAGTCTCGGCCAAAAAGATGCTGAGCAGGATTGCACTGGAGCCGAGCGCACCCAGCAAGGCGGACGCTTTGACGTGTCGGAGCGAGCGCAACGCCGGCGACAACACGAGGAACGTCAGCCCGAAGCGCAACGCCAGCAGACCGAGCACGGGATAGATCGTGAGCGCGCCTTTCACGACCCCATAACTCGTGCCCCACACCATCGCGACCGCAAGCAGCATCAGGTCGGATATCCACAACGCGCTCTTTTGCTTCGACATGACGGACCTTCTGTTTTCATTCGAACGGCCCAAATTGTCGGGTATTGCATTGACAAATATAATCCGGGTCAGCGGAACATCTTTTATGTTTGAGATGCACAAATAACTGTGCGCGTGCGAGGGTCGCGATGAATCCCAATGAACTCTTTGCGTTGCTACCCGACATGGCGACGTTTGCGAGGGTCGTCGACGCCGGCAACTTCTCCATTGCCGCGCGGCAACTGGGCAGTACACCGTCGACTGTCAGTCGGCAGATCAAGCGCCTTGAGGATTCGCTTGGCACGCGGTTGCTTGAGCGCTCGACCCGTAGCATCCGTTTGACGGATTCAGGCGCGCAGATCTACCGGTATTGCCGGGATATGGTCGGCGCAGCGTCGGGCGCCGTCGACGTCGCTGGACAAGTGACGGGTGATCCGCGAGGCAAGGTCAGCATCAGTGCGCCGATTTCATTTGCGAGATCTGTCATCCATCCGCTTGTTCCCGAATTTCTGCGCATGTGGCCCGACGTGGATGTCCATCTGGTCTTCGCCGACCACGAAGTCGATCCGCTACGTGACGATGTCGATATGGTGATCCGACTCACGCGTTCGCCTCCGCTAGGCCTTGCTGCCCGGCGACTTGGAGCGGTCAAATGGGTTCTATGCGCGTCACCTGCCTATCTCGCGGAACGGGGGACACCGGCCAAGCCGCACGACCTTGCTCGGCATGCATGCATGTATCTAGGGGAGACGGTCGACGACAATCGATGGCATTTCCGCCGCGACTCTGAGACACAGTCGGTCGAAGTGAAGGGGCGATACATCGCCAATGATGCGGGCGCGCGATTGGATGCTGCGCTGCATGGCCTGGGCATTGCGAGCTTGCCCGATTTTGCTGCCGCGCAGGCGATTTCGAGGGGCGACATTGTCCGGGTGCTGACCGACTGGGAATTCGAGGCCCGTACATATATGGGACCGGTCTGGCTGCTTTATCCGTCGAGTCGTTTTTTACCGTCTCGAGCACGTGCGCTCATCGATTACCTGGTGAGCCAGCTTCACGACAGGTAGGCTGCCACACCGACGGCATCAGGCGCGCAGGGCTGCGCGCCTCCTTTGCTGTCAGCCGTGGTAGAAGCCGTCGGTGATCGAGTTTTGCAGCACGCCGTCGACATAGACGCCGACAGGGTCGCCATCAGCGGACGTGAGGATCGAGCCGATGTGCTGGCCGGGTAGTTTCATCCGGCCACCTTGGATTTTGGTCATCTCCTGGTGATCAAGTTCTGCAGAGTTCTGGATGTCGTCGATGGTCAGCGTATTCATGATGTGTCTCCTTGAACGAGAGGGTTGTAGAAACATTTAAGCGGCCGGCTGCTTGCAGCACACAACGCACATGTCATGCCATCCGGGCGTGATCTGCGCGGAGCGCGCATCCCCCGGTGAATCGCGATGATGCCAGTTTGGGCGCCACCATCACTTAGCCAAACGAAGTTGGAAAATCGCTGACATGGCCTTGTTTTCCTTCTCCTGCACGTACTTCAGGTCTGCCTGCTTCGCTATCCGCCCGCCACTCATGTGCGTGACTCACATATACGCTTTGCTGCTCCTGGCCATTTCCGTCAGATCATCTACTCTTTTTCCTGTTCGAAAGCGAGGCTCTACGCCCGATCCTGACTTAATCGGTGTTGCCGCGCGCCGTGGACACGCAGATGTGTCTAGGCATGAACAACAGCAACGAATCGCAGGCGTTCTTGACCGAACCGCCTCACTGGTCGATGGTGGCGCATCGATTACACGTACGTGAACCTCCTGGCGGCATCCGACGTTCAAGACCCGATGTCGCCATTTTTAATTCATCCATTGAAAGGAAATCACCCATGGACCTGAACCTGACAGGCAAGCTCGCACTGGTGAGCGGCAGCACAGCCGGCATCGGTCTCGCTATCGCCACCACGTTGGCGCAGGAGGGCGCTCGTGTGATCGTGAACGGCCGCTCCCAGTCATCTGTGGACGACGTAGTCGCGCAGCTGAAAGCGCAGACGGGCGGCGACGTGCAGGGATTTGCGGGCGATCTCAGTACCGCCGCTTCAGCAGAAGAGCTCGCGCGACGCTATCCGGACGTGGAAATTCTGGTCAACAACCTGGGCATCTTCGAGCCCAAGCCGTTTGAAGAGATTCCCGATGCGGACTGGCAGCGGTTCTTCGACGTCAATGTCTTGAGTGGGGTACGCCTCGCTCGCCTGTTTTTGCCTGCGATGAGGCAGGCCAACTGGGGGCGCATCATTTTCATTTCGAGCGAAAGCGCGGTGCAGATTCCAGCTGAAATGATCCACTACGGGATGACGAAAACCGCGCAGCTGGCGGTCTCGCGGGGGCTCGCCGAAGCCGTTGCCGGCACGGGCATTACAGTCAATAGCGTGCTGCCGGGGCCGACGAAATCGCGGGGAGTGGGTGAATTCGTGGAGACCCTTGCCAAGGCCGACGGCAAATCGTTTGAAGCGTTCGAAACAGAGTTCTTCGAGAAGGTCCGTCCCACCTCGCTCATCAAGCGATTTGGTTCGCCGCAGGAAATCGCGTCGCTCGTGGCCTATATCGCCAGTCCGCTTTCGTCGGCCACGACGGGAGCCGCGTTGCGGGCCGACGGGGGCGTTATAAAAAGCGCCTTCTAGACCCCGAGGGCATCGGGCCGGCTTCTCACACGACCGGCCCCAACTCAGTGCAAAGACAAGGGCGGCTTGCCATGAGCCGCCCTTTTTTCGTGCGTCGCCGCGTCCGCCGATCGGTTCGCGAACCGCTTATCTGGCCGCCATCATTTCATCGCGCACCTCGGCGCCGATCTCGAACGAGCGCAGCCGCGCGGCGTGATCGTAAATCTGCGCGGTCAGCATCAACTCGTTCGCGCCGGTCTGCCCGATGATCGATTGCAGACCTTCGCGGATTGCGTCGCGATCGCCGAGCACCGTGCAGGCGAGCGCACGCGCGACGTTGTTCAACTCCATCTCCGACGCGTCGAGCCGCTCGACCGGCGGCTGCAATTGTCCCGGCGTGCCGCGCCGCAGATTGATGAACTGCTGCTGCAGCGACGTGAACAGCCGTGCGGCTTCGTCGTTCGTGTCGGCGGCGAACAGGTTGACGCCGACCATCGCATAGGGCTTCGCCAGCGTCGCGGACGGCCGGAACTGCGTGCGATACACCTGCAACGCGGTCATCATGTAATCGGGCGCGAAGTGCGACGCGAACGCGAACGGCAGCCCGAGCGCCGCGGCCAGTTGCGCGCTGTACAGCGACGAACCGAGCAGCCACAGCGGCACGTTCAGGCCCGCGCCCGGCACCGCGCGAATGCGCTGGCCCGCGACCGGCTCGGCGAAATACCGTTGCAATTCGACGACGTCGTCGGGGAAGGTTTCGGCGCTCGCCTGGAGATCGCGGCGCAGCGCGCGAGCGGTGGTCTGATCGGTGCCGGGCGCGCGGCCGAGGCCGAGATCGATCCGCCCCGGATACAGCGACGCGAGCGTGCCGAACTGCTCGGCGATCACGAGCGGCGCATGGTTCGGCAGCATGATGCCGCCGGAGCCGACGCGAATCGTCTTCGTGCCGCCGGCCACGTAGCCGATCACGACCGAGGTCGCCGCGCTCGCGATACCGGTCATGTTGTGATGCTCGGCGAGCCAGTAACGCTTGTAGTTCAGCTTTTCCGCGTGCTGCGCGAGTGACAGTGTGTTCCTGAACGCGTCAGCCGGCGTAGCACCCGCGGTGACCGGCGAAAGATCGAGAACCGAGAAGGGGATCATTGTCTGTTGATTGCGATGGGCGGCGCTTTCGCGCGATGGGGCATTGTGGCAAAGCGGCGCCTTTTCTGCTGGCGGCGCGGCGATGCCCCTGTCGACGGAAGGGTCGGCAGGACCGATGAGGCGCGCTGAGGCGCGACCCATGGCGCGGAAATTGCGCATGCGTAGCGTGTTCGTGCGGCGGTGCTTCGCATTCGCAGTGCGCCCGAATCAGCAATCCAGCGAGTGACCGTGCGCCGATCGGAATTCGAGTGTACGGTTAAGTATCGGTGCGGTGACGCGACCCGTTGCCGGACATCCGGAATGTAGCGAAGGAGTTCCCGATCCCATGAATGTCGTCAAAGAGTTTCGTACCCGGTCATTCCAAGACGTGTGCCATGCATTGCTCGACCGCGAGGAGATCGCGCTCGTCGACGTGCGTGAGGAAGATTCGCACGCGCGCAGTCATCCGTTGTTCGCCGCCAATCTGCCGCTGTCGCGGCTCGAACTCGACGCGCCGCTGCGGCTGCCGCGCCCGGCCGTGCCGATCGTCGTGTTCGATGCCGGCGAAGGCCTCGCGAGGCGTGCGGCCGAGCGCTTCGCCGAACTCGGCTATACCAACGTCGCCTTGCTGGAAGGCGGCCTGCAAGGCTGGCGCGAAGCGGGCGGCGAGTTGTTCAAGGATGTCAACGTGCCGAGCAAGGCGTTCGGCGAACTGGTCGAAAGCGTGCGTCATACGCCGTCGCTGTCCGCGCAGCAGGTGCAGGCGCTGCTCGATCGCGAGGCCGATGTCGTGGTGCTCGACGCGCGCCGCTTCGACGAGTTTCAGATCATGAACATCCCCGGCAGCATCAGCGTGCCGGGCGCGGAGCTGGTGCTGCGCGCGCGGCAGCTCGCGCCGGATCCGGCCACGCGCATCATCGTCAATTGCGCGGGGCGCACGCGCAGCATCATCGGCGCGCAGTCGCTGATCAACGCGGGCGTGCCGAATCCGGTGGCCGCGCTGCGCAACGGCACGATGGGCTGGACGCTCGCCGGTCAACCGCTCGCGCACGGCAGCGCGCGGCGTGTCGAAGGCGCGGTCGACGACGCCTCCCGTCTCGCCGCGGCAGACGGCGCGCGCGCGCTTGCCGACCGGGCGCGCGTGCGCCGCACGTCGCGCGACGAAGCGCGCCGCTGGGCCGACGAAGCGATGCGTACCGTCTATCGCTTCGACGTGCGCAACCCCGAGGAATACGAGGCGGGCCACGTGCCCGGTTTTCGCAGCGCGCCGGGCGGCCAGCTCGTGCAGGAAACCGACCTGTTCGTGACGGTGCGCGGCGCACGCGTGATCCTCGCGGACAGCGACGGTGTGCGCGCGAACATGACCGCATCGTGGCTCGCGCAGATGAACGTAGAGGTGTACGTGGTCGATGGCCTGACGGCGGCCGATTTCGCCGAGAAGGGTATGGCGCCGTTGGCGCGCAACGCGGTCACGCCGCCCGACGTCGACGACATCGCGCCGGCCGAGCTCGCCGCGCTGCTGCAGTCGACGGGAACCGTCGTGCTCGACTTCACGAGTAGCACGCACTATCTGAGGCGGCATATTCCGGGCGCGTGGTTCGTGATCCGCAGTCAGCTCGCCGGCGCGCTGCGCACACTGCCCGACGCGAAGCGCTATGTGCTCACGTGCGGCAGCGACGTGCTCGCGCGCTTCGTTGCGCCGGAGCTCGCCGCGGCGACCGGGCGGCCGGTGCAGGTGCTGCGCGGCGGCACGATCGCGTGGATCGACGCGGGCTTGCCCGTGGAGTCGGGCGGCACGCGGATGGCGTCGCCGCGGATCGATCATTATCAGCGGCCGTATGAGGGCACCGAGAACGCGCGTGAAGCGATGAGCGCGTATCTGGAGTGGGAGCATGGGCTCGTCGCGCAACTCGCGCGCGACGGCACGCACGGCTTTCGTGTGATTTGATGGGCCGGCGATCCGGGGGCCGGCCATCCGGCACCCCTCTTGCGCCGCGCGAATCTTCTGCCGATTCGGTGTAAACGCGCTCTCGTCGAAACCCTCCGATGCGTTTAGATTAGCGGCATCTGGAAGGCTTTTCGAGGGACCAGGGCGGCCATAAACGGCAGCGGTTTGTCATTCGGCGATGGCGCAAGGTGAGTAGCCAAGGTTGCTCATCGCTTCGTTTGGAGCAGACCGCTGCGCGTCGTCCGCGGTGCCTCGCGCAAGGCGGCTAATGAGCCGCCGTCACTTCCGGTTGATCCTATCGACCGACATGGCGACGCTGTACACAGCGTCGCCTTTTTGCTTCTGGCGTGCCCATCTCGACGGACCTCAGCCGATTCATTAGTGCTGCGCGCAACACGTTGCGTGCGTACCCGCACCCGTCGCGCCCGCCTTGCTCGCGGTTTTCTCCGTGCGCGGTTATCCTTGTAGTACACACTACAGACCGGCCAGGCGCCGCGACGACAGATCCCACACATCCGGACAGGAACCGAAGTGAGCCTCAAACCGCTGGGCGTCACGCTACTGATAGCGTGCTTTGCGCTGACCGGCTGCGACCAACAGCAGAGCGATCAAGCCGTGCAAAAACTCAAGGACTTTTTCAACGCCGTCAAACCGGACGCGTTGCTGCTCAAGAACATGACGCCGGGCGTCACGACCGAAGCGCAAATCCTCGCGCAGATGGGCAAGCCCGAGACCACGCGCACCTTCACCGACGGCTCGAAGCGCTTCGAATATCCGCGCGGCCCGCAAGGCCTGAACACCTATATGGTCGACATCGATCGCGACGGCAAGCTGCAGGCCATCACGCAGGTGCTGACCGCGGACAACTTCGCGCAGGTTCGCTCGGGCATGACCGAGGACGAGGTGCGGCGCTTGCTTGGCAAGCCTGGACAGGTGGCGGTGTTTCCGCTGAAGCCGGAAACCGTGTGGAGCTGGAAATGGCGCGAGGGCGGCGTGACCGAAGAAGGCATCTTCAACGTTCACTTCGACCGGAACCAGAGGGTGTACACCACGTCACGCTCGGACGTGATCCGCGGGCGATAGGCGGGGGCAATGTCGAATAGAAGACGGCCGGATAAGCGGGCCGAAAAAGCGGGGTAGGCATGATACGTCGACGTCGATACAGCCGGATCGGGCTGGTGTTGGGGGGCGGCGCCGCGCGCGGCTGGGCGCATATCGGCGCGATTCGCGCGCTGCAAGACGCGGGCATCAGGCCCGACGTCGTGTGCGGCACGTCGATCGGCGCGCTGGTCGGCGCGGTCTATGCGAACGGCGATCTCGACTGGCTCGAGGAGTGGGTGTCGCGTCTCACGTGGCAGACCGTGGTGCGGCTGCTCGATCTGCGCATCTCGGGCGGTCTGCTTGGCGGGCGCAAGGTGATCCAGCTATTCGCCGACAAATTCGCTGGCTGCTCGATCGCGCAATTGCACGTGCCGTTCGCGGCGGTCGCGACCGAACTCGACACGGGCCGCGAAATCTGGCTGCAGGACGGCAGCACGATCGACTCGGTGCGCGCGTCGATTGCGATTCCGGGCATCTTCACGCCGGTATGGCACAACGGCGTGTGGCTCGTCGACGGCGGGCTCAGCAATCCGGTGCCGGTGTCGGTCGCGCGTGGCATGCGCGCGGACTGCGTGATCGCGATCGATCTGAACAACGACATCCTGAACGGCCGCGACTTCGGCGGCGCGTTCATCGAAACGCCCGCTCTCGATCCCACCGCGCCGCCGCCCGTCGCGCTGCGCCGCAACGGCAAGCCGTGGCCGCGCTGGCTCGCGCCAGCCGAGGCGAGCGCCACCGACGACGTGCGCGTGCCGCCGAAGCCAAGCGCGCAGGTGCCGTCGATGCTGAGCTCGATCGCGCAAAGCATCGACATCATGCAGGTGCGCATCACGCGCAGCCGGCTCGCTGGCGAACCGGCCGATATCCTGATCCAGCCGCGTCTCGGCGGCATGGGCATCTTCGATTTTCATCGCGCGGCGCCAGCCATCGAGGAAGGGCGCGAGGCGGTCGAGCAGATGCTGCCGGCGATTCGCGCGCGGCTCGGGCTCGACTGAGCGCGAGCTGTCAGGCGTTGGAGCCGGCGTGGACGCGCTGATGCAACAGCGCGACGCGTTCGGGCGGTGCCACCGCCGTCGGCGCGGCCTATCGAAAAAGCGACCCGAAACTTGCGAAATCGCCGCACGGCCAGGCGCGCGCCGCGCGTGCGACAAGGCGATAACCCCTGTGAAACCAAGCGCTACGAGCGTTCCCTCGTGCGTCGAAGTGCCATGTTGCGTCGCAGCAAGCCACCCGCCCGGTATTTGAGAAATTGATTTCAGCTTGCGAGACTCCGCGCCATGCCGGAGCAGCGAGCAGCCCATGAAGCCGCCGCCATCCGCGCCAATTCTACGAACCTGGATGGAGACACGCGTGTTCCTATACGGCTTTGGTCCCGTGCTGCTCGCCGGCACGCTCCAGACGATCGAGCTGTCCGTTCTGTCGCTGGCGGCCGCTGTGTTGCTCGGCCTCGCGGGCGCGGCGGCGAAACTCTCGTTCAACCGGCCCTTGCGGGTCATCGCGACCGGCTACACGACGCTGATCCGCTCGGTGCCCGACCTCGTGCTGATGCTGCTGCTGTTCTACAGCATCCAGATCTGGCTCAATGATCTGACCGACATCTTCAGCATCGAGCAGATCGACATCGATCCGTTCGTGGCCGGCGTGCTGACGCTCGGTTTCATCTACGGCGCGTATTTCACCGAGACTTTTCGCGGTGCCTTTCTCGCGGTGCCGCGCGGCCAGCTCGAAGCGGGCAGCGCGTACGGCATGAGCGGCGTGCGCGTGTTCACGCGCATCCTGTTCCCGCAGATGATGCGCTTCGCGCTGCCCGGCATCGGCAACAACTGGCAGGTGCTCGTGAAGGCCACCGCGCTCGTGTCGATCATCGGTCTCGCCGACGTCGTCAAGGCCGCGCAGGACGCGGGCAAGAGTACCTTCAACATGTTCTTCTTCATCCTCGTCGCCGCGCTGATCTATCTGGCGATCACCACCGTATCGAACCTCGTGCTGATCTGGCTGAACCGCCGCTATTCGATCGGCGTGCGACACGCGGAGCTCTGAGCGTCATGATCGACATCCTCAATCAATTCTGGAAGGCGTATCTGTTCTGGGACGGGCAACGCCTGTCGGGTCTCGCGGTCACGCTGTGGCTGCTGGTCGCGTCGATCGCGATCGGCTTCGTGTGCGCCGTGCCGCTCGCGGTTGCGCGCGTGTCGAAGAAGCGCTGGCTGTCGACGCCGGTACGTCTGTACACCTACGTATTTCGCGGCACGCCGCTTTACGTCCAGCTGCTGTTGATCTACACCGGCGTGTACAGTTTCGCGTTCGTGCGTTCGCACAGTCTGCTCGACGCGTTCTTTCGCAGCGGCTTTCACTGTGCGATCCTCGCGTTCGCCTTGAACACCTGCGCGTACACGACCGAGATTTTCGCGGGCGCGATCCGCTCGACCTCGCACGGCGAAGTCGAGGCGGCGCGTGCCTACGGCATGAGCGCGTTCACGATGTACCGGCGCATTGTGATACCGTCCGCGCTGCGCCGCGCGTTGCCGTTGTACAGTAACGAAGTGATCCTGATGCTGCACGCGACGACGGTCGCGTTCACGGCCACGGTGCCCGACATCCTGAAGGTCGCGCGCGACGCGAATTCGGCGACCTACCAGTCGTTCAACGCGTTCGGGCTCGCGGCGCTGATTTATCTCGTGGTGTCGTTTGCGCTGGTTGCGCTGTTCCGGCGCGCCGAGCGTCGCTGGCTCGCGCATCTTGCAGTGCGCACGCACTGAGCACGCGTTGACGACATAGCATCGGGCGCCTCGAGCTTCGGCAGGGCGGCGTCCGCACCAGACCGATCCGTATTCTCACTGGGAGAGCATCTTGCTCCATACCACTCAAACCGAAGCTTGCAAGCTCGCCGTACAGGACATCCACAAGCGCTACGGCGACAACGAAGTGCTCAAGGGCGTGTCGCTCAACGCGAACAAGGGCGACGTGATCAGCATCATCGGCGCGAGCGGCTCGGGCAAGAGCACTTTCCTGCGTTGCATCAATTTTCTCGAGCGGCCGAACGCCGGGCAGATCATCGTCGACGGCGAAGCGGTCAAGACGAAAACCGATCGCGCCGGCAATCTCGAAGTCGCCGATCACAAGCAGCTGCAGCGCATCCGCACGAAGCTCGCGATGGTGTTCCAGCACTTCAACCTGTGGGCGCACATGAACGTGCTCGAGAACGTGATCGAAGCGCCGATTCATGTGCTCGGTCTGAAGCGCAAGGAAGCCGAGGACCGCGCGCGCGAGTATCTGGAGAAGGTCGGGCTCGCGCCGCGTCTCGAGAAGCAGTATCCGTCGCATCTGTCAGGCGGCCAGCAGCAGCGTGTCGCGATCGCGCGCGCGCTCGCGATGGACCCGGATGTGATGCTGTTCGACGAGCCGACCTCCGCGCTCGACCCCGAACTTGTCGGCGAAGTGCTGAAGGTGATGCAGAAGCTCGCCGACGAAGGCCGCACGATGATCGTCGTCACGCACGAAATGGGCTTCGCGCGCAACGTGTCGAACCATGTGATGTTCCTGCACCAGGGCCGCACCGAGGAAGAGGGCAATCCCGCCGAGGTGCTGAGCGCGCCGCGCAGCGAGCGCCTGAAGCAGTTCCTGTCCGGCAGCCTGAAGTAACGCGCGGCTCGCTTTTCACGGACACCCGATGGCCCGCACGTCCACCCCGGCTCGCACGACCCAGGTCGCGATCGTGGCACTGCCGCCCGTGTCGATGTCGGGCGTCGGGCCGATCGTCGACGCGCTCAGTCTCGCCAATGAAATCGACGGCCGCGCGCTGTATCGCGTGCAGGTATGTTCGTGGGACGGCCGCGCGGTGCCGCTCGCGGGCGGCGCGCAATGGCCGGCCGATGCCGCGTTCGGCGACGCGATCGCGTGTGACTGGCTGATCATCGTCAGCGAGCGGTTCCAGCAGTTCGCCGACTACCGTCTGTTTCTCGCGAGCCTCGCGCGCGTCGGTCAGCGCACGCCGCTCGTCACCGGTATCCACCACGGCGTGTGGTGGCTCGCGATGGCGGGGCAACTGTCCGGCTATCGCGTCAGCGTGAACTGGGAAACCTATCAGCAGTTCTCTGAACAGTTCGAACGCTCGATCGTCACGCAGCAGATCTTCGAAATCGATCGCGATCGCGCGACCTGCGCGGGCGGCCAGGCGACCGTCGACTTCATGCTCGCGATGATCGGCCGCGAGCACGGGCCCGAACTCGCGGAGCGCATCGCCGATACGCTCGGCGTAGGCGTGCTGCGCGCGGGCGAGGAGCGTCAGCGCATTCCGTTCGTGACCGCGCCGGGCGAGCGTCACCCGCGCCTGAACGACGCGCTGCTGCTGATGGAAGCCAATATCGAGGACCCGCTGACCACCGATGAAATCGCCGGCCTCGTCGGCGTCTCGCGGCGGCAGCTCGAGCGCCTGTTTCGCCAGTATCTCGGCTCGATGCCGTCCAAATACTATCTGGGGCTGCGGCTGTCGAAGGCGCGCACGCAATTGCAGCGCACCAGCAAATCCGTCGTGCAGATCAGCCTCGCATGCGGGTTTTCGTCGGCGGCGCACTTTTCGAATGCGTATCGGGAGCGCTTCGGCGTCACGCCGCGCGAGGATCGCCGCAACTGGATCGACCGCCAGACCGGCGCGCACGGCGGCGCGAGCGAGCCGCGGCCGGCCGCGCTGATCGAGCGGCCCGAGCTCGATTGACGCAAGCCATCTGAAAGCGAAACCGCGGCAAGTTCAGCGCAAAGCTCGACAGCCGCGACGCGCGGAACCTCATAGAAAGCGTCGCGTATGCGCAAGACGTGCCGCGCGCGGTTTCCTACACTAGCTGTATTACCTGTCACCCGTAAAAGGAATTGCCATGAACGACCTGACTGTGACACGCCAGACCTTCGACGAAGTCATGGTGCCGGTGTTTGCCCCCGCCGCCTTCGTACCGGATCGCGGTCTCGGCTCGCGCGTGTGGGACACGCAAGGCCGCGACTATATCGACTTCGCCGGCGGCATCGCCGTCACCGCGCTCGGTCATGCGCATCCGGAGCTGCTGAAGGTATTGCATGAGCAGGGCAGCAAGCTGTGGCACATCGGCAATGGCTACACGAACGAGCCGGTGCTGCGCCTCGCGAAGCGCCTCGAAAGCCTCACGTTCGCCGACCGCGCGTTCTTTGCGAATTCGGGCGCCGAGGCGAACGAGGCCGCGCTGAAGCTCGCGCGCCGCGTCGCGTTCGACCGTCACGGCGCGCAGAAAGATGAAATCATTTCGTTCGCGCAGTCGTTCCACGGCCGCACGCTGTTTACCGTCAGCGTCGGTGGCCAGCCGAAGTACTCGGAAGGCTTCGGCCCGGTGCCGGCCGGCATCACGCATCTGCCGTACAACGACGTCGAAGCGGCGAAGAAGGCGATCGGCGCCCAGACCTGCGCGGTGATCGTCGAGCCGATCCAGGGCGAGGGCGGCGTGATCCCGGCCGATCCGGCGTTCCTGAAGGCGCTGCGCGAAGCGTGCGACCAGCACAACGCGCTGCTGATTTTCGATGAAGTGCAAACCGGCGTGGGCCGCAGCGGCTTCTTCTATGCGTACCAGGACACCGGCGTGACGCCGGACATCCTGACCACCGCGAAGGCGCTCGGCAACGGCTTCCCGATCGGCGCGATGCTGACCACCAAAGAGCTCGCCGCGCACTTCAAGGTCGGCGTGCACGGCACGACTTACGGCGGCAATCCGCTCGGCTCGGCGATCGCGGAAAAAGTGGTCGAACTCGTCAGCGACCCGAAGCTGCTCGAAGGCGTACGCTCGCGCAGCGAAGTGCTGAGGGGTCATCTCGCGAAACTGAACGAGCGCTTCGGGCTATTTACCGAAGTGCGTGGCAAGGGTCTCCTGATCGGCGCCGAACTGAACGACACGTTCCGGGGCCGCGCGAAGGACTTCGTCACCGCGGCCGGCCAGCACGGCGTGATCATGCTGATGGCGGGTCCGGACGTGCTGCGCTTCGTGCCGTCGCTGATCATGCCGCTCGACGACATGGCCGCAGGCTTCGCGCGTCTCGAGACGGCGTTCGGCGAACTCGTCGGCGCGAACGCGCAGGCGGCGTCGCATTGATGTTCAGGCAGTCCCGCACGCCCACGCTGATGCAGCGGATCATGCGTCACATTCAACAGGAACGATGATGCTCTTCGTACGTCCAGGCCGCCTTGCCGATCTCGATGCGCTCGAGCATATGGCGCGCACCGCGCAGCCGGTGCTGCATTCCCTGCCGCACGACCGGCGCGCGCTCGAAGCGCGGGTCGCGTTGTCGGAAGACTCGTTTCGCGCGGAGGTCGATTTTCCGGGCGAGGAGTTTTATCTGTTCGTGCTCGAAGACTCGGAGACCGGCAAGCTGATGGGCACCGCGAGCATCGTCGCGGCGGCCGGTTACGCGGACCCGTTCTACGTGTTTCGCAACGACGCGCTGATTCATGCGTCGCGCGAACTGCATGTGAATCGCAAGATTCACGCGCTGACGATGTCGCACGAGCTGACCGGCAAGAGCCGGCTCGCGGGCTACTACATCGACCCGTCGCTGCGCGGCGACGCGGCCGCGCAACTGATGTCGCGCGCGCGGATGATGTACATCGCCGCGAATCGCAAGCGCTTCACGCCCGAGGTGTTCTCGCTGCTGCTCGGCGTGACGGACGAAAACGGTGTATCGCCGTTCTGGGAAGCGGTGGGGCGCAAGTTTTTCAGCCGCGATTTCGCCGACATCGAAGTCGAATCGGGCGGCCGCAGCCGCACCTTCATCGCCGAAGTGATGCCGACCTATCCCGTGTATGTGCCGCTGTTGCCCGAAGCGGCGCAGCGCGTGCTCGGCGAGCCGGACGCGAACGCGCTGCTCGCCTATGAGATTCATCTCGAGGAAGGCTTCGAGACGGATCGCTACGTCGACATCTTCGACGCGGGTCCGGTACTGACCGCGCAGGTGGATCGCAGTGTCAGCGTGAAGCACAACGAAACGCGCGTCGTGCGCGAGGCAGCTGCGACGCACGGCGCAACGTACCTGATCGCGCACAACGGCGCCGCCGGCGAGTTCCGTTGCGTGCTCGGCGATCTCGCGCCCGGCAAGGAGTCGGGCGCCGGGTTGTCACAGGCGGCGCGCGCCGCGCTCGGCGTACGGGACGGCGATGCGGTGCGCTGCGTGCCGCTGCATCAGCCGCAGGATGAACAATCGGGAGACGCGCAATGATCGTCGTTCGCGTAGTACAACGAGGCGATGTGGATGCGCTGATGCGGCTCGCGCAGGAAACCGGGCCGGGCCTGACCACCTTCAAACCGGATCGCGATGCGCTCGCGGCGCGTGTCGAGCGCGCGCGCCGCACGATGGAAGATCAGGCCGCGCCGCACGAGGCCGGTTATTTCTTCGTGATGGAAGACACCGCGACCGGCGACGTGGCCGGCGTCTGCGGTATCGAAACGGCGGTGGGTCTGCAGCAGCCGTTCTACAACTATCGCGTGAGCACGGTCGTGCACGCGAGCCAGGATCTCGGCATCTGGACGCGCATGCACGCGCTGAACATCTCGCACGACCTCACCGGTTATGCGGAAGTGTGCTCGCTGTTCCTGAGCCCGCGTTATCGCACGAGCGGCGTCGGCGGCTTGCTGTCGCGCTCGCGCTTCATGTTTCTCGCGCAGTTTCGCGAGCGTTTTCCGCAGCGTCTGTGCGCGGAGTTGCGCGGCCATTTCGACGAGCAGGGCACGTCGCCGTTCTGGCGCGCGGTCGGCTCGCATTTTTACCAGATCGATTTCAACGCGGCCGACTATCTGAGCTCGCACGGCCGCAAGGCGTTTCTCGCCGAGCTGATGCCGCGCTATCCGGTGTACGTCGAACTGTTGCCGGAAGAGGCGCAGCGCTGCGTCGGCCTCACGCATAACGACACGATTCCCGCGCGCCGCATGCTCGAAGCCGAAGGGCTGCGCTATGAGAATCACGTCGATATTTTCGACGCGGGTCCGGTGCTCGAATGCCATATCGCCGATTTGCGCACGGTGCGCGAAAGCGTGCTGGTGGCGGTTGAAATTGGCGAGGCAGCGGAGCAAGCCGCGCAGGACGGGCCGAAGTCGATGGTATCGAATACGTCGCTCGGCGATTTTCGCGTTGGCGTCGTGGCGGGCGTGCCGCGCAACGGTGTGTGCCGCCTGAGCGCGGCCGAGGCCGACGCGCTTCGCGTGCAGGCGGGCGACCCGCTGCGGGTGCTGCCGTTGAAACACAAACAGGGATGATCATGAGCGAGCTTTTCATCGACGGCGAATGGGCCGCCGGCACAGGACCCGTATTCGCATCGCGCAATCCCGGCACGGGCGCGGTGGTGTGGCAAGGCAACAGCGCGTCGGCGGACGACGTCGATCGCGCGGTACGTAGCGCGCGCCGCGCGTTCGCCGCGTGGTCGGCGCTGGCGCTCGACGAGCGCTGCGCGGTGGTGCGCCGCTTCGCCGCGCTCGTGACAGAGCGCAAGGAAGCGCTCGCCGAAGCGATCGGCCGCGAGACCGGCAAGCCGCTGTGGGAAGCGCGCACCGAAGCGGCCTCGATGGCCGCGAAGGTCGAGATCTCGATTCAGTCCTACAACGAACGCACCGGCGAAAAGCGCTCGGCGATGGCCGACGGCACCGCGGTGCTGCGGCATCGTCCACATGGCGTGGTGGCGGTGTTCGGGCCGTACAACTTCCCGGGCCATCTGCCGAACGGGCATATCGTGCCCGCGCTGATCGCCGGTAATGCGGTCGTGTTCAAGCCGTCCGAACTTGCGCCCGGCGTCGCGGCGCTGACCGTGCAGATCTGGCGCGACGCGGGGCTGCCTGCCGGCGTGCTGAATCTCGTGCAGGGTGAGAAGGACACCGGCATCGCGCTCGCGAATCACCGGCAGATCGACGGACTGTTCTTCACCGGTAGTTCGGATACGGGAACATTGCTGCACAAACAGTTCGGCGGACGGCCGGAGATCGTGCTCGCGCTCGAAATGGGCGGCAACAATCCGCTCGTGATCGGCCCGGTCGCGGACCTCGACGCCGCCGTGCACCACACGATTCAATCGGCGTTTCTGTCGGCGGGGCAGCGCTGCACGTGCGCGCGCCGCATCTTCGTGCCCGACGATGCGTTCGGCGAGCGTTTCCTCGCGCGCCTGACGGAAGTGACCGCGCGCATCGGCGTCGGTGAATACAACGCGCAGCCGCAGCCGTTCATGGGCGCCGTGGTGTCGGCGCGCGCGGCCTCGCGTTTGATCGGCGCGCAGGAGCGTCTGCTCGCGAGCGGCGCGAAGGCTCTGCTGAAAATGGAGCAGCGCGACCCGCAACTCGGCTTCGTCACGCCCGCGATTCTCGACGTGACCGACGTAAAGGACCTGCCCGACGAGGAGCACTTCGGTCCGCTCGCGCAGATCATCCGCTACCGCAATTTCGACGACGCGCTCGAACGGGCGAACGATACGGAGTTCGGTCTCTCGGCGGGCCTGCTCGCCGACGACGAAGCGCTGTGGACGCATTTCCAGCGCACGATTCGCGCGGGCATCGTCAACTGGAACCGGCCGACCAATGGCGCCTCTTCAGGAGCGCCGTTCGGCGGGCCGGGCCGCTCCGGCAATCATCGGCCGAGTGCGTACTATGCGGCCGACTACTGCGCATACCCAATGGCCTCGGTCGAGAGCGCGCAACTGAACATGCCCGCGAGCGTCTCGCCGGGCCTTCAATTCTAAGGATCGACGATGCTGCAAGCCACTGAAGCCAATTTCGACGGCCTGGTCGGCCCGACTCACAACTACGCGGGCTTGTCGTTCGGCAACGTCGCGTCGCAGAACAACGAGAAGTCGGTCGCGAATCCGAAGGCCGCCGCGCGCCAGGGTCTGCGCAAGATGAAGCAGTTGGCGGACCTCGGCTTTCATCAGGGCGTGCTGCCGCCGCAGGAGCGTCCGTCGATGCGTCTGTTGCGCGAGCTCGGTTTTTCCGGCGACGATGCTTCGGTGATCGCGCGCGTCGCGAACAACGCGCCCGAACTGCTCGCGGCGGCGAGTTCGGCCTCGGCGATGTGGACCGCGAACGCGGCGACGGTGAGCCCGTCCGCGGATACGCACGACGGCCGCGTGCATTTCACGCCGGCCAATCTGTGCAGCAAGCTGCATCGCGCGATCGAACATGAGTCGACACGCCGCACGCTGCGCGCGATGTTCAGCGACACCGACCGTTTCGTCGTGCACGAGGCGCTGCCCGGCACGCCCGCGCTCGGCGACGAGGGCGCGGCGAATCACACGCGCTTTTGCGAGCAATACAAGGCGCGCGGTGTCGAATTCTTCGTGTATGGCCGCAGCGAGTATCGTCGCGGGCCGGAACCGAAGCGCTATCCGGCGCGCCAGACGTTCGAGGCGAGCCGCGCGGTCGCGCATCGTCATGGCTTGCAGGAAGCGGCGACCGTGTACGCGCAGCAGAACCCTGAAGTGATCGACGCGGGCGTGTTCCATAACGACGTGATCGCGGTCGGCAATCGCAACACGCTGTTCTGCCATCAGCTCGCGTTCGTCGAGCAGCAGGCGGTGTACGACGAGCTGCGCGCGAAGCTCGCGAGCCTGCACGCAGGGTTCAACGTAATCGAAGTGCCCGACGCCCAGGTCAGCGTCGCCGATGCGGTGACGTCGTATCTGTTCAACAGCCAGCTGCTGACTCGGCCCGATGGCAAGCAGGTGCTGGTCGTGCCGCAGGAGTGCCGCGAAAATCCGCGCGTGGCCGCGTATCTGGATGAGCTGACTTCGCACAGCGGTCCGATCGACGAAGTGCTCGTGTTCGATCTGCGCGAGAGCATGAAGAACGGTGGCGGCCCCGCATGTCTGCGGCTGCGCGTCGTACTCGACGACACCGAACGCGCGGCGGTCGCGCCGGGTGTGTGGCTCGACGACACGCTGTTCGGCCGTCTCGATGCGTGGATCGAAAAGCACTACCGCGATCGTCTCGCACCCGCCGATCTCACCGATCCGAAGCTGCTGGTCGAGTCGCGCACCGCGCTCGATGAGCTGACGCAAATCCTCGCTCTGGGCTCGCTGTATGACTTCCAGCGCTGAGCACGCGATGGCGGCCCCGAGCGCGATGCTCGACGATTTTCTCGCGTGGACGCTCGCGGGGTCCCGGCCTGCCGCGCAGCAAGCGCAAGGCACGGGTGCGAACGGCGTGCGCTGGACGTGGCAGGGCGACGGTGTCCTCGTCATCGAGCCCGCGGAGCAGCACGCGGACATCCGTAGCGTGCTCGTGTCGGCCGGCGTGCATGGCGACGAAACCGCGCCGATCGAACTGCTGTCGCGCATCGTCGCCGATATCGCGCAGGGCCGCGCCGTGCTTGCATGCCGGTTGCTCGTGATTCTCGGCAACATCGAGGCGATGCGCGACGGCGGCCGCTATCGCGACGACGATCTGAACCGGCTGTTCAGCGGCCGTCATCTGCAACTGCCGCACAGTCATGAGGCGCCGCGCGCGGCCGCGCTCGAACAGGCCGCGACGCGCTTTTTCGCCGACGCGTCCGCCGCGCCCGGCGCGCGCTGGCATATCGACATGCATACGGCGATCCGCGCGTCGGTGTTCGAGCGCTTCGCGCTGTTGCCGCATACCGGCAAGCCGTTTTCGCGCGCGATGTTCGAATGGCTCGGCGACGCGCGTATCAGCGCGGTGCTGCTGCACACGACGAGGGGCAACACCTATTCGCACTTCACCGCGCAAGCGTGTGGCGCTGCTGCGTGCACGCTCGAACTCGGCAAGGTGCGGCCGTTCGGCGAGAACGACCTGACACGCTTCGAGGGCGCGGATCTCGCGGTGCGCGCGCTGCTGGCCGGCACGCGAGCCGACGCGCAAGCCGCTCTGCCGCGTGTGTTCACCGTCGTCGATCAGCTGACCAAGCAAAGCGACGCATTCGAGCTGCTGCTCGCGCCGGACGTGCCGAACTTCACGCCGCTCATAAAGGGCAGCTTGCTGGCGCGCGACGGCGACTATCAATACACGGTGCAGCACGACGAAGAGCGCATCGTGTTTCCGAACCCGACGGTCAAGCCCGGCCTGCGCGCCGGTCTGCTCGTCGTCGACACCACCGCCGATACGCTGTCCAGGCTTGTCTAGACAGCTTCCATGTACAATCGCGGGCTTCGCGGCTGTCGCACCTACGGGTCACGCCGGCCGCGCGAGTCCGCAGCGCGGCGGGCGTAATCCGCCTGTGCGCGCAGAATCGGCTCGGTTTCAGTCCACACCGTAAAGGAACATCCGTAATGAAGAAGAATTGGCCCAACCTGGCCGCGCTCGCGCTGTCCGCGACGGCGCTGTTGACGGCAGGCACCGCGTCGGCGGCTGAGATCAAGGAAGTGCGCTTCGGCGTCGAGGCGTCGTATGCGCCGTTCGAATCGAAGTCGCCCGCTGGCGAGTTGCAGGGCTTCGACATCGACGTCGGCAATGCCGTGTGCGCGAAGCTGAAGGCCAAATGCGTGTGGGTCGAGAACTCGTTCGACGGCCTGATCCCGGCGCTCGAAGCGCGCAAGTTCAGCGCGATCAACTCGGACATGACGATCACCGACCAGCGTCGCCAGGCGATCGACTTCACCGATCCGATCTACACGATCCCGAACCAGATGATCGCGAAGAAGGGCAGCGCTCTGCAGCCGACGCCCGCATCGCTGAAGGGCAAGCACGTCGGCGTGCTGCAGGGCACGATCCAGGAAACCTATGCGAAGGCGCGCTGGACGCCGGCCGGGGTCGACGTCGTGCCCTATCAGACGCAGGACCAGATCTACGCGGACCTTGCATCGGGCCGTCTCGATGCGTCGTTCCAGGACGCCGAAGCGGCATCGAAGGGCTTTCTGAAGAAGCCGCAGGGCGCGGGCTTCGAGTTCGCCGGTCCGGCCGTCAGCGACGACAAGCTGCTCGGCGCGGGCGTCGGCTACGGCGTGCGCAAGAACGACAAGGCACTGAAGGATGCGCTGAACGGCGCGTTGAAGGAGCTGAAGGCGGATGGCACGATCGACCGCCTCGCCGCCAAATACTTCGACGTGAAAGTCGTGCTGAAGTAGCGATGCATCGGAGTGTGCAAAACGGCCGCTCGTTGCGGCCGTTTTGTTTTCTGCACGCGTGTCGCAAACGTTCAACAAATATTTCGAGATATTGCCTCGTAAGCCTGTTCGTGCCCAATGACGCTGCGATAAAATTGCGACGCACACTGCCGCGCGCGACGGAGCTTGCAACGTCACAGAAACGCGCCAACGTGTAGCGAAAAACAGAACATAGCGGCCAGGCGCCAGCGGCGCCGAGCGGGGGACTGGAATGACCACCATCGCAATCGAGACTCTGAGCCACAGCGGCACGACCGACGACACATCGCTCACCGCCAGCTACGCAAGGCAGCCCATTCTGAATCGGGACGGCATGCTGTGCGGCTATGAGATCAAGGTGCGTGCGCCCGAGCTGCCGCTCGCCGACGCGGACCTCACCGCCCCGCAAGCCAATACCGATCTCCCTCCCGAAACCGACGCGTTGCCGGGCCGCGCGCCCACGCCGGTGCAACGCGTCGCGCGCGCGATCGTGCGCGGGCTCGTGCAGGGCGACGTGCGCGGCGCGCTGACCGGCCATCCGGCCTACGTCGACGTGAGCCGCGAGCTGCTGCTCGACGACGCGATCCTGAGACTGCCCGCCGAGCGCTTCATGCTCGAGCTGCCTTCATCGCTCGAAGTCGACGACGCGTTGATCGTGCGTATCGTGTATCTGCATGGCCGCCGCTACCGCTTCGCGCTCGACGACGTCACGCAGCCCAACGAGACTTTCGCGAAGCTGCTGCCGTACGCCGAAGTCGTCAAGATCGACGTCACGCGCACACCGCGCGCGCTGCTGCCGAAGCTCGCGAGCGTGCTGAAATCGGCTGGCAAGCTGCTGCTCGCATCAGGTGTCGATGCGCAGGCCGACTTCGAAACGGTGCACGAGCTCGGCTTCGACCGCTTCCAGGGTTATTACTTCGCGCGCGCGCAAAGCTCGGCGACCCGCCGCGTCAGCGCGCCGCGCCACGCGCTGCTCAATCTGCTGCAACTGCTCGCGGGCGACCCGACGGTCGCGCAGCTCGAAGCCGAGCTGAAGCTGAACCCGGTGCTCGTCATGCATCTGATGAAGCTCGCGAATTCGAGCGGCCTCGCGGTCGGTCACAAGGTGACGACGCTGCGCGACGCGATCAACGCGACCGGCACCGACCGCATCGCGCGCTGGACGCAGCTGCTGCTCTACGCAGACGGCCGCAAGGTCGCGCTGGAGGACGATCCGCTGCTGCAACTCGCGGCCACGCGCGCGCGCTTCATGGAACTCGCGATCGAGCGCATGCCCGAGGCGGGCCGCGACGAAGCCGATGCGGCCTTCCTGACCGGTGTGTTTTCGTTCGTCGATGCGGTGTTCGGCGGCTCGCTCGAAAATACGCTGAACATCCTTACGCTGTCGCGACCGATCCAGGCCGCGATCCTGCATCGCGAGGGCAGGCTGGGTCTGCTGTTGAGCGCGGTCGAAGCGCTCGAAGGCGGCGCATGGGAGCGCGTCGCCACGCTATGCGAGCGTCTTGCTCCGTTGACCGTGGAAGAGGTGGCGCAGATGGGTCTCGCGGCCGGCGCATGGGCCGGCGTCGCGGATCGCAGCGCGGAAGGGCTCGAGCGGATCGAGGATTGAGTGGGGTGAAAGCCCCGCACGGTGCCCGGATAAAATCGTTTGCGGGCAAACACGGAAAGGATCGAAGTGAAGCGGCGTGATCAACGATCACGCCAGGTCTTCACATCGTCTCCATTTCCCGCATCTGCCCCTGGCCGAAAAAACGTCCTAACTCCCGTGCCAGTTCGTTGAGCACGCTCATCTCCTTCTGCGAGATGCGGCGCGCCTCCTGCGTATGCGACCAGTCGCCGTAGAGCAGCGCGACCGTCTGATCGGTTTCGTCGACGATCGGCAGCAGCACGAACGCGCGCGCGTCGTCGAACGAGCGCCGGAACCACTCGGGCAGCCGCGCGACCATCTTCGGATCGCGCGCATTCTCGATGAAGATGCCCACCGAGTTCGCGATCGCGAGATGAAATACGTCGGGTTCGAACGCGGTGCTGAACGAGAGCCGCGGCAGCGCCGCGTCGATCTTCGGCCCGAAGCCGAGACGCGCCTTGAACGTGCCGCTGCTGTGCTTGACGTACACCACGGTGCGCGAGAAGCCGAGCGCCGCGAGCACGGTCTCGGCGGCCATCGCGAGCGTCGGTGCGAGCGGGCTGCCCTCGGGCAGGCCGCGCAGATCCTTCACCCCGATCTCGATGCGCGCCTCCGGTGTGAGCGCCTCGCGCGCGATCGCATCGGCATTCGCGCGTAACTCGACGATCTCGCGCATCACGCTGTCGCCGCCATCCTCGCGTGCTAGCGCGACGCTCATCTGCAGCAGCACCTCGGGGTCGGTGTTCAGCGCGATGCTGTACTCGTGCGCAAGCTCGCCGATGCGTGCCTCGCGCTCCCCCTCGGGCATGTTCTGCTGGGTGAGCACGTCGGCGACCGCGGTCGAGTAATTGGTGATCGCGCGCAGCCACTGCACCTGGCGCGGTTGCGTCACATCCTCCGGATCGAACTCACCCATGCCCGAGCGGATCGTGTCAGGCAGGCGCCAGCGCACCGCGGCTTCGGCGCCGATTTCATCGAACGTCACGCCGAGCACGAGCACGCACGCATCGGTTTCGAGGGCGCCGCCGTCGATATGGCGGCGAATCTGGTCCCATTCGGCGTCGAGATAGAACACGACCAGCAGCTTGCCGATCTGCCGCATCAGCGTGCAGACCACCGCTTCCTCACCGGCGCGCAAGTCGCCGCGCTCGGTCAGCTTGCGCGCGACGCAGCCCGACAGCAGCGTGCGGTTCAGTTCGAGTTTCGCGTCGATGCGGCGCGGCGCGCTTTGATGAAAGTGATCGACGATTTTCAGACCGACGACCAGATGGCCGACCGCATCCATGCCGAGCACCATCAGCGCGCGCGACACGGTCGTGATGTTGCCGCCGAACGCCATGTACATCGCCGAGTTCGCGAGCCGCAGCACCTTCTGCGTGAGCGCGAAGTCCGACAGCACCACTTGCACGAGGCCGGTGAAGTCGAGGTCGTCGTTGGTCACTGCCGCCATGGTGGTACGCAGCGATTGCGACAGCATAGGGAAATCGCCGCGCTCGCTCATTCGCGTCCAGAGCCGGTCGAGCACTGCCGCCTTTACCATGTGAGTCCCGCAAAAGCCATACGTGTTCCAGTGAATGCCATGCCGGTCGTGAGCCGGCTTGTTGCGCTGCCTGGGCGTCGTGTCTGCATCGCCCGTTACGCGCCGTGCAACTGAAGCTCGCGCGATTCGAACCGCTGCGCGAGTTCCTCGGACGGCAGCGCCTTGCAAACGAGCCAGCCCTGAATGTGATCGCAGCCCATCTCGGTGAGCAGCTCGCGTTGCGCTTCCGTTTCGACGCCCTCGGCTACCAGTTCGAGGTCGAGCGTCTGCGCAAGGCCGACGACAGCGCTAACGATTGCCTGATCGTTTCGCGAGGTTAGCAGATTCTCGACGAAACTCCGGTCGATCTTCAGCTTCGCGAGCGGAAAACGCTGCAGGTACGCGAGGCTCGAATAGCCGGTGCCGAAGTCGTCGACGGCGAAGCGGATGCCCATCGCGGTCAGCTCTTCGAGCAAGCCTTTCGCGTGCGCCGGATCGTGCATCAGCAGACTTTCGGTGATCTCGAAGACGAGGCGGCGCGGATCGATGCCGGTCAGTTCGATCGCCTCGCGCACCGAGTCCTTGAAGCGCGGATCGCGAAACTGCTGCGGCGACACGTTGACGGCCACGTACTGCAGCGAGATGCCCTTCGCGTCCCACTGGATCAGTTGCATGCACGCGACCTTCAGCACCCAGTTGCCGAGAAAGTTGATGAGCCCGATCGACTCCGCGAGCGGAATGAACATCGACGGCGGCACGAGGCCATGCACTGGATGCGTCCAGCGAATCAACGCCTCGACACCGACCACGCCCCGCGTGCGGCTGCTCGTGATCGGCTGGAAGTGTAGCGAAAACTCGCCGTTGCGTACGCCGTCGTAGAGGTCGGCCTCGAGCTTGAGGCGCTCGGCGTCGGCCGGGTTGTCGTCGGGTACGTAGAACGCGAGCGTGTTGCCGCCCGCGGCCTTCGCCTGCAACAGCGCGTGGTCGGCCCAGCGCAGCAGGTGCGTGTCGTGGCCGCCGGTGTCGTTGGCGTGGCGCACGTCCGGGTACAGCGCGATGCCGATGCTGGCCGACAGGTGCACCTGCTGACCCTTGAACACGTACGGCTGCTGGATCGCGGTCAACAGACGCCGCGCCAGCGCTTCGGCGGCCGCCGCCGCGTCGGTGCGGCTCGCGGCAGGCTTCACGAGGATCGCGAACTCGTCGCTGGCGACGCGCGCGATCGTTTCGTTCGGGCTCGTCATGTTCAACAGGCGCCGCGACGTGTCGCGCAGCATCTCGTCGCCGGCGTCGTAGCCGAGTGCGCGATTCACGCGCTGATAGTCGTCGAGATCGAGCAGCAAGAGCGCGACCGGCGTGCCGTGCGCGTCGGCCTTCTGTTGCGCGTCGAGCAACGCGTGCAGCAAGCCCGACTGGTTCGGCAGGCTGGTCAGCCGGTCCAGATGCAGCGCCTGGGTCAGGCGCTCTTCGGTGGCGCGCCACGACGACACGTCGAAGCCGGCGATCGCGTAGCCGTCGACGCCGTCGTGGCTGCTGCGCACGACCCGCAGCTCGACCGTGATCGGGTAGGTCAGCGACTTGACGAGCCCGAGCGTCGCTTTCTCGACGTTGCCCGAGGCCGCCGCGAGCTTGAGCAGCGCGTCGAGGCGCGGCACGTCGGCGGGCGCGACCAGATCGTGCAGCGTCGCGGTTTTCAGGTATTCGCGGTGATAGCCGATGAAGCGCAGGCTCGCGTCGGACACGTAGATGAAGCGCAGCGCATCGTCGACGTGCGCGAGCAGATCGACCGCGCCGACCACCTGTTCCAGTGGGGGCGGGCGGTTCGCGCTGCTCGGCTGGTCGTCGTCCTCGCGCCGGCCGAACGCCCGCAGCCGGTCGATGACCGTGCGCAAGGAGCCCCGGCGGGGCGCGGTGATCGTGTTCGCTTCCATGTTTGTCGCTGGCAACCTCGGTTCGTCCGCGGGCGGGGCTGCTTGTCCGCCGGTCCGGGCGGCCAGGAGATAGCAGGCCGCCCCATCAGAACGAGATAACGACGCATGCGGGGAAATCTTTAGCGGCCCGTGGAGAAAAACATCTGGTAAGGAGAAGCCCGGCGCCGTCGCCGGGACGATTCGGTTAAAGTGACGTCGCCTCGCGGCCGTTAATACGGCGAATCCCCTTTATCTGGCGACGCTGATGACGTCGCGCTGCATAGACTTTCCGAACCTTGCACTGATGATCCATGTCCGAACGCCCCGTCGTCAGGTCCGCCAGAGCCCCACGGCCCGTCCCGCGGGACGTCGAGGTGCGTGATGTCCTCGCCGGCGCGTCGGCCGGCTATCGTGAGCACGGGGAGCTGGACGCCGCCCCGCAGTACGTCTATGTCGGCCGCCAGCCGATTCTCGATCGCGATGGCGCGCTTCACGCCTACGAGCTGCTGTTCCGTGCCGGAACGTACAACTACGCCGAAATCAGCGACGACACGCAGGCCACCGCGCAGGTGGTCGCGCGCACGATCGGCGGAATCGGCGTACCCGCCGTGCTCGGCCAGCATCGCGGCTTCGTCAATATCGATCGCGCGCTGCTCTTTAGCGACATCGTCCATCTGATGCCGCCCGAGCGCTTCGTGCTCGAAATCCTCGAAACCGTGCGCTACGACGCCTCGCTCGCGCGTCGTCTCGGCGAGTTGCGCGGCGCCGGCTTCCAGGTCGCGCTCGACGACGTGCACGATCTGTCCGACGAGCTGAGCGCGATGCTGCCGTACGCCGACATCGTCAAGATCGATTTCGTGCAGACGCCGCGCCGCACCGTCGCGAAGCTCGCGTCGACGCTGCGCGGCCACGGCAAGACGCTGCTCGCCGAGAAGGTCGAGACGCGCGAGGACTTCGCGCTCGCCCACGAGCTCGGTTTCGATCTGTTCCAGGGCTACTTCTTCGCGCGGCCGCAGGTGCTGGCCGCGCCGCGCAACCGCTCGCTGCGTCCGGGCCTGCTGCGGCTGCTCGCGTTGCTGTCGCGCGACGCCGGCATCGTCGAGCTCGAGGCGGAGCTGAAGGTCAACCCGGGCGTGGTCGTGCAACTGCTGCGGCTCGTCAATTCGAGTGCATTCGGCCTCGGGCGCAACATCGCGTCGCTGCGCGAGGCGATCATCGCGACCGGCACGCGGCAGATCGCGCGCTGGGCGCAACTGCTGCTGTACGCGGACACCGGCGAGTTGCCGTGGCGCGCCGATCCGCTCGTGCAACTGGCGGCGACGCGCTCGCGCTTCATGGAGCTCGCCGCGAACTGGCTGCGTCCGGCCGACGGCGAATTCGCCGACGCCGCGTTCATGACCGGGATTTTTTCGCTCGTGCACATCGTGCTCGACAGCACGCCGGACACGGTGCTCGAGAAACTCGGCCTCGCGCCGCAGATTCGCGACGCGATCGTCGCGCGCAAGGGCGAACTGGGCGCGCTGCTGCTGATCGCCGAGGTCGCGGGCGAGGGCGGCGACGCGGCGCCGGTCGCGACGGCGGCGGGCTTCCACGCGCTGACGCCCGACGTGCTGTCGGAGCTGAACCTGTCGGCGGCGGCGTGGTTCGGCGCGCACGTGGCGGAATTGGGCGTTTGATGCGTCGAGCTCGCGCGCCGCACCCTTTCGATTCGCTTGTGATCCGGGCGACGACCCACGCCGCGTGTGCATCCGTGGTCCAATAGCAAGTTCAGCGACGGCCTGTGACGTCGGCCGAAGCTGTCTCCGATGGACCCGATCAATTGCGTGCGCTCACGCGTGGAGGAGCAGATGAAGACAAAACACATACCGGCGGTACTGGCCGCCGTCATGGCGTTCGGATTCGCAATGCATTCGCCGCTCGCCTCGGCAACCCTGAAGCCCGGCGATACGGCGCCGACGTTTACCGCCGAGGCCTCGCTCGGCGGCAAGACCTACACGTATTCGCTCGCCGACGAACTGAAGAAGGGCCCGGTCGTGCTGTACTTCTATCCGGCCGCGTTCACGAAGGGCTGCACGATCGAGGCGCACGAGTTCGCCGATGCGGTCGACCAATACAAGAAGTACGGCGCGACGGTGATCGGCGTGTCGCACGACAACATCGATACGCTGACGAAGTTTTCGGTCAGCGAATGCCGCAGCAAATTCCCGGTCGCGGCCGACGCCGACGCGAAGGTGATCAATGCGTACGACGCGGCCATGCCGTTGAAGGCTGGCATGGCGAATCGCGTGTCGTACGTGATCTCGCCCGACGGCAAGATCATCTACGAGTACACGAGCCTGTCGCCCGACAAGCATGTCGAGAACACGCTGAACGCGCTCAAGGCGTGGTCGGCCGCCCATAAGGGGCAGTGAGGGGCAGTGAGGAGACGAACGCGCCGTCGCGTTTGCCCGCGCTAGCCGACCAAAACCATTTGCCGGATGAGCTTGCGATGCCGATTGTCGTTGCGTTGATTGCGCTGATCGCGCTGGGGTACGGCGCGGTGCGTGCCTTTTATGCGCTGCAGGCCGCTTTCGGGCTGGCGGTGGCGGAGGGTGTGGCTGTGCTGGTTGCGTTGCTGATCGCCGGTGCGCTCGCGTACTGGCGGCAGCGGCGCCGCGAAGTCGCGCCGAACGTGCGCGACGGCGACTGGACGCACGAATTGAAGGGCAGTTGGGGCTCGGTGCGGCTCGCGGCGGCCAAGCGGCTCTGCGAGATTCGCGTCGGCGACCAGCAGGGCGCGTATATCTTCGCCGATCTGCTCGGCGCCGAAGCACAGGGCCGCGACGCACAGGCGCGGCTCGCGCTGAAGGTCAAGGACTCACGGCACGGCGAGTGGCTCGTGCCGATGTCGAACGAGCGGGCGGCGCGCCGATGGCAGCGGATTTTCTCTCTGGCCATCGAGCAGAAGCTGTGAGCGCCACCTTCACTACGTCATGACGACGTCGGCGCCGCGCCACCCGCGCGGCGTGCCTTTCTCGCCTCCCAGCGCACGCGGATGCGATCCATGTACAGATAGACGACCGGCGTCGTATAGAGCGTCAGCATCTGGCTGACGATCAGCCCGCCGACGATCGAAATACCGAGCGGCGCGCGCATCTCCGCGCCTTCGCCGCTGCCGAACGCGAGCGGCAACGCGCCGAGCAGCGCGGCGAAGGTGGTCATCATGATCGGCCGGAAGCGCAGCAGACAGGCCTGGTAGATCGCGTCGCGCGACGACATTCCCTTGCGCGACGCGTCGATCGCGAAGTCCACCATCATGATCGCGTTCTTCTTCACGATGCCGATCAGCAGGATCACACCGATCAGCGCGATGATGCTGAACTCGGTCTTGAACAGCAGCAGCGCGAGCAACGCGCCGACGCCCGCGGACGGCAGCGTCGACAGGATCGTCAGCGGGTGGATATAGCTCTCGTACAGGATGCCGAGCACGATATACACCGCCGCGAGCGCGGCGAGGATCAGGATCGGCTGGTCGGACATCGACTGCTGGAAGGCCTGCGCGGTGCCCTGGAAGCTGCCGTGAATCGTGGCGGGCATGCCGATCTCGGCCATCGTGTCGTAGATCGCCTGCGTGGCGGTGGACAGCGACACGCCCGGCGGCAGGTTGAACGAGATCGTCGAGGCGACGAACTGGCTCTGGTGATTGACCGATAGCGGCGTGGTGCCGGGCCCGAAGCTCGCGATCGCCGACAGCGGCACCATCGTCTCCTTCGCGGTCGACACCGCCGAGCCCGACGACGCGCTCGACTTGCCGCTCGCCGCGATGGAGTTGATGGCCTGATTGCGCGCGGAGTCGGCTGCAATGCTGGCCGCGCTCGTCGCGGTGGTGGCGGCCGTGCCGCCGGTTGCCGCGCTCGTCGTGGTCGACGTGCTGGTCGCTCTGGACGTCACGGTGCCGGCCGGCGCGTTGGTGGTCTGCGCGCCGCTCGCGCTGCCGCCCGACGTGCTGATGAAAATCTGCTTCAGCATCTCCGGGCTCTGCCAGTATTGCGGCGCGACTTCCATCACGACGTGATACTGGTTCAGCGGGTTGTAGATCGTCGACACCTGGCGCTGGCCGAACGCGTCATACAGTGTGTTGTCGATCTGCGCGGGCTTGATGCCGAGGCGCGATGCCGTGGCGCGGTCGATCGTCACCATCGCTTCGAGACCGCCTTGCTGCTGGTCGGAGTTCACGTCCGCGAGCTCCTTGCGTGCCTGCAGCGCCTCGGTGAGCTTCGGCCCCCACTTGTACAGATCGGGCGTCGAGTCGGCGAGCAGCGTGAACTGATACTGCGCGTTCGATTGCCGGCCGCCGACACGGATGTCCTGCACCGCCTGCAGGAACGTGCGCGCGCCGGCCACGTCGCCGAGCGGCGCACGCAGTTGCTGGATCACCTGGTCGGCGGACAGCTTGCGTTCGCTTTTCGGCTTCAGCGACACGAACATGAAGCCCGAGTTGGTCTGCCGGCCGCCGGTGAAGCCGACCACGCTGTCGACTGCCGGGTTCTTGCCGACGATTTCCATCATCTGCGAGAACTTGCCCTTCATTGCCTGGAACGACGTGCTCTGGTCCGCCTGGATGCCGCCGATCAGGCGCCCCGTGTCCTGCTGCGGGAAGAAGCCCTTTGGCACGATGATGTAGAGCGCGATGTTCAGCGCGATGGTCAGCAGCAGGACGAGGACGATCAGCAGCGGATGCCGCAGCGCCCAGCCGAGCGTGCGCTCGTAGCCGCGCTGCATCGACGTGAAGCCGCGTTCGAGCCAGCGGCCGAAGCGATTTTCCTCATGCTTTTCGTACGGTTCGCGCAGCAGGCGCGAGCACATCATCGGCGTGAGCGTCAGCGATACGACCAGCGACACCGCGATCGCGAGCGACAGCGTCAGCGCGAACTCGCGGAACAGCCGCCCGACGATGCCGCCCATCAGCAGGATCGGCAGGAACACGGCGACGAGCGAGATGCTGATCGACATCACCGTGAAGCCGACCTCGCGCGCGCCGATGAACGCGGCCTTCATGCGCGGCACGCCGTCTTCGATGTGGCGCGAGATGTTTTCGAGCACGACGATCGCGTCGTCGACGACGAAGCCGGTCGCGATGGTCAACGCCATCAGCGACAGATTGTCGATCGAGAAGCCCATCAGGTACATCGCGCCGAACGTGCCGATGATCGAGATCGGCACGGCCACGCTCGGAATCAGCGTGGCGCGCCAGTTGCGCAGGAACAGGAACACCACCATCACGACGAGCGTGACCGCGATCACGAGGGTGCGTTCGGTGTCGCGCAGCGACGCGCGGATAGTAGTGGAACGGTCCGAGGTCGGTGAAATGTCGACGTCGGCGGGCAGCGACGCGTGCAGTTGCGGCAGCATCGCCTTGACGCGGTCGACGGTCTCGATGATGTTCGCGCCCGGCTGCCGGTACAGGATCACGAGCACCGAGCGCTTGCCATTGAAGAGACCGAGATTGCGCAGATCTTCGACCGAATCGACGACTTCGCCCATGTCGGAGAGTTTGACCGGCGCGCCGTTGCGATAGGCAATGACGAGGTCCTTGTATTGCGACGCCTTGCTCGCCTGGTCGTTGGTGTACAGCTGTACGCGGTTCTCGCCGAACTCGATCGAGCCCTTCGGGCTGTTCGCGTTGGCCGCGGCGAGCGCCGCGCGCACGTCCTCGAGGCCGATGCCGTAATGCGACAGCGCATGCGGCAGCAACTCGACGCGCACGGCCGGATTCGCCGAACCGCTGACATCCACTTCGCCAACCCCCTGCACCTGCGACAACGACTGCTGCAGCACCGTCGCAGCCGAATCGTAGAGCTGGCCCGCCGTCCGCGTGCTCGACGTCAGGGCGAGAATCAGGATCGGCGCGTCGGCCGGGTTGACCTTGTGGTAGGTCGGGTTGCTGCGCAGGCTCGCGGGCAGGTCGGCGCGCGCCGCGTTGATCGCCGCCTGCACGTCGCGCGCGGCGCCGTTGATGTTGCGGTTCAGGCCGAACTGCAGCGTGATGCGCGTCGAGCCGACCGAGCTTTGCGACGTCATCTCGGTGACGTCGGCGATCGAGCCGAGATGCCGCTCGAGCGGACTCGCGACGCTCGTCGCGACGGTCTCCGGGCTCGCGCCCGGCAGCGACGCCTGCACCGAGATGGTCGGGAAGTCGACCTGCGGCAGCGGCGCGACCGGCAGCTTCGTGAACGCGAATACCCCCGACAGCGCGATGCCGATCGCCAGCAGCGTGGTGGCGACCGGTCGGGAGATAAACGGACGCGACAGGTTCATCGCTCAGTTCCCTGCATCGGTGGCGGGCGGCGTGGCGCTACCGGACGAATCGCCGCGGTTAAAGCGCTCGCGCAGCCGGCGGCCGAGCGAATCGAACGCGAGGTAGATCACCGGCGTCGTGAACAGGGTCAGCAGCTGGCTCACGATCAGGCCGCCGGCGATCGCGATGCCGAGCGGCCGGCGCAGCTCCGAGCCCGCGCCGGTGCCGAGCATCAGCGGCAGCGCGCCGAGCAGCGCGGCGAGCGTGGTCATCAGGATCGGCCGGAAGCGCAGCAGACACGCCTGGTAGATCGCCTCGCGCGGCGGCTTGCCTTCCTCGCGCTCGGCGTAGAGCGCGAAGTCGATCATCATGATCGCGTTCTTCTTCACGATACCGATCAGCAGCACGATGCCGATGATGCCGATGATGTCGAGATCGTGGCCGGTGATCAGCAGCGCGAGCAGCGCGCCGACGCCGGCCGACGGCAGCGTCGACAGAATCGTGATCGGATGGATGAAGCTCTCGTACAGCACGCCGAGCACGATGTACATCGTGACGATCGCCGCGAGGATCAGGAACAGCTCGTTGGCGAGCGACGCCTGGAACGCGAGCGCCGCGCCCTGGAAGCGCGTCTGGAACGACGCGGGCAGACCGACGTCCTTCTCGGCCTGCTGGATCGCCTTGACCGCCGCGCCGAGCGACGAACCCGGCGCGAGGTTGAACGACACCGTGGTGGCCGGGAACTGGCTCAGGTGCGTGACGAGCAGCGGCGCGGGTTGCTCGATGAACTTCGCGATCGATGACAGCGGCACCTGGCCGCCCGTCGACGTGGAAGAGGGCAGGTAGATCGAGTTCAGCGACGTGGTGTAGTGCTGCATCGTCGGCTGCGCTTCGAGAATCACGCGGTACTGGTTCGACTGCGTGAAGATCGTCGAAATGATGCGCTGGCCGAACGCATCGTACAACGCGTTGTCGATCGTGGCCGGTGTGATGCCGAAGCGCGCGGCGGTCGCGCGGTCGATCTCGATGAACACCGAGCGGCCGTTGTCCTGCAGATCGGTCGCGACGTCCGCGAGCTCGGGCGATTGCTTCAACCGGTCGACCAGCTTCGGCACCCACGTGGTGAATTCGCTGATGTTCGGATCGGTCAGCATGAAGTGATACTGCGTCGGGCTGACGGTCGAGTCGATCGTCAGGTCCTGCACCGGCTGCATGTACAGCGACGCGCCCGGAATATGCGCGACGTCTTTCTGCAACTGGCGGATTACCTCGCTCGCGGTATTGCTGCGGTCGTCGCGCGGCTTCAGGTTGATCAGCATGCGGCCGCTGTTCAGCGTGATGTTGCTGCCGTCCACGCCGATGAACGAGGTCAGGCTTTCGACGTCCGGGTTCTTCAGGATCTGGTCAGCGAGCGCCTGCTGACGCTCGGCCATCGATGCGAACGACACCGACTGCGGCATCTGCGTGATCGCCTGGATCACGCCGGTGTCCTGCACCGGGAAGAAGCCCTTCGGCACGAACACGTACAGCAGGCCGGTCAGCACCAGCGTGAGCACCGCGACGACCAGCGTGGAGCGCTGACGGTTCAGCACCCACGTGAGCGCGACCGCGTAGCGCGCGATCACCCAGTCGATGAAGCGGTGCGCCTTCGCCTCGAAACGGTGACTGTCGTGCGGCGGCGTGTGGCGCAACAGCTTCGCGCACATCATCGGCACGAGCGTCAGCGACACGACCGCCGAGATGACGATCGTCACCGCGAGCGTGATCGCGAATTCGTGGAACAGGCGCCCGACCACGTCGCCCATGAAGAGCAGCGGAATCAGCACCGCGATCAGCGAGACCGTCAGCGAAATGATCGTGAAGCCGATCTGCTTCGAGCCCTTCAGCGCGGCTTCGAGCGCCGTGTCGCCTTCCTCGACGTAGCGCGCGATGTTCTCGATCATCACGATCGCGTCGTCGACGACGAAGCCGGTGGCGATGGTCAGTGCCATCAGCGACAGGTTGTCGAGCGAGAAGCCGCACAGGTACATCACCGCGAGCGTGCCGATCAGCGACAGCGGCACCGACAGGCTCGGAATGATCGTCGCGTAGATGTTGGCGAGGAACAGGTACATCACCAGCACGACCAGCACGACCGACATCGCGAGTTCGAACTGCACGTCGCGCACCGACGCGCGGATCGTCGTGGTGCGGTCGGTGACGACCTCGACGTCGAGCGCGGCGGGCAGCGACTGCTGCAACTGCGGCAGCAGCGCCTTGATGCTGTCGACCACCTGGATCACGTTCGCGCCTGGCTGGCGCTGCACGTTGAGAATGATCGCGGGCGTCTTGTCGACCCACGCGCCGAGCTTCGTATTCTCCGGTCCCGCCACGATGCTCGCGACGTCGGTCAGCATCACCGGACGGCCGCTCTTGTACGCGACCACGGCGCTCTTGTATTCGTCGGCGTCGGTCAACTGGTCGTTCGAGTTGATCGTGTAGTTGCGCGTCGGACCGTCGAAATTGCCCTTCGGCGTGTTGACGTTCAGGTTCGAGATCGTGGTGCGCAGGTCGTCGAGATTCAGGCCGTACGCGGCGAGCGCGCGCGGGTTCGCCTGAATGCGGATCGCCGGGCGCTGGCCGCCCGACAGGCTGACGAGACCCACCCCGGCGACCTGCGAAATCTTCTGTGCGAGACGCGTGTCGGCGAGATCCTGCACCTGCGTGAGCGGCAGTGTCTTCGACGTGATCGCGAGCGTGATGATCGGCGCGTCAGCCGGGTTGACCTTCGCGTAGATCGGCGGCGCGGGCAGGTCGGACGGCAGCAGGTTGCCCGCCGCGTTGATCGCCGCCTGGACCTCCTGCTCGGCGATGTCGAGCGGCAGGTCGAGGCTGAACTGCAGCGTGATGATCGACGAGCCGGCCGAGCTTTGCGACGACATCTGGTTCAGCGACGGCATCTGCCCGAACTGCCTTTCGAGCGGCGCCGTCACGGACGACGTCATCACGTCCGGGCTCGCGCCCGGATAGAAGGTCTGCACCTGGATCGTCGGATAGTCGACCTCGGGCAGCGCGGACAGCGGCAGAAAGCGCAGCGCGACGAGGCCGACCAGCATGATCGCCGCCATCAGCAGCGCGGTGCCGACAGGACGCAGAATAAAAGCGCGGGATGGATTCATGCGGTAAGTGCCGTGCCTTTACTTTATTGCGATGCTTGCGCCGCGTGCCGGCCGCGATGCGCGTGCGCGCCCGAGGCGCTCGCCGGAGCGCTCGCGCCGTGCGCGCCGGATGCGGCCGATGCGCCGGACGCGCCACGCGGCCGCTCGGCCGGAATCGTGATCTTCGCGCCTTCGCGCAGCCGGTCCGAACCGTCGATCACGACGCGCTCGCCGACCGCGAGGCCCGACTGGATGCTGGTGCGCTCGCCGTCGACCGGGCCAACCTTGACCTGGCGCACGGTGACCGTGTTGTCGGGCTTCACGACGTACACGAAGGGACCCATCGAGCCGTTGAGCACCGCCGAGGTCGGCACGATCACCGCGTTCCTGATCGTATCGACGAGCAGGCGAGTGTTGACGAACTGGTTCGGGAACAGGCCGTTGTCCTTGTTCTTGAAGATCGCGCGCAGTTTGATCGTGCCGGTGGTCGTGTCGATCTGATTGTCCATCGTCTTTAGCGAGCCGACTTCGAGCGGATGCGTGTTGCTGCGGTCGTACGCAGTGGCCGACAGCGACTCGCCGTTCTGCGTGTGCTGGATGATCTGCTGCAGATTGTCTTCGGAAGTCGTGAACACCACGCTGATCGGATCGAGCTGCGTAATCACGACGATGCCGTTGGTGAGGCCCGAGGTCACGTAGTTGCCCGGGTCGACCTGACGCAGACCGACGCGTCCCGACACCGGCGCGGTGATGCGCGCGTACACGAGGTCGAGCTTGAAGCTGTCGACGTTCGCCTGATCGGACTTCACCGTGCCTTCGTATTGCCGTACCAGCGACGCCTGCGTGTCGACCTGCTGACTCGCGATCGAGTCCTGCGCGAGCAGCGTCTGATAGCGCTTCAGATCGAGACGCGCGGTGGCGAGCAGCGCCTCGTCGCGCACCAGCGTGCCCTCGGCGTTGCGCAGCGAAATTTCGTACGGGCGCGGGTCGATCTGGGCCAGTACGTCGCCCTTCTTGACCATCTGGCCTTCCTTGAAATAGACGTCCTGCAGCACGCCGCTCAGTTGCGGCAGCACGGTGACGGTGGCGAGCGGCGTGACCGTGCCGAGCGCGGTCAGCACGACCGGCATCTCGCCCTGCGTCGCGGCGGCGACGTGCACCGGCTGCGCCATGTTGGCCATCGCGTTCGGACCGCCGCGGCCGAAGCGGCCGCTGCGCGCGCCGCTCGCCGCCCCCGGCGCGCTCGCGCCGCTGCCGGGCCCGCCCCACGGATGCCAGCGCCACAGCACGACGCCGAGCACGACCAGCGCCGCGACGATCAGCGCGACGGTGCGGCCGCGGTGGCGTTTCACCGCGCCGGGCGCGCTCGATTGCGCGCCGTTCGCGGACGGCTGGGAAGCGGCAGGGCGTTGGGTTTCCGGGTGCTTTTGTTGTTCGTCCATCGGTTCGGTCGGGTGGCTGGCTTGATGATGTGAGCCGCCGATGCGCTCGCCGCCATTCGAAGGGCGGTGGGCCGGCACATGGGCGGCATGTCGGGCGGTCGTGGCGGCGGGCGCCGCGCAATGTTCAGCGCGATGCTACCCGAGGCGCGGGACAGGGATGTTAACGCAATGCGGAATCATCACGGCTGGACGCGGCCGTTTCGACGACGCTCACGGCTCGCGGCGCGCGGTCCCGCGACGGGATGCGTGATCGTACGTTGCGGCGTCTGTAACAGTCCAGCCGCGTATTTTTCGGTTGATTACGAAGGTTACAGCATGTCGGCGAAACGTCGGGCGAGGGCGGGCCGCCGTCGCCACGCTCGCAGATCACGCGCGGCTGGCGCCGCGTTCGATCTGCGCGGGGCGCCGTTTGGCGCCCGTTGCCGCCGACGGCTTATTCGTCGAGTCGGCGCCCCGGCGTGCCGCCGATCTCCAGGACGATCTTGTCGATGCATTCGAGCAGCGCGGGCGCGGCGCGCGCGATCAGCCAGTCGCGCGGACATTGGTCGGCCGAGCCGCCGCAATTGACTGCGTAGCGCTCGCCCGACGGCCCGACGAAGCCGAGCGCGATCGCGTTCAGCCCGTTGTACCACTCGCCGGTGGCGATTGCGAACCCGCGTTCGAGGGTGTCCTGGATCGCGCTTGCGAGACGGCTGCCGATATAGCCCCAATCGTCACCTTCGGCCGTCTGCAGGCCGACCAGCAGACGGTCGCGGTCCGGTTGCGAGAGCGCCGCGAGGTACGCCCGGCCGACGGCGGTGCGCGTCAAGCTCATGCGCGAGCCGATTTCGAGTCGCGACACGAGCACCGCCGAACGCGGCCGGATCGCGTCGATGACGACCATGTCGTAGCGATCGCGCACCGCCAGATGCACCGACAACGCGGTGCGTTCCGCGAGTTCGATCAGAAACGGCCGCGCGCGCGAGCGGATGTCGAAGTTGCGCAGAAAGCCGTTGCTCAGTTCGAGCACCGACGATGTCAGCACGAAGCGCTCGCTGTCGGGTAGTCGCAGCAGAAAACCTGTGCCCACGAGCGTCGCGGTGATGCGCGACACGGTGGGCTTCGGGATGCCGGTCAACTCGGCGAGTTCGCGATTGCTGAGTGGTGCGTGCGCGGCGGCGACGGCGCGCAGCACGGTCAGGCCGCGCGCGAGCGCGGTGACTTCATCGCCTGGGCCGTCTCGGTCTTTGCTGGCGGGGACCTTGGCGGCGACGGGTTGGTTGGGAGTGGATCGGTTCATGCGTTTTTATGGAACAGCATTTCAAATTGTTCGTGCGACAACGTGTTGACGGCCGCTCACAGAGGCAGGGACATCTCCAAACCGGGGCACCCATTCATACATTTTTAAGAAAAGTCATTGTATCGGAAGGAATTGCCGATCGATGGTCGACTATATCTTTTTGCTTGACTTAGTCAGCATAACCATAAAAAATGGAACCTCATTTCGAAAGTCGCTTGTCTCCGCTGCATTTTGGTACGCGCGAGCGGAAAAATCCCAAAATGCAGGATCGATTGCCCGTCCAATGCGCTTGCGCCTTTCGAATTACCTTCTCTCAGGTTCTAGCACGGCCCTCGGAATGGCTAGAACTTTTTAAGGCGTCACGGCAACGTGACGCTTTTTTTTTGGTTGTTATGGGTGCACAACAAAGTCTGCAGGAACGTAAGCTTCGTCTTTCGGGTACTGCAAAGTCTGCAGCACCGGGAAAATTCACTGTGCAATGCACAATTCTGACTGAGCTTTGGCTACCGTGAACGCGCTCCCGGTAGGCGGGTGAGTGCTCGTCGACGAACTTCGGTGGCATTCAAAGTGCCACTTGTTGACAAGCGTCGCTCGACAGGTGGCCGCTCCAGCGCGCCGATCACGTATTCGTTCGGCCATTCCATTGCCCGCATTTTCATTGAGCCACGCAGCATCTCGCCGAAGTTCTGTCGTGCGGCGGTCCCCGGTGAATTTGCAAGCCACTCCCTAACGGCGCTCATTCTGTCTCGCGCCCGGCACAGACGCAGAAAGCTGTCATCGGACAGCCCACGGTCATTGGAGGCGTACCGCATCGTTCGCGAACGCGATCACCTTCGATAACCCTATTTATCTACTTGCTCCAGCGCTTCGCTCTTTTGGATGAATTGCCGCCAGGTTGTTGAGGAGGATGCGGCGGCGGTGTCCGGCTGAGAATCTGATGCAGTTGATCCAATCCAACTCTCTTGATCATCGCGCGATCGCGGTCCCTTACGACAATGCTTATATTTTCCTTGCCGCCCTGAACCTGATACACCCAATCCACGTAGCGGCGGAGCGTCTCGTAATTCACCCCTCTGGTGCTTACCTGCATTTACCACAACGCATCTGATCGACAAAGATCTTTCATAGCTGATTTTGCCGAACGCGATGGTCGCCACCGGCGTAACGAATTCCCTGAGCCACGGGCTCACTGGTTCCTTCCTTGGTCCTCAGGCTGAAACAGAACGAGCTCGATCTTGTACGGAGCGCAGCGAGCGGCGCCGACAAGAGCGGTAGTCGCCGATCTTGCGTGGCTAATTGGCCTGGACTTCGCCGCGCGAGCAATGGGGGCGTTGCTCGCCGTCCGGCCTGCGATCTCCCATCTGGAGGCTAGGGTCCGCGCGATAATCACGCTGCGCCGTTCGAAACTGCGGAGGGGACTAATTTGCCCTGAACGCGGGGTACACCACAGGGCGGAGTGGTCAGCCCGATCCTGATGAATCTGTTTATGCACTATGCGTTCGATAACTGGATGCAGCGGACATGGCTTCAGTCTCCCTTTGCGCGCTACGCCGACGACGCGGTGGTTCATTGCCGCAGTCTGGTGCAGGCGCAAGCCGTGATGCGAGCGATTGCGTCACGGCTGGAAGACTGTGGCCTGACGATGCATCCGGAGAAGTCGAAGATCGCGTATTGCAAGGACAGCAATCGCACTGGCACTTATCCGAATGTGCAGTTTACGTTCCTCGGTTTTACGTTTAGACCGAGAGGGGCATTGAGCAAACACCAGCGGCGATTTACTGGCTTTCTGCCAGCGGTGAGCAGCGATGCCTTAAAGCGGATGAGACAGCACGTGCGAAGTTGGCGAATACACCGACGAACATCGGCGACGCTGGATGAACTTGCGCAGCAATTCAACACGACGATACAAGGGTGGTGGAACTACTATGGGGCGTTCTACCGGACGACGATGCACAGCCTCTTCGGCTACATCGACCTACGGCTTATGCGGTGGGCTCGACGAAAGTACAGGAGGCTGCGGCAGCGCAAGCGACGTAGTGCGGAATGGCTACGCAAGATGAAGTTCACCCACCCCAGGTTGTTTGTCCACTGGCGTGTCGTTGGCGTATCGGTCGGATAACGGGAGCCGAATGAGTCGAGAGGCTCACGTTCGGTTCTGCGAGAGGCTCGGGGGGCAACTCCCCGGGTCTACTCACCTCATCACAGCACCGAATGGACGCTCGTCGTGAACGCACACTAGAGGAAACTGCTCAAGCCACGATTGGCACGGCGCGCTCGACCTTGGAAGGGGGTCTCAGCCAGCCACGATGATCCCGCCGATCACGCCGGTCTCGAGTGGGCATCCTTTTGTTTTCGGAATGTCCTATATTCGCGGCAGGTGATCCCGATCACCGACCTCGCTGCCGCGGCGGGCCGTCCGGGCCGGTTGCGGAACGCGCACGCTGCCCATTACTGAGTTCTCGCGCTTGACCCCGGGCTTCGCTTTCGCGGTGCCGACCCTGTGAATCGATTGACGTTTTAAGTTTCGCTTAAGTTTCGATCCCTACGGTTACCCCTCCGAAGACACGGTCGCCCCGAAGGCATGCGGACAGATGTTAGGCAAGCGCACCGACAGCGGTATCCGAACAAGCCCGAGCTTCGCGACGCGTGCGTAGCGCGAATGACCGTGGCGGGCCTGGCCATGCAAAGTTGGCATCGGGTCCGGCCTCTCTTCATTCGTGACGGCACGCGAGCCGAGTCGCCGTCGTTCAATATCACCGCTTCCCGCCGTTCCTTTATGAGTTTTCCCACATTCGAAGTGCCGGCAGCACGCACCGGCAAACTCCTGTTTTTCCGTTCGACCCCTTGCGTCCACGCGACGGATGCGCCGGCGCTTTGCTCGCCGCCACTCCCGCTGCCACGGACCAGGCGCGCCCGGCTCGCGCAGCAGGCAATATGTCCGGCAGATGTTTCGTGAGCGTCGGGGCATGCGTGCGTGCATCCTGATCCTGGTTTTGTTCTCCTTATTCGCCGGTCCCGCGATGGCGCGCGCCCGTCATATCAAACGCGTCGTGGCGAAACCCGCGGTGCTCGCGCGCGCTGCGATGGTCGTCGATCTGACGACCGGGCGCGCGCTGTATATGAAGCATGCGGATCAGCGCCTCCCGATCGCGTCGTTGACCAAACTTCTGACCGCAATGGTGGTGATCGACTCGAAACGCTCGCTGGTCAAGCCGTCACGCATCACGGACGCCGATGTCGACCGCTTGAAGTGGTCGCGCTCGCGCCTGCCGGTCGGCTCGCTGCTGCTGCGTCGAACGATGCTGCATATCGCGCTGATGTCGTCGGAGAATCGCGCGGCATTTGCGCTGAGCCGTGATTATTCGGGCGGACGTGCCGGCTTTGTCAAAGCGATGAATCGCAAGGCGCGGCGTCTGCATATGACTCACAGCCATTTCGTCGATCCGACCGGACTGTCGCCGCAGAACGTATCGAGCGCGCGCGATCTGGTGAAACTCGCAAGCGCCGCGTACCGGTATCCGAAGATACAATCGTATTCGACGTCCCATAGGCAAGTCGTTCTTGGCGGCGACGGCCCGCTGATGTATCACAACACCGATCCGCTCGTGCATCGCGCGTCATGGCACGTTGCGCTGCAAAAAACAGGCTTTACGAACGAGGCCGGTCATTGCCTGATCGTGATGACGCCGGTGAGCGGACACATGATGGTGATCGTGCTGCTCGGCGCTCCGAATCCGCACGCGCACTTTCAGGACGCGATCGAGCTGCGGCGCTGGATCCGAACCATGCGCCACCGCTGAGCGCGCAACGCGCTGGGGCGTTGCGTCCGTCGCCGAGGTTACGTTTCGCAACGCCCACCGTTGACTGATTTGCGCGGTTTTGCGCGGCGACCTCACAGCTCGGGTCGGCGATCGAACCGTTATTCCAGCGGTGTGTCAATGAAACAAGTTTCGCGAGCTAGTGTCGTGAGTTAAAAATTCATTGAAATATGTTCGCTGCGTACTAAAGTGTCTTGTGTAGCACTGGTATGAGGACGTGGCGATGAGCGGAAG
>NZ_JACHDM010000013.1:0-205371 GCF_014201065.1 Paraburkholderia sp. Cpub6
GGATTACGTGAGTCCGAGCGGCTCTTTAAGCAGCACTTCGTCATCGCTGACAGTACAGGACGTTAATACAACGAACTTCCAACTCACGACACTAGTAGCGCGCACCAGCAGACAGCTAGCCCTTGATTCCGGCGACCGAGGCAACCTGATCAGCAATCCCTATACTGACTCGCTTACGCTGCGCTGTACAGTGAAAAAGAACCACTATCTGTGGTTCAAGGCATCATCACTTGCCCGCAAGCGCTGCAAACTGCGGATTTGTCACTACCTGCTTAATCAGCTCCTGCACGGCTGGCGAGAAAGCGTTGGCTGTGTTTTTGCATGCCTCCATTGCAATCCAGCTCGTCTCAAACGGATATTTAATCGACACGGTGTACCCATTCGAAGCCGTCGAGTACACGTGCATTTTGATTGTCCAGTTCGCGGGAGTCACCGAACTGAAGCTGAGTTCCTCGATACGTCCCTCGATAGCTGAACCATGTATGTCGTAGGCCTGCGCCGTAAACAGCTCCTTCTGAAACGAGTCTTTGATGAATTGCGACAGCGTCTTACCCGGAGAAACGACGACGTCTCCGTTCATACGACACATCAGATTTTCGCTGACTCCTTGGGCAAGGCTGACGCTGCTGACGCTAACCTTCTTCGTCTGTAGGCCAGACTGGATAGCAAGAACGTTTTCGGTCGAAACTTCGTAAGGTATCGCGGAATTGGTCGTCTGACAGCCCGACAGCAGCACGGGGACGGCGCAGACAAGACTTGCAACAGCGGAGATTCTTGCTTTCTTCATTGTGGTCTTTTGTTTTAATTCATTTATGGGATTTAGTTTGAGAAGCTGTCGAACTCAATTGGAGACTCATCGCACCGGACGCTACATTTGTACTCGCGCGGGTCACGGGGAGCCGCTCCCTAGAAGTCCGGTCACAGTCTCCCTCCTAGAATAGAGGATCTGTAAGAGTATGTAAATACGAACGACATATTAGAAACAATAGAAGCATTGATGGATCCGCGGGCGGCGGTAATTGGTGGACTAGAGCTGACGACATTGGGGGATTGGCATATGAAAAGACACGTCTGCGGGACACGACGACGTTTGTCACTGACAGCGAGAATCTCATTGAAATACTCGCTGCTGCGCCGAACAAGCAGACGTTAGCGACTGGGTTGAAAAAGGTTCGTCTCCGATCGAGTGTGAGCCATACGTTGTGCCAGCAGCCCAAGCTTGCTTCTCGTATCTGGGAAGCTGCGCACAGCAAGCAGTGGAAAATACGCGGTATGGGGTTGAGTATTCTTGGGGAAATTGTGGGGTGGGCCCTTTCCGCACCGTTTCCCGCCGCGCGACGGCCGTGCCAGTAAGGCACTTCGCGCATTGGGGAATGACGTAAAGGTGTGGAACGCGATGAAGGCGTATGAAAATAGCCCAGGTCGTCGCCTGACATGAGCTCGACGCGCGCATCCTCGGTTCTCCGAGCATGGTGCGGTAACAGGGCGCGATTGTTGGCCGGGATTTATTGACCGTTTCCAGGTCGATGCGGACGCTTGTGCGTCCAATTTCCGTTCTAGACGAACGGCGCCTTTTGGCCGGAGGACTAAACCGCTCGCGCGGTAGGGGCCAGGGTCTGACGCTGGAGGTCAGCGCGAGGCCGGTCGCGCGGCTTTATGTTGGCGAATGAGGCAATCCGCCTCGTTCTCCAGCAGGAGCCCAATCATGACCTCCTCACCAGCAAACGCCAGCCGATTGCGCCAGCGCATGATCGACGACATGCGCATGCGCCAGCTTGCGCCCGGGACGCAGGACACCTACCTGCACATCGTGCGCGAGTTCGCCCGGTTTCTCGGGCGCTCACCTCACACGGCCACCGTCGAGGACCTGCGCCGCTACCAGCTGTATCTGGTCGACCACGGCACATCGGCCGTATCGCTGAACCACGCGATCACCGGCCTGAAGTTCTTCTTCACAGTCACGCTCGACCGGCCCGAGCTGATGGTCAGGATGCAACCGGTGCGCGTGCCCCGCATATTGCCCGTCGTGCTCAGTCCCGATGAAGTGCGGCGACTGATCGAGGCGGCCGGCAACCTGAAGCACCAGACCGCGCTGTCGGTCGCGTACGGCGCGGGGCTACGCGCCAGCGAAGTGGTAGCCCTGAAGGTCACCGACGTCGACAGCGAACGCATGACACTGCGCATCGAGCAGGGCAAGGGGCGCCGTGACCGCTACGCCATGCTCTCGCCGGTGCTGCTCGAGCGTCTGCGTGTGTGGTGGCGCGTGGCCCGTGCGCAGGGCAGGATGCCCGATGGCGGATGGCTGTTTCCCGGGCTCGATCCGCTCGATCCGTTAAGCACGCGACAGTTGAACCGTGCCATTCATGCCGCCGCCGGGGCCGCGCATATCGACAAGCGCGTGTCCATGCACACGCTGCGGCATAGCTTCGCGACACACCTCCTTGAACAGAAGGTGGACATCCGCGTGATCCAGGTGCTGCTCGGCCATGCGAAGCTTGAGAACACCGCGCTCTACGTCCAGGTGGCCACCGACCTGCTGCACGAGGTCACCAGTCCGCTGGACCGCCTGCCTGCCGGGTAGGCCCGCGCGCTGTAACGCCTCATGCTGGAGGTTGCGGACATCTTCCGCAGCCACGGGCCAGCGTGGCGAACCACGACACACCTGAGCCTGGGGCAGCTGAAGGTCATGTCGGCCATCGAACGGTGCCGCACGGCGGCACTGGGCGGACATGTGCTGCGCTGTTCAGGCTGCGCAAGCACAGAGGTGTCCTTCAACTCGTGCCGGGACCGGCATTGCCCGAAGTGCCAGGCCAGCGCCGCACACCGCTGGCTGGAGGCACGCCAGGCCGATCTGCTGCCCGTCGAATACTTCCACGTCGTCTTCACGCTGCCCGCGCCCATCAGTGCGATCGCCTGGTACAACAAACGGATCATCTACGGCCTGCTGCTCGACATCGCCGCCGACACGCTGCGTACCATCGCCGCGGATCCCAGGCACCTCGGCGCCCGGATCGGCGCCACGCTCGTACTGCACACCTGGGGCTCGGCGCTCACGCATCACCCGCATGTGCACGGCATCGTGCCCGGTGGCGGGCTGTCGCCTGACGGTGAGCGCTGGATCGCCTGCCGGCCCGGCTTCTTCCTGCCCGTGCACGTCCTGTCACGCCTGTTCCGGCGCCGCTTCCTCGAGGCACTCCAGTCGGTTCACCACCGTGGCGAGTTGCAGTTCTTCGGCGAGTACACCGGGCTCGCTGACCCCGCCACCTTTGCCCGGTGGCTTGCGCCGCTACGTACCTGCGAATGGGTGGTCTACGCCAAGCGCCCGTTCGCCGGACCGAAGGCGGTGCTCGAGTACCTCTCACGCTACACGCACCGCGTCGCCATCTCCAACCAGCGCCTGGTCGCCTTCGATGAGCGTGGCGTGACATTCTGCTGGAAGGACTACCGTGCGAAGGGACGCACCCGCTACAAGACCCTGACCCTCGAAACCGGCGAATTCATGCGCCGTTTCCTGCTCCATGTGTTACCCGCGGGCTTCCATCGCATCCGTCACTACGGACTGCTCGCCAACCCGGTGCGCCGCGCCAGTCTCGCGAGGATGCGCGATCTGCTGCACGTCGCACCCGGGATCAGCCCGTCACCGGACGACGCCATCATCGCAACCCGGCCCGTCTTCATCTGCCGGCACTGCGGGGCCCCGATGATCGTCATCGACATCCTCGCGCGCAGCGCCCCGATCCGTGCACCGCCCATGCGCCGAGATCAGACATGAACTCCACGGTTCCCCGACCTGCCTGTCGAACGTTCGCTCTGCGGCAACGCGGCCCAGGGGCGGACGTTTGCGCGTGTCGCTTCGCGAAGCGCTTCGCCCGCGCGCGTCATCCTCGCGCATGCACGACTGCACCGCTCCGCCACGACGTCAGCGCCCGCTTGGCACCTCGCCTGACCGTGCCGCATCCGACGCCACTCAGCCTCCCGGTCTATCAATCGCCATAGCCGTGAAGCTCCGAGCGCATCGGAGCACTCCGCGGTTTCCTCCATCGGGCTTATTCGACGCCTGCCGACATGCGCGGAGGCATGCACATTCCTGCGGCCGATGGCAGGCATCGAATAACCCTTAACGAACCCGGACCGATAGCTGAATTGAGAACCGCTTGCCGGCCCGCAGCGGATGATCGTCGCAAGTCGACTGCGGATTCAACCGGTCGATGCAACACAATAGAAGCTGCGTGGTGTGGCGTGAGACGATGCGACCGGAAGCCCCCGGACGTCTGGGCGACGGTGTGGGGCGAGCGATTTCTTTGCGAATTGGACATGTGCGAATTGCTTTCGGCTGGGCGCGGACGACCTTTCCTATCTATGGACTTGCTGCGGGCGCGAGGAGGTTGCACGCGCGGAGCGCGAGTCGCAGTTGCAACAAATCGTTGAGGATCAAGCCCATGTCAACGAAGAGCGGGCACGGACAGGGCGCGCAGCGACGCATCCAGGTACTGATTGGCGCAATCGCATTCATTTTAATTGTGACTGCCGGGTGGATCATTCACCAGACTCGGACGGTCGCACGCCGGACTTCCTTGGCGTTGGCGTCGGCCGCGACAACGGCGAACGACGCGGGAAATTATGACCGCGCAATGCGCTTCGCGATGCTGGCGATGGGCAACGGTTGGCTTTCGCCGGGATCGGCAGAAGCAGAGCTTGAGCTTATGCGTGGCGCGCAAGCATCAGTGCAGATTGCGTTGCTCGGCGGCCATCAGAATGCGGTTGATTCCGCCGTCTTCAGCCCGGACGGTAAGCGGGTGGTGACCGCGTCCTGGGATGGGACAGCGCGGGTGTGGAACCTGGCCACGGGTAAACAGATTGCGCAGCTCAGTGGCCATCAGAATCTGGTCTATTCCGCCGCCTTCAGCCCGGACGGCCAGCGGGTGGTGACTGCGTCCGCGGACAGGACCGCGCGGGTATGGGACCCGGCTACGGGCAAACAGATTGCGCAGCTCAGTGGCCATCAGGATCTGGTTTATTCCGCCGCCTTCAGCCCGCACGGCCGGCGCGTGGTGACTGCGTCCGCGGACAGGACCGCGCGGGTGTGGGACGCGGCTACGGGCAAACAGATTGCGCAGTTCACCGGGCATCAGAAACCGGTTTTCTCCGCCGCCTTCAGCCCGGACGGCCGGCGCGTGGTGACCGCGTCCGCGGACAGGACAGTGCGGGTGTGGAATGCGGCGACCGGCCACGTGATCGCACAGCTCACCGGGCATCGGGAACCGGTAAGCTCCGCGGTCTTCAGCCCGGACGGCCGGCGCGTGGTGACAGCGTCCGATGACAAGACCGCGCGGGTGTGGGATGCGGCGACCGGCCAGGTCATCGCGCAGCTCATAGGGCATCGGGGACCGGTTTTCTCCGCCGCCTTCAGCCCGGACGGCCAGCGCGTGGCGACAGCGTCCGATGACAACACCGCGCGGGTATGGAACGCGGCGACCGGCCAGGTGATCGTGCAGCTCACTGGGCATCGCGGACCGGTGAGCGCCGCCGCCTTCAGCCCTGACGGCCAGCGCGTGGTGACCGTGTCCGACGACAAGACCGCGCGGGTGTGGGATGCGGCGACCGGCCAGGTGATCGTGCAGCTCACCGGACACGAGGGGCCGGTGAATTCCGCCGCCTTCAGCCCGGACGGTCAGCGGGTGGTGACTGCGTCACGTGATAAGACCGCGCGCGCATGGGACGCGGCGATGGGCATCTTGCTGCTCAGAGGGCATCAAGGGTCAGTTATTTCCGCCGCCTTCAGCCCGGACGGCCAGCGGGTGGTGACCGCGTCCCGTGACAGGACCGCGCGGGTATGGGACGCGGCCACCGGCAAACAGATCTTGCTCCTCGGCGGGCATCAGGGCCCGGTTGATTCCGTCGCCTACGGCCCGGACGGCCAACGGGTGGTGACCGCGTCCCGGGACGGGACCGCGCGAGTGTGGGACGCGACCACCGGCAAACAGGTCGCTCAGCTCGGCGGGCATCAGGGGTGGGTTTGCTTCGCCGCCTTCAGCCCGGACGGCCAGCGGGTGGTGACCGCGTCCCGGGACGGGACCGCGCGGGTGTGGGACGCGGCCACCGGCAAACAGATCTTGCTCCTCAGCGGTCATCAGGGCCCGGTTGATTCCGTCGCCTACAGCCCGGACGGCCAGCGGGTGGTGACCGCGTCCCGGGACGGGACCGCGCGGGTGTGGGACGCGAGCACGGGCAAACAGATCGCGCAGCTCAGCGGGCACCAGGATCTGGTTTATTCCGCCGCCTTCAGCCCGGACGGCCAGCGCGTGGTGACCGCGTCCGCGGATAGGACCGCGCGGGTGTGGGACGCGGCCACCGGCAAACAGATCGCCCAGCTCGGTGGGCATCAGGGACCGGTTTTCTCTGCCGCCTTCAGCCCCGACGACCAGCGCGTGGTGACCGCGTCCGCGGACGGGACCGCGCGGGTGTGGGACGCGGCGACCGGCGAGGTGATCGCGAAGCTCACCGGACATCAGGGACCGGTTTTCTCCGCCGCCTTCAGCCCGGACGGCCTGCGGGTGGTGACTGCGTCCGCGGATCAGACCGCGCGGGTGTGGCCTATCCGATGGCTCATGCAGAAGCGAGGTCAGAGCCTGGCTAAAGCCGTGTGCAGGGAAAGGCTCGTGGGAGCAAACCTGCTCACAACCGATGATGAAGCTGCCCTTTCTCTCGTACGCGGGCGCCGGGGCGAAAACGTATGTGGATCGTAACTCGCCGACCGGTCGGAGCGAGCTGCAACGATACGTTTGGCCAGCGCGACCAATTGCTTTCCAATCTTCCTGACTAGCTTTCACATCGAAGTCCGCGGACGTGAGCAGGTCCATCGCCTACTCGTAGGTCCGCTCATGTTTTCCTCTGCACTGTGAGCCGCTCTTCCGGCGTTCATTGTGTTGCATCGACCGGTTGAATCCGCCAGTGCAATCGAAATCGGCCGCTTAGGCAGTCGAGGTTCTTGTTTGCTCACTTGACACCGGGCCCGCTATTGGGTGTCAACGATCACATCGAAGCGGAAGCCGTCCGCCATGACGTCAAGGCCACATTGGCCGCGTTCCACAAACCGCGATACGAGCAAGCCGATGGAAGTACAGAGCGCATTGATTCACGTCTTCGACGGCGCCGATCTGGTCTGCGAACAGGTCTACTTCGACCACGCGATAGTCCCGCGTCGGCTCGGCGCTGCAAGGCCCGCGGGCTGTCTTTCGTCCCTTTCCGTGCCATCCGCCAACCTGTTGGCAAGACATCGATGCACCAGCGCTGCGTCTGCCATGTCGGGAAGCGGGCGAGCCATCCGATTGCCGGTGCACTCCGGTCTACGGCATCGTTTCCAACGTTTTCTTCAGCCGCGCGACTGCCTCTTCGGACTCTTGCTGGATTCGCGCGCGCACGAACAAGACATTCACCGCTGCAAACCCTAGTGACGGGGAGCGGTACTCGAACTCACGCTCAAATCGCGTCCCGGACGCTACGGGCCTCAGGGAGTAGCTCACCGCGCCGGCGGACTTGCCACCTATCGTGCCGACGATGACCCATTTGCGCGGACGGTCCCGCACAGCGACGGTCCACACGACGCTTCCCCGCCGACCCGCCACGCGAAATTCTTCCACGACCTGTTCGCCAACGCTCAACGGGTGGTCGGTCGCCCCCCTTACCGATAGTGAAGACGGGTGCCAGTCGGGCCAGTGCGCGGGTGTCGTCACGTAGTCGAAAACGACCAAATCCGGTCTCTCGATCAAGATCACGGTGACAATCTTCGTCGTCAGGTCGACGGACTCAGGCAGCGGTAGAGCAAGCAGGACAGCGACCGCGAAGGCTGCCATGATCGCGCTGATCCATCTCAATGGCCATTTCATCTGCGACTCTTCGAAGTATCGCGCACACGTGAACGCCGGGCCTCTAAACAGGCTCGAAAGCTCTGCGGGTTCCCCAACCAGATAACGGCGAAGCCGGACGCAGATCGAGCCACGCGCCGTGCGCCGATAGTACCGCGTTGCGGCGCTCGTTCCGGTCAGATACATCTCGCCAGTTCACCTCGTCAATGTCGTCCGGGGCGCCAATGCAGTGACCTCCTTCCTGCCATGAACCTGATCGGCGGCAGTTGTGCCATCGAATCTGATTTGAGGCGTCGTGCTGCTTCTACAAGCGCATACATGCTTCCATCGTCCTTCTGCAAGCCCCATACCACATCAATAGAAATAAGAATGGGGCGTCCCAAATAGCATCCGTCAGGAATTTTTCACACAAATCCAGTGCCCACGTCCTAGTGTGTCTCCATGGTTGGGCATCGGACGTGCATCGATGCAACTCTCGAGGGGCGGTAGCAAGAACAATCGGTTTTCACATGGGTGCCGGTGATGGGTGCCCGCCAATGCGCAAGCGTATTACCCTTTTCGCGAGGCACGACATGACATCGATTTTCAGACGGCTATCCCGTTCCGCTTCCCGCGGCTTTGCAGGTGGCAGCGTCATCGCGCTGACGTGCGCGATCGTCCCAGGTGCCGAGGCGCAAGTGGTCGGCCCGCTCGTCACGGTGGCCGCGGGCGATCCATTCAGCGGATGCACTGCGGACCAGATTAACGCACAGGAGTCCGCATTCGGGAGCGTCCTGTTTCCGGCCACGTCGATCGAGCCATGGGTGGCGGCCGATCCGACCAACCCGTCCCGCCTACTCGTCGGCCATCAGCAGGACCGCTGGGACGACGGTGGCTCACGCGGACTCGTCGGCGTCGTCTCCAGCGATGCGGGCAGCACATGGACCAATACGATCCCATCCGGCGTTACCGATTGCACCGGGGGCAAATTCCGTCGCGCCTCCGATCCGTGGGTAGACTTCGCGCAAGACGGAACCGCGTTTTTCCTGTCGTTGGTGTTGGACCCGATGAAGCCGACGACTCCGTTTGGGGCGCGCAATAGCGCCTTGCTGGTCAGCCGCTCAGTCGACCACGGCGCGAGCTGGCAGGCTCCCGTGACGCTGATCCGCACCAACTCGCCGCACGCGCTCAATGACAAGAACTCGCTCACCGCCGATCCGATGGCGAACGGTTACGTCTATGCGGTGTGGGATCAACTGAGCGTTTTCCCGCCAACCAAGGCCGGCGATCAGTTGCTCGCGGGAAACGACGCTGTCGAGATCGCGCGTCAATTGCGCAACGGTGCGGCGGGTGGTGCTCCGGTCTTCAAGTTCAATTTCACCGGCCCGAGCTTCTTCTCGCGATCCATCGACAACGGCGTGACCTGGAGCACGGCCGCCCCGATCTATCAACCGGGCACGAACGCGCAGACGATCAACAACATCGTACGGGTGTTGCATGATGGGACCCTGCGTGACTTCTTCACTGCAATCAATGTCGCCAACGCGGGGCTCAGCATCGGCTATATCAAGTCCACGGATAAGGGCGCGAGCTGGAGCACGCCGACATTCGTCAACGATATTCAGGTGCGCACCCTGGGAGTGGTCACGCCGGACACCGGCCAGCCGATACGCGATGCCGCCATTCTTTTCAGTGTCGCTGTCAACCCGGTCACGGGGGCAATCTATCTCGTGTGGCAGGACAATCGCTTTTCGACAGCCACGTGCACCACGCCCGGGGCCGGGTCAATCGCGATCACCGGGATCGTCTTCAGCGAGTCGGATGACGGCGGGGCCACCTGGTCGACGCCGGTGATGATCAACAAGACGCCGGCCAATGCAGCGAACCCGTGCCGTCAACAGGCCTTCATCCCCGCGGTGGTGGCGTCGGGCGACGGCAAGACGGTGGTGGTGACCTACTACGACTTTCGTAACGACACGAACACGCCTGCCGGCGTCGAAGGCACGGACAATTTCGCGCTGTTCTGCCCGACCTCGTCCGCGTGCACGAGCTCCGCTAACTGGGGCAACGAGCAACGACTGACCACGGCCTCGTTCAACATACTCAATGCTCCTGTGGCGCGTGGCCATTTCCTTGGCGATTACATGGGTCTGACTGCCAGCGGGCCCAAGACCATCTACCCGGTATTCGGCACAGCCACAGGTCCCAACGTGACAGCCGAATTCACCCGTCAGATCACATTGCCATAAGCGCAAGCGGCGGCGACTTGAGGAGGTCGCCGCCCAGTCCCCGCAACAGCTTTGATGGGAATAGAAATGAGCGAGTTCGTTGCGAAATCGCGCGACCATTCGAACTCCACAACTGTATCCAAGCGTGAGCATCACCTGACCGATCGTCTCCGTGTTAAAGGCGCAGCGATTCACGCCCGGTTCGCGAAGCCTTTCGCCGCTTCCCGGAAGTTTGGTGGCTGCTCAGACGCTCGCTGAGGCGAGATATGTGACCTACGTCAGGCTCATCAACGCCGGGGGCGTCAGCGAACCGCAATTGCCCCTCTCGATCGGCGATATCTGAAGCCGGGACGAGGCTGGTCGCCGTGGGACCGGCGGCGGCCAGCAGCGAAATGGGGGGGCGCTGTCGAATCGGAAGCTCCGTTGACAATGAAAGGAAAGGATAGACCTCATGCCGAGCGTTGAGCGCGCCCAGGAGGCTGCGCTGATCGACTCTGTTTGGCGCATGGCGCTTCGCCTCGGATTTCCGCTCGCCCGCGCGTGGTGGCACCTTCGACGCCCTCGCCATGAGGGCGCGTTAGTAGCAATCTACGTCGGTCAGTCGCTGTTGCTGCTGAAGTCGTCGTACCGCGCGGAATGGGGGTTTCCGGGTGGCAGTATCCGGGCCGGTGAGACACCTGCTGCTGCGGCGCTGCGCGAGATGGAGGAGGAGATCGGACTTGCGTCTCACCCCTTACTGCCGGCAGGGAGCGCCGCCGGCATGTGGGACGGGCGAAGAGACCGGGTACATTTCTTCGAACTGCGCCTCGATTGCCTACCCGAACTGCGGCTCGATAATCGCGAGATCGTCGCCGCGCATCTGGCGTCGCCGGAGGAATTGCCTGGCTTCGCCGTGACAGGCGCGGTCGCTGCGTATCTCGGCAGGGATGTCTGCGGCTAGTCGAGCCGTTTTTCTTGCATGACCATTCGAGTCCGCGTGACGCTGCGCGAGGCGCGGGACTTCCAGGCATCAGGGTTACAGCCCCACGGTTTTCAACGCTTCCTGAGTCGCTAGCATGGCATCGATAAGAGCGCGAGCCTTGCGGTCGACGCACGTGAGAGCAACACTTTCCGACCCGTAGGTAACGGCATTGGCTAAGTCACCGGTGACGTGCTGTTTTCGTGTCCTTCTACGCAACGACCACGTGACGCGATATGTCAGCGCGATTCCATCGGACAAACGGGCCGTCCGCGGCTCCATGTGCGCTTCGATGACGAATCCGCGATAACGCCCGACAATGTGATGTTTCATTGATCGACTTCACCGTCTTTCGCCTTCATCGCTCGCCTCTCAATGCACGACGCCAAAGAACAACATTGCGCCTTCGGCCGGCGTCAGGCCCGCCTTGAAGTAGCCTTCGAGCCGGTCGGCTGTCGCTTCATCGAGCGTGAAGGGCGGATGGACATAGCCTACGGCGAATGCATGGTCGTACCAGTCGTTGAGCCAAGCGCGCAGCTCTATCACGTCCTGCGGCAGTGTGTTCGAAGCATCGTCGTGCATGTGCGTTTCCCCGGCTGGCTGAACGATCAGGCCGCCATGCGGCCTATCCCCATTTCCGGACGGCGCTGGCCCGGCGGAAACACGTGCCATGCGCCGTCGGCATGGCGAAAGAAGAAGAGTGAAAACGCCCCGGTCGGCAGATCGATTTGAATGCACACCCGGCATGTTCCACCCGAGCGCGAGCGGTTCAGCAGACGCACGCGCGCCCCTCGGCCCCCCGTCGGGCCAACGAGTTTTTCGACCTGAGAACGCAGCGATCTGTTGCCCGCCATGATTTTCCCCGCGATGCACGATGATTCGATGCTATGGCGATCGGTGCGTGCGTCCAATCGGCGCCGGCCGGAATGTCGCTTCAGGAATCACTGGTTTCAGCCGTCAGGACTTCCTGAACCGGAACAGCATGTAGAACGGCATTTAAGCGTCCTTGCCCATCTGCGGGGGCTTTCGCCATGAATGACACTAAGGATTTCCTGACACGCGAATCAGGAAGTCACACCCTGATTTTCCAGCGTGCGCTGAATGCGACACACGTTCTACTCGTAGATGATGGGCCATCGAAATGCAATGTCGAACTGATGCAACATGATCGGCTATCTATCGGAGCGGGAAAACGTCATCGAGCAAATCGACGTGATATGTCTGCGACTGTTCGACACCTGGTGCGAGGCGCGCAGCGTGACATCGCTTGCGTATTTGATGCACTGCTGGCCGTTGATAGACAGCACGACCAACGCGCTCAGGCGCCTGGGCGAAACCATGCGCGAGTTGCGGCGCAATCACGCGGACCAGATCGACGAGTATGACTTTCGCGCGCTGTGCGAGGTGGCCGACCTCATCGACGAACTGACCTTGCCGCGCACGGTCCGACTGATCGCGGTGGCGGGCGAGGTGTCGCACTAGCGAACGCCAACGCCGGCCAGGCGCGCAACTGCTGACAGGCACGCATGCGGCGGCTGTGAGGCCACGGGGTGCGCCGTTTCATCGGACGTTTGAAACCCGGAGCGGGCGTGATGGACCAGGCGCCGGCATCGAGTGCAGAATAGGACAACTACAACGGCGGCACTCGCGGGGATATATGGCGCTCGACATTTTCGACGCATGGTGGAGCGGAATCCTGCAACCCGCTGAGCGGTATCTCGAAGGGAACACCGCATCATGAGCCATCTCGCCGCTCCGGTCGCGTATACGGGCACGATTCTGATCGTCGACGATACGCCGGGGAATCTTGGCGTGGTTGTCGACAGTCTCGAGGCGCGCGGCATTCGCGTGCTGGTGGCGCTCGACGGTATCGAAGCGTTGGAGCGCGCCGCCTTCTCGCAGCCCGATGTGATCCTGCTCGACGTGAAGATGCCGGGCATCGACGGCTTCGAGACCTGTCGGCGCCTCAAGCGCGATGAGCGCACGCGCGATATCGCCGTCATATTCATGACCTCGCTAATGGATAACGAGGACCGTGTCGAAGGCTTTCTGGTGGGCGGTGTCGATTATGTGACCAAGCCATTGCGCGTCGATGAGATGGTCGCGCGCGTTGGCGTGCACCTCGAGCTGCGGGTGATGCACAAGCAGGTTCTCGCGCAGAACCGGCAACTGCTGGAGGAAGTCGCCGTGCGCAAGGAAACGGAGGCCGCGCTATCGCAAGCGCGCGACGATCTGGAGCGACGTGTCGCATTGCGCACCGAAGAGCTGGCGCGCGCCAACGCCAACTTGCGGGCGCAGATCGACGAGCGGCGGCGCGCGGACGCGCGCCTGCAGGCAAGCGAGGCTCGCTTTCGCGCGATTGTCGAAACGAGTCCCGTGCCGCTGTGCATCACCTCGATGCCGGATGGGCACATCCTGTACACGAACCCGCCGCTGCGCGAACTCTTCGGCATGGACGAAGGCTCGTCCGCCAATATCGCGGATTTCTACGCCGAGCGGGGCGAGCGCGAGCGTCTGATCGAACATCTGCGGACCAAGGGTGGCTTGCGCAACACGGAGATACAGTTCCGGCGCCAGGACGGTACCCGGTTCTGGGCGATGGCGACGGCGCGCGTCGCGACTTACGACGATTCTCCCGCGATCTATGTGGGCCTGAATGACATTACGGGGCGCAAGCAGATGGAACAGGAACTCGTCGAATCGCGCGAGCAGCAGCGCGAACTGTCCGCGTACATGGAGGCGATTCGCGAGGAGGAGAGAAAGCGCATTGCGATGGAAATTCACGACGAGCTGGGGCAATTGCTGACCGCGCTCAAGATGGACGTGTCTCTGCTCAAAATGCGCATCGCGCACGACGCGGAAGCGACAAAAAAAGCCGACGATATGCGCCAACTGGTCGAAGGCACCATCTCGATGGTGCGCAATGTCGCAAGCCACCTGCGGCCCGCGGCGCTTAACTTCGGCATCGTGTCTGCGCTCGAATGGCTTGTCGACGAGTTCAACCGCCGCAATGCGATTGCGTGTGAATTGCGCATCGAAGGCGGCGAACCCACGCTGTCCGACGCCCATGCGACGGCCCTGTTCCGCATTGCACAGGCTTCGCTGACGAACGTCGCGCGTCATGCCGCCGCCACACGTGTCGAGGTGACGCTTGTTTCGACGGCTTCACAGCTCTTGCTGCATGTGCGTGACGACGGATGCGGCTTCGATCAGCAAGTGGTGAGTCGCGACTATTCATATGGCCTGCTCGGCATGAACGAGCGCGCGCGGCTGATCGGCGGATCGCTTTCGATCGACAGCTCGCCGGGCGCGGGCACCATGGTTTCGATTCATATTCCGCTCGATGGCGGAGCTCGAACATGATCAGGATACTCATTGCGGACGATCATGCGATAGTCCGTGGCGGACTCAGACAGATCATCGCGACCACGAGCGATATCGTCGTTGCGGCGGAAGCGGCGCAAGGAGCGGAAGTGATCGACAAGCTGCGCTCGTGCGCGCTCGATCTTCTATTGCTCGACATGACGATGCCGGGCATCAGCGGCGTCGCTCTGATCCGCAGGGTACGGGCGGAACATCCTTCGTTGCCGGTGCTGGTGCTGAGCATTCACGACGAGGCTCAGGTCGCGTCTCGCGCGCTACGCGCGGGAGCAACGGGATATCTGACCAAGGACAGTGACCCGGAGGTGCTGCTCGCGGCAATCCGCAAGCTCGCGGACGGCGGCCGTTTCATCGATCCGAAGCTCGTCGATGCGATGGTGTTCGATACACAGCGCGGCGACGTGCCGCCGCATGAAGTACTGTCGGACCGCGAATTCCAGGTCCTGCAGATGCTCGCGGCAGGCAGGAGCATCAATGAAATTGCCCAGGCATGTGCCCTCAGCGCGAAAACGATCAGCACACACAAGATGCGGTTGATGCAGAAACTCGGGCTTTCCAACAACGCTGAGGTGATCCGGTACGCGATCCGGCACGGCATGATCGTCGAGTAGAAAACGAAGGATGATGCGGTTCGCGTTCTGAGGCGCGAATCACCGCAGTAGCCCCCTTTCCAGATATTGCTCGACGAAGCTGAGGATCGCCTTGGACCGGTAAGCCTTCGCCAACCGGCAAAGGTGGTCTGCGAAGGGTCGATAGCGCTCGTCGAGCTCGCTCAAGTGTCGGGCATGTTGCACGATGGCACGCATGTCGCCGAGTCGCGCCAGGTAGTGCAGCGCTTCGATCTCCCCCTGCGGCGGTGCCATCAGGGGCCCGGTAAAAGGAGCGGCAGCGGGTACAGCCGTGTGGTCCGCGCCAGTGACTTGCGCCTTGCTCGCTTCGTCGATCCACTCGACATTCATGAGCGATGCGACATGGGACAATAGCCGGCCGAAATCGATCGGTTTGGCAAGAAAAGCGTTTGCGCCGGCCGCGAGACTGTGCGCCGCATCGGTCCCCGAGGCGCTTGCGGAGACTGCGACGATGGGCAGATCCCGGAACTCGGGCATCTCGCGCAGGCGACGCGTGGCTTCGAGCCCGTCCATCCCGGGCATGACCACATCCATCAGGACAAGCGCAGGATGCAGGGTGCGGGTTTTCTCCAGAGCTTCGGATCCGTTGCCAGCCTCCGCCATGTCGAATCCGAGCGGCCCCAGCATATCGACCATCACGGCACGGTTCTCCGCCACGTCATCCGCGACCAGGATAGCCTTGCGCGGCCCCTTGTAGCCGCTCACGATCCGTCCGGACGCGGCGACAGCCGCCGGGGGCGCCACCACCTGGACATCCAGTTCGATCGAGAAGACGCTGCCGATATCGCGGCGACTCTCGATATGGATCTCGCCGCCCATCAGGCGTACGAGTTGCCGGCTGATGGCGAGCCCGAGCCCCGTGCCGCCAAAGCGGTGCCGGTCGTCGCTCACTTGCTCGAAAGGCCTGAAGATTTCCTCCAGGCGCCCTTCATCTATCCCGATGCCGGTGTCCTGCACTTTGAAACATAGTCGCGCGGGCGGCATAAAAGCGACGCTCAGATGCACGCTCCCCTGCTCGGTAAATCTGATCGCGTTGGAAAGCAGGTTGAGCAGCGCCTGACGCAGCCGTATTTCGTCCACCCGGACAGCCGCGGGCAGATCGGGCTGCATCTCGCAAGCGAAGGCGAGTCCCTTTTCCGTTGCCTTGACCCGCATCGTCTCGGCGACAAAGTAGACGAACTGTTCGAGCGGAACGTCGGAAAGATTGAGTTCCATTCGTCCAGCTTCGATCTTGGCTATATCCAGGATGTCGTCGATGAGCATCAGCAGGTGTTCGCCGCTGCGCTGGATGACTGCGAGTCCGTCGATCTGGCGTTGATCGAGAGTCGTGTCGCGTGTGAGGATCTGCGCGTAACCAAGAATCGCGTTCAGCGGCGTACGCAGTTCGTGGCTCATGTGCGCGAGAAAGTCACTTTTTGCCTGGTTGGCCGTATCTGCATGTTCCTTGGCCACGGCGAGTTCCGCTGTCCGTTCGCGGATCATGTCTTCGAGGTGCTCGCGATAGCGCCGCAATTCCGCTTCGGCATGCTTGTGCTCCGTGATGTCGCGTGAGATGCCGAGCAGGAACTGCGGCACGCCGCGCACATCGGCGATCGGGATCTTCATCGTGTGCACCAGGCGCACGCCATGTCGCGTATGAACCGGCTCTTCCGGTATGTCGATCATGTGATGCGACTCCAGCACGGCCCGATCCTTGAGCGCGAAGAATTCAGCCTCCGCCGCGGGAAACAGATCGTGGACGGACCGGCCGAGGAGCTCCTCGCGCCGGTCGCCGAGAAGTTGCTCCGCCGCCTTGTTGCAGCGCACGAAGCGCAAGGTCGCGGCCTCCTTGACGAAGATCGCGTCCGGGATATTTTCGATGATGCTGTTAAGAAAGTTCTCGCTTTCCCGGACGGCATCTTCGGCGTGCTGACGTTCGGCGATCTCGGCCGCCTGACCCGCAAGCGCCGTACTGAGTTCGGCCGTGCGCTGTGCGACGCGCGCCTCGAGTCCGGCGTTGAGCTCCTTCAACGCATCCTCGGCCGCGCGGCGCTGGCGCCGGTCTTCAAGGAACTGCTCGACTGCGCGCGCCATATCGGCAATCTCGTCGCCGCCGTGCACGGGGACTCCGGCTTGCGTGCTCCCGGCATCGCCGTGCCGCAGAAAGTGACTGACGCGGCGCAGGCGCGCCACGACATGGCGCCCGAGGAATTCGCGGGCGATTAGCCAGGTGAGCAGCAGGCTCACCGCGACTCCACCCGCCACCCATTTGCGTGTGCGATCTGCGCGACCGGCCAGATCCTGGACTGCTTCGCGGTAGTCGCGCGTCAAATAATCGGACTGCCGTTGCGCCGCGACGGCGAGAGCCGCGGCCGCGCCGTGCAGGTCCTTGTCGAGGCTGGTCAGCGACACGCCCGGCCGCTGCCCATCCGCCGGCGCCCCCCGGGGGCCGAGCGCGGTCTCGCGCACCTGCGCCTCGATGTTGACTATGTTGCGAAAGCGTTGGCTCGACCGATAAAGCGTCAGCGCGTCGACCCCTGGGTCGTCGCTTGCGCTCGCGGAGGCCAGGCGGTCAACCAGGCGGTCGAAGGATGCCAGCTGTTCGAGCACATGCCGATGGGTCTCGCGCACGGCATCGATCGTATCGTCGCGAGACAACTGCACGGCGAGGCGTTCAATGGTCAGCGTGTGCTGTACCAGATCCTGCGCATCCGCGAGGCGCGTGAGCCGCTCTTCGGCCAGCTGACGGATCGATTGGGCCGAACCGGTCAACGAGTAAATCGTCGTGGCTCCGACGACGACCACCAGCGCGGCCAGGCACGAAACAACGAGCGCAAATTGAGCGGTGAGCGATTGTGGGAAGGGCAGTTTCACGGTCGTTGCCAGATCTGGCGATAAATGTCGCGATAGCCGTTGTCAGGGTCGTAGAGTAGACGATCGCCGCCGTCCGCGGCGACGTTGTCCGCCGTCACGAGATGCACCGGAGTCACGAAACCCGTGACGCCGACGCCCGCGAAAAGTCGGTTCATTTCGTCGACCAGTTGCCAGCCGTGCAGATTCAGGGGTTCGGCCACGGTGCCGGTCTGGAATGTGCCGGTGCGGATGCGCAGGAAGGCGGACTCGCTGCCGTCGCCAGCCGACAGCATGATCATTGCAGCGTTCGGCATTCCCGCCTGGGTCAACACCGGGGCGGCGTAGTCGAAGTAGATGTCGTTGATCGCCAGCGCACAGGTCCAGCGCTTGCCATACCGCGCGAGCAATGCGCGTGTCGCGCCCGGCATCAGTTCCTGGCTGCGCGAAATCGCCACGTCGCGCACTTCAAGCAGGGTACAGCCACTGCACGCGCGAACGACGGCAGCCATTTCATCCGCCTTGCCTTGCGCAATTCGGAAATTGGAATCGGTGAAGATGACGACGCCCGCATGCCCGCCGGACTGCACGATGGCCGCGAGCGCGGTCACGCGCGCGACCTCGAGCGGATCCGTCGACACGTTCATCGCCACGGGCGTGCCGGGCACCGGTCCGGCCTGGGCCGCGACATGCCAGCCGACGATCGGGATGTTGTTCTCGGCAAACGGCCGCAGCGCGGGGAGCAGCGCGCGTGCGTCGCCGCCGGCGAGGATCAGACCGTCGGGGTGGCTTGCCAGCGCATTCGCGAGCATCTTCAGACGCAGGTCGGCCGCACCCGCGGAATCGAAGATCCTCACGCGCCAGCCGATCACCTTGGCCGCCTCCAGCACACCATCGACCACACCGACGATGCCGCCGTTGCGCAAATCCTCGGCGACGACCGCGATGTGTTTTCCAGATTGCGCAGGCGGCCCGTTGCGTGGCCCCTTCCAGGGTGCAGCGGGTCGCGAAGCGGCGTCGACCACTCGCCTGGCAAGGGCCAGGAAGTCCGTCGCGGCGACCGGGGCTCCGGGCGCAGGGCCAGGCAATAAATCCTGCGCCGGTGCGGCCGACAGCAAACACGCGCAAGCCAACGCCAGAAGGAAGCCCTTCATGCTGTTCCCCCCATGGGCTCCGTCGAGGTCGATTGGGGTTGCCCAAAGCCGCTCGCGGATGACCTTTTTAGCAGGATATTACAAGCCGATTCCCGCGTGTCATCGGTCATGCGCTGGCGCAGATTGGATCAAGCGTGGTCGGCACTCAACTGCAATGGTCTGATGGTCAGTGTTCGCCACGATTGCGCGATCAATCGTTCATCGATCGCAAGCCATAGAGTTTCTCGACTGCAAGGAGGTACGACAGCATGACGACTGGCAGTGTCGTCGTGTTGGCATTGCCGAAGAAGTACGAGACACCGAGATTGTCGAGCGAGATCAGCGCGGCTGTACAGCACCGAAGGCCCGCTTTCGCGGGGCGACGTCAGGTGTTACATCATCTCGGGTTTCGCCAGCCGGGTGCCATCGCTAAAGCGCGTCAATCGATATGGCTGTGTCTCGATCCCTGTCGCGTCGTCCGTCACGATGCGGCTAACCAGCATGCCGGCTCCCGGTCCCAGCCCGAATCCATGACCGCTGAACCCCGAAGCGATCACAAGGCCCGGCTTGCCCTCCACGCGTGACATCACCGGCACCAGATCGGGCATCGTGTCGATCGCGCCTGCCCACGCATGAGCGATACGCAATCCCGACAGTTCGGGAAAGACCGTCGCAACGTTTTGTAGTGCACGGGTCGGCCACTCGGCATCGGGCGCAGGATTGAGAACCCGCGTCACCTCGAACGGAGAGATGTCGTCGTTGCGCCAGTCCGCACTTCCTTCGGGGCCGCCGAAGAAAGGTTGCGCGATCCGGAATTTGAGCTTCTTGTTGAGTTTGCTGCGGAACATCTGGCGAAACTTGACCGCGTGCCGCAGGTTCTGTGGCGCGATCTCCATGCGTCCATAGCCCGGCACCGCGATCGTGTAGCCGCCGTCCAGCCGCCGCCGCATCGCGAAGTTCGGGCCGGAGAAGCAGCCGTCTATCACGGCCGGCGCTTCCGCCGTGCGCAGCGCGGTGCCGATCACATTGACCGCCGGCAGATCGATCCCATGGTGCCGGCAGAACAGGGCGCTCCACGCGCCGCCGGCCAGCACGACGCTGCTCGCGCCAATCCGGCCGCGCTCGGTCCATACGCCGGAGATTCGACCCGCGCTGCTGTCGAGTCCGCGAACCGCACAGGTCTGATGCACGCGCGCGCCGAGTCGTTGCGCGCCTCTTGCGATGGCGGGCGCTGCTCGCGACGGCTCCGCGCGTCCATCGGAATGCGACCACACGCCGCCCGCCCACTTCGCCCGACTATGCGGAACGCGCGCGGCCAGTTCTCGAGCCGACAGCAGCTGACTGTCGAAGCCGAGCGCGCGCGCCTTGCCGAGCCATGTTTCCCACTGGGCGACATCGGCAGACTGCTCGCTTCCGTACAGAATGCCGCTGCGCCGAAAACCGATGTCCTCGCCGAGTTCGTCGCTCAACTCGCCCCAACGCTTCAGGCTCTGCATCGCGAGCGGCAACTCGTAAAGGTCGCGGTTCTGCTGACGCACCCAACCCCAGTTGCGCCCCGACTGCTCCGCGCCAATGATGCCTTTTTCGAGCAGCACGACCGATACGCCGCGCCGTGCCAGCTCGTAAGCGGTGCTGACGCCGATAATGCCGCCGCCGATCACGGCTACGTCGCAGCGATCGGGGAACCCCTCGCTATTCGGGACTTCGTCGATTCTTAGCATGTTTGAGCAACCATGATTGACATGAGCAGCCGGATACCGGGTGCGTACGCTGTCAGAAGATCACATAGATCTTGCGCAGCGTTTCATCGATGTTCCAGAGTCCTTCCGTGTTGGCTTGGAAAAATAGCGTGTCGCCGGCGGCGAAGCGGACCGTGTCTTCTCCGTCGGGCGTGAAGGTGCCGCTGCCCTTGATGAAATGCATTACCTCCGCCTGCTTGACGGAGCGCCGATAGGTGCCGGGCGAGCACTCGAACACGCCGGTATCGATTGCTTCGTGACCGGGAATGACGTACTGGCGTCCCGCTACGCGCGACGGTTCGGTACCGGGCAGGCCCGCGGTTCCCCAATCCTCCAGTGCGGAGACTTCCGCGGCTTGCCTGATCTGCTGAACTTTCATTGTGCTGTTTCCTGTTGTCGTGAGCGGAGGTCGATACGTCGGTCGATCCGGCCTAGCCGGACCACGGTGACGCCGGCGCGCAACTGGCGCAGCGAGGGCATCACCAGCATGCAGTCATCGTACGGAGTCGAGACTGGCTGACCGTCGGACCATGCGATCACGGTGCCGGCCTTGTCGAACGTCTCGAGGCCTGTATAAGGACCCGCGAAACGGAAATCCATGCTCCTGGCGACGACCGGTTCGGTCACGCGCACGATGCGCATTTCGTCGGGCAATGGCGCGATCCAGCCGGGCGGCAGGTCGGCTGCGTCGACGATGCCCGACAGCAACAGAAAGCGTGCGGTGCAGTCGCGCGCCACCGTCACCGCGCTGGCTTCCCAGTGCTGGCCGCATTCGATCAACAGGGCATTCTTCGGACTCGTGTCGTCGCCGAAGCCCTCGTAGTCGCGCATCCGGCGGCCTTCGGGATGGCCTTCGTCCTGAATGACGGTGGCGGGCGTGCCGAGCCGCTCGGCCAGTTCGGCTCCCTTGCGCAGCGGCCCCGCGACGATTAGCGGCGCGCTTTTTTCATGCATCGAATGCAGGTCGAGCAGCAGATCCACTGTGTCGATCACCGGCCGCATCGCGCGCGCACGATCGAGTTCCGACGAGCGGGTCGCCAGATCGTCGAGCTTCGCGGCGGTCCAGACGCGGTTGAAGTCCTGATCGACGAAACGCGCTTTGTCTGGTGTCGCGGGATCGAACCGCGCATACGCGGCGACGTTCGCGAACGACAGCGTGAGCTTGCCGCGGCGCGGGCGTAGGCCGCTGCGCAACAACGCGGCGACGGTGATCGCGCCACACACTTCGTTGCCATGCGTGAGCGCATTGATCATCACGTGCGGTCCGGCTTGGCCGGAGTCGAACGAGTGCACGTATGCAATGCCGGTATTGCCGTCGGCGTGCGCCGAGAGGTCCGGAAATTCGACTTCGATCGGATAGGCTTCCATGTTTACTCCAGACCTCCCTGACACAGATACTTGATCGACAGATAGTCATCGAGACCATACTTCGATCCTTCGCGACCGTAGCCGGATTCCTTCACACCGCCGAACGGCGCCGCTTCTGAAGCGAGCGCGCCTTCGTTGATACCGACGATGCCAGCTTCCAGGGCGCGCGAGACACGCTCGATGCGGCGCATGTTCTCGCTGTAGAAGTACGAGGCGAGCCCGAACGGCGTGTCGTTGGCGGCCTGCACCGCTTCCTGCTCGCTGTCGAATGGGAACAGCGGCACGACCGGGCCGAAGGTTTCCTCGCCGCACAACACCATCGACGACGTGGCGTTACCCAGCACCGTGGGCGCGTAGTAGTGCGGTCCCAGCTCGGTGAGCCGTCGTCCGCCCGTCAGCACGAGCGCGCCGTTCTCGAGCGCGTCCTCGACATGACGAGCGATCTTGTCCACAGCGCGCTCATTGATCATGGGCCCGATCTGCGAGGCGGGGTCGCTGGCGGGTCCGACCCGCAGTTCGGCCACTTTCGCGCACAGCAGCGCGGAAAAACGGTCGTATACGCCGCGCTGCACGAAGACGCGGTTCGGACACACGCAGGTCTGCCCGCCATTGCGGAATTTCGCGGCCAGCAGGCCATTGACCGCGGCATCGAGGTCGGCGTCGTCGAATACGATGAACGGCGCATTGCCGCCGAGCTCCAGCGAGAGCTTCTTCAGCGTGCCCGCCGATTCGCGCGCGAGATGCTTGCCGACGGGCGTCGATCCGGTGAACGTGATCTTGCGGACACGGCTGTCGGCGAGCCAGTCGCCGACCGTCTCGGCCGCCGCCGCACGCGAAGCCGAGATCAGGTTGAGCACGCCGTTCGGCACGCCCGCCTCGTGCGCCAGCATCGCCAGTGCGATCGCGGTGAGCGGCGTGTCTTCCGCGGGTTTCGCGACCACCGTGCAGCCCGCCGCGAGCGCGGGTGCGATCTTGCGCGCGATCATCGCAAGCGGAAAATTCCAGGGCGTGATGGCCGCGACGACCCCGATCGGTTCCTTGACCGCGCTCATCCGTTTGCCGCGCTGCTGCTGCGGAATCAGGTCGCCGTAGATGCGGGTGGCTTCGTCGGCGAACCACGCGACGTACGACGCGCCATAGTTCACCTCGGCGCGTCCTTCGGCGAGCGGCTTGCCTTGTTCGAGTGAGATCAACGCACCGAGTGCGTCGCGATTCGCGACGATCAACGCGTGCCAGCGGTGCAGTACCGCCGCGCGTTCGCTGGCCAGCCTCGCGCGCCACGCGGGCAGCGCTTTGGCGGCGGCGTCCGTGGCCGCTCGTGCGTCGCTGGGGCCGCTGTCGGCAACTTCCGCGATCGGCTTGCCGGTCGCCGGATCGGTGACCGCGAAACGCCGACCGCTCGCGGCGGCGACCCACTCGCCGTTGATGAAGTTCTCCGTGCGGATCAGCGCGCGGGCCTGTTGTTCGAGATTCGTGCTCATATGAGGTCTCCGTGCCGGTTGGCATGCGATGGCAGAGCGCCCGACGCGCGCCGGGCAGTCAGTGCTGCCTGCTCTGTGAGTGATCAGGACGGATTGGCGACCCGAGCCGCGATCGCCGCGCCGACCTCCGCGGTCGATGCGCTGCCGCCCAGGTCGCCCGTGCGCGGGCCTTCCTTCAGTACCCGCGTGATCGCGGCGACGATGGTGTCGTGCGCATCGCGCTCGACACCCGCGCCGTGGCCGAGAAAGTCGAGCATCATCGCGGCCGACCAGATCATCGCGACCGGATTCGCAATGCCCTTGCCGGCGATGTCGGGCGCCGAGCCATGCACCGGCTCGAACAGCGACGGAAAGCGCCGATCGGGATTCAGGTTGCCCGACGGCGCGATGCCGATCGTCCCCGTGCACGCCGGCCCGAGATCGGAAAGGATGTCGCCGAACAGGTTCGATGCGACCACCACGTCGAAGCGATCCGGGTTCAGCACGAAGCGCGCGCACAGGATGTCGATGTGCTGACGGTCCATCTTCACATCCGGATAGCGGGCGGCCATTTCATCGGCGCGGGCGTCCCACCACGGCATGCTGATCGCGATACCGTTGCTCTTCGTTGCAACCGTGAGTCTTTTCGCTCGACGCCGTGCAAGGTCGAACGCGAACTTCATCACGCGCTCGGTGCCGTGGCGCGTGAAGATCGACTGCTGCATCACGACTTCGCGCTCGGTGCCCTCGAACATCGTGCCGCCCACCGACGAATACTCGCCTTCGGTGTTTTCGCGCACGATCATGAAGTCGATATCGCCCGGCTTGCGGTTAGCGAGCGGGCAGGGCACGCCTTCGAACAGCCGCGCGGGGCGCAGGTTCACGTACTGGTCGAATTCGCGGCGGAACTTCAGGAGCGAGCCCCACAGCGAAATATGGTCGGGCACCTTGTCGGGCCAGCCGACCGCGCCGAACAGAATCGCATCGCAGTCCAGCAGTTGCGCCTTCCAGTTGTCGGGCATCATCTGGCCGTGTTGCGCGTAGTACTCGCACGACGCCCATTCGATATGGCGGTAGTCGATGCCGATGTCGAAGCGTTTGCATGCGGCGTCCAGCACGCGCAGGCCTTCGGGCATCACTTCGGTGCCGATGCCGTCGCCGGGAATCACGGCAATGCGGTATTTGCGGGTCATACGTCTCTCTCCTCGCCGTGATCGCGCGCCGTCTGCTGACGCCGCGCGGATGGCGAAATGGGGTTGCGTTCGGGGGCCGGGCCGCGCATGGGTATCAGTAGCCGCGCGTCCGGTCGATCAAGCCGTTCATCCGCTCGCCGCTGCGATAGCGGCGCAGGTTTTCCAGTATCGCATCGACGGCCGGTTCGGGCCGCGTCGCGCTCGCGATATGCGGCGTGATGCGCACGCGCGGTTGCGCCCACAGCGGATGGTCGGCGGGCAACGGCTCCGGGTCGGTGACATCGAGCACCGCGCTGTGCATCTGCCCGCGTTGCAGCGCGTCGAGCAGATCGGCGCTGACGAGTTGCGGTCCGCGGCCGACGTGAACCAGCGACGCGCCTCGCGGCAGCATGTCGAATACCCGCCGGCAGAGCAGGCCGCGCGTCGCGTCCGTGAGCGGCAGCAAACAGATCAGGATGTCGGCACGGGCAAGCAACTCATCGAGCCCGGCCTCGCCCGCATAGCAGTCGATCCCTTCGAGCGCATGCTTCGAGCGGCTCCAGCCCGCGCAGGCGAAGCCGAACAGCCGCAAACGCTCCAGTACCGCGCGACCAAGCATGCCGAGGCCGAGCACGCCGATCCGGCGCGACGCGGCGGCGCGCAACGGCATCGGCTGCCAGACGCGCGCCCGCTGCTGCAACCCGTAATCGAACAGATCGCGGTGAATCGCCAGCACCGCCTCGGTGACATATTCGACCATGCCTTCGACGATGCCCGGCTCGAGCATCCGCACCACCGGCAGATGCGCCGGAATCTGCGACAGATCCAGTTGATCGACTCCCGCGCCGACCGAAAACACCACTTCGAGATTCGGCAGCGTGAGCGCGAGGTCTCCCGGTTGCCACGCGACCAGATAGCGCACGGCCGTGGGATCGCCGATGTCCGGCCACACCCGGAACGGCACGTCGGGCGCCAGCTGCGCGAAGCGCTCGGCCCATAGCGCTCCACGCACCGGATCGGCTTTGTAGAGGACGGTCATTGGCGGTTACGCCATCGCCTGATTGATGATGCCGAACGCGCGCCAGCCCGGGTCCGGGGCCACCTCGCGCAAGTCGGCGGGCGCGTTGCGCACCATCTTTTCGACCGAGTCGACGCGCGGCATGCCGACATGGGTCAACCAGTCGTTGATGCCGGCGTCGTCCGGCACGTCGATCCGCACGAAGTCGCCGGCGTGCAGCGCGAGCCAGTACGAAATCAGTGCGCGGGCACGCAGATCGTCGGACCCATGCTGCGCGACCACCGGTCCAACCGAGTAGCCGCGTCCGAACGGACGGAACAGCGAGAAACCGACCGCTTCGCCGTCACGTTCGAGAACCACGGCTTGCGCGAACCCGAGCAGCGCCGGTATCGTCGCGCTGCGGTCGAAGCCGCTCGCGCGCGACGCGAGTTCGATCAGCTTCGGCGTGTCGTCCGGCCTCGCGGCACGCAACTGTTCGCCGGGCGGCGGCGCGACAGCGGCCACGCTGCCGAGCGTGCCCTGATGCTGGGTGAGTCCGCCGCAGCTGACGAAGCCGAGCTTTTCGTAAAGCGGCTTGCCCGCGACCGTTGCGTGCAGGAAGGTCACGCGGTTGGCCAGTTCTTCGAGCACCAGTTCCATCAGCCTGCGGCCGATGCCACGGCCCTGTTCGTCCGGCGAGACGATCACGAGGCCGAGCGTGCCGCGGTCCGCGCCGAATTTCCAGCAGAGCGCGGTGCCGATCACGGCGCCATTGTCTTCGGCGACGAAGCCGGTGCCGGCGTCGTACATGAAGCGCCAGTCATCGGCGCGGTGCGGCCAGCGCACCGCAACCGAGAGGCCGTGCGCGGCGGCGATGTCATCGGAAGTGAAGCGGCGATAGGTCAGTGATTTCTTCACGGTTGATTCGGACACTGCAAACTCCTGCTGGCGGCATGATCAGCCTAAACTGTGGCATTCCCGGTGCCTGCTTCATAGGACGATCTTTTTGTTATTCGGGCCGGTGTGTGGTCGGGTCTGCTTCTCGGCGGCAGCGACGCGCAACGCAATTGCACAGGTATTTTTGGCGTTCACCCCGGGGGTGCTATATTCAATATAATGCTGAAATATTGAACGGACGTTCATTGTAACGAAGCGGCTGGCGCCTCATCGGATGCGACCATGCGCGCCCAGCACAACAACCGCACCGGCGGCACATAGGCAGCCGGCCGCAGCGTCATCAACGGGAAACACATGCAGCGAACCGAGCTCAGCAAGAAGCGCACGGCCGACCCGGGTCACGGCGACGTCGGCGCTCGTCTGCGCGCGCTGCGCGTCGCGCAGGGTCTGTCGATCAACGAACTGGCGATGCGCGCGGGCGTGTCGGTCGGCACCGTCAGTCAGGTCGAGCGCAACAAGGCCAATCCGTCGGTGCGTATTCTCGAGCGCCTGCGCCTGGCGTTGGAGGTTCCGCTGACCGCGCTGCTCGAAGAAGACGACGCGGTCTCGGACCCGATCACCGGCGATTTCGTGCGCAAGGCGGCCGAGCGGCCGCTGTTCGAAGTCGGCAAGAACGGCATGCAGAAAGAATTGCTGTCGCCGCATGGCGATCACGATTTGCAGATGATGATCATCATGCTGCCGGCCGGCTCCGGTTCCGAAGAGGTGCTGGTGGGCATCGGCGAGAAGGCGGGCCTGGTGCTGGAAGGCACGGTCGTGCTGAATGTCGGCGACCGGCGCTCCGAACTGCGCGCGGGAGACAGCTTCCAGTTCAAGAGCACGGTGCCGCATAGCGTGCGTAACGAAGGCAGGAAGACTGCTCGTTTGCTGTGGATCATGAACACGCAGCCGCCCGTCATTCATCTTTGATCTGTTTGTTGTACCGGAGCCGCATGTCGTGTGGCAAGCGGCGCTGTTTTCCCCTCTCTTTTCCTCGCTCGCTCTGACGCATCGCGTCCGGTTCGCACGGACGGCGGCTGACGTCAACGCCTTTCCTTCTCTCATTCGCTTTTCGGTTTTGCATCGCACGACGGAACGGGCGTGTCGCGTCGCCTCGCTCGTGCGCGCCGCAGCCGTGCGGGCTTGCGGCCCGTGCCCACCAGTGCGGCGGTGTGCTCTCCGAGGCAGGCAATGTATCGCAGCGCACAATGAACTTTTCACACAGTTTATTTTTGACCACTAGTATTTCATTTGGTGTTCATTAAAATGAACTTCATCCGATGTTCGTTCATTCGGCGGTCGCGATGGCGAACAGCAGTGCCGAGTGGTGCCAGCAGTCATCAATGCGTAAGCGCACGCGGCACCACACACTTGAACCTACTGATCAGGCCGGACATGTCCACTCCGTCACTCGATTTCGATCCTTCAGCCGTGCTGTTGCCGCAGGGGCATTTCATTGGCGGTGCGTACTATTCGGCGGGCGAAGCGCAGATCGCTGTTCACCGGCCATCGGATGGCGCGCTGCTTGGCCATGTGCCGGACGCGTCGGACGCCACCGTCGATCACGCAGTCAGCAATGCGCTAGCGGCATGGAAGACGAGCGGCTGGGGCACCCGCTCTCCGCGCGAGCGCGCGAAGGTGCTGAGCCGCTGGGCCGATCTGATCGATCGCGATGCGGTGAGCCTCGCCCAACTCGAAACAGTCAGCTCGACGCGTCCGGTGACGGAAAGCTACACATCAGATGTGCCGTTCACCGCGGAGGCGATCCGCTTCTTCGCGGAACTGGCCGACAAGCTCGGTGGCGATATCGCGGCCACGCGCCGCGACAGTCTCGGTTTTGTTGCATCGGAGCCGTACGGTGTGATCGGTGCGATTACACCGTGGAATTTTCCGCTGTCGATGTGTTCATGGAAGTGCGGTCCCGCGCTCGCGGCGGGCAACGCGGTCGTGATGAAACCGTCGGAAATGACGCCGTTCTCGACGCTGCGTCTCGCGGAACTCGCCATCGAAGCCGGCATTCCTCCGGGCATCTTTAACGTGGTGAATGGCCGTGGAGCGACGGCGGGCGCCGCGCTGACGCGTCACCCAGGCATCTCGAAGATGAGCTTCACCGGTTCGACCCGCACGGGCGCCGCGATCATGAGCGACGCCGCGATGCACGGCACCAAGCCCGTCACGCTGGAACTCGGCGGCAAGAGCCCGCAACTGGTGTTCGAGCATGTGCGGGACCTTGAGCATACGGCGCGCTGTGTCGCCCGCGGCTTTACGGCCAACGGCGGCCAGGCCTGCGTGGCCGGCACGCGGCTGATCGTGCACGAGCGCATTGCCGAGCCGCTGATCGCCGCCATTCAACGGCAACTGCAGCCGATCGAGGCCGGCCCGCTGTGGGACAGCCGCACCGCTTATTCGCCGATCATCAATGCCGCCCAGGCGCGACGCATCGAAGCGCTGATCGGGCAGAGCCGCGAGAGCGGCGCGGAAGTGATCTTCGGCGGCGGCTTTTTCGAAGGCACCGCCGAAGGCTATTTCCACCGCCCGACGCTGCTCGCCAATGTGACTTCAGAGACGCCCGCCGTGCGCGAGGAACTATTCGGCCCGGTGCTGACGGTACAAACATTCGCCGACGAGGAAGAGGGCATCGCGCTCGCCGCGCATTCGATCTACGGTCTCGCGGCGGGGGTCCATAGCAGCGACATCGGTCAGGCGCTGCGGGCGATGCGCCGTATCGCCGCGGGCACCATCTGGATCAACCGTTACGGCCGCAGCGGCGACATGATCATTCCGACGGGCGGCTTCGGCCAGTCCGGTATCGGCAAGGATCTCGGCCGCGAAGCGATGGTGGCGAGCATGCGGCACAAGAGCGTGCTGATCGATTTCGAAACGCTGTGAAGCACGGCTTTACACCTGATATACGCAAGCATCAACCGCACTGATTCAACCCGAAACTGAACCCCGAGCCTGCAACCAGGTTCGCCACGACGACAGGATGTTGACCATGATCGATTTCGAGCCGAAGTACATCACTTTCGACTGCTATGGCACGCTGACCAACTTCCAGATGGGCCAGACCGCGCGCGAGCTTTACGGCGACAAGCTGGACAAGGCGAAGATGGATGAGTTTGTCGAGTTCTTCCGTGGCTACCGCCTCGACGAAGTGCTGGGCGCATGGAAGCCCTATCGCGACGTGGTCGTGAACTCGGTGCGCCGCACCTGCGAACGCACCGGCGTGCCGTTCGACGAAGCGACCGCACTGAAGATCTACGAGGCCGTGCCGAGCTGGGGCCCGCACGCGGACGTGCCGGAAGGGCTGTCGCGACTGGCCTCGAAGTACAAGCTCGTGATCCTGTCGAATGCGTCGGACGACCAGATCCACAGCAACGTCGACAAGCTCGGCGCGCCGTTCCACAAGGTCTACACCGCCCAGCAGGCACAGGCGTACAAGCCGCTGCAGAAAGCCTTCGAGTACATGTTCTCGCAACTGGACTGCAATCCGGAAGACGTGCTGCATGTGTCGTCGAGCTTCCGCTATGACCTGATGACCGCGTACGACATGGGCATCGAACACAAGGCGTTCGTCAACCGCAGTCACGAGCCGCTGAACCCGTATTACGGCGTCAACGAAGTGTCGGGCATCCCGCAACTGGCATCGCTGCTCGGCCTCTGATTCGCACGTCCGGCCTTCTCACGACATCGCTTCCCGCGCGCCGCTGAAAGCGGCGCAACCAACCGACAGGAACGCATCACGATGAAGCTCGACTCCTACTGGCTCGACACTGCGCCACGCTTTACCGGCGGCGCCCAGGGTCCGCTACCGCAGCGGGTGGACGTTGCGATGGTCGGCGGCGGCTTCACCGGGCTGTCGGCTGCGTTGGAGCTGGCCAAACGTGGCATGTCGGTGATCGTGTTCGAGGCGGGCCGACTCGCGGCGCAGGCATCGGGTCGTAACGGCGGCCATTGCAATACGGGCGTCGCGCAGGACTACGCCGCGTTGTCCGCGCGCATCGGCAGCGAACGCGCGTCGGAGTTCTACCGTGCGTATGCCGGCGCCGTCGAAACGGTGAAAACGATCATCGGGGAGGAGCAGATCGATTGCGATCTGCGCCACTCCGGGAAGATCAAACTCGCCGCGAAACCGCAGCATTTCGCGTCGCTCGCGAAGTCGTACGAGGTGTTGCGGCGCGAAGTCGATTCCGATGTCGAACTCGTGCCGCCCGAGCAGATTCGCAACGAGATCGGGTCGGACAGCTTTTTCGGCGGCCTCGTGCAACGCAACGGCATGCAGATGCACATGGGCAAATTCGGCGTGGGTCTGGGCACGGCAGCGGCACGGCGTGGGGCGCAGATCTACGAGAACACGCCGGTGACGAACCTCAAGCCGCTCGGCGGCAACGCGTTCGACGTGCAGTGTCCGCTCGGGACGGTACGCGCCGAGCGCGTGCTGATTGCCACCGGCGCGTCGCAGGTCGGTCCGCTGCAATGGTTCCGGCGCCGCATCGCGCCCGTCGGCAGCTTCATCGTCGCAACCGAGCCGCTGGGCAAGGCGCGCCTCGATGCGGTGTTGCCGACGCGCCGCTCGTATGTGACGACGCTAAACATCGGCAACTATTTTCGTGCGACGCCGGACGAGCGTCTGCTGTTCGGCGGCCGCGCGCGCTTCGCGATGTCGAATCCGCGTTCGGACGAGAAAAGCGGGCGGATTCTGCGTGATGGGCTCGCGCGCTATTTCCCGCAACTGGCCGACGTGCGCATCGATTATTGCTGGGGCGGCCTCGTCGACATGACGGCCGACCGGCTGCCGCGCGCAGGCCAGCATGAAGGACTGTTCTATTCAATGGGCTACAGCGGCCACGGTGTGCAGATGTCCGTGCACATGGGCCGTCTGATGGCCGACGTGATGTTCGGCGCCGCCTCGCGCAATCCGTGGCGAACGCTCGAATGGCCCGCGATTCCAGGACATTTTGGACGCGCGTGGTTTCTGCCGCTCGTCGGCGCGTATTACAGGTTGCAGGATGTACTGCATTGAATGGATCGACTGATCGCTACCGTTAGATGGTCGGGCAGCGCGTAGATTGAAAATCACTATTCCCAGAGGAAATCCCCATGTTGCGTTTCATGTTCCAGCCTGCAGCCGCCGTCCGCTTCAACACTGTGCAGCGCTTTGCCGCCGGCGCGGGCCTCGCGATGACGATGCTGTTCGGCGCCGCCCACGCTGCCGAAACGGCGACGCTCACCGCGGGCTCGCCGCCGTCGAGCGCGCCGACCACGTTTATGAACGTGAAGACACAGCAGATCGAAGGCATGATGCCGGATGTCGTCAAGGAGATCGGCAAGCGCGAAAACTTTAACGTGTCGTACGACGCGGTGCCGTTCTCGGCGCTGATCCAGTCGGTGGTATCGGGCAAGATCGACATCATCGTTGCCGGCATGACGCCGACGCCGAAGCGCGCCGAAGTGGTCGATTTCTCGCAGCCGGTGACGGCGTTTGGCGAAGGCATCATCGTGAAGGACACGAACAAGGCGGTCTATCACTCGGTGCAGGACCTGAAGGGCATGACGGTCGGGGCGCCGACCGGTACCGACTACGGCGATCAGTTGAAGAAACTCGGCATCTTCACCGAAGTGAAGATGTATGACAGCCCCGCCGACATGACGCGCGATGTCGCGCTTGGCCGCATCGTCGCGGGCTTCAACGACTATCCGATCCTGAAGGCCCAGGAGGCAGCGGGCGCGATGGCGGGGACGCGGGTCGACGACGCGTACGTGCCGATGGAAAAGTTCGACATCGCGATCGCGGTGAAGAAGGGCAATAGCGCGCTGATGGCGAAGATCAACGACGCGCTGACGAAGATGAAGGCCGATGGCACGCTCGACGCGATCCTCAAAAAGTGGCACCTGGTGAGCTGATTGGCTTCGCGTGAAAAGAGCCGTGCCCGCGGCGACGCGGGACTCGTCCTGCCAGGTCCGTCGCGCAGCGGCGCGGCGGACTGAACGAATACGAAGAGCAATGGAAGGCACGACATGCACTGGCAAGATATAGCCGACTTTGTACCGATTTTGCTGCAAGGCGCGGTGATGAGCATCGTCATCACGCTGGGGTGTCTGGTGTTGAGCACCGTGCTCGGCCTGACCTGGGCATTGCTGAAGATGTCGCGCTATCCCCTCGTCGTACGCGGTGTGAGCACGATGATCAACGTCGTGCGCGGCCTGCCGATGATCGTGCTGCTGTTCTACATCTACTTCGTGCTGCCGGAAATCCACATCCAGGTGTCGGCGCTGCAGGCCAGCATCATTGGGCTTGGTTTCGGTTACTCGACTTACGTCGCGGAAATTTTCCGGGCGGGCATCGAGGCAGTCGATCCGGGCCAGTACGAAGCCGCGCAGTCGATCGGCATGGGCCGCGTGAAGACGATGATACGGGTGATCCTGCCGCAGGCGATCAAGGTCGCGCTGCCGCCGTACAGCAACACGCTCGTGATGATGCTGAAGGATTCATCGCTCGCGTCGACCATCACGGTCGCCGAAATGACGCGCGAAGGCCAACTGATCGCGTCGTCGACGTTTCAGAATCTGACGGTATATACGCTCGTCGCGCTCGGCTATCTCGCGATGAGCTTGCCGCTGATGAGCATGACCCGCACGCTTGAACGACGTTTCGGTCGGCACAGGGCGAGATAAGTGCGAAGTGAGGATGCGATGATCGAAATCACGAATGTGCACAAGAGTTTTGGCACCGTACCCGTTCTCAAGGGCATTTCGCTCAACGTCCGCCAGGGCGAAGTGGTCTGCCTGATCGGTGCGTCGGGCTCGGGAAAGTCAACCCTGCTGCGCTGCATTAACGCGCTGGAGTCATACGACGAAGGCGAAATTCGTCTGCTCGGCGAGCGCGTCGAACAGCGCGCGCGTAACATCAACCAGTTGCGCACCCAGGTCGGCATGGTGTTTCAGCGCTTCAACCTGTTCCCCCACCGTACGGCGCTCGAGAACGTGATGGAAGGGCCGGTGCACGTCAAGCGCCTCGCGCGCGCGGACGCGCAGCGCGAAGCGTCTGAACTGCTCGACAAGGTGGGGCTCGGCCACAAGCTGCACGCCTATCCTCATCAGCTTTCGGGCGGGCAGCAGCAACGGGTGGCGATTGCGCGCTCGCTCGCGATGAAGCCGAAGGCGATCCTGTTCGACGAGCCGACCTCGGCGCTCGATCCAGAACTGGTCGGCGAAGTGCTCGGCGTGATGCGCACCCTCGCACGGGAAGGCATGACGATGCTGGTGGTCACCCACGAAATGGGCTTTGCGCGCGAGGTGGCAGACCGGGTGTGTTTTCTGCACGCGGGACTCATCATCGAGGAGGGCACGGCGCAGCAGGTGCTGGGCTCGCCGCGCGAGGCGCGCACCCGCGAGTTCCTGCGCCACGTGCTGACCAATCGCAGCGACGCTCACGTCGCGCCCGACGGTATGGCAGGAGCCGCGGCATGAACGGCAGATTCGTACGCGTAGGCGAGACGGTTCGTGCCAAAGTCGAACTGACGATCAACGGCGAGCCGGTCCAAGCGCTGGCCGGCGACACGCTGCTCACCGCGATGCTGTGCTCGGTGCGGCATGTGCGGCAGTCCGAGTTCGGCGCGGAACAACGCGCCGGCTTTTGCCTGATGGGCGCGTGTCAGGACTGCTGGGTATGGACCGCCGACGGCGAGCGGCTGCGCGCCTGCACCACGGTGGTCGAAGCAGGCATGCGCGTCGTCACGACGCAACCGGAGGCGCAATGGCCGAACCTCGCATCGTAATCGTCGGCGCCGGGCCTGCAGGGGTGCGCTGCGCGCAAACGCTGCTGGCGGCCGGCATCCGCCCGATCGTCGTCGACGAAGGCAGGCGCGATGGCGGCCAGATCTACCGGCGTCAGCCCGATGGCTTCACGCGGCCGTATTCGAAGCTGTACGGCACGGAAGCCGCGCGCGCGGAGAACCTCCATCGAACTTTCGAGCGACTGCGCCCGCAGATCGATTACCGTCCGCAGACGCTGGCGTGGAACGTCGCGCAAGGCAAGCTGCATATCGTGCATGAAGGACACGCGAGCGTGTTGCGCTACGACGCGCTGATCCTGTGCCCCGGTGCGACCGACCGGTTGATGCCGGTCAAAGGCTGGCAGTTCGCCGGTACCTACAGCCTCGGTGCCGCGCAGATCGCGCTGAAGTCGCAGGCCTGCGCGATTGGCCGTCAGGTCGTTTTCATGGGTACCGGCCCATTGCTGTATCTGGTCGCGAACCAGTACGTGCAGGCGGGCGCCAGGGTAGCGGCGGTACTCGACACGTCGAAGACCGGTGCGCGCTTGCGCGCGCTGCCCAAATTGCTGGCGCGCGTCGACGTATTGCGCAAGGGCCGCGCGCTCGTGACCGCGTTGAAGCGCTCAGGCGTGCGGGTGGAAAACGGCATCGAGCCGCTCGAAATTCTCGGCACTCCGGACGACGGCGTGCTTGGCGTACGCTTTCGCGATGCGCGCGGCAACGTCGCGCAGGTCGATTGCGACGCGGTCGGTCTCGGCTATCACCTGCGGCCGGAAACCCAGCTTGCCGATCTCGCGCGCTGTGCGTTCCGTTTCGACGCGATCACGCGGCAATGGGTGCCGCAAATCGACGAACTCGGTCGCAGTAGCGAAAAGGGCGTCTATATCGCGGGCGATGGCGCGCGCGTGCTCGGCGCGGACGGCGCCGAGGTCGCCGGACAGCTCGCGGCCCACGCTGCGCTGAGCGATCTCGGGCGGCCCGTTGCGGCGACCACGCTCGACGCGTTGACGCGCGAACAGCGCAAAATGGATCGCTTCCGACTCGGTCTCGTGGAGGCGTTTGCGTGGCCTGCCGCGCAGGCGGCGCGTCTGTCCGACGATACGATCGTTTGCCGGTGCGAAGGCATCACCGCGGGCGAACTGCGCCGCGTGGTGCGCGATGAAGGCGCGCAGGAAGCGAACCGTGCCAAGGCCTTTAGCCGTGTCGGTATGGGGCGCTGTCAGGGACGTTACTGCGGCCATGCGGGCGCGGAGGTGATCGCGGCGGCGGCGAACGTGCCGCTCGAGCAGGTTGGCAGACTTCGTGGACAGGCGCCGGTCAAGCCGCTGGCCATCGCAACCGTGGAGGATACCGAGTGAACCGTGCACAAGCCGATGTTCTGATCGTGGGCGGCGGGTTCATGGGTGCGTCCGCCGCATTTTTTCTGAGGCAGCGGGGCCGCTCGGTGATCCTGCTCGAGCGCCAGCTCGTCGGGCAACAGGCGAGCGGCACCAACTTCGGTAACGTGCGCCGTCAAGGGCGCTTTCTGCCGCAGTTGCCGCTGGCGAACCGCTCGCGCGAAATCTGGGGGCGTCTGCCGGAATTGATCCAGCACGACGCCGAGTTTCTGATGTCGGGCCATGTCCGCGTCTGTTATCGCGAAGAGCAGGCCGACCAGTTCGAAACCTATGCGAAGGAGGCCGCGCACTACGGTCTCAAGCTCGACCTGTTGCGCGGCGACGCGCTGCGCGCGCGGTTTCCGTTTCTCGGTGCGGAGGTGCTGGCGGGCTCCTATTCGCAGATGGACGGGCACGCGAATCCGCGCCTCGCGGCGCCCGCGTTCGCCCGCGCCGCTGCTCGGCTCGGTGCGCGGATCGTCGAAAACTGCGATGTCGTGACGGTGGAAAAAGAGGGCGCCGAGTTTCGCGCGACGAGCGCCGACGGCCGCACGTTTCATGCGCCCGTGCTGCTGATCACGGCGGGTGCGTGGGGCAACCTGCTGTCGGAGCAATTTGGCGAAGCGGTGCCGATCGCCGTCAACGGTCCACAGATGGCCGTTACCGAACCCGTGCCGTATGCGATCCAGCCGGTGGTCGGCGTGTCGTCGCCGCAGATCGAAGAGGTGGTGTATTTCCGCCAGGTCGCGCGCGGCAATATCGTGATCGGCGGCTGCGCGCGTGCGCCAGCGTATCTCGACGAGCGTCGCGCGAAGGTTCTCCCCACAAGCACGTTGCTGCAGTTCAGACAGCTGCAGCGGGTCGCGCCGATGCTGCGCAAGCTGAGCATCATCCGGGTGTGGAGCGGCGTGGAGGGCTATATGCCCGATGACAAACCGATCATGGGCGCAAGCGGGACGACCAGCGGACTGTTCTATGCGTTCGGTTTTTGCGGCCACGGTTTTCAGCTTGGTCCGGGCGTAGGCGACACGATGGCCGAACTGATCGACACCGGCGCCACCAGCACGCCGCTCGAGCCGTTCGACATCCGCCGCTTCGCGACCGGTCGGGAGACGGCACCGACAGTGCCGCCCACGTCGCGCGTTGCGTGAGCGGAGCGTCGATGCTGAGCCTGAGCCCAACCTCATCATCATCCGCGCCTGAGCTTGCGGGCGCGAGCCGTCATCCGACGCGCGCGCCGAATCGCGTGAGCCGCGCCGTGCAGCGTGCGCTCGACTTCATCGATGCCTGTTTCGCCGAGCCAATCAGCCTGTCCGAACTGGCTGCCGTCGCGCAGTTGAGTATTTCGAGGTTTGCGGTGCGCTTCAGCGCGGAGATTGGCGTGTCGCCGCAGCAATATGTGCGGCTGGTGCGCGTACGGCATGCGCAGTGCCTGTTGCGACGAGGCTTGCCGCCGTCGATCGTCGCGACCGAGGTGGGCTTCTTCGATCAAAGCCATCTATGCCGGCACTTCAAACGTGTGCTTGGCAGAACGCCGGGGGAATGGCTGAGCGCGAATGGTTGATTGCAAGTCGACAGGCCACCGGCGTCGCGCCGGTGGCCTCGAACGCATTCGACCCGATCGGGCCGGCGCGCGCAGCCGAAACCATCACCGCTTCATTGATGCTGCTGCGAGAAGAGCGTTTCCAGCGGGTATTCGGATTTCACGAATGGCGTCTTGATGATGACGTAGCTGAAATACTTCTCGATGCCGATGTCGCGCTCCAGCAGCCCTTCGATCACGCTCTGATAATGATTGACGCTGCGCGTGACGAACTTCAGCAGGTAATCGTAGCCGCCGCTCGCCAGATGGCATTCAATGATCTCGTCCACAGGGCGGATCGCCGCCTCGAACTTGGCGAAGTCTTCGCGACGATGGTCGGCGAGCGTGACCTCGGTGAACACGATCTGCACGTCACCGAGTTTCTGCAGCTGGATATGTGCGCCGTAGCCGACGATATAGCCGGCTTTTTCAAGCCTTTTCACGCGAATCAGACAGGGGCTCGGCGAGAGCCCCACGGCGTCCGCAAGCTCGACGTTCGTGATACGGCCTTTCTTCTGGAGTTGCGAAAGAATACGCAGGTCGATCCGGTCCAGCTTCGTGTCGCCGCTTGTCGTCATGTATCGGTCTGCCCGTCGAAGGTTCTGCTTTTCGCTTCGTTGCGCTTCGCCTTGGTCAAGCAACGCGCAGGCCGATGTTATCACGCGCTCAGGCGGCCGCGCGGCTCGCGCCGCGCAATGCGGCACGCACCTCCGCCTGCTCGAGCACCTCGTCGAGCGTGCGCCGCAGACGGCCGAACAGTTGTTCGAACTCGGCCTCGCCGAAGCACAGCGCGGGCGCGAAACCGAGAATGCTGTCGCCGAATGCGCGGAACACGAGGCGGTTGCGGTAGGCTGCGGCCGTGATCCGGTCCGGCAGCTTCAGCGACGGATCGAAGCGTGCCCGCGAGTTCTTGTCCGCGACCAGTTCCAGCGCGCCGAGCAGCCCGCGATGACGCGAGTCGCCCACCAGCGGGTGAGCGAGCAGCGCGTCGAGCCCGGCGGCAAAGCGCGGTGCCTGCGCGATGCCGTTCGCGAGCAGACCGCCCTCCTGATAGAGACGCAGTACTTCGAGCCCGATGGCGGCGCTTACCGGATGTGCGGAGTAGGTCTGACCGTGACCGACGACCGCGGTATCGCGCGCATCGCCTGCAATGCCCTGGTAGATTTCGTCGGACATCAGCACCGCGCCCATCGGCGCATAACCGGAGGTCAGCCCCTTCGCCACCGTCATCAGATCCGGCTCGACCTGTTCGGCCTCGCACGCGAAGAGCGGGCCGGTACGACCGAAGCCCGTGATGACCTCGTCGGCGACGAACAGGATGTCGAGGCGGCGGCACGCGTCGCGCATCGCCTTTAACCAGCCGACCGGCGGCACGATCACGCCGCCCGAACCCTGGATCGGCTCGCAGAAGAACGCGGCGACGTTCTCCGCCCCGAGTGACGCGACTTTCGCTTCGAGCGCGGCGACGGATGCGGCGATCAGCGCTTGCGCGTCACTGCCTTGCGGCTGACGGTACGCATACGGCGACGGCAGATGGTGCTGGTGCGGCAGCGGCAGGTCGAAGTTGCGGTGGAACGCGGGCAGCGCAGTGAGCCCCGCGCCGACCGACGACGATCCGTGATAGCCGCGTTCGAGCGCGATCATCTGCTTTTTCGCCGGGCGCCCCGTTGCATTGAAGTAATGCGTGATGAAGCGTATCGCGGAGTCGATCGCATCGGAGCCGCCGAGCGTGAAATAGACGTGCTGCAGCGAAGCGGGCGCAAGCAACACCAGTTTTTCGGCGAGTTCGATCGCGGGTTCCGACGAGAAGTGGAAGTAGGTGGTCGCGTAGGGCAGCTTGGTCATCTGGCGCGTCGCCGCTTCGACGATGCTCTGCTGGCCGTAACCCACGTTCACGCACCACAGGCCCGCAAATGCGTCGAGCAGTTCGTTGCCGTCGATATCGCGCAGATACGCGCCGTGGCCGGATTCGAGTACGGTGGTGCCGCGCGCTTCGTGTGCGCGATAGTTGATGACCGGGTGAATCAGGTGCTTGCGGTCGGCGTCGATCAGCGATGAGTTTGACATGATGGTGGTTCCCCGCACGTGGCGATCAGGTAAGAGTCACCCCTCGATAGTAGCGACAGCCGTATGCGTGCCGTTCAGCCAAAAAAAAGCCTAAAGAGCGTCGACGCAGCGTTTTTCACCCCGCAGACAGCATTTTCTGCTGGGCATGCCTAATAGCAGGGCGAACCCCAACGCTGCCGTGCATGAGCGGCCGTGTTTGCGTGTGGAAGAGAGATGCGCCGCGGTGCAGCGGGTTCAGGTTCAGCGTGGCTTCACCTGGCTCAGGTGAGCGACTGCGCGATCACCGCATACTGATGCAGCCTTGGGTCGGCGCGGCTCGACTCGCCATCGGCTGGCGCGGATGCAAGCCGGCGCATCTTCACGACCGTCTCCGAGCGTGCGAGACCGAGGCCGGTTAGCCACTCGCGCAGGCCGTGTCCGTGCGGCACGTCGATGCGCACCAGCGCGCCTTCGTTCAGCGCGAGCCAATGGCTGATCAGCGCCTTGGCCCGCACGGCGTCGGGAAACGCGCTGGCGACGACGGGGCCGATCACGAAGCCGCGTCCGAAGCGGCGGAACAGCGAGAAGCCGAGTAGTTCGCCGTCGCGATCGAGTGCGATACCGTCGGCCAGATCGAGCAGCGGCGGCAGTACGTGGCTGCGATCGAGGCCGCTAGCGCGTGATTCGAGCGCGACGAGTTGCTGCGTGTCGCTCGCCCCGAGCGGGCGCAGCCGCTCGTTGGCGGGCAGCGCAACGAGCGGCGGCCGGAACGCCGCACCCTGCATCTGGTCGAGCGCGCCGCAGCGCTCGAAGCCGAGCGCGTCGCACAACGGCTGGCCAGCCTCGGTCGCATAGAGCGTGATGTCACGCTTGCCAAGCTCGTCGAGCGCGTGCGCGAGCAACGTGCGGCCGATACCCACGCCGCGATGCTCCGGCGCGACGATCAGCATGCCCAGCGTCGCCTGATCCGCGCCGAACTTCCAGCAGACCACGGTGCCGACCAGCGCGCCCGCCGTCTCGGCGACGAAGCCGATCCCGGTGCGCGCCGAGAACCGCCAATCTTCACGGCGATGCGGCCAGCCGATCGCGGCGGACAGGCGTTGAGCGGCAGGGATGTCGTCGGCTGTCAGGCGTCTGTAGGTGAAACGTGCGTGAGGCGTTGGATCGGACACGGGGCGCTCCGTGAATAGTCGGCCGTGCCGCGACTGTTGCACGTTGCCCGGTGATTGACTAGTACGAACTTCTCATCGTGGGGGGGCGTCCTGTCCAGAACATCAGGGTCAATGCCAGGAGCGGCAAATCATGCTGTTTTGACCACTCAAAACCATGTTTTCGAATGGTCGAATCCACCGATACGCGATCAACGCCATTTTTTGCAGTGCTTAAATCGATTCATGCAATGCCACCGCGCCGCGACCAGCACGCGGAGCGGCGTCGAACACCAATGCTGGATACCCCGCGTTCAATCACGAGTGAGGAGCAGTTGCATGTACGACGACCCAATCAAAACGGGCGGCTTCAGCCGCCGTGACATGATGCGTTTGCTGGCCGCCGGCGGCATCCTTGCCACCGGCGCGGGAGGTCTGCTGGCGGGGGCTCGCCCGGCATTCGCGGCACCCACGCCGAAGAAAGGCGGCAAGATCCGGGTGGCCTACGACGCATCCTCGACCGCGGATACGCTCGACCCGGCCAAGGGTTCGGCGGGCTCCGATTACATCCGCTTCTTCATGTTCTATAGCAGCCTGACGCAGCTCGATTCGTCGCTGACGCCGAGGATGAATCTCGCCGAATCGATCGACACCAGCGACGCGAAAGTGTGGGTGATCAAACTGCGCAAAGGCGTAACGTTCCACGACGGCAAGCCACTCGCGCCCGCCGATGTCGTCTACTCGCTGATGCGTCACAAGAATCCGGCAACGGCGTCGAAGGTGAAGACGCTGGCCGATCAGTTCGTGGAGGCGAAGCAGACCGGTCCCAATGAAGTCACGCTGACGCTCGCGTCCGCCAACGCGGACCTGCCCGTGATTCTTGCCACGCCGCAATTCGTGATCATCAAGGACGGCACGACGGACTTCACGACGGCCGTCGGCACCGGCCCGTACAAGCTGAAGACGTTCAAGCCCGGCGTTTCGACCGTCGGGATCCGTAACGACAGTTTCTGGAAGACCGGCGGCGGCCCTTACCTCGACCAGATCGAGCTGATCGGTATCGGCGATAACGCGGCACGGGTGAATGCGCTGCTGTCCGGCGATGTTCACCTGATCAATTCCGTCGATCCGCGCGCGACGCAGCGCATTGCCGCGACGCCGGGCTACGAGGTGCGCGAGACCAGGTCGGGCCTTTATACCGATCTGATCATGCGCCGCGACAACCCGCTGACGGGCAACCCCGATTTCGTGCAGGGCATGAAGTATCTGTTCGACCGTGACCAGATCCGCTCGGCGGTATTTCGCGGTTATGCGGTGATCGGCAACGATCAGCCGATTCCGCCCGGACACCGCTACTTCAATGCGTCGCTGCCGCAGCGCCCGCACGATCCGGACAAGGCGAAGTTCCACTTCCAGAAAGCCGGAGCAATCGGTACGACGCTGCCGCCGATCTATGCGACCACCGATGCGAACGGCTCGATCGAGATGGGCGTGCTGCTGCAGCAGTCCGCCGCGAAGATCGGCGTGAACCTGGACATCAACCGCGTGCCGGCGGATGGTTACTGGTCGACGCACTGGATGAAGCATCCGCTCGGGTTCGGCAACATCAATCCGCGCTCGAGCGCCGATGTGCTGTTCACACAGTTCTTCAAGTCCGACGCCCCGTGGAACGAGTCGGGCTGGAACAACCCGAAGTTCGACCAGTTGCTGGCCGCGGCGCGCTCGGAAACCGACGATGCGAAACGCAAGCAGATGTACGGCGACATGCAGGTGCTGGTATCGGAGCAGGGCGGCATTGGCATCCCGACCTTCCTGAGCCTGCTCGATGCGAACGACAAGCACTTGCAAGGGCTCCAGCCCGTGCCTACCGGCGCGATGATGGGCTTCAACTTCGCCGAGTACGTGTGGTGGAACGCGTGACCCGCTGAAGCGCCCGGACGCGGCGGGTGGCCCCCGCCGCGCCGCTCGCGGCAGGCAGCCGCAGCGCGCCCGAGCGGCACGGCTCATGTATGACTCGCCGTGTCGCGCAGCCTAACCGAGGAGCTCATGCCCATGAACGGGAATATCGCCCAGTTGATCGGCCGGCGCGTCGCCGTCACTGCGCTGACGCTGCTGATTGTCTCGATCATCATCTTCGTGATCACCAACCTGTTGCCGGGCGATGCCGCGCAGGCCGCACTCGGCCAGTCGGCGACGGCGGATACGGTCGCGGCGCTGCGGCTGCAGTTCGGCCTCGACCAGCCGGCATACCTGCGGTACTTCCATTGGCTCGTCGGTCTGCTGCACGCGAACTTTGGCGTGTCGCTGTCGAGCAATCTGCCGGTGTCCGAAATGATCGAAGGGCGCCTGCCGAAGTCGCTGACCCTCGCGGCGATCACCACCGGGGTGTCGGTGCCGATCGCGGTGTCGGCGGGCATTCTCGCGGCAGTCAAGCGCGACTCGCTGATCGATCGGATCGTGAGCCTCGGTACGCTGTCGCTGGTCGCCACGCCCGAGTTCCTGATCGCGACGCTGGCGGTGCTGGTGCTGGCCGTCAAGCTGCACTGGCTGTCAGCGCTGTCGTACAGCGGTGAGATCGAGAGCCTGCACGACTTTCTGCGCGCGTATGCGATGCCGGTCGTCACGCTGTGCGCGGTCGTGATCGCGCAGATGGCCCGCATGACACGCGCCGCGGTGATCGAGCAACTCAGTTCTTCGTATGTGGAAATGGCGATGCTCAAGGGCGCGAGCCCCGCCCGCATCGTACTGCGCCACGCACTCCCGAATGCGATCGGCCCGATCGCCAATGCAATCGCGCTGAGCCTGTCTTATCTGCTTGGCGGCGTGATCGTCGTCGAGACCATCTTCAACTACCCGGGCCTCGCCAGCCTGATGGTCGACGCGGTGAGCAACCGCGACTTCCCGCTCGTACAGGCCTGCACGCTGCTGTTCTGCCTCGGCTATCTGCTGCTCGTGCTGCTAGCCGACCTGTGCGCCATCATCTCGAACCCGAGGCTGCGGACATGACGATTCTTCGACCTTCTTCCGATGCGCCTCACCGGCTCGGTGCGCTCGAACCGGTGCAACGCAGCAGCATGATTCCGCAGGGCGCCGATCCCGCGCGGTCCTGGGGCGGCGGCGGAGGCCCGGCGCCTCGACCGGTGCGCCGTCGCAGCCTCGCGCAACGCATGAACCTGTCGACTGGCGGCTGGATCGGCCTGGCGATGGTCAGTTGCGCGTTGTTCGTCGCGGCGTTCGCATCGTGGCTCGCGCCGCATTCGGTCGGCGCGATCGTCACGCCTGACGTATTCGCGGGCTTCAGCGCGAAGCTGCCGCTCGGCTCCGACTACCTGGGTCGCGACATGTTGACCCGCATCATCTACGGGATGCGCCTGACGGTCGTGCTCGCGCTGGCGGCGGCGCTGCTCGCGGCGCTCACGGGGACCATGCTGGGACTGCTCGCGGCCGTGGCCGGCCGCGGGATCGACGAAACCATGAGCCGGCTGCTCGATGCGGTGACGTCGATCCCGTCGAAGATGTTCGCGCTGATGATCGTCGCCGCGTTCGGCTCGTCACTGCCGTTGCTGATCGTGACCGCGGCGATCAGCTATATGCCGGGCTCGTACCGGATCGCCCGCTCGCTGGCGGTCAATATCGGCACGCTCGAATACGTGCAGGTCGCGCGGGCGCGCGGCGAAAGCGCGCTCTACATCGCGTGCCTCGAGATGCTGCCGAACATGATTCATCCGATCCTCGCCGACACCGGACTGCGCTTCACTTTCGTCGTGCTGCTATTGAGCAGCCTGAGCTTTCTCGGTCTCGGCGTGCAGCCGCCGTATGCCGATCTCGGTTCGCTGGTACGCGAGAACATCGCCGGCCTCGGTGAAGGCGTGCCGGTCGTGATCCTGCCCGCGATCGCAATCGCGATCCTCACGGTCGGCGTGAACCTGCTGATCGACGGACTGCCGCATCATGGCCGCCGCAAGGGCATGCCTGATGCCGATGGAGGTCACTGATGAAGGCACCCTTTTTCAGACGTGCTCACGCGGCCTTTGAGGCCATCTCGAGGACCGCGCCGCTACCCCCGTCGAATCTGGTCGAGGTACGGGGCCTGCGCGTGGTCGGAAGCCGGCCCGGCGAGCCGGATACGACGATCGTGCATGACATCGACTTCGAAATTGCGCGCGGCGAGGTGCTCGCATTGATCGGCGAATCGGGCTCGGGCAAGACCACGATCGCACTGTCGCTGATGGGCCATGCACGCAGCGGCTGCCGCATCGCGGGCGGCGCGATCCGGGTGGGCGACACCGACGTGCTCGGGCTCTCGCCGAAAGCGCTCGCGGGATTGCGTGGCCGCAAGGTTGCCTACATCGCGCAAAGCGCGGCCGCTGCGTTCAACCCGGCGCGCGCGATCATGGACCAGGTGATCGAAAGCGCGCTGATTCACGGCACGCTCAGCAAGCGCGCCGCGCGGGCCAAAGCGGTCGAACTGTTCCGCGCGCTCGCGCTGCCGGAGCCGGAGACGATCGGCCGGCGCTACCCGCACCAGGTGTCGGGCGGCCAGTTGCAGCGGCTGATGGCGGCGATGGCGCTGATCACCGACCCCGAACTCGTGATCCTCGATGAACCGACCACGGCGCTCGACGTCACCACGCAGATCGACGTGCTACAAGCGTTTCGCAGCGTGATCCGCCAATGCGGAATGACGGCCGTCTACGTATCGCACGATCTGGCGGTGGTCGCGCAGATGGCGGATCGCATCGTCGTGCTAAGCAATGGTGAAATCCGCGAAACGGGCCGCACTGAACAGATTCTGCATGCGCCGGCGCACCCGTATACGCAAAGCCTGATTGCTGCCGTGACGCCCGTCGCCCCGGCTGCCTGCACCTCGGCGGCTCCCGACGCAGCCCAGCCGAACACGCCGCTGCTCGAACTGCGCGGTCTGACGGCCGGCTACGGCCGCACCGACGCGAAGGGCTGGCCGCACAAGGTCATTCTGCGCGACGTGGACCTCGTGATCGATCGTGGTCAGACGGTAGGCGTGATCGGCGAATCCGGTTCGGGCAAGACGACGCTCGCGAAGGTGATCGCCGGGCTCGTGCCGATGGCGCGCGGCAATCTGCTGCTCGACGGTGAGCCGCTCGCCGCCAACCTCAGCCGCCGCAGCCGCGAACAGTTTCGCTGTATCCAGATCGTGTTCCAGAACGCCGACACCGCGCTTAATCCGACGCACACCGTCGAGCGCACGCTGGCGCGTCCACTGAAGTTCTATCACGGCATGAAGGGCGAGGCCGCGCGGCGCCGCGTCGCCGAACTGCTCGGCCTGGTGCGCCTGCCTGCCGAGCTGGCGCAGCGGCGCACCGGAGAGCTGTCGGGCGGGCAGAAACAGCGCGTGAATCTCGCGCGGGCGCTGGCCGCCGAACCCAAGTTGATCCTGTGCGACGAAGTCACGTCCGCGCTCGATACGGTGGTCGGCGCTGCGATTCTCGAGCTGTTGCGCGATCTGCAAAAGAAGCTCGGCGTGTCATATCTGTTCATCACGCACGACATCGCCAAGGTGCGTGCGATCAGCGACGACATCGTCGTGCTGTACGCGGGGCACCGCGTCGAGACGGGCAACCGCGACGCGTTGTCGGCGCCGCCATATCACCCGTATTCGCATCTGCTCGTGTCGTCGGCGCCGGAGCTTCGCGCCGGCTGGCTCGAAGAAGCGGGCGAGCGTTGTCATCAGACGTTGCCGCCGATCGGTGAGTCGACTCATGAGCCGGAGCTTTGCACATTTCTCGCGCGATGCTCAATGCGCATCGACGGTGTCTGCAATCGCACGTCGCCGAGCGTGCGCACGCTCGCGAGCGGCGCGCAGGTGCTGTGCCATCGCAGCGAAGCGGAACTGGAGCGATACCAGAGCGGGCCGCCCGACGGTGCTGCTGCGGCGAGCGTGCTCGCGCAGTCCGGCACGGTGCGGGTCTGATGCCGCTACGAAAACGTAGCGCGAGGGGATAGAACATGACCGGAGTCTTCTACGACTACGCAGGCGATAGGACCGTGGCGATGTCGCGCGCGATCAGGCGGGCCGTGGCTTTTATCGAGAGTTCGTTCGCGCAGCCCGTCAGCCTCGCGACGCTTGCCGCCACCGCCGGGTTGAGTGTTTCGCGCTTCGCCACCCTGTTTCGCAAAGAGGTGGGTATTTCGCCTCATCGCTATGTGTGTCTGGTGCGAATTCAGCACGCTAAACGGCTATTGCGTGACGGCGTCCCGCCCTGTGAGGTCGCTGCCGAAGTCGGATTTTTCGATCAAAGTCACCTTGGCCGACACTTTCGGCGCGCGGTCGGCGTGACGCCGGGGCATTTCGTTGCTTCGCCAGAATCGGGCAGCGCATTCAGATGAAGCGAGGGCCGATGGAGGTGAGCTGGACGCGTTGCAGTGGGGTAGGCGAAAGAGCTGCCTGGTTCCAAGATAGCGTGGGCAACCTGCTCGGCATCGGGCAACCGCTTAAGCAAGCAGGCCGCCGCCATGCCTCGAAGAGCCGCAGGCTATCAGAGCAAAGGGACGCGACTATTGTCGATTTTTTGACTCCCCGCTCGTCGTGCGTATGGGCGGCCGTGTTGCGATGCGCTGCCAACCGGCGCCTACTGTGCGTGTGTAAACAAGGAGATTGCAAATGAATTACATCGATGGATTTGTTGTCCCCGTACCTACGGCCAACCGCGAAATTTACAGGCAGTTCGCCGAAAGAGCGGCGGCCGTCTTCAAGGAGTACGGTGCGTTGAAGGTGGTCGAGTGCTGGGGAGATGACGTGCCAGAGGGCAAGGTAACGTCGTTCCCAATGGCGATCAAGCGCAAGGATGATGAGACGGTGGTGTTCTCCTGGGTTGTCTGGCCGTCGCGTCAGTCGCGAGACGAAGGGATGAAAGCGGTGATGGCTGACCAACGGCTGCAACCGGGAAAAGATCCAATGCCTTTTGACGGTCAGCGGCTAATCTATGGCGGTTTCGAAGTGATCGTCGACGCGTGATGGCGTAAAAACATGGCGCCGGTTCGAGTGAGACGCGAGCCGACGCCGCTGTCTGGCATTGAACATCCGCAGTCCATGAAGCGTTACGCTTCCCCGAAACCCCCGCCACCCGGCGTTTCCACCACGAACACGTCGCCCGCGGCCATCTCGACGCTCGCGATATGGCCCAATGCGACGATCTCGCCGTCCGCGCGCTCGACGCGATTGCTGCCCCGCCTTCCCGCGCGTCCACCTGCCGCGCCGAAAGGCGCGTGAATGCGGTTGTTCGAGAGAATCGACGCGGTCATCGGCGCGAGAAAGCGGATGCGCCGGATCGCGCCGTTACCGCCGCGCCAGCGGCCCGCGCCGCCCGACTCCGCGCGGATCAGGTGCGACTCGAGCCGCACGGGATAGCGCCATTCGAGCACTTCGGGATCGGTCAGGCGCGAGTTGGTCATGTGCGTCTGTACCGCGTCGACGCCGCAGAAGCCATCGCCCGCGCCGCTGCCGCCTGCGATCGTCTCGTAGTACTGGTAGCGCGCGTCGCCGAACGTGAAGTTGTTCATCGTGCCCTGACTGGACGCGACGATGCCCAGCGCACCATAGAGCGCATTCGTAATCGCGGACGATGTCTCCACGTTGCCCGAGACCACCGCTGCCGGATAAACCGGATTGAGCATCGAGCCGTCCGGGACGATCACCGAGAGGGGCTTCAGGCAACCCGCGTTGAGCGGGATGTCGTCGCCGACGAGCGTGCGGAACACGTACAGCACGGCTGCCATGCAGACCGCCTTCGGCGCGTTGAAGTTGTTCGGCAGTTGCACGGACGTTCCGCTGAAGTCCACGGTCGCGCTGCGCGTCGCAGCATCGACGCGAATCGCGACGTCGATCACCGCGCCGTTATCGAGTTCATAACGGTACGCGCCGTCCTTGAGGGCGCCGATTACGCGGCGCACCGCTTCTTCGGCATTGTCCTGCACGTGCTGCATGAAGGCGAGGACCACGTCGCGGCCGAATTGCGCGACCATGCGGCGCAGCTCGTCCACGCCCTTCTGGTTCGCTGCGATCTGCGCGCGCAGATCGGCCATGTTCTGTGCGACGTTGCGTGCCGGATAGCGGCCCGATGCGAGCAGCGCGCGTGTTTCGGCGTCGCGCAGCACGCCCGCTGAAACAAGCTGCCAGTTATCGACCAATACGCCTTCTTCTTCGATATGCGACGAAGCGGCTGGCATCGAACCGGGTGTGATTCCGCCGATATCCGCATGGTGGCCGCGCGAGCCGACGTAGAAGAGCGGCTCGGCCGAACCGTCTGCGAACACGGGCGTGATGACGGTCACGTCGGGCAAATGTGTGCCGCCGTGGTACGGGTCGTTGAGCATGAACACATCGCCGTCGCGCATCGCGCCGCGATTTCGCTCGATGACGGTCTTGATGCTCTCGCCCATCGATCCCAGATGCACGGGCATGTGCGGCGCGTTCGCAATCAGATTGCCCGCAGCATCGAAGATCGCGCACGAGAAGTCGAGGCGCTCCTTGATGTTCACCGAATACGCCGTGTTTTGCAGACGCAATCCCATCTGCTCGGCAATCGACATGAACAGATTATTGAATATTTCGAGGCGCACGGGGTCGGCCTCGGTGCCGATCGAGCGGCGCGTGGGCAGCGGTTGCACGCGGGTCATCACCACGTTGCCTTGAACGGTCAGCACCGCCTGCCATCCCGGCTCGACCACGGTCGTGCCGTTCTTTTCGGCGATGATCGCCGGGCCATCGAGCGTGTCGCCTGCGCACAGCGTTTCGCGCTGGTAGAGCGATGCGTCGTGCCAGCTACCGCTCGAATACATGCGCACAACCGACTGCGCATGGGGCGCGTCGCCTGCCGCGCGCTGCGGCAGGCTGCCGGCATCGACTGGCGCGTCGGAATGGCCGATCGTTTCGACGCAAGCGAGTTCCGCGATGAGCGGCGTATCTGCCATCAGGAACGCATAGCGTTGACGATACGCAGCTTCGAAAGCGGCGCGCATCGCATCGACGCTGCCCGCTGGCACTGCGAGCGATGAATCGGTGCCCTGATAGCGCAGATGGACACGTCGCTCAGTCGTGATACGCGCGGCGTCCACGCCCTGTTCGAGCAGTGCGCCGGTTGCATCGGCCGCGAGCGCATCGAGCGCGGCTTCCAGCGTCGCAAGCGATGAGTCGTCGAGCGGGATTTCGAGCGCTCGCTCGCGCATCGCCGTCTGATCCGCGAGGCCCATGCCGTAAGCGGAGAGCACACCGGCAAGCGGATGCGCGAACACCCGCGTCATGCCGAGCGCGTCGGCCACACCGCACGCATGCTGGCCGCCCGCGCCGCCGAAAGTCGTCAGCACATACTGCGAGACGTCGTGGCCGCGTTGCACTGAAATTTTCTTGATCGCGTTAGCCATGCTGCCAATGGCGATCTCCAGGAAACCTTCAGCGAGCTCTTCTGGTGTGCGACGCTGACCCGTAGCCGCGAAGATTTCATCGGCGAGTGCCCGAAAGCGTTCAGCGACGACCTCGCGATCGAGCGACTCGTTCGCGTTCGGACCGAAGACGCGCGGAAAATAGTCGGGCTGAATCTTGCCGAGCATCACGTTGCAGTCGGTGACCGCGAGCGGGCCGCCGCGCCGGTACGCCGCCGGACCCGGATTGGCGCCCGCCGAGTCGGGGCCGACACGCAGCCGGGCGCCGTCGAAGCCGAGCACCGAGCCGCCACCTGCCGCCACGGTATGGATGCTCATCATCGGCGCGCGCATCCGCACGCCTGCCACCTGCGTTTCGAATACGCGCTCGAACTCGCCGTTGAAGTGCGAGACGTCCGTCGACGTGCCGCCCATGTCGAAGCCGATCACGCGCTCGAAGCCCGCTGCCTGTGCCGCGCGCACCATGCCGACGATACCGCCCGCCGGGCCGGAGAGAATCGCATCTTTGCCCTGAAATACATCGGCGCGTGTCAGTCCGCCGCTGCTTTGCATGAACTGCAGGTTCACGCCCGGCATTTCGCTGGCGACCTGATCCACATATCGGCGCAGGATGGGCGACAGATAGGCATCCACCACGGTCGTATCGCCGCGCGAGACCATCTTCATCAGCGGCGAGACTTCGTGGGAAACCGAGATCTGCGTGAAGCCGATTCGGCGCGCCAGATCCGCAAGCTCGCTTTCATGCGACGTGTGGCGATAACCGTGGATCAGCACGATTGCGAGCGCGCGGATGCCCTTGTGGTAGACCTCGCGCAGTGCGCGCTCCGCTGCCGCGTGATCGAGCGTCGCGACCACTTCGCCTTGCGCGCTCACGCGTTCGTCGATTTCCACCACGCTCTCATAGAGCGCTTCCGGCAACGCGATGTCGAGATCGAACAGGCGGGGGCGGTTCTGATACGCGATCCGCAACACGTCGCGGAAGCCGCGTGTAGTGACGAGCGCTACGGGCTCGCCCTTGCGTTCGAGCAGCGCGTTGGTCGCGACCGTCGTGCCCATTTTGACCATCTCGACGTCGCGCGACGTAATCGGTTCTCCGGCTCGCAGGCCAAGCACATGGCGAATCCCGGCGACAGCCGCATCGCGATACTGCTCCGGGTGTTCGGAAAGCAGCTTGTGCGTGGTGAGCGTGCCATCCGGGCGGCGCGCGACGATATCGGTGAACGTGCCGCCGCGGTCGATCCAGAACTGCCAGCGGGACGGCGTGCAAACATCGGAGGCGTGATCGTGCTTCATGGTGTCGTGGTCGTGATGCGAAAGTGGTAGTGGTGTGCGCAAAATGAAAATCAGGCCGATTCGAGTTCGCGACCGCGCGTCTCGGGCAGCGTAAGCGCGGCGATGATCAGTACGCCATACGCGGCCACGGCGAAAATCCCGATGCTCGTGCCCAGGCCGAAGCGGCTCGACAGCACGCCGATCAGCACCGGAAACAGCGCCCCGATCGCGCGGCCGACGTTGTAGCAAAATCCCTGACCCGAGCCGCGCACACGGGTCGGAAACAGTTCGGTGAGAAACGCGCCCATGCCGGAAAAAATGCCCGACGCGAAAAAGCCGAGCGGAAAGCCGAGCCACAGCATCGATGTATTCGTGAGCGGCAACGAGGTATACGCGAAGGCAATCGCCATGGAGCCCAGCGCGAACAAAATGAAGTTCGGCTTGCGGCCGATGCGGTCCGTGAGCCATGCGCTGCACAGATAGCCCGCGTACGAGCCCACGATGATCGTCGCCAGATAGCCGCCCGTGCCCATCACCGTGAGATGACGTTCGGTCTTGAGGAAAGTCGGCAGCCACGTCGTGATCGCGTAGTAGCCGCCCTGTGCGCCCGTCGTAAGCAGTGCGGCGCGCAGCGTCGTCGAAAGCAGCCTGGGAGAGAAGATCTCAGTGAAGCGCGGCGTGTCTTGAGTGTCGTACTGCTGAACCCTGGCCTGTTCGAATACTTCAGGTTCCTTCACATAGCGGCGGATCGCGAGCACGAGCAGGGCAGGCACGAGTCCGATCAGGAACAATGCGCGCCACGCGATTTCAGGCGCCAACACGGAGAACAGCACCGCGTAGAGCAGGGCCGCCATGCCCCAGCCGAGCGCCCAGCCCGACTGCACGAGACCGACCGCCTTGCCGCGGTCGCGCGCGCGGATCACCTCGCCGATCAGCACCGCGCCCGCCGTCCACTCGCCGCCGAAGCCGAAGCCCATCAACGCGCGAGCCGCGAGCAACTGGCCATAGTTCTGCGCGAGGCCGCATAGGCCGGTGAACACGGCGAACCACAAGACGGTGATCTGCAACGTGCGCACACGGCCGATGCGATCGGAAAGAATGCCGGCAATCCAGCCGCCGAGCGCAGAGGACAGCAGCGTCAACGTGCCGATGAAGCCGGCGTCCGCGAGCGAGATGCCCCAGGTAGCGACGAGCGTCGGGATGACGAAGGAAAGCATCTGCGTGTCCATGCCGTCGAGCATGTAGCCGACCTTGCAGCTCCAGAACGCGCGACGCGCGTGCGGACCGGCTTCGGCATACCAGGAAAGCTGCGGGCTTCCCGTTCCTGACTTCATGTCGGCGGCATCGTCGACGCTCGCCGTGAGTGTCTTGCTGTCCATCTGCTGCTCCTGTGGATAGACGCATGGGAAACGATCGAAGCCACGCACGAACGTAGGGATGCGTCATTCCCTCAGGGCCGCGCGGCCCGATGGCTTCAAGGTGCTGTGAATCGCTTGTTGCACGACGGCGCCGCGCGCCGCCGGGACGGTCAGAAAATAGCCAGCGACGCGTTGGTGATATCCGTCATCAGCATGTGGCCGGGCGCGTGCGCAACCGCGAGCGGCAGCTTCGCGGCCATCAGTGCCGTTTGCGGCGTCACGCCGCAAGCCCAGTAGACAGGCAGTTCGCCCGCGCGGATCGTCACCGGGTCGCCGAACTCGGGGCGCGCGAGATCGACGATGCCGAGTTCCGCTGGATCGCCAATATGCACGGGCGCGCCATGCACGCCCGGAAAGCGGCTCGTGATCTGCACGGCACGGATCGCGTCGGCGCCGCGCAGCGGCCGCATCGACACGACGAGTTCGCCGCCGAACACGCCCGCCCGCTGGTTGGGGATGCTGGTGCGGTACATCGGCACGTTGCGGCCTTCTTCGACGTGGCGCAGGCCGATGCCTTCCTTCGCGAGCATGTGCTCGAACGAGAACGAACAGCCAATTGCAAATACAACGAAATCGTCCTGCCAGAGCGCTTCGATCGATTCGACGCGCTCGCTCAGGTTGCCGTCGCGATAGACGTTGTACGCGGGCACGTCGGTGCGGATGTCGATGTCGCGCCCGAGCATCGGCACGCGGAACTCGCCAGGCTCGCCCACGCCGAGCAGCGGACATGGCTTCGGATTCGCATGGCAAAAGCGCAGGAAATCGTGCGCGTGCGCAGCGGGCAGGATCGCGAGATTGGCCTGCGCGTAGTCGCCGCAATGGCCGGCCGTCGGGCCACGGAAGTCGCGGTGACGGACGGCCTGGCGGAATTCGGATGGAGTCATGGTGTTAGCGTGCTCTGGCGGTTGCATCGGATTGTCTGCGGTGGGCGACGCGTCTTGCCTACCGTCAGGCGAAGCATAGAAAAGAAGAAAATTTGACGCCAGCTAGTTTTCTTTGCGCCAGGTGAATAGAATTTCTTAACGGAATCGCGGGTTTTCCCGAGTCACGTTGAGATTTTTGGAGCGGTTGCTCCCGTTGTATTGCCCACCTTTGACTGATGAATACGCGCTTCCTCGAAACCTTCGTCACGCTTGCCAAGCTGCGCAGTTTCCGCACGACGGCGGCCGCGCTTCACGCCACGCCGGCGGCGATCTCGCAGCGCCTGAAGGCACTGGAAGACGAATTGCATACCGTGCTCGTCGATCGCGAGAGCCGCGAATTTCGGCTCACGCCGAACGGCGAATATCTGCTCGGCTACGCGAAGGCCGTGGTCGAGGCGACGCGCCAGTTGCAGGCCGCCGCGTCACATGAAGGCGCGATGCGCGGCAAGTTGCGACTCGGCGTGATCGAGACGGTCGTGCATAGCTGGCTTGCCGACTATCTGCGGCGGCTCTCGAAGGACTATCCGCAGCTCGAAGTGGAGCTTGCGGTGGACGTGAGCGTGGTGCTGCAGCGGCGTCTGATGACGGGCGAACTCGATCTCATCGTTCGCGTGGAAGGCAGCGACGAGGAATCGATCGTCTGCGATGCGCTCGCGAACTATCCGGTGCACTGGATCGCGCGCGCGGGGCTGCTACCGCCTTCGCGCAGCGGACTCGCGAAACGCGTGCTGCGTCATCCGATCCTCACATTCGGGCGCGGGACGGCGCCTCATCGCGCGCTGGAGGACATCGTCAGCAAGCTCGCACTCGCCAACGGCGTGCCGCTCGCGGATACGCGCATTACGGGTTCGCCATCGATTTCGGTGATCGTGCAACTCGTGCGCGATGGCTTTGGCGTGGCGGCAATTCCGCGTCTGTTCGTCGATGATCTGATCGCGCGAGGCGAGGTGGTCGAACTGCCGCTGCAGCCCTCGCCGCCGTCCATCGTGGTGTCGATGTCCCGACGCGCGGATGCGCCGCTTTTCGTGCACGGCGCAGCGAACGCGGCACGTGCGGCGTGTCATGAATACTGCGAGCAGGGAGACCGACGCCTGATCGAGCGGCTATAGAGCCCGGCTCTTGCGGACTCTGGAGGCGGCAAGCGACCCAGGAAGAGTCATTCGACCCCGCGCTCCAGATCGTTGACGACTTCGTTTAGCGAAAAACAGCGAATTCAGTCCTTTCGCATGCGTGCAACCAATGCGAGCAAGCGGGCATTCATTTCCGCAGCCTGCAAATGCGCGTGCCAACCGTGACCAGGAAGCAGCCATTCGAAGCGATACGCGGCCAACTTGCTGAGCGATTCGGTGAGCGCTGTCCACGAGTACCAGCACGCGTCCCTGAACGCGACGAGGTCCTGCTGGCGTGGGCTCCAGGCAAGCGAATCCCCCGAGAACAGCACGCGATCATCGAGCTGGTACACGACGCTACCCCGAGTGTGCCCGGGCACAGGGATCGCGCGCACGCCGGCCGCAATGTTCAGTGCTGAACCGTCGTCGAGCAGATCCGTCGCATACGGGGCGGCCGACACGTCCTCGCGGTGAATCCAGACGCGCGCGCCGAATTGACGCGCGTATTTGTCCGCGTCTGCGACGTCGTCACGATGCGACAGCAGAATGTGCGCAATACCGCCAGCGCCGTCAAACCATTTCACGAGTTCCGCCGCATAGCGCGGGGAGTCGATGAGCAGATTGCCTTCCGGACGCGCGGCAAAATAAGAATGTGCGCCAAACGACGACCGTGCGTTGAATCCACAGCGCCACACGCCCGATGTGATCTGCTGCGGAAAGATCGCTGCGTTCGGACGAGGCTGTTTCGTTTCGCTGCGTACCGACGCCGTAGGGCATACGAGCACCGCACGCCAGGCATCAAGCTGCTCTTCCGGTGTGGCCGGCTGCCGAACGAAGACACTCTTGTCGTTGCGCTCGACAATCAGCCCAGGCGCGACGTGACGAGATGCACCGCAATTGATGCATGCAGTGTCGATGTACCACTCTCCTGAAGCAGAGTCGGCATTACGTATGGGCTTCATCTGATGCTCCCGGGCTGACGTGCGCGTCTGGCGGCTCGACGCTCGCTGGCGTCTCGCGGTCGTTGGAGGGATTGTTACACGATCATTGATGTACAGGCGGAAACGGCTCGTTCGCCACGCCCTTGTCCCGCTACGAAGCCTTGTCTGCGTTTGGCGCATGATTTACCACGGCTGGCTACGCTTGCCGCAACAGACACCCCTACGCGGCACTTCGTCTGCTCCTGGCGCGGCCGCTTCTGCTCGTCGAAGTAACCAACTCCTCTGCTGTGAGGAAAAATTGACTGTTGTCCGCGAGGCGCGCAACGATGAAGTCGATGAAGGTTCTCACGCGGAGCGGTTGTTCCGTCCGGCGACGGTAGTAGACGTAAATCGACTCGCGCTGGGTCAAATGCTGAGTGAGCAAAGGCACGAGCCGTCCAGCCCGGATGTGTGAGACGGCCGAGAAGCTTCCAAGCTGCCCAATTGCCACGCCGGCCAGTACCGCTTCGGTTTCAGCGTCGATATCGTTCGAACAGACCGAAGCAGCCATCTCCCGATACACAATCTCCCCGCCCACCATAAATTCCCACGGCGCCTGCTTGCCCGTGTTCGCACGCCGGTATCCAGAACAACGATGCGCATCGAGCTCGTCCACGGTTTTCGGCGTGCCGTACCGTTCGAGATAGGCTGGCGACGCGCATACGATCAACTGAATCGGTAGCAGTCGCCTGGCAATCGCCCCCTCGGAAGGCGGGGACCCGCCGCGGAAGCCGACGTCGGCGCGATCGCCGACGAGGTCCGTGAAATGATCGTCGAAGCGAATATCGATCTGCACGTCAGGGTATAGCGCCGCAAACTCAAGGATCGATGGCCAGAGTGCCGTTCGCCCGAGCGCCGTCGGAGCGCTTATCCGTAGGGGCCCCGCAACTTCCTCTCCCGAACGGCGAGCATCGTCAATCGCGGACGACAACATGGCGAGCGCTGGCTCGACACCTTGCAATAGTCTTTGCCCCTCTTCGGTCAGACTCAACTTTCGCGTTGTCCGATGAAACAGCCGGACGCCAAGCGACTTTTCGAGCTGCATGACCGCGTGGCTCGCGGCCTGCGGCGAGATGCCCAGGTCCGCGGCTGCCCGACGGAAGCTGCCGAGCGTTGCTGCACGGACGAACACCGAAATCGCCCGGACCTCATTCATGGCTGACTCCATTCGCAAATATTGATTGATTATGAGTCTAGCCTTCGATGCCTGGTAGCTGTTAATCGCGCGCCCTATGCTTCTCTCAATGTGGCTCTTTGCCGCGACAGTACCGCCATAGCCTGATGATCACCACATAGGCAAGCGTCGCCACAAGCAGATCAGCCAGCAGCATGACCGGGATGTATAAATCATCCGGGTCGCGAATGCCAAGCCGATTTGCAGCGTGTAACCACGCAAGCGCCTGCCTTTCCGGCATCGGTATAGGGTATGTGTGGACGTAGGGCACGGAAAGGCAGAACAGGCCGACAAATAGCGCCACCTTGAACAGCCTACGGACAAGTGTTGCCATACGCGATGACCTCAATTGTTCCGTAGGCGCGAAGCCCCGAATTGCCGGCAGGAATGGTGATGGTGTGCAGCAGCGCGTTACGGATTCTCAGAAAATCCGTGCGGCTCGGAAGCGTAATACAGCCGAGTGAAATACCTTCGCCACCTGCCGGATGCAACCGGAATTGTCCGCGCTTGACACCATCAATCCATGTCACGTCGTCAACGAGTCCATCATCCCGATACAGTGCGAACCATTCGCGATGATGTACCGCACTCCCAATCGCTGAATTAACTGTGTCCTTTATCGAAGCCCAAGCTTGAGACCCGATACCGCCAGTGGGCCGGTCTACGATCCAGTATTTTCCGGCAGGGATCGGACCGTTACTTGGCACAGCCGTGCAGCCACCGCGATTGCGGTATTGATCGTTTCCAGAATACGCGTCGAACGTGCCGACACCGAAAATTGTGAGCGGTGAAAACTGCTCGTTATTCACCAAAAATTTACCCTGATAGGCCATTGTCACTCCCGCTTATCCGCGCTCATTCCACGAATCGGTGTATTTGATATTGCCATCAAGGTAATGCCACGTGATGCGGTCGTACATCATGGAGACCGCTTCAACGTGATTGAGTGCGGATGCCTGCGCCAGCCTGGTATTAGCCATGCCGGGGTTGATGCCACACACCTTCACACCTTCGATCGTCATCACGAAATAGACTTCCTCTTTGCCTGCATTGTTGATGCGATACCACTTGATCTCGGCGGACTGCAGCGTTTGCCCCTTCGCCACGGCCTTGTAAAGATAAGGCGTCGCCGCATCGAACTCCTTTTCGAACGCAATCGGCGAGTGCGCACGCGCGCCGGTGATCTTGCCGTTAGCCGCATCGACCGGCAGATTCACGCCGTGGCTGAAGCCGATAATTTCAATGCTTCCCTCGCGATCCTGAACGGTTGACGAGCCTTTGATGTCTGCGCCGCCATCATCTTTCAGCCACATATGTGCAGGAATTGGCATCTTGAATTGTTCCTTGAATGGTTTAATGAGCGCTGCATGGTTACGACCTCATTTTTAATAAGGTATGCGCTACGAACGGACAATTTTTTTTACCCGGCTACGTAAGCATTTGCAACGGGGATGCTATGCACTATCAATACTTTGACGTGATTTAACAAACATCGGAACTGTGACTGCGATCTGATCGAGCGCAGCGCGCAGGCAAAAAAGACCCGCGCGATGCGGGTCGGGTGGATGTCCTGCGATCAGGTCTCGGATCGCTGGCGCTTCGCCTTCCTTGGCGGCTTTATCTGCGCCTTGCCTGCGTCCGAGTCGTGCTGCAATGTGCCTGCCGCACAATCTGCGATCCATTGATTGACCTCGCTTTCACGCCAGCGCACCGCCGCCACGCCGACCTTGATGGGTTTGGGGAACTTGCCTTGCGCGATCTTCAGATAGATCGTCGATCCGGTCAGGCCAATACGCTGCTCGACCTCGGCGCGGCGTAGCAGGCGCTCATTCATGCGCTGCGTGACCTCTTATCTCCGCGAGCCAGCGGAACGGTTGCCAGACCACGGCGATGCCCACGCCACGAAAGAGTAGGGCCTGGCCGAGCTCGACGAAATGCGTGGTGGGCGCGGCGAGCATGACGTTCTGGGCGAACTGCGGCATGCTGCGCTCGAGCGTGGCCATGAAAATGCCCATCGAAGTGGTGGCGAACAGGTGCAGCGCCGCGCCAGCGAGAAAGAGCGCGACCGATCCTTCAATCGGTACGTGCAGCGCGTCGCGCACGATGAATGTGAGCGAGAGCGCCGCTGCGGCGACGGCGGCTCGTCCGACACGCGTGTGGCCGCGACGCAGCCGACCTATCGGAAGCATGTGAGTGAAAACCAATGCGCTCAATGAGTTGAGCGAGTCATGAGCCTGTTGTCCACAGGCTTGTGCCCAGTTTCTGTGGGTATCTTGAGTGGTTATCGAAACGCCTGCAGAGAAGCTCGAACGGGGCGTGAGGACATCGTTTCCGTCTCCTCAAAGTCACGCCGGCGGGGCCGTTCACGGAACTCGGGGCGGGCAGCCGCCAGCCCGGGCGGCTGCCGTTACGACAGAAGCGATCTGGATAACAGGCTCAGAAAAAACACGCAGCTTTAACCGCTGAAAATGCCCAAAACGGAAGTTATCTGGTTAAATCCCCGAAAGCCACTCGAGTTCGTCCACATATACCGTCGATGCGCGCGCGGCAATCTACCCGCTGTCCAATATAGGGATCGTCAAGACACATGGAGAATCTTCTCGTCGAAATCAGTTCGGACAGGTGGGCTTTCTTGCTGGATATGCTCACCGCGTTCTCGATTCGTCTAGGCGCCGCTGCGGGCATACTGGTGATCGGATGGTGGGTCGCGCGCCGCGCTTCGATGTCGCTGAGCCGGCTTCTTGCGCGTCAATCACGCATGGACGCCACGCTGCGACCGATCCTCTGCGACATCGGCCTGTGGGGCATTCGCATTGTCGCGATCGTCGGTGCGCTGTCGCAGTTAGGCATCCAGACGGCCAGCATCATTGCCGTGCTTGGCGCAGCCGGTCTTGCGGTCGGTCTCGCGCTGCAAGGCACGATGCAGAACATCGCGGCCGGCATCATGCTGCTAGTGTTGCGGCCGTTCAAGGTCGGCGACTATATCGAGGGCGGAGCCGGCAGTGTCGCGGGCACGGTCGACGAAGTCAATCTGTTCACGACGCGTCTCACCAAACCCGACGGCATCTGCGAATACGTGCCGAACAGCGCGTTGTGGAGCAATTCGATTCGCAACTTCAGCCGTAATCCGATGCGCCGGCTCGATCTCGAAGTGGAGATCTCGATCGGTGACGATGTGGATCGCGCGCTTGAGGCGCTGCGCACGCTCGCCGCCGCCGACCCGCGTGCGCTCCGCGATCCCGCGCCGCAGGTGATGGTCATCCGCTTCGACGACAGCACGGCGGTGCTGAATATCCGCGTCTGGTCGAACACGGACATGTTCTGGACCATGCGCTGGGAACTCGCGCGTCGGGTGCGTCAAACACTGACCGACGCGCAATGTTCGCTGCCGTTGCGCACTCGTGAATTGCACATCGTGCCGAGCGCGACGGCCGCGTCGGTCACCGGCGCAGCCGCCGGTCAGGCAGGGTCATCCGCGATCAGAAAACCGGAGCAGGGGGTGTAACCCCCGGTTCTTCGATCCAGCGGCATAGCGATTGCAGTTGTTCTGCGTTTCTTGCCGCGACAAAGCCCTGCATGCAATGTCGTTCATCGTCTGTCCGATTCGCTCGCGACGAGCGGCGGTAGCGGGCAGTCGAGCGTATCGCAAATGGCGCGGAGCAGCTCCGCTTCACGGACGGTGACCTGCTGGTTCGCCACGATGCAGCCCGCGCAGGCGGCGACAATCCGCTGCTTGATGGCCGGGATGGATTGATCGAGCGTTTGCAGGGCCGCGTCGAACCCTGCGAGGGTGCATTTCTCGCGGGGCGGCAAGCGGTGGGTGTGGTCGCCGCCAATGTAGCCGCGCATGCCGGTATCGAAAGCCCGGGCGGCCTGGTCGGGTTCCGGCTGGTCTTCCCAGGCCAACAGCGCTAACACCGTCGCCACCGGCTGCGCCAGTTTTTGCGGCGAACTGTGCATTGGACGCGTCTGACGCTGCGGCAGGAACTGGGCGTCGAGATGGCGATGCAGCACACAGCGGAGCGTGTACTCGAACAGGCTCAGCCGCTGGTCGGCGATCACTAGCATCTCGACCTGGGCGCGGAAAGCCCGGTGCTGGCGCGGCGACATCTGCCGCAGGGCTGGCAAGGTCAGGTCCAGCAGCGGCAACCGATGCGTGTCCGGCAGTACCTGGACAGGGACAACCAGCCGCAAGGCTTCCGCGAAGTCCTGGGGCTCAGCGTCGGCCTTCAGCTGGGTCAGCTGGAGTTCCCGCAGGTCCGCCCGCGGGTCCATGAGAAGAGCATAGACCAGGGCGCGAGCACTGAACGGCTCCTGTGCGGCGACCCGGAGCACCCCGGGCATGCTGTCGTGCAGCTCGTGGGCGTAGTCAATCACTTGTGGATCAATGTGGCCGACGCGGGACGCCGCATCGGCGGCGAAGCCCAATACCGGCACCGGCACCTGCGGCAGCCCCGGTAACGTGGGCACCCCGGCGAACGGCGGGACGCGGCTGGGGCGGGTGCCCTTGAGTTGTTCCCGATCGACATCGACCGGTCGCACTTCCGGGAACTGGCCGTCGAACTGGGGATGGAGCCGGCGGATGCGCTCGACGAGGGGCGGGTGGGTGGCCAGCAGTCCGGCGAGCCCCTCGCCGGCGAAAGCGTTGGCGAAAAACATGTGACCAGCCTCGGCGGCCCGGGGGGTGTCGATGCGCGACCCCTCGGCCAGCCCGCCGATCTTCTTGAGCGCCCCGCCAATCCCGTCGGGGTTGCGCGTGAATTGGACGGCGCTAGCGTCGGCCAGGTACTCGCGCTGCCGGGACACCGCTGCCATGATCAGCCGACCGAAGAACGCTCCCACCAGTCCCAGCACAAACACGCCCAGTCCCAGTAGCACCATGCCGCCGCGGGAATCCTGTCTTCCCGACGAGCGTCCGCGGGACGCGAACATGAGGCTGCGGCCGATGATGGACAACGCCATGATCCCAAAGATCAGGCCGATCAGCCGGATGTTGAGCCGCATGTCGCCGTTGAGGATGTGGCTGAACTCGTGCGCCACCACGCCCTGCAGCTCGTCACGGGTCAAGTAGTCGAGGCAGCCCTGGGAGACGGCGACCACAGCATCGCCCGGGGCGTAGCCGGCCGCGAAGGCATTGATGCCGGTGTCCGGCAGAACATATACGGGGGGCACCGGCACTCCCGCAGCGAGGGCCATCTCCTCGACGACGTTGAGCAGCCGCTTCTGCCGCGCGTCGGTGGTTGTGCCGGGCACCTCCTTACCGCCCAACATCAAGGCGACCGCCTGCCCGCCGGAAGCGAGCTGGGCCACCTTGAGCGCGCTGGCACCGCCGACCAGGATGCCCACCGCCGGCGCCGCGAGCAGGAGCATGTCAGGTTGCCACCAGGACACTGGCTCGTGCGCGCCATACATGCTGAACGCCACCAACAGACCGTACACGAGGGCGATCAGAATCAGGATCGCGAGGACGAAATAGACCACCAGCTGGAAGGTCTTGCGCCGTGCCGAATCCTGCTGCTGAAAGAAATTGGTGGCCATGGTCGGCGCGGTTTTGAGAGCGTGAAGCGCACGGAGCCGTGGCGGTTCCGGTTACCGGAACGACACCTTGGGCGCTGCGCGCTCGGCCTCTGTGGTTTCGAGCAGTGACGCTTCCTTGAAACCAAACATGGCGGCCACCATGACGGCTGGGAAGACCTCGCGCCGGTTGTTGTAGTCGGTGGCGGCGTCGTTGAAGGCTTGCCTGGCGAAGCCGATCTTGTTCTCGGTCGAGCTCAGTTCCTCCTGCAGGGCGAGCATGTTCTGGTTGGCCTTGAGGTCCGGGTACGCTTCGGATAGCGCAAAGAGCCGGCCCAGAACGCCGCCGAGCTGGGCCTCGGCCTCGTTAAACCCCCTGATGGCCGCCGGGTCGCTGGGGTTGGCGGCGACTTTCTGCTCGGCTGCCATCGCGCTGTTGCGGGCCTTGATGACGGCGTCGAGCGTCTCCCTTTCGTGACCCATGTAGCCCTTGACCGCTTCGACCAGGTTCGGAATCAGTTCGTAGCGGCGTTTGAGCTGCACGTCGATTTGGGCGAAGGCGTTCGCGAAGCGGTTCCGGGCGACCACTAGCCCGTTGTAGATGCCCATGAGGCGGAGCGCGAGCAGTAGCCCGACGCCCAGCAGCACGAGCAGGGTGACGACGACGGGACTCATTGGCCGTGACCTCCGACGAGAGGACTGCTGGTTTGGACCATCGCGCGACTATGGAAACAGGATAAGTGAAATGACATTTAATTCAATCAATTCGTGAAACTGTTATAAGACAAAGGGTGCGAATTAAGCGTGCCCCATTAATTCCTTTCATTCCAGATCTTGACTTCTATCCCGCGACAAAGATTGGGGCTGACCTGGTTACGGCCTAACTGGCTTCCGGCACGAAGGCGGCGTGTGCCCGTCTCCAGCACGATCACGGTGGCAAGCGTTTGTCCAATGCCGGGTACTGGAGCTCTCGATCGTGCGGCTGCATGGCCGCAACGGGGAGACTTGGAGCGGCGCAGACTCGGCCGCCGACCGGTTCAACCAGGAGTACTCCGAGGACGATCTGCGCGCGCTCGCGCCGGAAATCGAGGCAGTAGCGAAGAACGTCGGGCGCACGCATGTCTTGTTCAATAACTGCTATCGGGATGTCGCTCGGCGCAACGTGGGAATGATGATGCGGCTGCTCAACGCCGAACGGTAGGGGCTCGGAAGGCGCAGTTCGGCCGGGAGTTGCCGTTCGCGCAACACACAAAGTCGTCATTCCAACGGCTGGTTCACCTGGCGGATTGCTGTCGGTGGCGGGAGCCTCCCGAGGGGTAACTGGCCAGCCGGCGGAAACAACTCCACCAGTCGACCTGCCTTCAGATCGTCCATGAGGTCCAGTCGCGACTTGTAGACAAGGCCTTCCCCGGCTATCGCCCAGCGACGAACTGCATCGGCATCGTCGCTGATGCGATTACCCGTGACTGCCACTGTGCGTTCGCCGCCAGGCGGGGTAAAGCGCCAGATCCGAGACCCTGACCTGGTGGATACCCTGAATCGACGACATTTTCAGAAATTGCGCTTGCGCCAAAATTCGACTTCCCGCATCTTGTCTAGACAAGACGAAACCGCGATTGGCGCGCTACCGTAATGAAGTTTTCGGCAATCCAAGGAGTGTGGACATGCAGGCGAAGTGCAGATGGTTGGTCAAGAGTTTGATCGGTGCCGCGTTTGGAGCGGCGGCGCTTGCGGGCAACACCGCCGAGGCGAAGGACTGGACGACAGTGACGATCGCCCTCGAAGGCGGCTACGCGCCCTGGAACATGACGCTGCCGGGCGGCAAGCTGGGCGGCTTCGAACCCGAACTCGCCGCTAACCTGTGCGCGCGGGCGCAACTCAAGTGCAATCTCGTGGCGCAGGACTGGGACGGCATGATTCCCGGCTTGCAAGCCGGAAAGTTCGATGTTCTGATGGATGCGATCTCGATCACGCCAGAGCGCGAGAAGATCATTGCCTTCTCGAAGCCGTATGCGTCCACGCCGGCGACCTTCGCGGTCACCGACACGAAGATCCTGCCGAAGGCAACCGACACCCCGGCGCCGCTGAAGCTCGACACCGACGCCAAGTCGAACGCGCCCGCCGTCCAGGCGCTGCGCACGGCGCTCAAGGGCAAGACCATCGGCATTCAGTCGGGCACGGTCTATACGCGCTTCATCAACGAGAACTTCAAGGATGTCGCGTCGATCCGCGTCTACAAGACCTCGCCGGAACGCGATCTCGATCTGTCCAATGGCCGCATCGACGCGTCGTTCGACGATGTGACGTACTTCGCCGCAAATGCCGACAAGAAGGAAACGGTGCCGACGGTGACGGCCGGCCCGAAGATCGGCGGCCCGATCTGGGGGCCGGGCGAAGGCCTCGCGTTCCGCAAGCAGGACGCGGACCTGAAGGCGAAGTTCGACGCGGCGATAACGTCGGCGATTACCGACGGGACTGTGAAGAAGCTTTCGGAGAAGTGGTTCAAGACCGATGTGACGCCCTGAGCGTCGCTCACAACGTGACCGCGCGCTTCGGCCTGATCCGGCTCGAAAGGCTGATGCCGCGCGGCTTGTTTCGCAGGCTTGGTTGAGGTGGCGTGATGGCTCTTTTCGAAATGCTCGGCTTCGGGACCGATGGCTGGGGCGGCCTGCTCCTGCTCGGTGCGTTCATGACGGTGGTGCTGACGCTTGCGGCGCTCGCGATCGGCGCGGTATTCGGCGCGCTCGTCGCAGCGGCAAAGCTCTCGCGCTTTCGCACGGCGCGCGTGATCGGCGACTTCTACACGACCGTCTTCCGCGGCGTGCCGGAACTGCTTGTCATCTATCTGTTCTACTTTGGCGGCTCGACGCTGGTGTCCTCGATCGGGCAGTGGTTCGGTGCCGACGGCTTCATCGGCGTGCCGCCGTTCGTGATTGGCGCGTTCGCGGTGGGCATGATTTCCGGCGCATATCAGACGGAGGTCTATCGCGCCGCCGTGCTAGCTGTCTCGCGCGGCGAACTCGAAGCCGCGCGCGCGATCGGCATGCCGACGCTCACCATGGCGCGCCGCATCCTTATTCCCCAGGTGCTGCGATTCGCACTGCCGGGTATCGGCAATGTGTGGCAGTTGAGCCTCAAGGACTCGGCGCTGATCTCGGTCACCGGTCTCGCCGAATTGCTGCGTGCCAGCCAGGTCGCGGCGGGATCGACACACCAGTACTTCCTGTTCTTCGTCGTTGGCGGAGCGCTCTATCTCGCGATGACGGGCGTTTCGAACCGTGTGTTCGGCCGGGCGGAGACGATCGTCGGCCGCTCCTTCAAGCGCAACTTCGCGCGCAACTGACGCAAGGGCGGCCTCATCATGCATATCGATTTCGATTTTCTTCTCGACACGACGCGCCAGCTCGTTGCCGCCGTGCCGACCACGCTGAGCCTCTTTTTCACCTCGCTCGTGCTCGGCGGCCTGCTTTCGCTCGTGATCGTCACGATGCGAGTCTCGCCGCACTGGCTGCCTAACCGCTTCGCGCGCGCCTATATTCTCGTGTTCCGCGGCTCGCCGCTGCTGATCCAGATGTTTCTCGTCTACTACGGGCTCGGACAGTTCGGCGTGATCCGCGAAAGCTTCCTGTGGCCCGTGCTGCGCGAGCCCTACGTGTGCGCCGTGCTCTCGCTCGCGCTGTGCACGGCGGGCTACACCGCCGAGATCATCCGCGGCGGCCTGATGGCCGTGCCGGTCGGGCAGATCGAGGCGGGTCATGCAATCGGCCTGTCGGGCTTCGCGCTGCTGCGCCGCGTGATCGGCCCCATCGCGTTGCGGCAGTGCCTGCCCGCCTATTCGACTGAAGCCGTGCTGCTCGTCAAGTCGACGGCGCTCGCAAGCCTTGTCACCGTCTGGGAAGTGACTGGCGTCGCGCAACAGATCATTCAGCAGACCTATCGCACGACGGAGGTGTTCACGTGCGCCGCGTTGATCTATCTATGCCTGAATTTCCTCGTCGTGCGCCTCATCGGCCTCGTCGAGCGTCGCCTCTCGCGCCATCTGCGCGCCGCGCCCACCGTCGTGCGCCGTCCCGCCACGCAACTCGAAACCCGCCGCGTCGCGTCTTGATCGGCCCATCTTTCCGGAGAATCGTATGAACGCAGTCGCACCGGCCGCCCTGTCCGTGAGGAACATCCACAAGTCGTTCGGCGACCATCATGTGCTCAAGGGCATTTCGCTCGACGCCCACGAAGGCGACGTGATTTCGATCCTGGGTGCGAGCGGCTCGGGCAAGAGCACGTTCCTGCGCTGCCTGAACCTGCTTGAGATGCCCGACGACGGCACCGTCGCGCTTGCCGGCGAAGCGCTGAAGATGAAGCGCCGCCGTGACGGCAAGCTGCAACCGGGCGACCGCCGCCAGGTGGACCGCGTGCGCTCGCAGCTCGGCATGGTGTTCCAGAACTTCAACCTGTGGTCGCACATGACGGTGCTGGAGAACCTGATCGAAGGCCCGATGCGCGTGCAAAAGCGCAGCCGCGCCGAAGCGGTCGAGGAAGCCGAGGCGCTGCTCGCGAAGGTCGGCCTCGCCGACAAGCGCGGCCACTATCCCGCACATCTCTCGGGCGGCCAGCAGCAGCGCGTGGCAATCGCGCGCGCACTCGCGATGCATCCGAAGGTGATGCTGTTCGACGAGCCAACTTCGGCGCTCGATCCCGAACTCGTGGGCGAAGTGCTGCGCGTCATGCGCACACTTGCCGACGAGGGCCGCACGATGCTCGTCGTCACGCACGAGATGGGCTTCGCGAAACACGTTTCCAATCGCGTGATGTTCCTGGATCAGGGCCAGGTCGATTCGGACGGCACGCCCGCGGAGGTATTCGGCGAACTGAAGTCGGAGCGCTTCCGCCAGTTCGTGTCGAGCCATCAGGACCGCAACGCACATTGATCCATCGTCGGGGTTCATCATGACCGTCATCCGTACCGGAAACCCGCTGGACTGGCGCGAAGTCTGCGCCGTCGCGGCAGGCGCACCGCTCGAGCTTTCCGCGCAAGCGCGCGAGCGCATTGGCGCCGCGCGCGCGCTCGTTGAGCAGATCATCGCGCGCGGCATGCGCGCCTACGGCGTGAACACCGGGGTCGGCGCGTTGTGCGACGTGGTGGTGTCGCCGGCCGAACAGCACACGCTTTCGCACAACATTTTGATGAGCCACGCGGTGGGCGTCGGCGCGTCGCTCGGCGCGCAGGAGACGCGCGCGATCATGGCCGCAGCCATCAACAATTACGCGCACGGGCATTCGGGCGTGCGCGTCGAACTCGTCGAGCGGCTCGTCGCGCTGCTCCAGGCCGATTGCCTGCCCGAAGTGCCCGCGCTCGGTTCGGTCGGCTATCTGAGCCACATGGCGCATATCGCACTCGTGTGCGTCGGCGCGGGGCACGTGAACTGGCGCGGTGAGCGCATCAGCGGCGCCGAGGCGCTGCGCCGGCTGGGGCTCGAACCCTTGTCGCTCGAAGCGAAAGAAGGCTTGAGCCTCGTGAACGGCACGCCGTGCGTGACCGGGCTCGCGGCGCTCGCGCTGCAACGCGCGCACCGGCTGCTCGACTGGGCTGACGCCGTGGCGGCGATGAGCTTCGAGAATCTCGGCGGGCAGATGGTGGCGTTCGACGCGGGTTCGCTCGCGTATCGCGTCTCACCGGGCCTCGCGCAGGTCGGCGCGCGCATGCGCGCGGCGCTGCTGGGCAGCGGTCTGCTGGCGGCGGCACTCGGACGGCGTACGCAGGATCCGCTCAGCATGCGCACGATTCCGCATGTGCACGGTGCGGCGCGCGATGTGCTGGCTGCGACGGCCGAAGTCGTGAACCGCGAACTCGCCTCGACGACTGACAATCCGATCATCGCCGGCACGCCCGAGGAGCCGCGCGTGTTCTCGCAGGCGCACGCCGTCGGCGCGTCGATCGCGCTCGCCATGGACAGCCTCGCGGCTGCGGTCGCGCAGGTGGCCGCGATGGCGGAGCGGCGTCTCGATCGTCTTGTCAATCCGCTCGTGAGCGGGTTGCCCGCGTTTCTCGCGCAAGCGAGCGGCACGCGCTCGGGCTTCATGATCGCGCAATACACGGCGGCGGCGCTGGTCGCGCAGAACCGCCGCGAGGCCGCGCCCGCGAGCCTCGACGGCGGTGTGACGTCCGGCTTGCAGGAAGATCACCTTTGCCACGCCACGCCGGCCGCGCTCAAGGCGCTTGCCGTCATCGACCACAGCGGCCGCATATTTGGCATTGAACTGCTTGCCGCGGTTCAGGCATACGACCTGCAGCCTATCGCGGCCGAGCGCGCGCCGTATACGCAGGCGTTGTATAGCCAGGTTCGCGCTGTCTTGCCGACCTACCGTGACGACCGTCCGCTTGCGGACGACATGACACGCGCATTCCACATGATCATGGATGATGGTCCGCCGCCGTTGCCCGGCCCGCTGACGGTCCGGCCCTCACGGGATTTCTGCATTCCGGCACCAACGGACTCCGTGGCGGGCAGCGCGGCGGCCTCAGCGAACGATGCTTTGCCCGGGGCGGTGGGTACTTGATGCTGGCGTCGCGCGGCGCCGCGCAAATCGTTCACGGTGCAACCAGGACAGTCATGACTGAGGCGGCGCAGGCGGGTGGAGAGGCGAAGCGGTTGAAGCTGCAGCGCAAGCTTGCGCCAGCATACGAACAGATAAAGCGCTATGTAATCGAGCGCATAGCCGATGGCACCTGGAAGCCTGGAGACGCAATCCCTTCGGAAACCGAGTTGGTCAAGGAGTCCGGAGTCGCACGCATGACCGTTTCGCGCGTGCTGCGCGAGTTGAGCGCACAACGTGTTCTCACGCGGCGGTATCTTTGAGGCCGAGCTTCGCCAGGTTGAATTGGCCTTTGCGAATGCGATTCACCTTCACTATTTGCGCCAGAACCAGTCGCTGTACATTGTGTCCGCCGTTGCCGTTTCGTCCGCATCGAAATTCGCCGCCGCTTGGCAATACAGATTTTTCTCTGCTTATACTCACTGTCACCTGAACGGCTCACGCCCAGGTCCCACGCTGCACGCCGACAAAAAACCACGACGTCAGTCGACAACACGGCACGCGACTCACGTTTCGCAACCGCAGTTCTTACATATCGGGTGGGACCTCTTATGCTAAATCGTGCTTTTGGTGCAGCGATTTCATCGTTGCTCGTGGCAGGCGCGGCAGCTGCGCCGGCCATCGCGCATGCCGATGACAGCTTCGCGCAGGACGACGGCGCGTCGCATGGCCGGCCGGTCAAGGTGATGATCATTTCGATGTTCGGTCCGGAAGGCCAGGTGTGGCTCGATCATCTCGGCCCGTGGCAGGACATCACCGTCGCGGGCCTGTCTCCTGACTACCCTGCCGTACACTGCAATCGCAAGGAGGTCTGCGTGATGACGACGGGCATGGGGCACGCGAATGCCGCCGCGTCGATCATGGCGCTGACGTTCTCGCCGCGTTTCGACTTGCGTCACACGTACTTCATGGTGGCGGGCATCGCTGGTATTGATCCGCTTCAGGGCACCGTCGGTTCCGCTGCGTGGGCGAACTGGCTGGTCGACTTCGGGATTCAATGGGAAATCGACGGACGCGAAATTCCGCCGGGCTGGAATACCGGCTATCTCGGCATCAACACGACGGGCCCGAGGCAGAAGCCGCCGCTCGACTATCGCACCGAAGTGTTCCAGCTCAATCCGGCGCTTTCGAACGCGGCATTCGCGCTGTCGCGCCACGTGACGCTCACCGACGACGCACAGGCGCAGGATGCCCGTGCCAAATACAGCTATGCGCCCGCGAACCGTCCGCCGACCGTGATCCAGTGCGACACGCTGGCGGGCGATACCTGGTGGTCGGGCACCGATCTCGGCGAGCGCGCGAGGCAATGGACGAAGATTCTGACCGACGGCAAGGGCACCTATTGCACGACGCAGCAGGAAGACAACGCCACCTTCGAGGCGCTGACGCGCGCGGCGACCGTGCATCGCGTTGACCTGAACCGTGTCGCGGTGCTGCGCGCTGGCTCGGACTTCGACCGGCCGTACGCGGGCCAGTCGAGCGCGGACAATCTGCTCAACTACTCGTCGCAGGGCGGCTTCACGATCGCGATCGACAATCTGTTCCTCACGGGCAATCCGCTCGTGCAGGACATCGTCACGCATTGGGGCGAGTGGCGCGACGGCGTACCGCAGCGGTAGCGCGTTTGCGGCGTGGTGGAGGGTACCGCGTGCCGGTCTGCACAGCGATCGTGTCCACCGTTGTCGTCAGTTGCCGCGGCGCGAGCGGTGGCCGCGCCTACGCCAACGCAGACCGGTGGTGTGCTCGGAGCACCGGCATGCGACCTCACGGGATCTGACCGCGCCATCTCAGCATTTGTGCTCCTACCTCAGCGTGGGGGTACGTTCGGGTGGTCTGATCCGGCGAACGGCCGCAGCAACTGCGCAAGGCCCGAACCGAGCCCTGCGGGCGCGGTGGCTGCGGCGGCCGCTGCGCGGGCGGTGGCGGCTCCGCGCGCGGCATGATGCGAACATAAGGCCGCGATGCGCCATGCTCATCGGCGTCCCCAGAACCTGCGCTGCACCTGCATCACTTCTTCCTCGACCTCGGCCACGGGCCCAACCAGTTCAATGCGCTTCTGGCAATGGTCGAAGACATACCGCGACGACACACTCATCGTGGGATTCTCCGCATGATTGCCCGTGGCTTGCAGCAGGCGCTCTTCCGTCATTGCAAAAACCACCCGCCCAATGTTGGCCCAATATGCCGTGCCTGCGCACATGCAACATGGCTCAACCGTCGTATAGAGCGTGCAACCCCACAAGAATTGCGGCGTAAAGTTGAGCGCGGCGATACGCGCGAGCACCGCTTCCGCATGATTGACGGAATCGACATTGCCCTGTTCTATTAGAACCGACTCCTGATCGGGCCCGACGAGTATGGCGCCAAACGGGTGACGGCCCAACAGCATCGCACGTTCTGCGATAACGATTGCATGACGCAGATGGCGGACGATCTGCTCGGGTGTCGGCGCGAGCCCCTGTTCAGGGAACGCCGAGGCGTTCTGTTTCGAGGAAATGACAAGGCTCAAAGTGAGTCTCCTCCACGTTGGCTGAGTTACTTCGGCAACGTGCCCTCGACCCCCTGCACGAACCAGTTGAGCCGCAGCAACTCGGCGTCGGGCAGCGACGTGCCGGCTGCCACCTTGATCGCGCCATTCTGATCCCTGATCGGTCCGGAGAACGGATCGAATCTGCCCGCGATAATGTCGTCGCGCTTTTGCGCCAGCGCCTTTTGCGCGGCAGGCGATACGGCTGCAGTGTTGATGTCAGCGAGGTCGATTGCTTTTTCCTTGAGACCCCACCACGTCGGCGCGTTGGTCCACGTGCCGGATTGCACCTGTTCGATCAGGTGAGAGTAGTAGACGCCCCAGTAGCTCACGCATGCGCCCAGTTGGGCATTCGGGCCGAACTTCTTCATGTCCGAGTCCCAACCGAACGCGTGCACATTCTTCTGCTCGGCAGTCTGCATTGTCGCCGTCGAATCGGTGTTCTGGATCAGCACGTCGGCTCCCTGGCCAATCAGCGTTTCGGCCGCCTGTTTCTCCTTGCCTGGATCGAACCAGCTATTGATCCATATGACCTTTACCTTCGCATTCGGATTGATCGAACGCGCACCCATTGTGAAGGCGTTAATGTTGCGCACCACTTCCGGGACCGGCACCGAGGCGACGAAGCCGAGCGTATTCGTCTTCGTCGTATAGCCGGCGACGAGCCCAGCCAGATAGGCGCTCTGGTACGTGCGCACGTCATAGGTCGCAAAGTTCGTGGCCTTCTTGTATCCGGTCGCATGCTCGAAGACGACGTCGGGATAATCCTTTGCAGTCTTCAGTTCGAAGTCCTGGAATCCGAAGCTCGAGCCCACGATAATCTTGTTGCCCTTGTTCGCGAGGTCGCGAAACACGCGCTCCGAGTCAGCGGATTCGGGTACGTTCTCGACGCGCGTGACCTTGATCTTGTCACCGAACCTCGCTTCGATCGCCTTCACACCCTGTTCGTGTGCGTAGGTCCAGCCAGCGTCACCGGGGTTGCCGAGGTAGACGAACGCGACGCCCATCGGCACCGCGGCGGTGGCAGTGGGGCTCAACGCGACATAGATGCCAAGCGCGGCTAAAAGCGTAACCGCAGGGCGCAGTGAGCGCACCACCGCGCGAGCGAAGTTTGTTCTCATGGAGTCTCCGAAGATGGGGAACTGGAAGGAGACGACGCCGGTCGTCCAGACGACTGGCGGCGTCGCGTCAGCGATGATGGTGAGTCAATATCAAGGCCGAAATATTGATTCGTTATGTGTCGTATAACGGAATGGATATGAAGCCATTGGGAAATTGGCCTGCGGATCGCGGAGTTCGAATAGGAGACCGCGATCGTCGTGTGGGCCAGCGACAGGCCGCGCTCGGACATCATTGTCGGATGATGAGATCGGGGGGGCAACACTTTAACCGATTCACCTTCACTATTTGCACCAGAACCGTCGCCTGTATCGCCAGCAAGAGCCAGCACTTCCGTCCACGATCGTGCCGACTTTGACACGGGCTCCTGAGCATAGATCAATGCCGAGGCGAGAGTGGCACGCACGCGCATTTCGGTGTCTGAGTCCACCGAGGCAGGGGGCAGTTCTTCAAGCGCATCGATGGCCTGCTCGGCACGCGTGCAGCACTCGTGAATCAGGCCCGCATCGAGCAGCGCCTCTGTGAGACCTGCCGCGAGCTCGACTCCAATCCGCGTATCGCCATGCTGCGAGAACGCCCAATCGAAAGCGCTGCGTGCATCATCCAGCGACTGCCGGAAATCGATTTCCAGGTCCAATTGTTCAGCGACACTGTCAGCCACACACGGTCGCAAGCAATGGGAGACATAGCGTGCATGGCGCGCCGCGATCAGCCTCTGCTCGCCTTGCGCATGCAGCTTCTCCAGCGCATAGGCACGTGCCGAATCGGAAAGGCGATACCTGCTTACCGGCCCCTCCAGCTCAATGTTGACGAGCGATTTCGCCACCAGATCGCCGATGCCGCCGATCGCGTCCGCCACAGCGTATTTCTCGTCGCACACCACCGCGCACATCGCATCGAACGTAAAGCCGCCGCTGAATACCGCGAGGCGCCTGAACAGTAACTGATGGCATGGATTCAGTATGGAGAAACTCCAGTCGAACGTCGCACGGAAGGTTTGATGGCGTGGCAGAGCGGTCCGGTAGCCGCCCGTCAGCAAACTGAAACGGTCGTGCAGATAGCGATGAACACCCTCAACGCCGAGGCCAGCGACGCGCGCCGCTGCCAGCTCGATCGCCAAAGGAATGCCGTCCAGCCGGCGGCAGATCTCGCCGATGAGATGAATTTTCTCGCAGCCGGCGTATGCATACCGTTGGATTGAATTGACGCGCAGCAAAAACAACTTTACCGCTGGAAACTGGACGATCTCCGCATGGGTTGAATGCGAAGGAGGCACGTCGAGTGGCTCGACCCGGTACACCGTCTCTTGCATCAGGCGAAGCGGTTCACGACTCGTTACCATCACACGCAGAATTTCGCTTGCCGCTACGAGTGCGTCGACGATCCGCGCGACGGCGTCGATCACATGCTCGGCGTTATCCAGCACGAGGAGCAGGCGTTTGCCGGAAACCGCCGCAGCCAGTTGCGCAATGTCGACTGCAGCATCGAGCGTGGACAGCCCGCATGCTTCGGCGACCTCGCATAGGACCGCATCTTCGGTTGTTGCCGTGGCAAGTTCGACAAAACACACAGCGCGGGAAGAATCGTTCGATGCCTGCCGTGCTACCGCTATAGCCAGGCTTGTCTTCCCAATACCGCCGGCTCCAGTCAGCGTCAATAGCTGCGTAGTCTGGAGCAACATGCTGATCTGCCGAACGGCTGCGTCGCGGCCTGTGAGCCGGGTTTCGCGTAGCGGCAGGCTACGTCTGAAGGCTCGGGACTCGACCGCAGGAGCCCGGCTCTCAACGGGTCGTTGTCGCAACTGATACCCGCGACCAGGGATCGTGACAATCAGGTTGCGATCCTCACCAAGTATTTTGCGTAACGCGGACAGATGGACCTGGATATTGTTTTCTTCGACGACGGTTTTCGGCCAGACACTATCCAACAATTCGTCTTTCGTAACGAGTCGTCCAGCGGCCGACACGAGCACGGCAAGAATATCGAAGGCGCGAGATCCGACAGGTACGAGCGTGCCGCTTTGGTGCAGCGTCCGCATCTCCAAATCGATCTGAAACCGGCCCAGGTCGATCATGCTGGTGCCGTAATTCGCGGGTCGCTCGGTAACCGTCATGTTTGTGCTCGCATTGATCGAGGGGAGTTGCGCGCCGGCTTTATGCCGATGTCAGTCGCATTCCGGCTAAGCAGAGTAGTTGCCCGCCTGGTCTGCGCAAGCCTGAACGTCGCGGCGTATGTCTCCAGAAATAGCCTGTTTGATTTATTAAATCTCCGTGACATTGGAGAAAGTTTTGTCTCACCAGACTCGACAGCGCGCCTGCGCCCTCCGGCGGCTGTATTCCCTCGCGAAGGAATTGAGGATTCTGACGGACCGAGTCTGCCAGCTTTACTTTTGTTCACAAACCGGTCTATAAACAAAATTCTTTTGAAAAGAAATCAAGAATGAATATCACCCTCGACGAATTGGCGACTTTCATGGCCGTGGTCGATACCGGCTCGATGACGGCAGCTGCCCAACATCTCGACCTGACAGTGTCGGCGGCCAGCCGGACGCTGGGGCGCCTCGAGGAAAAGCTGAAAACGACCTTGATGCGCCGGACCACGCGCAGGATGGAGCTGACCGAGGAAGGGCGCGCGTTCCTTCAACACGCGCGCGCCATCATCGATTCCGTGGAAAGCGCGGAGGAACAGATCGTCGCGCGGCGGGAAAACCCATCGGGGCTCCTGCGGATCAATGCAGCGTCGCCTTTCATGCTGCACGTGATCGCACCGCTTGTGCAAGGCTACCGCGTGCGCTATCCGCACGTTCACCTGGAGCTGAACACGAACGACGGCATCATCGATCTACTCGAGAGCCGCACCGATGTCGCTATTCGAATTGGCCGGCTCAAGGATTCGACGCTGCATAGCCGGCTTGTTGGCAGTAGCCGCATGCGTGTTCTTGCGAGTCCCGACTATCTTGAGACGCACGGACATCCGCGCGAGGTCGCTGACCTTGGCAAGCACGTACTGCTGGGCTTTACACAACCGGAGTCGCTCAATGTCTGGCCGTTGCTCGGTGCCGACGGTGAGCCGTACCGTATCGAGCCGGTAGCAAGTTCATCGAGCGGCGAGACGCTTCGTCAACTGGCGCTCGAAGGCGTGGGCGTTGTCTGCCTGTCGGATTTCATGACCGACCGGGACCGCGAAACAGGGCGTCTCGTGCAGATCCTCGCCCGTCAGACCAAGGACGTCCGTCAGCCAATCCATGCTGTCTATTACCGCAATACAGCCGTTTCTTCGCGAATAGCGTCGTTCATCGATTATCTGATGGGCGAGATTGGAGGCAACGGGGCGACTCAGCATCAGACTGCGTGGGCGCGTCAAGCTTAGCCCGGATCGACTACAGCCCGTGCCTGGCTATTTGCGAGGTTTAACGTTTCCAGTCGCTTGAACGTCCGTTACGGAGAAATCCAACTGTCCCTTGTGGGTGGGCCGTGCACGATGGGCCGCAACAAGAAGGATCCGAAACCCCTCGACACGTCGGCGTTCAACACGCGGGTGAAGACCGCCTCAGAAGTCCTGCGCCGCCATGAGCAGCAATTGCGTGCGCAACTCCATAAAGAAGTGCGGGTGGCGAGCGCGGACGGTAACGACGAACTCGACATCACGCTGGACATCGTTGCGGACGACATCGAACCGTACGCGCTGCTGACCGCGCTCGACACCTTCGGCGAGCAGTTGGCGCAAGTGCAGGTCGCGCCCAGCTTCAAGCTCAGCAAGGCGAGCGCCGTGGCCTGGGTCGAAAACGAATTTCGCCGCCCGGGCTGGAGGCGGGGCAGGCCGGCTGACCAGGCTGATTCAAAAATTACTAACGCCTGTCAATATACTTTCATATTCACTTCATAGAATCCTCGCGTCATAGCGGCGCGAGCGTGAACCATGCGGGTTCGGGCTGACTGCGTGCCGGCTGTGCATTCACCCACGCTACCCGAACCCTGGATCACGACAACATGGCAGAGCCGTTCGACATTTCCCGCCGCAAGGCCCTGAAACTACTTGCCGGTGCGCCGATGCTGCCGCTAGGCGGCATCGCCACGGCGTCGATGCTGACCGCTTGCGGCGGCGATCTGGCGACTCCGTCGGCCAATTCCGCCACACCTACTACGCCTGTCACCCCGGTCGCGAACTTCACTTCGGCGTCTTTCACCAGCATGCCGGCGCCGTCGCTCGCCAATCCGTCGCTGATGGCAACCACCACGGTCGGCTCAGGCCTGACGGTTTCGTATTCCGACGGCTCCCAAAAGGCTTACAAACTCGCGTACCAGCCGTTCTTCATGACCGGCGATCTGGTCCCGGACGGCAACGGCGGCACCGTGCTGGCAGGCGGGTACTTCGACATCAACAACCAGCCGATCGACGACGATTCGGTGCCCGCGCAACGGCGCCAGTTCTTTTCGGACTCGCCGGACGGTACGTCGCTGCTGAAGATCGATGGCGCGAAGGTCGCCGGCGTAAAGGGCAACACGGTGTTCGCTGTGGTCCAGTTCGAATACACGACGCGCTCGCAGTCCGGCAGTGACATGTATGGCCGCCTCCCGTCGCCGATCGCGGTGCTGACGCTGGATCAGGATCCGGCCACCGGCAAGTTGACGCTCGTCAAGTATCACAACGTCGACACGTCGCCCGCGAATGGACTGTGGATCACCTGCGGCGCGAGCCTGTCGCCGTGGAACACGCATCTGTCGAGCGAGGAATACGAGCCGGATGCGTTCACGGCCAGCTCGAGCAATCTGGCGCAGTACAAGGCGTTCAACGATAACCTGTACGGCAACACGAACATTGCTTTCAACCCGTATCTCTATGGTCATCTGCCGGAAATCACGGTCAAGGCGGATGGCACCGGCTCGGTCAGAAAGCACTATTGCCTCGGGCGCATTTCGCACGAACTGGTGCAGGTGATGCCGGACAACCGCACGGTCCTGATGGGCGACGACGCGACCAACAGCGGCATCTTCATGTTCGTGGCGGACAACGAGAAGGACCTGTCGGCCGGCACGTTGTATGTGGCGAAAGTGGGCGCGGGCTTCTCGGTCGATCCGGCCGCGGCGGGCGCGGACCTGACGTGGATCAGGCTGGGTCACGCGACGAGCGCGGAAGTCGAGGCCATGGCGAAGTCGAATCGGCCGCAGGACGTCATCGACGTCAAGTGGACCGATCCTGCCGACGCTAACTACCGGAAGATCTTCGCCGGCGGCACCGCGCAGTGGGTCAGGATCATGCCGGGCAAGGAGAAGGTTGCGGCTTTCCTCGAAACCCATCGCTACGCTTACCTGGCGGGCGGCAGCATGGGCTTCACGAAGATGGAAGGGACGACGGTCAACATCAAGGACAAGATCGCGTACTCCGCTTTGGAGAACATCGTCGACTCGATGGTGAAGGGCAACGCGAAGGGCTGGAACGCGGAGAGCAACATTTCCGTCGACGCCGCGATCAACGCCGGCGGCGTGCTTCAGCACAAGCTCGCGGGCGGCCAGAAGGATAACCAGGGTGCCGCGATCAACAGCGAGTGGGTGCCGGTGCACACCAGCGCGCTGCTGGTCGGCAAGGACATCGCCGCCGACGCGCTCGGCAACAAGGCCGACCCGGAGTTGGTCGCCAACCCGGACAACCTGAAATTCTCGGAGAAGCTGCGCACGCTCTTTATCGGCGAGGACAGCGGCTACCACGTGAACAATTTCCTGTGGGCGTACAACGTCGACACGAAGCAGCTCACGCGTCTGCTGTCGACACCCGCCGGCGCCGAATCGACCGGTCTGCATGCGGTCGACGAACTCAACGGCTGGACCTACATCATGAGCAACTTCCAGCATGCCGGCGACTGGGGCAGCCAGCATACGCAGGCGCTCAGGGACACGCTCGATCCGCTTGTGCGCGCGAATTACAGGGATCGCTTCGGCGCGTCGGTCGGCTATCTGACAGCAGACCCGACATCGATCAAGCTGGTGTGACGGCAAGGCTCGCAGAGATCCTCGCAAGTCTCATTGTGGGGAAATTGATGGTGCTTTGATCCGATACGAAAAGCACGGTTCGCGAGCGGTTCATCGCCCCCTCTCTGGAGGGGGTTTTTTATTGGAGCCGGGAGGCAAAGTTGTGTGTTCGCAAGACACTCTTCGAACTGTGACATAGACCTGCATTCAGGCAACTGCGTGGTGATAGTCAGCGACTACGGGGCGGATTGCGGTCGGCTGGCTATACCGTCACCCCCTTCATGCTCCCGGCCTTTCAGCAGGGTAAGGCGCTCCGGAGAAAACAGGTGATGAAATCGCTGGAAGCGAAGAAGACGCGGCGGCCCGTACCGTGCAATACCGCGGGCGGCGATCTGCGGTGGGCGGTCGCGCAGCATCGGCGCGATGCACATGCGGAGCGCCCCGGGGCACGCGCGGCGCCGGTGGAAACCGGCATTCGTCGTCGCGGCGTTACCGGTTGCGTTGCTGTTCGCCTGCAGCTTTGTCCGCTTCATGCTCGAACTGGTTTTCCCGATCGCAGCGACACGCCACTGACCGGTCAGGCAAGGCCTACCATTCAATGAGGTGCTTTTCCTCCGTCTCCCGATGGCGCTCTTCGTCGGGCGTGTGCAGGTAGATGTTGGTGCTCGTCAGTGACGCGTGGCGCAGGTTGTCGCGCACGGTACGCAGATCGGCGCCGCCGTCGGCCATGTGCGAACCCGCGGTGTGGCGCAACCAGTGTGCGGAGGCCTGTTCGAGCAGGTCCGCCTCTGCCGCGAAGCCGTCGCCACGCAGGCGAAGCCGTTCGGCCGCGCCGGCAAAGATCGCCTTCACGATCGTGTGCAGCGCGGAGCGGGTAAGTGGCTTCATGGATTTGCCCAGCGGCAGCACGAGCGGTGTCATCAGCGACATGGCTGAACACGAGTGTGAGCATCCGCCGTCCGAATCTGATGAGCCACCGAAGGAGGAATGACGCGTTTTGCAGCTGACCCGCAAGGCAAGCCCCGATGTTTTCCGGCTATCGAACCCACCGCGCCGGTTAATTAAAGCACAGACGCGTTTGCTTCATCGGGGGTATGGCATCATCTAGACGGAAACAAAGGGCGTTGACTTCGGCGTGCGTAAGGAGGATCGCTTTAACATCTGGCCGGATTAACCGTTGCCCATTGGGGGCACGCCGCGAAGCCCACGTCATGCGTTCACTATCACGTGAGTTGAGGAGCACTGCTATGAGCACCTGCAACGAACCGCATCATGCCCATCATGACCATCAGCATGGTCCGAACTGCGGACACACTGCGATCAGGCATGGCGATCACACTGACTATCTGCACGATGGCCACCTGCACCATCCCCATGGCGATCACGTGGACGAACACCGGCTGGAGGTGAGCGCAAAAAATCCGGATCAATGTACTTCCAACTGCGGCGGTCATGAGTCGGGACATGTCCACGGGCCGGCATGCGGCCACGAAGCGGTACCGCATGGCGATCACGTCGACTACCTGGTCAACGGCCACCTGCACCATCCGCACGGCGATCATTGCGACGACCACGGCCCGGTTGAGCTCGCCTGAGTGCCCGGCGCCAGGCCAAGCGAAGTACCTCAATGCGATTGAGTATGCATGGTGCCAGGTTACTGCCTGGGTGGACACACCTTACTGCGTCCACTCAGGGAACGGGTCGGTAAATTTGTGCCACGCGACTTCATCACGGGCCAGTTCGTCCTCGCTTAGCAGGCAGGCATCAAAGGACGCGCGCAAGGCTGCCTCGTCCATTCCGGTGCCGATCAGGACCAGCTCCTGTTGACGATCCCCGAAACGCTCATGCCAGCGGCTTCGGATGATTGTCTGTGCTTCGGGCTCCTGCGGCCAGGCGTGCCTGGGCACGGCCGCCCACCAGGTCCCGGCGCGTCCGTGACGCGAGACCGCGCCGGCTTGCGACCATTCGCCGACCGCATGGTTGCGCGAGGCAAGCCAGAAGTACCCCTTCGAGCGCACGACGCCCGGCCACTCGCTCTGAATCCAGTCGAAGAAACGCTGCGGATGAAACGGACGGCGCGCGCGGTAGACGAAGCTGGTGATGCCATATTGTTCGCTTTCGGGAATGTGTTCGCCGCGCATCTCCTTGAGCCACCCAGGCGCTTGCGCAGCGGCTTCGAAGTCGAACAGGCCGGTATCGAGAACCTGCCCGATCGGCACCTGGCCAAAGCGGCTTTCGACGATCTTCGCGCGGGCGTTCAGCACCCGCAGCACGCCTTTGAGCAACTCCAACTCGCTTGCGCTCACAAGGTCCGTCTTGTTCAGCACGATCACGTCGCAGAACTCGATCTGCTCGGTCAGCAGATCGACCTGTTCTGTTGCAATAGCGGAGGCTGGTATGCTGCGGGACCTAACAGAATGATGTGAACGGCAATGAAGGCGCTGAGTCCGGCGGTAGTCGAAGTGCTGAAGCGGTTGCACTATCCGCTCGAGATAATGTTGGTGTGCGTACGTTGGTACGTGGCCTACCCGCTGAGCTTGCGCAATCTCGAGGAGATGATGGCCGAACGCGGGATCGCGGTCGATCATTCGACCGTGCATCGGTGGGCCATCAAGCTTCTGCCAGTGCTTGAAAAGGCGTTCCGCCGCTGCAAGCGCCCGGTCGGCAAGAGCTGGCGGATGGACGAAACCTATGTGAAGGTCCGGGGCACATGGAAGTATCTCTACCGCGCCGTCGACAAGGCCGGCAACACGGTTGATTTCCTGCTGCGAGCCAAGCGGGACAAGGAAGCGGCCCGACGGTACTTCGAGAAGGCCATCGATCAGAATGGCGCGCCCGAAACCGTAACCATCGACAAAAGCGGTGCCAATCTGGCCGGGCTGCATGCCGTGAACGCCGAGGGTGAGACGCCCATCAAGATCCGCCAGGCCAAGTATCTCAACAATATCGTGGAACAAGACCATCGGGCGATCAAGCGACGTACCCGACCCATGTTGGGATTCAAGGATTTCAGTTGTGCCCGCATCTTGTTGAGTGGCATTGAACTCATGCATATGATCGCCAAGGGGCAGATGAGAGACTCCGGCAAACTCAAGCCATCGGCCGCCCGCCAATTCTACTCGCTGGCGATGTAAGCAATCTTTATCACATCGCAATCGTCCGCCAAAATCGCCTTGCCGCGACAGAACGGTGTGCAATGGGTCGCAGCAATAGCGCTGGCAAAATTTCGCGCTATTATTTCTGGATTTGGGGCCAGTAGAGGACAAACATGGATGCGTCTTCAGACAGTACCGATCGCCCATGGAGCGTGTCGCTGATTCAGACCAAGATGCTCCCGCCCCGTCTTCCGTCTGGCTGCGTGCAACGATCCGTGTTGCTTAAGTGGTTGCGTAAGCAGCCGGTTCGCAGCATCACCGTCGTGACCGCCCCGGCGGGGTTCGGCAAGACGACATTGCTTGCTGGTTGGTGTGAAGCGCTGTCGCAGCGAAAGCATGTTGTTGCATGGCTCAGCCTCGACGCAGAAGACGATGATCCGCAGCAGTTCTGCGCTTACCTGGTGGCCGCATTCGCCAGGGCCTCGGCGGAAATTGCCTCGCAAGCGCAACAGATCCTTAATAACGATCCGCTGACTCCTATCAGAACGGTCATTTCATTACTCCTGAACGGGATCGCTGCATCCGGCAGGCGCGTTTTCCTCGTGCTGGATGATGCCGACCGTCTGACTGCGAAACCAGTTCTTGCGATTACTTCCCGTCTGCTTCGCTATGCCCCCGAGAACATGCATATCCTGCTCGGGGTGCGAGGTGAACCTGCCTTGATAGTTGGTCAGTTTCGAGCTCCAGAGGAACTAGTTCGTATTGATGTCGACGATCTGCGTTTTTCGATCGCCGATGCGCAGGCATTTTTTGACCGGACAGGCACCGTGCCGCTTGACCGGACCAGTGTTGAGTTGCTGAACGAGGCAACGGAGGGGTGGGTCGCTGGCTTGCAACTTGCTGCTCTTGCGCTACGCGATGTGGGCGATGCGGCCAAGGTCGCCGGTGCGCTGGTCGGAGTCAGCTCCGGAATCGATTCGTACCTGAACGATACCGTGCTCGCACATCTGCCGCTCCATATGCTGAAGTTTCTGCTGTACACGTCGATTCTTGAACGACTCGCCCCTGAGTTGTGCGATGCCATCATGGGCAAGGGAAGTGGAAGCGGGGGCGAGCTCGACTGGCTCGAGCGGCACAGCGTGTTCATCCGGCCGCTGGATGAAACACGGCACTGGTACCGCTATCATGCGCTCCTGTCCGACGCACTTCGTCGGCGCCTTCTTCGCCAGATGCCGCAACACGTCCCGTTGCTGCACCGTCGTGCGTCCCAATGGTTTGCAGGAGCACGTCTTTGGCCCGAGGCAGTCAGACATGCCTTGGCTGCAGGCGAACTCGAGCAGGCGGCACAGTGGGTTGAAAACTGTGCGACGGAGATGCTCGAACGCGGTGAGTTGAACACGTTGCTAGGATGGATTGGAAAACTGCCACCGGATGTCATCCAGAAACGGCTTCGTTTGCGCCTTACGAAAGCATGGGCGCTCGTGTTCTCGATTCAGCCGGACGCCGCCTCGAGGGAGGTTGCTGCTGTTACCAACGAATTCTTTCGGGGGCGTCGCAAGGATACCCGCATGGTAGAGGAAGCGGCATTGGCGGAGATCAACGCGGTCAGCGCACTGATCGCCACTATGGTAGAGGACAGCGAGCGGGCACTCGAACTGGGCCATGCTGCTCAAACCTCAGTGGCGCCTACGGCGCCTTGGGTGCAGCGCTGCGCGCAATACGCGCAGCTCTTCGGCTTGATGCACCGGGGCAGGTTCGACCAGATACGTGAAATACGCGACGCCGTCGGCGAGCGAGTTGAACAGGGCCAGGAGCCCGACTACTCGGATATGTTTCGACGCTCGTCGTTCGGTGTTGCTGCATTTGTGCATGGCGAGCTGTCTGAATCAAGGCGAATTTTTGAGGCGATGTTCCACCGCATCGAAAAAGCATGGGGCCACTCGTCATCCTGCGCGACCTGGGCGGCCAGTTGCCTTGCTGCGATCTACTATGAGTGCAACGAACTGCCTGAAGCGCGGAGGATGATCGCGGGCCGCACGACCGCTGCACTGGAAACCTCGCCGCTAACTGGTTTGATGCGCCATATACTGTCTGCAGCACGCTTGCTGTGGCGCGACGGGGAGATGGGTTCGGCGCTGGCTATTCTCGAAGACGGTCGACAGGCCGCCGTAACCCGACACTGGCTACGTCTGAAGTTGGCGCTGGATGCCGAAACGGTAAGATTGCTCCTTGTAGAAGGCAACGTTGCTCAAGCGAGGCAGATCGCCGACGAGCTGAGCAAGAGCGTGCCAATGATGTGCGAAGGGCGGACTGGGTGCGCGGTAGACACCTGGACAAGCTATTGTCTCCTGCAGGCTCGCGTACTGATCGCCGGGGATCGTGCAGATGAAGCCGTCACGCTTCTCACACCTTTGCTTGATACTCTGGCTGCTACGGGCAGGCGCTATTCGGAGGCTGTGGTTTCCTTGCTGTTCTCATGCGCGCTCGCGCAATGTGGAGCGTCCGAAAAGGCGCTTGGTGCGCTCGAACGAGCGCTACGGCTCGGAAGGCAGAGCGGCATGATTAACAGCTTCGTGGATGAGGGGCCACCCGTGCGCGCGTTGCTACAGCAATTTCGCTTGGCTTCAGCGAATGTTCCTACGGCAGAAACGGCGTATGTCGACAGGCTGCTTACAGCTTTTGATGCCTTCGGCAATTCACCGGCTGCGTCGCCCGCGCATGTTGAGGCCGTGCCGCTGTCACCGGATGTTCTTAGTGCGAGGGAGTTTGAGGTACTCGAGTGCGTTGCCCGCGGTCTTTCGAACAAGGAAATCGGCCGGTCGTTGAAACTGGCACCCGAGACGGTCAAGTGGCATTTGAAAAATATTTTCGAAAAGCTCGACGTAAATTCGCGAATTGACGCCGTACAGAGAGTTTTTGGACCTGGGGTAGGAGAGGGCCGCGCGGCCATATAGTGACGAGCCATAGGCAATAGCCCTCACCAGATCCGGCGCGGACATCCCCAGATCGCCTGGACTTTTTTCTCAGAATCACAAGCGCAGCCGCTTCCGCCAGCGCCTTCTCCTTGCGCTGCAATTCCTTCTCAAGCTGCTGGATGCGCTTCTTGTCATCGACGCGGAATCGACAATCCCGGACAAGTAGCGTCCAGGGGTCTGCGTGTTACTTCTTGAATGTGCCGAGCAGTTCGGTGTGCGCCACGACATGGCCTTGCATCGCCTTTTCCAACGCCGCCTTTGTGGGCTTGTGAAGATCGGGCAGCATGGTGTCGAGCGCGTAGAGCTTATGGAAATACCGATGACGGCCAGTGGGCGGGCATGGGCCGCCATACGTGGTGCGATGGAAGTCGTTGGTGCCTTCAAGTGTGCCTGCCGGAAGCGCGCCCGAAGTGACGCCCTCCTGAACACCAGGAGCCGTCGTCGGGATGTTGTAAAGCACCCAGTGGACCCATGTCATCCGTGGTGCGGCCGGGTCGGGCGCGTCGGGGTCGTCGACGATCAGCACGAGGCTTTTCGCGTTGGCGGGTACCCCGGACCACGAGAGCGGTGGGGAGACGTCCGCGCCCGTGCAGGTGTAGCGCCGAGGAATCTCGCTTCCTTCGTGGAAAGCTTGTGAGGTGAGGGTGAAGGCCATGGTGCGCTCCTCGGCGTCAGCCCGCGCCGCCAGCTAGTGCTTGCGATGCATCCAGCTCATATGATGTGTGTCGAGCCACTGACTCAGGCTCTCTCCCGGGTGATCGCGCCTGTAGCGCCTGGACAAGGCCGATGCAACGACAACGAGAACCACAAGGCCAACCCAAAAACTGATCATTGATTGAGTCATGGCAGCCTCCTTGGGGAATACGACCATCCCTAAATTGTAGTCATTGGCGGCCGAACTGGCTCAACTCGAGAAGGCGGCTTACAGCCCGAACGGCTACGTCGACGATTCTCCCGATCTTCAGCGTGCCGAAACCCGTTTTTGCGTGATCGCCACCGCATCTGTTGCAGTGCGGCACTCCCAATCGACCCAATATGCGGGACGACCCTGGATTGCCGCGCCGCTGCGCTCCCCCTACCATCAACTCCCCGCGCCATTGCAGCGAGTGCGCCATCGGCAGGCGACGTCAAAAGCGAGTGCCTCAGCCAACACAATCCATACAGCACCTACTCAAGCTATCAGGAGGCAAGCATGCTCAGCGCCCATGAATTTGCGACATTGATGCTGGTCAGGGATTCGGCTGACCATATTGCCGAGCGGGAAGAACTCGATACGCTGCTTGAACGTCAGCTCGTCACCATGGAGAGGCTTGCCGGCGGGGCAGTGCGACCTCGCGTGACGCAGGACGGCGATTCGCTCCTTCGTAACCTCGCGCGCATGCACTGAGAAGTCGAAACCTGCCGCGTGTCGGCTGGGACTCGAGCGGGCAGCTAGCCTCAACCGACGAACCGCGAAGTACCGACGAGCCCTCGGATCTTCGACTTCCTCGTAGTCGCCGGGGTGGAATGCCAAATTCTGCATGGAAAGTACGATTACCCCTTGAAGGGCGCCTCGAAGACATGAAGGCTGAAGGCTGTGTCCGGAAACCGCGCCAGATAGTTGCACCAAAGCCCCGGAAAGGCACTCTCTAGCTGACGAAGGGCAGCTTCTCGTCGCGCGCAGTCGCGAGCATCGACAGCGTGATCTTTCGCACCTCGAGCTTGCTTTGCGTAATGTGAGCGCGCAGCAGGATGGCAGCCTCGCCAAACTTGCCGCGATCGATGAGATGGAGCATCGCCGAATGCTCGTCGTACGTCGCGCTCGTGCGATGCGCCTTGAGAAAATCGAGCCGCCGCACGATGCGGATGCGCTCGGTCACTTCGTTGTGCACGCGCAGCATCTCATTGTTGCCGGCAGCACTCACGAGGCCGCGGTGAAAGCCCTCGTCGAGCACGAACATCGTGGCCGGACGGCTTTCGCGTTCCCGTTCGTCAACGCACCATACGGCTCGCAACGCATCCATCGCATCGTGTGGGGCGCCCGAGAGCCGCTCGAGCGCCGCCAGTTCGAGAACGATGCGCAGGTCATACAACTGGTCGAGTTGATTGAAGTCGATATCGCAGACTTTCCAGCCGCGCCGGAACCCCACCTCAAGATAGCCTTCGCGCGCGAGACGGAACAGCGCATCGCGCATCGGCGTGCGCGACACGCCGTGGTGTTGGGCAATGTCGTTTTCGGAAAAGCGGTCGCCGGGAAACAGTCGAAAACTGAAGATGTCCTGCTTGATGAGCTGATACACCTGCTCGGCAAGGGGGTTTGCGCTATAGGTCACCTTCGTGCCAGATGCTGCGGGGGCTTCGGCGGCGGCTTCGGTCAAGTCGTCCATGAGTCAGGTATCGATAACGTCGAGAGTGGTGCGGCGCGTCGGTGCAATGGTGGGCGACGGGGGCCAGTTCCCTATTATCCGCCCTTAAACGGGCTCGATGAGGCTCACGTGCGCCGCCACGATCGTCCAGCCGCCGAACATATCGTTCGCCTCATGCAGCCGCGCCCAGGTCTGCATCTGGCGGCCCGTCAAAGGCGTGGTGTCGCTCGTGAACTCAGTGCTCACCGTCGCGTAGTCGCCGCCAAACGTCGTCACCACGGTGCGGTGCAACCGCCGCGAGCGGGGCACCGGCACGCAGGTTTCCCGCCAGCGGAGGATCGCGTCGCCACCATGCTGGATTTCGGCGATGCCATAGCGCACCGTTTCGGGTGCGTCCCAGAACAGGGCGTTCATCGTCTCGACGTCGTTGTCGACGAGCGCTCGCTCGTAAGCCTCGAAAGCTGCCGCGACCTGCGCGACGATCTCGGGCCGGTTCACTTCCATCGTCATCAGTCTGCCCCCAGCAGGGCGTCGAGTGGAGCGGTCCAGCCGACGATGCCGCCCTGCGAATGAATCATTGCAATCGTCGCTTCGCGAAACGCCGGTATGTAGCTTGCCGTCGCGTCCTCGACCAGCAGACACTCGTAGCCCCGATCGTTGGCCTCGCGCATCGAAGTCTGCACGCAGACCTCGGTCGTCACGCCCGCGAACACGAGATGCGTGATGCCTCGTATCGACAGTTCCTCGCCGAGCTGCGTTGCGTAGAAAGCGCCTTTGCCGGGCTTGTCGATGACGAGTTCTCCATCGATCGGCGCGAGCGTGTCGACGATCGCGTTGCCGGGCTCGCCGCGCACGAGGATGCGGCCCATCGGTCCTGCGTCGCCAATGCGCGCATCTGGCATGCCGCGCATGCGTTTGGCCGGGGGGCAGTCGGAGAGGTCGGGTGTATGCGATTCGCGGGTGTGCACGACCTGCCATCCCGCCGAGCGCGCATGCGCGAGCAGCCGCGCGACGGTCGGCACGATGCCTGAAAGCAGCGATACGTCGTTGCCGAGCGCCTGGCCAAAGCCACCCGGCTCGATGAAGTCGCGCTGCATGTCGATCACGATGAGCGCCGTATGACGCGCGTCGAACGTGAACGGCGCGGGCTTTGCGCTGGCGATGGTTGTCATCGCGACATTTCTCCGTTTGCGTTGTGTATCGTTCGCGCGCCGCTCAGGCGCTTGCGTGCAGCTCGGCCGGCTCAGCCGTCTGCGGCCTGCCTTCGTCGCCATGGCCCGCCATGTGACGCCCAAGCACCACTCGATCCGCCTCGTTTGCTGCAGTCTCGTAGACGAGACGTCCCTCGGCCATCACCACGATCCGGTCGGCAAGCTCCAGCAGTTCGTCGAGATCTTCGCTGACGAGCAGCACGGCCGCACCGGCATCGCGCGCCGCGAGAATGCGGGCGTGGATGTCCGCGACGGAGGCAAAGTCGAGTCCGAACACAGGATTCGCGACGATCAGCACGTTCACTGCGTGCCCAAGCTCGCGAGCCAGCACGGCGCGCTGTACGTTGCCGCCCGACAGCGAGCCGATGGCGCGCTCGGGCAGCGCAGGCCGTACGTCGAATTCGGCGATCAGCCGCTCGGCGCGCGAGCGCATGGCGCGACGATCGAGCCACCATCCGCCGCGCCGCAGCGGCGCGCGGTCGAAATCCCGCAGCGCCATATTCTCGGCCACGCTCATGCCTGCCACGCAAGCATTGCGCAGCGGCTCCTCGGGAAGGGCGAACACGCGCATGCGTGTCATCTCTACGCGCGTCGCGGCATAGGGCAAACCTTCCACGGCCATCGCGCCCGACTGGGCCTTGCGCTGCCCGACGAGCGCTTCGATCAGTTCCTTCTGACCGTTGCCGGAGACGCCCGCAAGCCCGAGGATCTCGCCCGCGCGCACGCTCAGCGACACCTCGCGCACGGCAGCGTGCCCACGCTCGTCGACGACCGAAAGGCTCGATAGCGAGAGCCGCACCGGAGCGTCGGGCGAGTTCGGCCGGCGCGCAGGCCTGAACTCATCGGTGTCTTCAGCGGCGCCCTCACGCGTTTGCGCGCTTGCGTCGCTGCCCATCATCCAGGCGGCCAGCCGGTCGCGGTCGGTGTCGGCCACCGCGCAGGTGCCGACGAAGCGGCCCTTGCGCAATACCGTGACGTTGTCCGAATAGGCCATTACCTCGCGGAACTTGTGAGTGATCATCAGCACCGTGAGGTCGCCGCGCGAGGCAAGCGTGCGCATGAGTCCGAGCACTTCGTCGGCTTCCTGCGGGGTGAGCACGGAGGTGGGCTCGTCGAGAATCAGGAAGCGCTGCTCCAGATACAACTGCTTGAGAATTTCCAGCTTCTGCTTTTCTCCCGCCGCGAGTGACGAGACCGGCGCATCGAGTTCGAGGCGAAACGGCATGCGGCGCATGAAGGCGTCGAGCGCGTTGCGCTCGGCCGCCCAGTCGATCTTCCATGACAGGTTGCCGCGCGCAAGGAGCAGGTTCTCCTCGACGCTGAGCCCCGCCGCGAGTGTGAAATGCTGATAGACCATGCCGATGCCGAGCGCTTGCGCATCGCGCGGGGATGCGATGCGCACCTCGCTTCCATCGGCCACAATCGTGCCGTGATCGAGCGGGCCGTAGCCCACGAGCCCCTTCACGAGCGTGCTCTTGCCTGCTCCATTTTCGCCGAGCAGCGCGTGAACCGTCCCGGGCGCAACCCTGATCGAAACGTCATCGAGTGCGCGGAACGTCCCGAACGACTTGCTCGCGCCGATCACCTCGACGCCGAGCGCGCGTGTCGCGGTGATCATGGTCACTGCTCCAGGGCAGCGACGAGCGCCGCCGAACTGGACACCGTGCCGAACACGCCGCCCTGCATCAGGACCATGTTCAGCGCGGCGTCATGGTTGCCCTTATCGGTCGCGCCGCAGCAGTCCGCGAGCAACGTGCATTCGAAGCCGCGGTCGTTTGCTTCGCGCATCGTCGTGTGGACGCACACATCCGTCGTGATGCCCGTGAGCACGAGATTCGCAATGCCGCGCGTGCGTAGGATCAGTTCGAGGTCCGTCGCGCAGAATGAGCCTTTGCCAGGCTTGTCGATGATGATTTCGCCCGGTAGCGGGGCGAGTTCGTCGATGATTTCCCAGCCCGGCTCGCCGCGCACGAGTATCCGGCCGCACGGTCCCATGTCACCGATGCCGAGACCGTTCGTGCCCGCCTGGCGGCTGCGCCAGCGCTTGTTCGCCGGCAGATCGGACAGATCCGGCCGATGCCCTTCACGGGTGTGGATGATCGTGAAGCCGAGTTCGCGCATCGGCCCCAAAACGCGCTTGATCGGCTCGATCGGGGCGCGCGTGAGCGAGAGGTCGTAACCCATCTTGTCGACGTAGCCGCCGTAACCGCAGAAGTCGGTCTGCATGTCGATGATGACGAGCGCCGTGTTGTCGGGGCGCAGGTTCCCGTCGTAGGGCCAGGAATAGGGACGGGCTTCGATGGTACGGGTCATGTTGATTCTCCGGTCGCGCGCTACGCGAGCGCGGGCGATTCTGGATTTGGTCGGTCGGAAGCTGTCCGCGCTCAGCGCGTCAAGCTCAGCTCGCCGGGTGCGCCCGCCAGCGTGCGGTCCGGCCTGCAGTTGATGATCATGAGCGCGAGCGTCAGCACGTAAGGGGCGGCGTTGAAGAGGTAATAGCCGCTGGTCACGCCGATTGCCTGCAGGGCGGGGCCAAGCGCTCCGGCAGCGCCAAACAGCAGCGCAGCCCAAAGACAGCGCAGCGGCTGCCAGCGTGCGAAGATCACGAGGGCGACGGCCATCAGGCCTTGCCCGCTCGAAAGTCCCTCGTTCCAGCTGCCGGGATAGACGAGCGAGAGATAGGCACCGCCCACGCCCGCGAAGAAACCACCCACCGCCGTCGCGATGACACGTATCCGCGTAACGGGATAGCCCATTGCACGCGCGCTCTCGGCGTTCTCGCCGACGAGCCGCAGCGTCATGCCCCAGCGCATCGAGCGCAGTCCCCACTGCAAAGCGAGGGCAAGCACGACGCCAATCACGAAGAGCAGATTGATATGCAGCGCGTTGTGCACTTGCTGCGAGGCGGCCCACGCGCCGAGATCGATCGACGGGAGCATCGCTGCCTGCGGCTCGATGAACGGCTTGCCGAGATAGAACGCCAGGCCGGTGCCGAACAGCATGAGCGCGATGCCGAACGCGATATCGGAAACACGCGGCAGCGAGCAGACCAGCCCATGCAGGCAGCCGAGCACCAGACCGGCCGCCGCCGCCGCGAGCACGCCGATCCACGGCGAACCCGAGAGACACGAGCCCGCATAGCCGCACATGGCGCCGGAGACCAGGATGCCTTCGAGACCGAGATTCACGCGGCCGCCTTTCTCGGTGAGGCACTCGCCGAGGCTCACGAACAGATAGGGCGTACTCACGCGAATGGCCCCCGCAAAGAGCGAAATCAGCAGTACCGCAGCGGGCGAATGAAGGTCAGACATGGCGGGTACGCTCCAGTGAAGCAGACGAGGTGTCGAGCGCGGCGGCCTGAAGTTTCACGCGCCAGGCGGCAAGACGGGGAGCAAGTGCCTCCCAGGCCAACAGGTTCGCGAAAAGCAGGCCTTGCAGCACGAGCGTGGCGGCGTCGGGCAACTCGAGGTGACGTTGCAGCAGACTGCCGCTCGCCTCGATGCCGCCGACCATCAGCGCGCACGCGATCACGGCGAACGGATTCTGGCGTGCCGCGAACGCGACAAGGATGCCCGCATAGCCGTAGCCCGAGAGCAGCGACGCATTCGCGCTGCCTTGCACGGCCGCAACTTCGAACATTCCGGCAAGTCCCGCCGATGCGCCGCCTAGCGCGCAGGCGGTGAGCGCGAGCCCGCCCACGGGCAGGCCGACGAGGCGCGCCGTGTGCACGTTGCCACCCGTTACGCGCATGGCGAAGCCGAGCGTGCTTTGGCGCACGAGCACCCAGGCAGCGAGACACGCGAGCACGCCCCAGAAGAGGCCCCAGTGCACGTCGAGTCCCGGCAGCGAGCCGATGGTCATGGCGTCGGGGAGGGGCAGCGTCGACGGTTTGTTGAGACTGGCGGGATCGCGCAGCGGCCCTTCGACGAGAAACTTGAAAACGGCGATGGCGATATACGACATCAGCAGGCTGCTGATGGTCTCGTTGACACCACGCCATTGACGCATTGCGCCCACTGCGCTGATCCACAGGCCCCCCGCGAGCATGCCTGCAATCGCCATCAGCGGCGTCGCGACGATCCACGGCGTAGCCTGCGGCAGGCACTGCGGCACGACGGCGGCCGCGAGCCCGCCCAGCGCGAGCGCGCCTTCGCCGCCAATCACGATCAGGCCGACCTGGGCAGGCAGCGCGACGCACAGAGCCGTAAGCATGAGCGGTGCGGCGCGCAGCAAGGTGTTCTGCCATGCGAACGACGAGCCGAACGCACCTTCGCCAATGAGACCAAGGGCCTGGATGGCCGGCTGTCCCTGCACGAGCAGGAAGATGCCGAAGATCGCCAGAGTTGCCACGATTGCACATACTGTCGGCAACGCAGGCAACAGCGCAAGCAGCAGGCGCGCGAGACTTGCAGGCAGCCTTCGCGACGGCCCGTGAGCGGGAGAAAGGGATGCGGACATCAGGACTCCTGGCGAGGACGCTTACGGTCCTCAGATCTGGCCAACCACACCGGCAACCAGATAATTCATGCTTTCGAGCGCGATATCGGTCTGTGCGTAGCTCGTGCCGGCCGCAATGGCGCTGCCGCCCTTGTTGTCCTTCATCGGTCCCTTGAAGATGACGTAGTCGCCCGCGACCATCTTCGCCTTCACGGTGTCGGCTTGCGTGCGGGCATCGGGTGTCACCTTCGCGCCATACGGAGACATCTTCACGAAGCCTTCGCGCAGACCGCCGCGAAGAATGTTCGGCTGCGGCTTGCCCGTCTGCGCGTTTGTGACGAGCAGCTTGTAGGGCGTCGCCCAGTCCCATTCGGCGCCCGTCAGATAGCCCTTCGGCGCCAGCGCCGCCTGGCTTGCGTGGTAACCGCAGCTCATCGCGCCGCGTTTCTCGGCTGTCTCGATCACGACCTTGGGTCCGTCCACGTGACACGTGAGCACGTCGCAGCCCTGATCGACGAGGCTGTTGGCGGCCTCCGCCTCCTTCACCGGCATCGACCAGTCGCCCGTGAAAATCACGTGCGTGGCGATCGACGGATCCACCGACTGCGCGCCCAGCGTGAATGAGTTGATGTTGCGCAGCACCTGCGGAATAGGCTTGGCCGCGACGAAGCCCAGCTTCTTCGTCTTGCTCGCATGGCCTGCCACGACGCCGTTCAGATACTGGCATTCGTCGATATAGCCGAAGTAGCTGGAGATGTTGGCCGGATTGCCGCTCTTCCAGAGACCGCCGCAGTGGGCGAAGCGAACCTTCGGATATTTGGCTGCCATTTTCAGCACATGGGGATCGAAGTAGCCGAACGAGGTCGCGAAAATGAGCGTCGCACCGTCCTGCTCGATCATCGCCTCCATGGTCTTTTGGGCGGCGACGGTCTCGGGCACGTTTTCTTCCTCGACGACCTTCACGTTCGGCAGCTTCTTGATGACAGCCGCAGCTTGCGCTTGTGCCTGGTTGTAGCCGTAATCGCCGCGCGAACCGACGTAGATGACGCCGACCGTAAGCGGCTCGGCACCGAAAGCGAGGTCGAATGGGAGCGTGCTGCCGAGGGCGAGGGCGCCAGCGCCCTTGAGAAAATCGCGACGGTTTGTCATGGTTGGACTCCTCGTGAGTTCAATGCATATAGTCAGAATTGCCGATCGGATTGGGCTTGCGTTCCGGCCGCCGTCGCGAGCCATGCACGCCAGCCGCCGAATGCAGTGATGTCGTGTGCGCCGCTGCCTGGTGCGACCGCCGAGGGCTCGCTGATAAAGCCCTTGACGATGAGTCCATCGGCTGTCTGCACGCTGCCGATGCCGAGCGGCGCCGGCACGTGGGCAACGAATGCGCCGAAGCTGCGCAGCGGCACTTCCCAGAGCTCGATTTCGATGGGCTGGCCGGCCTCGTGCGGCGTACGCACCAGAGCGGGCCTGGCCGGCTTCGTACCGGCGAGCGCGTAAAGGCGGTAGTGCGAAGACGTGGTGGTGGTCTCGACGAAACGCGCACCAGCCTCGAGCAGTTGCCAGCAGAGGGGCTGCCCGCGCAGATGAGCGCCGACCACGGCGAGTGTCACCGTCGGCTCTTCGAAGGGCAGCGGTCGCGCGGCAATCCTGGCAGCGTCGTCGGGTGTAGCGTGCGCCATGAAGAGCGCCTGGATGCGTGCGCCGAGCACTGCCAGGCGCTGGTCCGCGCCCGCTGGGGCGATCAGCGTCACGCCGGCTGGCAGGCCGTCCGCGCGGCGAACGCCCGGCACCGCCAGAGCGCACAGATCGAGCAGATTCACGAAGTTGGTATAGACGCCAAGCTGGCTGTTCGCCCCGATCGGGTCCGCACGTACTTCGTCGAAGGTTGGATGCGTGGGCGTGGTCGGCACGATGAGGACGTCGATCGCCTCGAACAGCGTTTCCACTTCGCGGCGCAGTGCGGCGAGTGCATACTGTCCGTCGAACGCATCGACAGCGCTGTAGCCGTCCGCTTTGGCAATCACCTCGGCGACAACCGGATCGATGTCGGCGCGATTCGTCTCGAAGAAGGAACCGAGCGCGGCACGGCGCTCCGCTACCCACGGGCCGTCGTAAAGCAGCGCGGCAGTTCGCTGCATGGGTTCGAACGGCACGCTTGTTGGCGAAAGCGCAAGGCGCGAAGCGATCGTGTCGAGCGTGGCGGCAAAGGCCTGATGCGCCTGAGCGTCATCCTGGAAGGTCAACTGATCCGGCACGGCGAGGCGCAGTGGTGCATGGGGCAGTCCGAGTGCCGGCACTCGGCGCGCATAGCTGTCGTCTCCATCGTACTTCGCCATCTGCAGCAGGACCTCCCAGGCGTCGCCCACGTCATGCGCGAAGATCGACACGCAGTCCAGGCTCCGGCACGCCGGTACCACGCCGCGCTTGCTTACGATGCCAGGCGTTGGCTTGAGACCCACGAGGTCGTTGAAGCCTGCCGGAACACGCCCCGAGCCAGCGGTATCCGTGCCGAGTGAGAACGCAACCAGCCCAGCCGCAACAACGACTGCCGAGCCGGAGCTTGATCCGCCGGAGATGTGCGCATCGGATTCGAACTGTCGCACGCCGCCATACGGCGAGCGTGTGCCGACCAGGCCTGTGGCGAACTGGTCGAGATTCGTCTTGCCGACGAGGATGGCGCCGGCGTCGAGCAGACGATCGACGGCGAATGCCGAGGCCGCGGGCGTGTAGGCGAAGGCGTCGCAGGCTGCGGTGGTTGGCATGCCGGCGACGTCGATGTTGTCCTTCACCGCGAACGGTACGCCGAACAGCGGCATCCGCTCAAAGATCGCGGCGCCCAGGCGCGCGCGCGCTTCTTCGAGCGCGGCAGCCCGGCTGCCGAGATCGGCGGCACTCACGCGCGAGATCCAGACTTCGGGGCGACAGGAGGCTTCGATCCGGGCGATCACCGTGTCGACGATGTCGCGAGGCGTCGTGCTTTTGGTGGCGTAGGATTCGAGCAGCGCTCGAACCTTGAAGAAGGCGTCGGGAAGCATGAGTTCAATCTTGAATACAAGTTTGAGCTCATGCTCGCAGCAACTGTGCCAGGCAGGGGAGGCTGGCAGGAAGTCCTTGCCCGGCAACGATTTTTACATTGGCGTAGACGCTGGTACTTGTCTGCCCGTGATCCAGTGTGGGTCGCGATTGGTTTGGGTTGGTGCACGTGTCCCGCTCATCGTGCACCAGCCAGAGGGAAGGGCGCGAGCGGTGGTTCGCTCGGCTATCGCCCCATCGTTGGCACCCACCGGATCCTGACGCTCGCAGGACCGAGCGAGCGGTAGTTAAGGCACTCCTGGCCGAAGCGAGGAAGCCAGGCGTAGACCATTACCACCGGCTCGGAGAGGAACTGGACGAGCATGACGGCCCGCCGCCCCGCGAAGTTCACAAGTGGGTGTGTTTGGGCGGGCGATACGAAATCCATCTCGAAATAAGACCCGCATATGCCCAGCCCGTGCCACCATCTTCGTGCTCCGGGTTTGGGACACAAGGCAAGACCGCTGATCAACGGGCGTGACCAGCCGGTCACTTTCCAAAGCTGCACGATCGGGGCACAAAAAAGAAAACGCCCGTGTTATTCACACGGGCGTTTCCGTGGCCCCGCTACCGCGCCCCAATGAACGATTTCTCGTCCGCTTCTGCATCAGGGGCCGGCTTCCGCGCGGCTCTCTTTAAGTATAGGGCGCCTGGCGGGATATCCAAGTCGGCGAGACCAGCTTTTTGCACGGAACGCGAGCGGATGATTCGGACGTTTGAATACTCGCGCCGCCTCTGGACTCAACGCCGTCATTGAGCTTTCAGCCGTTCATGCCGTTCGGTACATGAAAGCGACAACCTTACTGCAAAGCCGGCTGGGTATTGCTGGTTGTTGTACATGTTAGCGCTTACATTAACGCGAAAAACAGCGACCGGAGCAACGAGAAAATGACGTCATCAGGGAAACTCCCTAAACGATTCATCGGACCGGCGATCGCGCTCCGCTCGCCCGCAGGATCATGCTCACCACTTCTTCCGTCGTAGCCTCGAAGCGCTTCGTCGAGAGCGCGCGTTTGCCCGAGAGCGCGCATATTTGAGCCTCGAAATCGGCGTAGTGCTGCGTGGTCGCCCAGATCATGAAGAGGAGCGTCCGAGGGTCGACGGGCGTGAGCAACCCTTTGGCTATCCATCGCTCGATCAGCTTCACGCGTGTGTCCATCCACGGCTTCACGCGTTCGAGCAGGATCTCTTGCATGTGCAGCGCCCCGCTGATTATTTCGTTGGCCCACACCTTCGATCCAAGTGGGCGTCGCCGTGACAGGGCCATCTTGGCGCGCACGTAGCCGCCAATCGCCTCGACCGGGTCGTCGCTTGCATCGAACAGGTTGGCGGCGGCGTTCCATTCCTCGAACACATCGTCGAGTACGCGCCAGTACAGCGCCAGCTTGGTCGGGAAGTAATAGTGCAGATTCGCCTTCGGTAAACCCGCGCGCTCGGCGATCAGCGCGGTGCTCGCGCCTTCGAAGCCGCGTTCGGCGAACACGGCTTCGGCACAGGCGAGTAGATGGGATTCATTCGACGCACGAATGGAGGCTTTGCGCCGAGGTGGCTTGTGCGATGTGTCGGCGGCTCGTTGCGCCTGCGCGGTGCCGCGCGTCGCGAGGGGCGTGGCTCGCGTGGTGGGTTCGTCGTCGCGCATGTTCGGTCCATTCGGAAGAGAAAAGGAGCGCGGCGGCCGCGCGCATGCGGGAATCATTGTAGCCACGATGCAAGTGCGCCGCGAATTCACCGACATCCGGAGAAACGCGCAGCACGGACGCCTGGTTTTTTCACGCATTGCAGCATCGATGGCACGCTTCTCGCTCGTAACTCCGCATTGAATTCGCGAAGTTTCTCGTCTAAAACCTGTCCAATCGGACAGGATTCGAAGGGCTGGGTTTCAGGGGCCGCGCAGTGGCATCGAGACGTGCACCGTTGTGATCCTTCGCGCCCCAACACGGTGGCATGCATGCACGTTTGACAAGCACGGACAGGAGAACACGCATGAACGCAGTAAGCGAAGCCGCGCTGACGACCGCGATCCACGTCAACGGTCAGCGATTGTGGGACAGCCTGATGGAGATGGCCAGGATTGGCGCTACGCCCAAAGGCGGCGTGTGCCGTCTGGCGCTGACCGACCTCGACAAGCAGGGCCGCGATCTCATTGTGCAATGGGCGAAAGAGGCGCGCTGCACGATCAGTGTCGATCAGATGGGCAATGTGTTTATGCGCCGCGCGGGGCGCAACAACGACCTGCCGCCCGTGATGACCGGCTCGCACGCGGACTCGCAGCCAACCGGTGGGCGCTTCGACGGTATCTATGGGGTGCTCGGCGGCCTCGAAGTGATTCGCTCGCTCAACGATTACGGCATCGAAACCGAGCGCCCTGTTGAAACGGTGATCTGGACCAACGAAGAAGGCTCGCGCTTTGCGCCGGCGATGGTCGCCTCGGGCGTATTTGCGGGTGTGTTTGCGCTCGAGTACGGACTGTCGCGCAAGGACGTCGACGGCAAGACCATCGGCGAGGAATTGCAGCGCATCGGCTACGCGGGCGCGTTGCCGTGCGGCAGCCGCAAGATTCACGCGGCGTTCGAACTGCACATCGAACAGGGGCCGATACTCGAGGCCGAAAACAGGACGATCGGCGTGGTCACCGACGCGCAAGGTCAGCGCTGGTACGAAGTCGTGCTCACGGGCCAGGAGGCGCACGCGGGGCCTACGCCCATGCCGCGCCGCCGCGACGCGCTGCTGGGCGCCTCGCGCGTCGTGCAACTCGTCAACGAAATCGGCCTGCGTCATGCGCCGCTCGCGTGCGCGACGGTCGGCATGATGCAGGTGCATCCGAATTCGCGCAACGTGATTCCGGGCCGCGTGTTCTTCACCATCGATTTTCGCCATCCGCAGGACGAGGTGCTGGCGCAGATGAACGCCGAGCTGCGCGAAGGCATCGCGAAGATCGCGGAACAGGGCAAGCTCGAAGCCGACGTCGAGCAGATTTTCTACTACGCGCCCGTGCCGTTCGACGAGGCGTGCGTGAAGTCCGTGCGCGCGGCGGCCGAGCGCTTCGGCTATTCGAATCGCGACATCGTTTCGGGCGCAGGTCACGACGCGTGCTATCTCGCGACGGTCGCGCCGACCTCGATGGTGTTCGTACCGTGCATCGACGGCATCAGCCACAACGAAGTCGAGGACGCGACGATCGAATGGATCGAAGCCGGCGCGAACGTGTTGCTGCACGCCATGCTCGAACGCGCGAACGAGCCCGGCTGACGCAAGTTCGATCGAACGCAAGCGGTCTCGGCGCCGCGCTGTCTTTGCAACGATTCCCCACGTACCGGCCGCGCACGTCACGCACACGGCCGGCGGACCCGTGTTTTGCCTCGCAAGGAGCATCCGGATGTCCCAGACCACCTCGAATGCCGCCAACGGCATCGCGCCAGGCCGTCTCAGTGCCGAGCAACTGGGCTGCAATTTCGCCGACGTCGCGCCGCCGCTTTCCGCGAATGCGGCCGTGATCGCCGCCGACCGCTGTCATTACTGTTACGACGCGCCTTGCGTGAACGCGTGCCCCACGGGCATCGACATTCCCGGTTTCATCCGCAAGATCGGCAACGGCAATCTCAAGGGCGCGGCGCGCGATATCCTCAGCGCGAACCCGCTGGGCGGCATGTGCGCACGCGTGTGCCCGACCGAGATTCTCTGCGAAGGCGCCTGCGTGAGAAATCATCAGGATGGCGAGCCCGTTCAGATCGGCGCGCTGCAACGTCATGCCACCGACTTCCAGATGGCCCGCGAAGCCGCCGGTGCCCCTGCGATCTTCAAGCGCGCCGGCGAGACAGGCCGTCATGTTGCCGTGGTCGGCGCGGGTCCCGCGGGTCTCGCCTGCGCGCACACGCTCGCGCTTGCCGGGCATCGCGTGAGCGTCTTCGACGCGCGCGAACAGCCGGGCGGCCTGAACGAGTACGGCATAGCCGCGTACAAGACTGTCGACGGCTACGCGCAGCGCGAAGTGCAGTGGCTTCTTTCCGTTGGCGGGATAGAACTGCGCCAGGGCCAGCGACTGGGGCATGACGTGACGCTTGCGGAGTTACGCGCGGCGTATGACGCGGTGTTCATCGGCGTGGGCCTTGGCGGCACGCATACGCTTTCCATCGAAGGCGAACTGCTCGACGGCGTGCTCGATGCCGTGGATTTCATCGCGCGCGTGCGCGAGGCCGACGATCTGGCCAGCGTGCCCGTCGGTCGCAAGGTGGTGGTGCTCGGAGGCGGCAATACGGCAATCGACGCCGCCGTGCAAAGCCGCAAGCTGGGCGCGGAGCAAGTGACGCTCGCCTATCGTCGCGGCGCGGCGCAGATGAGCGCCACCTGGGCCGAACTGGAATTCGCGCGTAGCCAGGGTGTGACGTTGGCCGAGTGGATGAAGCCGCTGCGAATCGTCGGCGACGCGCAGGTGCGGGCCGTGGAATTCGAGCGCACCGGGCTCGATATGAGCGGCGCATTGCGTGGCAGTGGGGAGATCGTGCGCGTGGAGGCCGATATGGTGCTGAAGGCGATCGGCCAAACGCTGTTACCCGAAGCCCTCGACGGGTTGCAACTCACCGAGGAAGGCGGGCGCGTCGCGGTGGATGCGAACGGCGCCACGTCCCTTGCGGGCGTTTTCGCAGGCGGCGACTGTGCCGGCCACGGCGCCACCGATCTGACCGTCCAGGCCGTGCAGGACGGCAAGCTTGCCGCGCATGCGATCGACCGCTTCCTTGCGAGTCAGTCCGCCAGGGCCGCCCGAGCCGAGTGATAGCTACCCCGAATCCAGATAAAACGAAGGAGTTGCATCATGGCCGACTTGCGCTGCACGATTGCCGGCATTCAATCGCCCAACCCGTTCTGGCTCGCTTCCGCGCCGCCCACCGACAAGGCCTACAACGTCAATCGCGCCTTCGAGGCGGGTTGGGGCGGCGTGGTCTGGAAGACGCTCGGGCTCGACCCGCACGTGGTGAACGTAAGCTCGCGCTATGGCGCCACCACCTGGCGCGGCCAGCGCATGGCGGGTCTGAACAACATCGAGCTCATCACCGACCGGCCGCTCGACGTGAACCTGAAGGAAATCGCGCAGGTGAAGCGGGACTGGCCCGACCGGGCGCTCATCGTCTCGCTGATGGTGCCTTGCAACGAGCACGACTGGAAGTGGATTCTGCCTCAGGTGGAAGACACTGGCGCGGATGCCGTGGAGCTGAACTTCGGCTGTCCGCACGGCATGAGCGAGCGCGGCATGGGCGCGGCGGTGGGTCAGGTGCCCGAGTACATCGAAATGGTCACCCGCTGGGTGAAGGAAGGCACGCGCCTGCCTTGCCTCGTGAAACTCACGCCGAACGTCACCGACATTCGTCACGGCGCGCGCGCGGCGATGAAGGGTGGTGCGGACGGCGTCTCGCTGATCAACACCATCAATTCGATCGTCGGTGTCGATCTCGACGTCATGGCGCCGCTGCCCACCGTGGACGGCAAGGGCACGCATGGCGGCTATTGCGGTCCTGCCGCGAAGCCCATTGCACTGCACATGGTCGCGGAGATTGCGCGCGACCCGCAAACGCAAGGCTTGCCCATCTCTGGCATCGGGGGCATTTCCGACTGGCGCGATGCCGCGGAATTCATCGTGCTGGGAGCGGGCAGCGTGCAAGTATGCACCGCGGCGATGCACTACGGTTTCCGGATCGTCAGCGACATGATCGACGGCCTTTCCAACTGGATGGACGACAAAGGGTACGCCAGCCTAGACGCGATTCGCGGCCGCGCCGTGCCGAACGTCACCGACTGGCAATACCTGAACCTCAACTACGACATCAAGGCGCGTATCGATCAGGACCGCTGCATCCAGTGCGGGCTCTGCCATATCGCCTGCGAAGACACCTCGCATCAGGCGATCACCGCCACGCGCGACGGCAAGCGCCACTTCGAGGTGGTCGATGCGAACTGCGTCGGGTGCAATCTGTGCATGCATGTTTGCCCGGTCGATCAATGCATCACGATGGAGCGTGTCGATTCGGGCGAGCGCTACGAGAACTGGACCACGCACCCGAACAACCCGGCGCGTGTCGCCGACCCGAAAGCCGCCTGACATTTCGAAGCCGGATCGAGCCGGACCCACGACAAGCACGGAGAACCCACGTCATGAGCCAGCCCTTTGCAGTCGACGCCAATGCGCGCCGCGCCGAAAGCGAGCTATACAACGATGACCTCGCGCCCACCGGCGTTGCGCAGCGCACATGGCGCTGGTATCACTTCGCGGCACTATGGGTAGGCATGGTGATGAACATCGCCTCCTACATGCTCGCCGCCGGCCTCACCGAGCAGGGCATGGCGCCATGGCAGGCCGTGCTAACCGTGCTGCTCGGCAATCTGATCGTGCTCATGCCGATGCTGCTGATCGGACATGCGGGTACGAAGTACGGCATTCCTTATGCGGTGCTCGTGCGAGCGTCGTTCGGCACCCAGGGCGCCAAGCTGCCAGCCATGCTGCGCGCCGTCGTGGCGTGCGGCTGGTACGGCATTCAATCATGGCTTGGCGGCAGCGCCATCTATACGCTCGTCAATATCCTCACGCACAACGCGCTGGTGGGCGACGCACTGCCGTGGCTCGGCATTTCGATCGGACAGGCTAGCTGCTTCCTCGTCTTCTGGGTGTTCCAGCTGTACTTCATTCTGCACGGCACCGATTCGATCCGCTGGCTCGAAAGCTGGTCCGCGCCCATCAAGGTGGTGATGTGCGCAGTGCTCGTGTGGTGGGCATGTTCGAAGGCAGGCGGCGTGGGCTCGATGCTGTCGCAACCGTCACAGTTCGCCGCCGGCGGCAAGAAGGCGGGCCTCTTTTGGGCGACGTTCTGGCCGAGCCTCACGGCCATGGTGGGCTTCTGGGCCACGCTCGCGCTCAACATTCCCGACTTCACGCGTTTCGCAAAAACGCAAAAAGACCAGTTCGTGGGCCAGGCCATCGGCCTGCCCATTCCGATGGCGTTGCTCTCGGTGGTCTCCGTGGTCGTGACCTCGGCAACGGTTGTGATTTACGGAAGGGCGATCTGGGACCCGATCGACCTCACGAGTCGCATGGAGGGCGTCGGTGTGGGCATCGCGCTCATCATCCTCACACTGGACACGATGTGCTGCAATCTCGCCGCGAATCTCGTTGGGCCAGCTTACGACTTCTCGAGCCTCTGGCCCAAGGGCATCTCGTACAAGACGGGCGGTCTCATCACCGCGGGTATCGCCATCGTGATGATGCCGTGGAAGATCCTTGCCACCACGCAGGGCTACATCTTCACGTGGCTCGTCGGTTATTCGGCGCTGCTTGGGCCTGTGGCCGGCATCCTGATGGTCGACTACTTTCTCGTTCGCAGCACACGCCTCGACACGGCCCAGCTGTTCGAGGAAAACGGCGAATACGCCTACTCGAACGGCTGGAATCCGGCTGCCGTGATCGCGCTGATCGCAGGCGTGCTGCCGAACCTGCCGGGCTTTCTCAATGTCGCGTTCCCGAATGCGTTTGCCACCGTGCCCGATGCGTTCAAAAGCATTTACACCTATGCGTGGTTCGTGGGGCTCGCCATTGCGGCGCTCGTCTATGGCGTGATGATGAAGCTCGGCAAGAGCCGGCGCCCACGTGTTGCGAGCGCGTGAGCGTTTCAAGCGTGAATGTTCAACTGAAGGAGACTTGGCATCATGGCGATCCTGATTCGAGGCGGCACTGTCGTCAATGCAGACAAGAGCTGGCGTGCGGACGTGCTCTGCGAAAACGGCGTGATCCAGAGCGTTGGCGAGAACCTCGACGCGCCTGCGGGCGCGACCGTGGTCGACGCCGGTGGCCAATATGTGATGCCTGGCGGCATCGATCCGCACACGCATATGGAGCTGCCCTTCATGGGCACGACCGCCAGCGACGACTTCTACACGGGCACGGCGGCGGGGCTTGCGGGCGGCACGACATCGATCATCGACTTCGTCATCCCCAACCCGAAGCAACCGCTGATGGACGCCTTTCGCGAGTGGCGCGGCTGGGCAGAGAAAGCCGCTTCCGACTATGGCTTTCACGTGGCGGTGACGTGGTGGGATGAAAGCGTGTATCGGGACATGGGGCTCCTCGTGAACGAGCATGGCGTCTCGAGCTTCAAGCACTTCATGGCCTACAAGAACGCCATCATGGCCGACGACGAGATTCTCGTGAACAGCTTTGCGCGCTCACTCGAACTGGGCGCGTTGCCTACCGTGCATGCGGAAAACGGCGAGCTCGTATTCCAGTTGCAACGCCAGTTGCTTGCGCGCGGTTTCACGGGGCCCGAGGCGCATCCGCTTTCACGGCCACCCGAAGTCGAAGGCGAGGCAGCGAATCGCGCCATCCGCATCGCGCAGGTGCTCGGAGTGCCGGTGTACATCGTGCATGTCTCGGCGAAAGACGCGCTTGAGGCGATCGCGCGCGCACGCGGCGAAGGGCAGCGCGTATTCGGCGAAGTGCTCGCGGGGCATCTCGTGATCGATGAGTCGGTCTATCGCGACCCGGACTGGACGCGCGCCGCCGCCCACGTGATGAGTCCGCCGTTCCGTACCCAGGAGCATCGCGACGCGCTCTGGCGCGGGCTTCAGGGCGGCCTGCTGCACACCACCGCAACCGACCACTGCGTGTTCTGCGCTTCGCAAAAAGCCATGGGCCGCCATGATTTCACGAGAATTCCGAATGGTTGCGGCGGCGTGGAAGATCGCATGGCGGTGTTGTGGGATCAAGGTGTGAACACCGGCCGGCTCACGCCGAACGAGTTTGTGCGCGTCACCTCCACCAATGCGGCGCAAATCTTCAACCTGTACCCGCGCAAGGGCACGGTGGCCGTGGGTGCCGACGCCGATCTCGTCGTCTGGGATCCCGAGGCCACGCGCGCGATATCGGTCAAGACGCATCATCAGAACGTGGACTTCAACGTGTTCGAAGGGATGACGGTTCGCGGCGTGCCGACACACACCGTCTCACAAGGCGAACTCGTGTGGGCGGACGGCGACCTGCGCGCGCGGCGCGGAGCCGGGCGTTATCTGAAGCGGCCCGCGAATCCCGGCTATCTGCAGGCGTCGCGCCTCGCGAAGAGCCTGAAGCAGACGCAGCCGGTGCATCGCGAAGGTGACGCACCACAATAAACACGGCAACGCGTGGAGGTACTGCAGGGGATATCGGGGCTCCACGCGACAGGATTCGCGTTGCGCCCCGGTAGTTCGAGTGCAAACCGGTCGGCGCTTTTTATCTGCGTCGGAGTTCGCCATTGAGCGATCAGATACAAGAACAGCGTGAGTCGGGGTGCGGTCATCGTTGAATGAGCAATCCGTATCTCGCGGTTAGTGTTTCCAGCGTTCCGCGATCCATGCGCTATCCGGTCGCTGTTCCAGTCAGCGATTCACAGGCCTGCCAGAGGCGTCTTGCATCGGTTCCGTTTCTTGCCTGACTGGCGACGTTCGCTGGTCCCACGTCTCGACCACGTGTTTCGAACAATCCGAGCGGACCATGGTAGCCGCCGTCGACGACATCGGCCGCGGTTGCGGCATAGAGCGTGGAAAGCGCACCGGTCTGGTCACTGTTGAACAAGATATCGATCAGTCCGCCTAGCGCAGAGCGGACGATCGGGCTTGCGGCAAAATGGTCGGCACGGAACAGATTCGTATTGGCAACGCCGGGATGCGCGGCAACGGACATCACGCGCGATCGTGCGGCGCGCAACCGGCGATCGAGTTCGAACGCGAACATGAGGTTGGCGAGCTTCGACTGTCGATAGGCGGTCATCGGACGGTAACGACGGGTTGCCTGAAGGTCGTCGAAGTCGAGTCGCCCGGTCTTGTGTGCGATAGAGGCAACCGTGACCACGCGCGGCCGCTCGGCAGACGCTCCTGCCGCCATCTCGAGCGCTGGCAACAGCAGGCGCGTCAGGGCGAAATGCCCGAGTACATTGGTGCCGAACTGCAATTCGAAGCCGTCGACCGTTTCGAGGCGTCGGCGGGGCGCCATGACGCCCGCATTGTTGATGAGGATGTCGAGCGGCCGGCATTGCGCGAGTTCGCGATCGCAAAAGGCGCGCACCGAAGCAAGGCTTGCGAGATCCAGTCGTTGAAGCCGCAATCGGGCGGCGGGCAGTTCCCTCTGCAGACGGGACAGGGCATCGGCGCCGCGCTGTTCGTCACGGCAGGCGAGTACGACTTCCGCGCCTGTGCGAGCCAGTATTGCAGCGACGTGATAGCCGATGCCGCTGTTGGCCCCCGTGATGATGACGCGTCTGCCGTGCTGAGGCGTGATGTCGTCGATGCTCCATTGTTTGTTCTGGTTCATTGGCGATTGTCGAGGGAAGGCCGTTAGCCGGAGAGAATGCTGATTAGCATACCCGTTGCACGCGCACCGCATGTGCTGGACATTCTCGGGTTTCGCACGGATCCGGCGGCTTCCTGAGTCGGGCGCGCAGCGCGCGCATGCTATGCGTGTGAAACGCAAGGCGGCCGTCCTGACCCGTTACATCAGCCGAAGGACGATTCTCTGAAGGAGGGAGGGCCGGTCGCGTCGAGCGTCGACCACGAGATGAACGAAAACGGTTTCGTCGCGGACCTGATAAATGATCCGGTTCTTGCCGGAAAGGCCTTGCCGGAAAACGTCCTCGAAGAAGCCCTCAAGCTCGGCAGGCGCATGACCGCTAGCGGGGAACTGGCGAATGTGCGTGATCGTCTCCTGCAGTTGCGTCGATGTCTGACGCCACATTTCCCATCCGAATGTGCGGACAGCATAGCTTCTGAGTTCGTCAATGCCGATCCGCGCGGTCGGGAGGATGCGGTATTTCAGCAGCGGTGCCGCCATCAGCGGAGCTTTTCCCGACGATCGAGCTTGTTGAGCTCCGCAAAGAACTCGTCGCCATCGACGTGATCCCCGCGCTCGATGTGCTTCTGGCCGATAGCCAGGATTTTCAGGAGCGCGAGGGTCTGCTGCGTCGATTCGTAGCTTCGCACATCCTGGACGACGAGCTTCGCTTCACCGTTCTGCGTGATGATGAGCGGCTCTCCCGAATCAGTCAGGTCCTTGACGATTTGCGCCGCTTCGCTTTTGAGGTAGCTGATTGGCTTCACATGATCGGCGAGATGCATCAAGTGCTCCAGTGAGGTTCACACAGGACCAAATTTAAACCATTAACGGTCCGGCGGCGATCTGCGGTGCGTCCATGTGCAACTATATTTGACATAATGTAATTTATCAACCTTTGTGGTTGTAATAGCTTTATAGAAATGTCGTGCCCCGGCGTGTCTACCGTCCAGAATAATCAGTAAGCGCCCAGGAGGCGATCCAGCGCGGCCGTGATCCGGTCACGGTGTTCGACAAGCGAACCGGTCTTCGGCCCCAGTTCGCTTAAGGGCACGGCCGCGACAAACGCCGGATGCAGGATGCACCGGATGCCGCCGATATCGAATGATGGCGTGAAGTCCGCCGGGAGCTTCCCGGGCGGAAAAGCATCAGCCTGAATCAGCGGTACGACGACGCGGGTCGACAGACCTTCTAGAAAGTCGCTTTGCACGTCGACAAGATACGGTGTACTGGCGCGGCCTCTACCGCTGTTGGCATAGACGTCGAATCGCGCCATCAGAACATCCGGTATTGCGCCAAGGGAAGTCCGTTCTCTTCGACCCACTGGTTCGTGTGCCTGATGAACTCGGCGTGTTCCTCAGCCCAGCGACGGCCTTCTTCGGCCTGAATCGCCTCGCGCAAGGCCTGCTCGCAGGTGCGGGAAAAGTTGATGCCGAGACTTCTCGCCCGTTCATACACGTCCACGGGCAGCGTGACATTCGTCGCCTTGCGCGCCCCGCCTGTTGCTGCATGTGCCATGGTGAATTCTCCGTGCGAACAATGCGCATGTTTATCCACATAATAACCCACATCTGGCAGTTGGTGCCGTCGCGTCGAGAAGGCTGCGGTCATATGCGCAGGCAAGCCCTCCCTTTCGTGTTAGCGCCGATGTAAAAATGACCCATGTTCGGTACGGACTCGATCATGTACGTCACCATCAACCGGTGGGATGCGAAGTATGCGGTTCTAGCGACATTGGTGACAGTCGAACTCAGCTATGCGCTGAAGAGTGGCACCACCGCAGAAACTCTGTGGACCCACAGACAAACCATGGTCTACTCGCCGCAAGCCGCGAACGCAGGTAAAAGCGTTCCTTTGGCTCAGCAGGCAAACGCGATCTCGGTCAACAAAGCCGGACAGGGCTTGCCGGCCGGCCCTTACGACGGTCAGTACAAGTCTGACGGCGCAAGCTTCTGAGTCGGTCGCGGCAGTTCGAGATCGAATGTTCCCGCGAAAGAAAACGCGGGAACAATTGCCAGGGGGCGACAACCGCTACCCTCTCCCGCCGCTCATGCGACGTTCATTGTGTTGCATCGACCGGTTGAATCCGCCGGGCGCATGCCACTGCTATGTGTCCGGTTACCGATCGGGCCGAATGACGCCTCTTGGCCGAACCTGGAAGTACGCGACTTCGCCGGTTCCCGCCTTATTCCACCCTGCTGTCGTCCGCCGTAGTGGCTTATCAGGCGAAGTTTACAGCTTCGCGTCCGCCTCGTGGCCGATGCCCCGACTCCCCGAGGCCGCTGAACGACGCGGCGGATCCGGAGCCGGCGTAATCACGATCACACGCCGCACTTGGAAACGACTTCTACATGCTTGCGATGGAGGGCGCGCCCGGCACGCGTCCCTCCGAACTGTCGCTGATTGAGCGGCCTCACGCGTGCCTCTCTATGCACGTCAAAAGCGCTATCCTCGATAGCTACAATGCGTAGCATGCCCGCTCTTCTGCTCATCACGTGGATTTCTGATCGATCTAAGCAAAGATATGGAGTGAGATGCGATGGCAAATCTGCTTGAATCGAATCCGGCTCCGGGCGCACCTGGCAATCCGCTGAACTGGAGCCGCGCGGACAAAGACGCCGTCGGCACGGCGTACTCGCTGTCAAGCCAGGTCTGGTACACGACAGCAGGCGGCATCCTCACGGAAATCTACTTCCCGGATGTCGACACCCCTCAGGTACGAGACTTCCAGCTGATCATTACCGACGGGTCGACCTTCTATCACGACGCGCAGAAGGACTTCGACCATCGATGCGAATGGCCGGAGCCGCCCGCCTTATCCTGCCGGCTCACATCCCAGGCGAAAGGGCAACCCTACACCGTCGTGCAGGACGTGATCGCCGAGAAGGGTTCGGCCTGCGTGCTGGTTCGCACGACCCTGCAGGGGGACCAGGATTTCCTTAACAAACTGCACGTCTATGCCTTGTTGACGCCTCACATGGCGGGATACGGCGCTGGCAACACCGCGCATCGCGTCAGCACCGCAAATGGCGATCGCCTGGTCGCGACGCGTGACCATTACTGGCTCGCGCTGGGCGCCGACTGCGGCTTCGGCACGACGAGTTGCGGCTTCGTGGGAGTGAACGATGGCTGGACCGACATCATCGCAAACAAGCGCTTGCCGGTCTGGAACTACGACGCAGCAAAGGACGGATACGTCGCCGTGACGGCAGAGATCAACCGCGCAGGGCAGAATCAATTCGTTCTGGCACTGGCGTTTTGCGTCGACGAACCGACGCCGATTACGCAGAGCACGCCCAACAAGGCGCTGACCGCCGTATCCGAGGCGCTGGCCTACCCCTTCGACGGACCCGCCGACCCATACAGCCACAAGCAAGCGTTCATCCAGGGCTGGAACGACGCTGTTCGCGACCCGTTCCAGCCCAAGGCGAACATTACGGGCGATGGCAATGCGCTTTTCAACATGAGCCGCAACGTGTTGCTCGCGCATGAGGACAAGACGGCCGACGGCGCACTGGTGGCTTCATTGAGCATCCCGTGGGGACAGACGGTGCGGGACCTCGCTGCCGGCTACCACATGGTCTGGCCGCGTGACATGTGCCAAAGCGCACTCGCGCTGCTGGCCGCGGGCGCGCAGGATGCGCCCCTACGCGGGCTGATGTTTCTCGCTGCGTCGCAATTGACGGATGGTAGCTTTCCGCAAAAGTTTTTCATTGACGGCGAGCCTTGGCGGGACAATGCCTCGCAGCTCGACGAATATTCCTTTCCAATCATTCTGGCCTATCACTTGAGCGAAGCCGGTCTGCTGCGTCAGTTCGATCCCACCGGCATGGTGCTGGCCGCAGCAGGCGCATTGATCAAGAACGGCCCCATGACCCAGCAGGAACGATGGGAAGAACTCGAAGGATACTCCCCTTCGACACTGGCATCGAACATCGCGGCGCTAGTCTGTGCGGCTACTAAATGGGCGGACGCCAGCACCGCCCAGTTCCTGCTCGAATACGCGGATTTTCTGGAATCGCATCTAGAGACATGGTGCGTCGCTGCGGAAGGCTCACCGGTTCCGGGCGTGACGCAGCACTACATTCGAATCTTGCCGACGCACGTCAATGGCGTCTTCAATTTTCCAGAAAATCCAGATACCGCCCAAGTAACCGTCTGGAAGAAAGACTACAACGCAAACACCATCGTGGACGCGGGTTTTCTCGAACTGGTGCGCTATGGCATTCGCGCCGCGAACGATCCGATCATCGTCAACTCGGTCAAGGTAGTCGACGCAGTAATCAGAAAAATTCTGCCGCAGGGGCCTGCCTTTTACCGATACAACCACGACGGTTATGGTCAAGGAAATCTCGGCGAGGACTGGTACGACGGCGCTACCTTCGGCGTCGGTCGCCCCTGGCCGCTGCTCACTGGCGAACGCGGCCATTACGAATTGGCCGCCGGTGGCGACCCCACCCCCTACATCCGCGCTCTCGAGGCGTTCGCCGGAACGCGCGCTCTGCTTCCCGAGCAAGTGTGGGATCTGCCCGATCTGGCAAACCCGCCCTTCGTCACTGGTGGGCCGACTGGCTCTGCCATGCCGCTCGCGTGGGCCCACGCCGAATACATCAAGCTCGTTCGCTCCGCTTCGGACGGTCGGGTCTTTAACCACCTGAAAGTCGTCGCCGATCGTTATCAGTCTCAGCCCGGCCAGGCGCCGCGCGCTCGCAGCAATATCGAAATCTGGAACTTCAACCGCCCGCTGCCGTCGATTCCGGCCGCCACGACAATTCGGATCCCTTTGGCTGCGCCTTTCCGCCTGCGCTGGACGATCGACGACTGGGCCACGTCGGAGGACAGCGAAGCCACCGCAACGGCGCTCGGCATCTACTACGTCGATCTGGTCACGCAAGCAGCCCAGGCCGGTTCATCGCTTGCATTCACCTTCTTCTGGACCTCGAGTCAGACGTGGCAAGGGCAGAATTTTTCCGTCGCCCTCCAACCCTAAGCGATGCGTCGCCAACGGCAGACAATTGCTTCTGTCATGGAGAAACACACGACTTCATCTGGCTTGCGATGGGCGCCGCGTCGCTCAAGGTCATGTTTTTCAGGTTCAAAGCTTTCCGCTTGCTCGCTTCACACGCTTTTGTCAGCGATACATCGCCTCGTACGGAGGATAGTGGAGCACCCCGTGGGGCCCGGCGGGGAGGTTACGAAAGTGCGATCATTTTGCGGCTTCGAACAGGGCGACGAGATGCGCCTGCATCGATTCCCGGCATCCTGGGAAGCCGTCCATGATCTCCATGACGCTGGAGAACCGCACGTAGGTACGCGGGTCATCGAACTGTTTGATATTCCCTTTGACGAGCAGCAGGTCCCAAGAGGGCTCGGTGGTGCCGAGGGCCAGATAGAACGCGCCGATGTGGTCTCCGTCCAGGAGCACAGCGCTCATTCGCCGAGTAACTTTGCTGGACATACTCCGCCGCGCATCCGGTCGCCCATAGTCCACCGAACGACTGACGCGTGGAACGGGTGAACGACGCGGTGACGCTCAGGCGCGCAATCAATTAGGCCAGCGCGGTCCAAATGCTACGTTACCGGGAGGGGATCCAAAAAATTCCCCGTCGGCTCAGCAATGGCCAATTGTGCGCGGTTATTCCTGATCGCAATGCACCTTGAAGTGCGTTAGCACGGCGGCCCCAAACGCATTGCTTATCGCAACATCGGCGGCGTCGCGACCGTATGCCATCAAAACGCGCCCGATGCGCGGTGCGTTGTTACGCGGATCGAAGGTTTGCCAGCTACCCCCTACGTAGGCCTCAAACCACGCCGCGAAATCCATCGGCGCTGCGACGGGGGGCAAACCGACATCGCTGATATAACCGGTGCAGTAGCGAGCCGGAATATTCATGGCGCGGCATAGCGTGATGCCCAGATGGGCGAAGTCCCGGCAGACGCCTCTTCGTTCGCGGTAAACGTCCACTGCGGTTTTGGTTGGCCGCGCGTGCCGGTAATCAAATGCGATATGCCGGTGCACGAAGTCGCAGATTGCGAGAACAGTCTCGCGGCCCGGCGCGCACTGTCCAAAAACCTTCCACGCGACGTCGACCATCAAATCGGTTTCACAATAGCGGCTACCCAATAGGAAAACGAGCGTATCGTCGGGCAACTGCTCGACTGGATGGCCCCAACCGTCTTTCGGGCGCGTTTCCATCGCATTTGGCACATTCAGAAGCGCGGTCGTGCTCAAGCCAACACGCCCGGCGGGCGCGATTATCCGCGTGCACAGGTTGCCGAACAAGTCGCGGTACTGCCTCGTCGCCACCGGCGGATCGGTAACGAGCAGATCTGCCTCGACAATATCCTTTGCATGCGAAAAGTGCGTGTTCAGCATCAGCATCATCGGCGTCGGTTGTGAGCACTCGTACGACAGTTCGTATCCGACGCGAAGCTTCATAAATTTATCCTGTTCGTCTGATCCCGGAGGTTGGGGCCGGCAACTCAAAGGCGTGCGGCCCGAGACAGCCACAACAGATGATCCCACGACGCCGGGCGTCACGCTCGCATTCAAAAACAATCGCCGCTACCTGGCCTGAGCGGCCCTATGGTCTGTTGAAATGAAATGAACGCCGTCTCCCGGTGAGAGATTGGGCCTGGCGCCAATGCTCTCAACGGCGACGACCGTCGTGCGTGCGACGTCGAACGCAGCTAGTGACCGTACTCGGCGGGACGAGTGAGTGTGTCGAGGCGGCGAAACAGGAATGGAATCAGCCAGTCGGGCCAAGCAGCAGGTCGATTGCGGCTTGACCGGCGACCTCCCCAACCAGGTAGGCCCATCGTTCAGTAAAAGGGCCGTTGCGCAGCGCGATCCGGCCCCCCCGCGCGCCGAGCACTTCGAGGTTGGTACCGCCTTTGATCTGGACAGTCACGTTGAACGTGTCCTCCGCAGCCGGAATCAACTCGACGTGAATCTCGAAGCCACGATAGGTGATCATTCGTTGCATGAAAGGCTCCATGTCGTTATCGGAGACTAACACGCGAACGTTGCATGGTTCATACGGCTACAGGCGCTGATCCCGTACGAGATCGGTAACCGGCGTCGTAATTCTGCTTGCAGAGGCGTTCGAGACGGCAATTGCCTATTGGTTGAACTGCTCCCCGAGTACTGATGGTCCTGACAGACGTGCCAAGCGTCGGGAAGGGACCGGGTGCCACGAGATGCGTTCATTCCGGCTGCACCAGATGCTTCAAGATTCCCCGACCCTTCGACCGTGAGCCGCTGGTACCTGAATTCGCAATTCCCGACTTTCGCTTGCCCCGTGAAGGGCGGCTTGATGGCCGACTTGTGCCCGATGGCTATCCGACTCGACAACGATGACCGGCAAGCAATCGCAGCGCTTCGCAAGGATCAGCGCTACGTCGTTCCACCCTTCGCTCCTCAATGGGATGCTTGACCGAGCGAAGTCAGAGGAGCGGTCCGCTCGCCGGCGGACAGCCCTGATGATAGATCAGGATTGACAGGACGGTCCTCCCCAATGAAAGTAGGGCTAGGGTGAACGCCGAGGTGTTGCCAAGCGCCAGCACGCCCAGACTTTGCGAGTACCGCGTCCGACGAGCACATGGTTTGCCGTGTCCCTTGACCGAGAGGGCGAGTCAGCGCTTCGACTTGCCGTTCAAAGGGGAAAAACCGAATGAAGGATCTCCTTGCGAACGATGGCTGGCGGGGGATGCACGCAACCAGAACGACCAACGGGATCGTTCAATCGCGCTCCGTTGCCGCGATCCTGTTCGCCGGCGCTATCAGCATAGCGATCGCGACCTGGGTATGCTTTCGCTTGGGAGCCGGCGTCGCGGTAGTCGGGTTCGTCTACCTGATCGAGGTCTTGCTGGTGTCACTGATGGGTAGCCTCGTTTCATCGGTAGCTATCTCGGTGATCGCTGTTGGTTGCCTCAACTTTTTCTTTACACAGCCACTATTTACCTTCCAGGTAGATGCCCGGCAGGACATCGTAGTGTTGACTGCCTTTTTTTTGACATCGTTCGTCGTCACCTTTCTCATGCATAGGACTCGCCAACTGGCAGCGGTCCATCGTGAGCAGGCACAGCTTCTCGACCTTACCCACGACAGCGTGGTAGCTCTCGATATGGACGATGTAATTACCTACTGGAACAGCGGCGCGGAAGCGCTATATGGGTGGAAGAAACACGAGGCGCTCGGCCACGTTGCCGACCGTCTGCTTCACACGCGTTTTCCTGCAGCACTCGAGGACATCAAAAAAACTTTGATTGAAACGGGCCGTTGGGAAGGCGAGATCGTCAATACCCGGCGCGACGGGTCGGAAGCCGCAGTGGCCAGCCGTTGGGCCCTGGTGCGAGACGAACAGGGGCGACCGATCGCGACCCTCGAAACGGGCACCGACATCACCGAGCGCAAGCGGGTCGAAGAGGCGCTGCAACAGGTGTCTCGTTTGACGTCGATCGGCGAATTGGGCGCGTCGGTGGCCCACGAAATCGCCCAGCCTCTCGCAGCGGTCGCCACCCATGGTGCCGCGTGCCTGCGATGGATTGACCGGGACGTACCCGACCTTGAAAAAGTGCGAGCCTCCGTGCAACGCATACTTACTGATGTACAACGCGCGACCGAGATCGTCAGGCGCGTCCGCATGCTCGCAAAGCGGATTGCCCCTGAGATGACGCGACTGGAAATCAACGAGCTGATCAGTGACGTCATGGTACTGCTCCAGCGCGAGGTCTTGAAGTACAACATCACGTTGCGGACGATGCTTGTTCCGGGACTGCCGGCGGTGCTTGGCGATCGGATCCAACTGGCACAAGTCGTTACGAATCTGATTACAAACGGTATCCAGGCAATGAGCACGATCGAAGACCGGCCGCACGAACTGACGATCAAGTCGTGGCGCAGCGACGACGGCTATGTGATCGTCTCGGTGCAAGATTCCGGGACAGGAATTGACCTGCAGCACGCCGATCGGCTATTCGATCCGTTCTTCACTACGAAGCCCGAAGGTATGGGTGTGGGGCTTTCTATTTGCCGTTCGATTATCGATGCGCATGGTGGGCGGGTGTGGGCAGAGAACAATGCCGGATACGGCGCGACTTTTCAGTTCACTATTCCCGTGATCGGCGATAGCGGATCGGGGGAATAAAGCGACCTGCTGCCGCCGCACGCTGCCCGATCGGCAACCGACCGCTATGTCCGATGATGGGTCCAACAAAATGTTGGACGAAACGTCCCTTAACTGAGCGAAGCGGATCTTCGAATGTCCGCCCGGATCGCTGAGCGAACGACAGTTAAGGGGCCGAAAGCCGCCCCAAAAGAAATATCGGCAAGTCAACCCTTCTTTCGTCTTTCGATTTCTTGTTTCACACGTTCGATTTCAAGCCGTTTAGCTTCCTTTGTTCCCCATCGTGGCGCTCTGTTCTGGGTGGCTTCGGCGGCTGCACGAATGCGTGCTTTGGCAGCAAGTTGATTGGCTCTGCGTTCGTCCAGCTCCCTCATTTGGGCCGCTTGCCGTTCGGCGAAGCGTTCAGCCGCGATGGGTGTGCTTCGTTCAGGCAGTCCAGCAAGGACCACAAGCTTGTCGATATTGTCCCAGGTGCTGATCCAGCCGTCGTTGTAGGCAAACTCGCTGATCAACGGGAGGTTGAGTGCCGTGTAGATCGGGACCCAGTTTTCTTCTTCGCCCTGGCGGCGACGCACAGCGAGTTTGGGATTGAACTGGTACCGCCCGGTGGATACGCGCAGGAACAGGGATCTATTGTAGGCATAGTCTCTGTCGATTTCGTTCCTCGCCAGCACGCCAGAAAGATGCTGGCGCTTGTTGCGCTCTGGCCGCGCGATGTTAGCGGGTAAGTGTTGCCAGGCATCGAGGATGATTTGGGTCTGGAACGCGCTGTCTGTATTGCCTCGTATCTTGCTGAATCGTGCCTTGAACAATACCCACAGGGTCTGGAACAGAAAGTATTCAGACAGATGCCGGTCGATGCGGACCAAGCGATCGCCCGCTCTGACATCAATGCAGGGCGGAGCCAGGCATTCATAGATTGCCGCCAGCGGGCCAGCAGCGAACTTTGCATCGCCAAATGCCTGACGCAAAGCCCAGTGCAGGGCATTGTGACCATAGTGATCGACGGCATCGCGGTCGGCGCCGCGCTCCAGCAGGGCTTCCACCAGCGCCACATTTCCTGCAGCAGCTGCGGCCATCAGCGGCGTCTGGTTCATTGGCAGACGATGATCGACGCCATGCTGGTCACACTGCCTGAGGATGTCCTTGAAGCGGTTGGCGAAGAAAGGGACGTAGCTCTTGCGGGCGAACACCGCGCGCTGCTGATCAAAGGTTCGTGCCTGCTCGAATTTCGCCTCGACTGCCAGCCACTCGGCGAGCTGCGGTTCATCGAAGCAGGTGGCATAGTCAAAGAGTTGCTGCTTGCCCTTGTTGCCCGGAGACTGCTCGCGGAAGACCTTGATCAGCAGTTCCCTGACCTTGGCCTCATCGAACACCGGCCACGGCACCGGGACCTGCTTCAAGATGGTGCGGCGGATGGCCTCCGCCTGCTCCTGCTTGCCCTGCAGTTCAAGTTTGCGTGCTTCCTTCTGCCAGTCTTCGAGCGTGGATTGCCTGGCCTCGATCCTGGTCTGGCCGACGATCAGATCCAGCAACCCGAACAGATCATGCCCTGTGTCCGACTCGATCATGTAGATGTTCTTGATGGCGCGCGTCAGCGCTACATACAGGGCATTGACGAAGAATTTATAGACTTCGAGCGACTTGTCACTCTTGTCTTTAGCGCGTTTGTAATCCAGTGTCTCGACCGCCAGATCGGTCTTGGCGATGCCCTCGACAATGTCGTTGAACTCGCCCCGGTGATCCGAGATGAAACGGTAGAGCACGATGTTCTCGTATTCGAGACCCTTGGCTTCGTGGATCGAGAACAACAGCGGCGTGGCAAAGTGCTTGCGGGCGTCGGCCTTGTCCTCATCGCGCATTACCAGGACGGCGAACTGGGCGGATTGGCGAATCTTCTGGTCCAGTTCGCGCTTGGTGGCGTCCTTGTCGGGTATCAGCGTAACCTGGCCGGTCTCGCCGCCGACGGCCTGGACCAGGAAGTTGCTCTCCCGGTCGATGGAGCCGAAGCGCCGCTGCTTGATCTTGAGCAACTGATTGGCGACGCGAGTGGCCTCCAGGCCGTTGCGAAAGTTGGCCATTAGCACGCGTAATTCCTGCCGCTCGGCCAGTTTCGGGTCTTTCCAGAACAGGCTCTTGACTTGGCTCCAGGAAAAGAAATTGGGATGGACAATCTGGTTGGAATCCCCGCAGAGCATGAAATGGCCAGGCTTCTTGATGGTTTTCAGCACGAGCGCGAGTTGCACGGTGGTGATGTCCTGCACCTCGTCAATAACCACGAAGTCGTAGCGCGGCGCAGCCAGCGCTTGCCAGTCCTGGGCGACCAGATTCAGGTCGTAGAGCTTTGCCTCGGCCAGCCAGGCGCGATACTTCTCAAACAGATTGTAGAGTTGGTCGCGCCGTTCTACGGGAAAGATCGATTGACGCACCCCCAGTGCTTGATACTCGTCGCGCGACAGGACACCGCCCGACCCGGCGGCAATCACGCCGCGAATCTCCTCGAAAGCCTGGTGGGCATCGACATCCTTGAAGTTCTGCCGTATACGCGAGTACCAGCCCGCAAAGTCGCGCCAGCTAGCCTCGCGTCCTGCCGGAACACGGATCGACTCGACAAACTCCCGGTAGGACAGAAATACGGCATCCTGAGCGCCATGCTCGAAACCGTTGGCGTAATAAAGGTCGCGGGCGCTCTGCGCCAGGAAGGCGGAGTGAGTGACGTAGAGGACCTCACCTTCGGCATGCTTGAGCTTTTCAAGCGTCAGTGCGGTCTTGCCGCTGCCAGCGCTGCCGACGACAACCAAGGGAGGTGGCTGTCGGTAAATGGTCTCCTGCGTGTCATCAAACGAGATCGGTTTGTCGAGCAGGTGAATGCCGGTACGCTCGGGATGAAGGTAGCGTAGAGCTTGCGCCTCCCTGATGGCGTCATCAGCGCTGATGTCTGGAATTTTGCTCTCGTCAATCGCCGCGCCGCGCAGGAAACGTGACTTATCGTAGGCGTGATTGACGATCACTTCCAGCATCAGTGCGCAGACTTCATCCCCGTGGCGCACCAGCGAGAACAACAGCCGGTCGGCATCATCCAGCTTCGCCCGGTAGAACTTGCCGTGGCTCAGATTGGCGAGCTTCTTGACTTGGGCAGCCCGGAAGTCGTGGCGAGCGATGGCCGCGGACACCTTGTCGTAGCTGGCCTTGACGCGTGAGGTGTCGAGGCCTGTGTATTCGAGAATCTTCATGAGGCGATGAGGACAGGTGCAAGAACAAGAATTCTCTCATGGCCGCCGGGCCTGCCAACCTCTATAGCAAGTTTTCCGGTCATTCCTGAATGGCAGTTATCCGACCTGGACCGGACGCCCTACGGCAGGGTATTTCCTCATGCTGAATGACTGGTTCGGGCCGTCTACTGCCCGATACGCTTTGGCTCATGTCGACCCACAAGGGCCAGTCCCCTTTCTCCATAACGGTCGTCCAAGCTATGTGCGGAACTGTTTAGCAGGTACGCGACCAGCTTTCAGATATCGCGACGACCTGGCAACAAATTCGCATTCGGCCATGGGCTTGCCTGGCGCCAGCCGCAGTGGCGTCACAGGAAGGAGCAAGGCGGACGCATCTCGCAGAGCCATCCCCGGAATGCACCAAGCTTCCCGCCGCACGACCGCTCAGACAGGCGTGTAGATCGCCAACTTTAGTGCAGGGTCATCGTTCGCCTGAAACGTCGTGTATTCGTAGCGCTGCGTGCCTCGCTGCGGGTGCGCGAGCACTTTCTGGCCGGCCACGCTGCTGCGGATGTCATGCGCGTCCCACCACCGCGCGAACTCCCGGCTACGGGAACGCACGCGCTCGACCAGTTCAATAAACGCCGGATCGTCGGCATGGAGATCGTGGGTCGCGCGAAAGAGCGCAATCATTCGACGGGCTTCATCGGACCAGGTGGCCCCGAAGATCCGCCGCGATTCCGGCTCGATAAACATGAAGACCAGGATGTTGCGGTCCGCTTCGGCGAAACGGTCGAAACCCAGGAGGTCCGCAGCGGCGGTGTTCCACGTCAGGATGTCCCAGCGCCTGCCGGTTACGTACGCCGGCACATCAAGGCGCGCGATCAGACGTTCGATCGCCGGAGGGACGCTCTCGCGCGTGAACGCGACCCGATCGCCGTTGCCCGCGAGCGCCCGCAAATGTGCTGTTTCGACCTTGCCGAGGCGCAGGGCGCGAGCGAGCGCGTCGAGGGTGGTATCGGACGGCCTGACGGTTCGGCCCTGCTCGAGCCGCACATACCAGTCCACGCCGATGCCCGCCAGTTCCGCCACTTCCTCCCGTCGCAGGCCCGGTGTGCGGCGGCGCCGATCGTCGTTGAGTCCGACCGCGTCCGGACTCAGTTTTTCCCTGCGTGAGCGCAGGAAATCGCCAAATTCGTTTCGACTCGATGTCGTCATGATTGTCGTTTTCGCCTTGGGAGGCACGCTGAAGTCCTAGGATAGTGCCAGGCCTTGTTACGAATGCTACGCCTGCCAGAATGGTCTCGTCCAATCACCCTGACCGGAGACCGACAATGAAAGCTGCGATTCTGAAGACGCTCGGCATGCCACTCGAGATCGAACACATGCCGGCCCCCTTGATCGGCACAGGCGAGGTCATTGTCGATGTCGCCGCCGCCCCCGTGCTGCCCTACGCGAACGAAGTCTTCAGCGGCGAACGCCGATACCCAATTGACCTGCCGATGGTTCCCGGCTGCGGTGCGATTGGTCGCGTGCGTGCTATTGGCCCGGACGCCACGCACCTGAAGCCGGGTGACTGGGTGTTCTGCGATCCGACCGTGCGCTCGCGCGACGACGCCCTGATCCCCGACATCGCACTACAGGGCTGGAGCGCGCGCGGGGACGGCGGCAAACGTCTGCAACGGCATTTTCACGATGGCCCCTTCGCCGAACAGGTACGAGTGCCGACGGAAAACGCCGTTCGCATCGGGGAGATCGATCCGGCCGATGTCGCCCGGTGGTGTGCGCTCAATGTCATGCTGGTGCCCTACGGCGGACTGCTCGCAGCTGGTTTGCAGGCAGGTGAGACGTTGCTCGTGAGCGGCGCGACAGGCAACTTCGGCAGCGCGTGCGTCGCCGTCGCCCTCGCGATGGGCGCGCGCTGCGTGGTCGCGCCGGGACGCAACGAACAGGCCCTCGCGGATCTGGAACGCCGCTTCGGCGAGCGCATCCGGACCGTGAAGCTTTCGGGTCGTGAAGAAGAGGACCGCGAACGGATGCGGCTGGCGGCGCCCTGTCCGATCGATTGCGTGATTGATCTGATGCCGCCGTCGGTTAGCACGACCACGGTGCGCGCGGCGGTCACGACCGTCCGCGCTTATGGACGAGTCGTGCTGATGGGTGGCGTCGGCATGCTCGGCGGCGAAGGGCTTGACCTGCCTTATGCGTGGATCATGCGCAACGACATCACGATACGCGGAAAATGGATGTATCCGCCCGCAGCAGTGACGCGCATGACGGGCTTGATCCGTGCCGGGCTGCTGGATCTCGGCCACTTTGACGTCACAACCTTCTCCCTTGATGACGCTAACGACGCGGTGGCTCACGCAGCTGCGCACGGCGGCCCATACAGGATGACGGTGATCCGTCCTTAGACGGCGGACTCGCGCCTCACGCCTCACGCCGGACATACTTTGTCGACGATTCAGCCTCCAATGTCGAGTGACCGGTCATGGCCGGAGGACGTTGCTTCATCGGCGTAGGCCGACCGCATCGGGCGGTAGATGGCCCAAGAGCGGTCGGTCGACATCGACGTCCGGATCGTTGGCAATCAATGCGCACCCGTATTCGGGTGGAGCGTTCCCATTCGAATTCTCGTTGCTGTCCTGCTCTCGCTGGTCAGCGAGCTTTGCTGTTACTGCCTACGATGTACATATCGTTCTTAAAGCGTTTTGGGCCGAAGAGTCGCCGCCCCAATTCATCTTGGCAGAGCGACCTTGGCGGTGGCAACGAGGTCCACCTCGTCCAACGCGACGACGATTAGGGCAATCGTTTGGAGACAGCCATGCATTTCGACTACCAACAATTCCACATCGACGCGTCACCTCTTGATGAAGGCGGCCGCTATTACGCTCGCGCAAAGATCTACCGGCGCGCCTCGGCGAGTGGCGATGCCGTCGAGGTAAAGTATTCGGGCGACCTCGGCGATTATCCCTCCGACGCGGATGCTATTGAGGCGGCGCAGCGTTGGGCGATTCAGTGGTGCGACGAGAACTCCGCTTAGGCTTCACTATCCAGGTCCAGGCTGTTCCGGAGTATTCGCCGCACCCACCAGACATCCAGTTCAGGGGCACGCGTCAGGCGAGAGCGATACGTGCAGCAAGGGCTGACAACGGCCCTCACGACCGGTCCTGCTGATCCCCGGCAAAAGAAGCGGCGCATAATGCACACATCCCTTTGTCAGGACGATGGAGGTAGATGTGACAACTTTTGCTATCGACGCCGTTCGCATCAACCCGACGAACGACAGGTTTACCCATGTGCGTTGGGCTCCCGTCGATCCGTCGACGCGTGAATGGCTGTCCCCCCCTGCGATTGTGGAGGTGGCCGAAGTCGTCGCCGCGATCCGTCGGGGCGATGTTGTTTGGTCCCTTTTTACGCTTGGTGGCACACGGTATCTCGGGCCAAAAATTGTGTCTGTCTCTCACACCGACGGACACGCCGGGATCGACACGGATGTCCCTGGCGATCATGTCGAAAAATGCATTGACGATTTGCCGCACCTTTGACGGCATACCTTTGAGGCCGTCGGCGATCGGACTGTGAAAGGTCTGGATCGGGTCGGTAAGACTCGTTGATGGACAGAGAGAGCTGACATTCGCCGACGCCAGTTTGTAAAAGTCAGCAAAGCGATACGCAACAGCCGCACCAATTTGATCGGCGAACGTCGGCTCAGGCCGATGACCCACCAGTAGCCTTTCCGCGACGAAAGTCCGCTTCACTCTTCAAAGAGCCATTGATGCTTCGACATGCCGGAAGTCGGCTCTGGGTCGGCAAGACTCATCCATCCATGACTTAGCTGACATTCACCGGCACCGGGTTGCGAAGGTCAGCAAAGCGACCTGCCGCCGCCGCACGCTGCCCGATCGGCAACCGACCGCTATGGCCGAAGTGTACGCGACGGTTATCAGGCAGGTCTTCTGGAGAACCAGCCATACGGATGACGGCTTTGAGGATAAGGGGTCCGGATTCGCCCGATGAGAGGTGCGCCAAAAAGCGGGCGCACGAGCCGGGACGTAGCATTGTTTCGCACGGCTAGCGTCGGTCGCGCTCGATTTCAGTCTGTTCTGGGCTGCTTCGTACGGACCAACCCCGCGCCTGGTCGCGTCGCTCGGAAAATATCGAGGGTACAAGGCAGGGAGATACTCTCCGTACCATAACTTAGACGCCCCCATCCTGACGACACGCCTGAATATGAGCGGTGGCGACCGCGCGCTAAACTGGGTGTGTGCTATCGAAAAGTTCGGTGGGTCGAGCGCAAGACGATGAAATTCACCCGAATGATGGTCGGCCTCGCCGTCGCGTACATGATTGTGTTAGCCGGAGTCGCCATCTTGCAGGATCGTTTTCTCTACTTCCCTCAGAAAGCCGCAATCGAGGAGCTCACCTCCGGCGGACTGCGCGCCTGGCCGACACCTGAGGCGTTCAGGGGCCTCGTTGCGGAGCCGGCCGGGTCCGCGCGCGCCACGGTCATCGTCTTTCATGGCAACGCGGGGCATGCCGGACACCGCTCATTCTATGCCGCGGCGCTCACCCGGCTCGGGCTGCGCGTGATTCTCGCCGAATATCCAGGCTACGGGCCGCGCACCGGTGCATTAGGCGAAGCGAGCCTGGTCGACGATGCTCAACAAACCATCGCGCTCGCACATCGCCTCTATGGAGCGCCGCTGCTGCTCATCGGCGAATCGCTTGGGGCCGGCGTGGTCGCTGCGGCCGGCTCGCGTGAACGCGACAAGATCGCAGGCATGATGCTCATCACGCCATGGGATCGGCTCGAGCACGTCGCCGCTTACCACTATCCGTGGCTGCCCGTGAAGTGGCTGCTGCGCGACCAATACGACAGCGTGACCCATCTGGCGTCGTTCGACCGCCCGGTTCTCGTCGTGGTTGCGGAACGCGACAGCATCGTCCCTACGCGCTACGGCGAGGCGCTTTACAACTCGCTGTCCGCACCGAGAAAACTCGTGGTGGTGAAGGCGGCTGACCATAACGACTGGATTGGCCACGTCGACGAAACCTGGTGGCGGGAGGCGACCGACTTCCTTCTCACGCCTTTGCATTGAAATATGAAGACGCCACCGGTCCCGTCCAGCTCGGAGCGCATCTATGTTCTCGATGCGAAGAACAGGCCTGTCGAGGTGTTCGACCACGGCGCGTGGTCGCGCTGGATGACGGAAAACGAACTGATCTTCCGCCGCACACTGCTGGACGACTACGGTGTAACGGTCACGACCCGCTTCCGTGGTGTGTCCAAACCGAAAACCGGGGAGGCTTTGCTGTTCGTGACGCGCGTCGCCGGAATGCAGGCGCAAGACAACAGGAGCTACGGAGCAAGTACGCTCGATGAGGCGCTGGAGCAGCATGAGCGCATCGTGCAGAAAATCCTCCGGATAATGACAGGGCGGTGACCATCACAGCACGACGATTCTGCGGAGCCGTAACCCCAGGGAGTCGTCCATACGTGGTGCAAACGGCGCAAGCGAATCGGTTAGAGTGTCCTGCTGAACGAATAGAGAGCCGTCGTGGCGTGTCGATGAAACGTAGCTGAAGATCCGCGGCAGGTGGGTGTAGCTCTGCCGGGCGGTGAATCGGGCCGGCCAGACAGTTGACTTCATGCTACGTGCAAAGCGCGACGTGAAGGCGGCCAAAGCCTGTTTCAGGAAAGCTCTCAAACATCAGGGCAAGCCGCCGAAGACCATCTCACTGGATGGCTATGCCGCCTCACACGCGCGCGAATGGACGAACGGCCCAGCTGAGCCGCATACTGAGAACGAGAGCCGGTCGACAGCGCACCTCAATCCCACCGCTCGTCACGCACCTGGACGACGCCCGCCTCGATCCGCACCGGAAACGCCACCACATCCTCATATGCCGGCGGCGCCAGCACCTTTCCGGTCCTGATGCAAAATCGTGCACCGTGGCGCGGACAGACGACCACGTCGCCTTCCACCACACCGCCAGTCAGGATGCCGCCGTCGTGCGGGCAGACATCCTCGATTGCGTAACAGGTGCCGTCGACGTTGAACACAGCAACCTGAGCGCCATCGACCTCGACGCTGCGAACAGACCCGGCCGGAAAATCCCCGATCGCAGCGACATCGACCCAGTCGGACATGTCAAAGCATCCCCAATTGCAGGCGCGCCGCATCCGACATCCGGTCTCTCGACCACGGCGGATCCCACACCAGTTCAACGTGCACGTCGTTCACTCCGCTCGCCGAGAACACCGCATCCTCCACCGTCGCCGGGAAGGTCTGCGCGACCGGGCAGCCGGGCGCGGTCAGCGTCATGCGGATCCCAACGCGGCCTTCGGCTTCGTCCACGTCAAGACCATAAACAAGCCCCAAATCGTAGATGTTGACCGGAATCTCCGGATCGAACACGGTGCGCAGTGCATCGATCACGCGTTCTTCAAGACCTTCTGTTGTCGTGCCACTCCCGGGTTGTGCGGCCTCAGCGCGCTTCAGCCAGTCGAATGTGCTCATCGTCTGCCTCACTCTGTCGAAACGGGGCGATCCTCGTCGTGCAGCGCGGCGTTCAGCGTATGCCAGGCCAGCGTCGCGCACTTCACACGCTCGGGAAATTCACGTACACCGGACAGCACCGCCAGCTTGCCCATCTCCGGCGCGGCTGTCGCCTGCCCTGCAGCGGGTGTTGTCACCATGTCGTGAAAGCGCCCGAACAGCGCTTCGGCCTCTGCTTCCGTTTTGCCTTTCAGCGCCTCGGTCATCAGCGACGCTGATGCTGTCGCAATTGCACAGCCCGCGCCTTCGAAACTCGCTTCTTTGACGATGCCGTCCTCGATTCGCAGATAAAGCGTAATCCGGTCGCCGCACAGCGGGTTATAGCCCTCAGCCGTGTGATTGGCGCCGGACAGTCCATGACAGTTACGCGGCCGCCGGTAGTGGTCGAAGATGACTTCCTGATACAGGTCGCGCAGATCGCTCATTTTCCGAATATCTCCCTGACCTTTCCGAGACCTTCGATCAGCGCGTCGATATCCTGGTGGGTGTTGTAGAGGGCGAGCGACGCGCGCACGGTCGCCGGTACGCCGAAACGCTGCATCACCGGCATCGCGCAATGATGGCCCGCACGCACCGCGATGCCGTGATGATCGAGAATCGTGCCGACATCATGGGCATGCACGCCGTCGAGCACGAACGACAGAATGCCTGCCCTGTCGCGTGCGCTACCGATAAAACGCAAGCCCGGTATCACCCGCAGGGCGGCCGTCGCATAGGCGAGCAGTTCGTTCTCGTGCGCGGCGATGACTTCCATGCCGATGCTGTCGACATAGTCGAGCGCCGCGCCCAGCGCAATCGCGCCGGCAATGTTCGGCGTACCTGCTTCGAACTTCCACGGAATCGCGTTGTATTCCGTTTTCTCGAACGTTACCGATCGGATCATGTCGCCGCCGCCCTGCCATGGCGGCATCGCTTCAAGCAGTGCGGCCTTGGCGTATAGCACGCCAATGCCGGTCGGTCCGTACACCTTATGCCCGGACAACGCGTAGAAATCGCAATCTATCGCGCGGACGTCGACCGGCAGATGCGCGATTGCCTGTGCGCCATCCAGCAGCACCGGCACGCCCCGCGCGTGTGCCGCTGCAACGATGCGCTCCACCGGATTGATGCTGCCGAGCGCGTTGGCCAGATGAGTCATCGCGACCAACCGCGTACGTTCACTCAACAAACGCTCGTACGCGTCGGCATCGAGCGCGCCCATATCGTCGATCGGCACGACTTTCAGCGCCGCGCCCGTCTGCTCGCAGACGAGCTGCCACGGCACAATGTTCGAATGGTGCTCCATCGCGCTAATCAGGATTTCGTCGCCGGGCTTGATCTGCGGGCGAGCATAACTCTGGGCGACGAGATTGATCGCTTCGGTCGTGCCACGCACGAACACGATCTCCTCCGGACGCTGCGCATTGATGAAGCGTGCAATCTTCGCGCGTGCGGCCTCGAATGAATCGGTCGCGCGCTGCGACAGCAGATGCACGCCGCGGTGCACATTGGCGTTGCTATGCCGGTAGTAAGCGTTTTCCGCGTAGATGACCGAGGCAGGCTTTTGCGTCGTGGCGCCATTGTCGAGATAGACCAATGGCCGGCCATGCACGCGCTCGCCCAGAATCGGAAAATCGGCTCGCCAGTGCTCGACATTGCGCGGATCGGGCGTCTGCATCTGTTCGATCGGCTTCATAGCAGCTCCCTGATGCGCTCGCCTTCCGGGGTGCGCGCGAACAGCAGGTTTTCGAGCCGGCCACGCAGCGAATCGATGCGCACACCTTCGACTATGTCGCGCGCAAATGCGTATGTCAGTAGCGCCCGCGCCATGCGCTCTTCGACACCTCGTGCACGTAAATAGAACAGCTGGTTGTCGTCCAGTTGACCGACCGTCGCGCCGTGTGTGCATTTCACGTCGTCGGCGTAGATCTCGAGTTGCGGCTTCGTGTCGATTTCCGCATCGCGTGACAGCAGCAGGTTGTGATTCGCCTGATGCGTGTCCGTTTGCTGTGCATCGCGATGCACGATGACGCGCCCGTTGAACACGCCGCGCGCTGCGCCGTCGAGCACCCCGCGGTAATGTTCGCGACTCGTGCCATGCGGCTCTGTGTGATCGATGCGCGTGTGGTGATCGACGTGCTGCCGGCCCCCGACGAAATAGAGACCGTTCAACGTCGCTTGCGCGTTCGCGGCGTTCAGGCTTGTGCCGATACCAGTGCGCGACAATGCGGCGCCGAACGCGAACGCATGTGAGGTAAAACAGCTGCCCCGTTGCTGCGCAGCGGCGACCGACGCGATATGAAAAGCCTTCGGGCCCTCTTGCTGCAACCGGTAGTGCTGCACGTCCGCCTGCTCGTCTGCGACGATGCGGGTAACCGCATTGGTCCAGTACGCGTCGCCGCTCAGCCCTACAAAATGCTCGACGATCGTGCAGCCCGAGCGTGCTCCTGCAAGCACGACATTGAACGGCTGCACCGCAAGACCCGCTTCGTCGGTCAGGAACAGGATCTGCAGCGGTTGATCGATGACCTCGCCAGGGGGCAGCACGATGGCAAACCCATCCGTCATGAACGCCGTATTTAGCGCGGCAAAGCCATCTGAATACGCCTGCGAGGCGAATGCCGATTCCAGTTGTTGTGGCATTTCTCTCAACGCCCGGGTGAGCGAGCCCACAAATACCCCGTGTGGCAAACCATTCAGTTTCGACGGCCGCGGCACATGCCGACCGTTGACAAAGACCAGTCGATGCGCGGCAGGGTCCAGCTTGAGTTCATCGATGATGTGCCGCACGTCGCTATCGTCCGTGCGTTGTGCCTTGAAATGCCAGGGACGCTTGCCAATCGCCGACACGTTCGTGTATTTCCAGTCCTCGTGCCGCGTGGTCGGCAAACCCAGCGCGTCGAACTGGTCGAACGCGCTTCGGCGCGCGGCACGCAGCCATGGAAACTCAGCGCCGGGCAACGTCTTCGCGAGTTGCCCAAACTGATGGAAATAGTCGAGGGATTCGTTTTTCATGGATGCCCCGCACTTTCCTGGCTTGCTCTATTTTCTGGTTGCACCGCTTCATCGTCGATCCAACCATAGCCTTTACGCTCCAGCTCCAGCGCCAGTTCACGGGACCCCGACTTCACGATCCGGCCATTCGCCAGCACATGCACGCGATCCGGCACCACGTAGTCCAATAGCCGCTGATAGTGCGTCACGAGCACGATCGCCCGTTCTGGACTGCGCATGCTGTTGACGCCCTGCGCGACAATCTGCAATGCGTCGATGTCGAGTCCGGAATCCGTTTCGTCGAGAATGGCGAGCCGGGGCTCCAGCACGACCATCTGCAGAATCTCGTTGCGTTTCTTCTCTCCGCCGGAAAACCCTTCGTTCACGGCGCGATACAGCAGACTCTCGTCCATCCGCATCAGCGTCATCCTCTCCTTGACCCGTTGCAGAAACTCCATCGCATCGAACTCCGGCTCGCCACGATACCGCCGCTGCGCATTCAGCGCCGCCTTCAGCAGATAAACGTTGCTCACGCCGGGTATCTCGACGGGATACTGGAACGCGAGAAACAGTCCTTGGTGTGCGCGCTCCTCGGGTGCGAGTGCCAGCAGGTCGCGGCCGAGATACGAGACCTCGCCGCCCGTGACAGCAAAGTCCTCGCGCCCGGCCAGCACCTGGGCAAGCGTGCTCTTGCCCGAGCCGTTCGGACCCATGATCGCGTGCACCTCGCCGGCCCTTACACCCAGATCGATGCCACGCAGAATTTTCTTGCCGTCGACTTCGACCTGCAGATTGCTGATTTCAAGCATGGTCCGAATCCCTCGCGAATCGCTGTGGGTTATCCCACGGCGCCTTCCAGGCTGACGCCGAGCAGCTTTTGTGCCTCGACTGCAAACTCCATCGGCAGCTCCTTGAAGACCTCCTTGCAGAAGCCGTTCACGATCATCGACACCGCGTCTTCCGGCGACAACCCACGCTGCCGGCAATAGAACAACTGGTCTTCGCCGATGCGTGATGTCGATGCTTCGTGTTCGACCTTCGCGGTCGGGTTCTTGACCTCGATGTAGGGGAATGTGTGAGCGCTGCAACGGTTTCCGAGCAAAAGCGAATCGCACTGCGTGTAGTTGCGCGCGCCTTCCGCCGCACGGCCGACCTTCACGAGGCCGCGATACGCGTTCTTTCCGCGGCCCGCCGAAATGCCTTTCGACAGAATCGTGCTGCGCGTATTGCGGCCGACGTGAACCATCTTCGTCCCGGTATCGGCCTGTTGATAGTGGTTGGTCAGTGCCACCGAATAGAATTCACCGACCGAGTTATCGCCCTGCAGGATCACGCTCGGATACTTCCACGTAATCGCCGAACCGGTTTCCACCTGAGTCCATGAAATCTTCGAACTGGCCTCGCGGCAGTCGCCACGTTTGGTCACGAAGTTGTAGATGCCGCCCTTGCCCGACGCATCGCCCGGATACCAGTTCTGCACGGTCGAATAGCGGATCTGTGCACCTTCCAGCGCGACCAGTTCGACCACAGCGGCATGCAGCTGGTTTTCGTCGCGCATCGGCGCGGTGCAGCCTTCCAGATAGCTCACGTACGCGCCTTTGTCCGCGACGATCAGCGTGCGCTCGAACTGCCCGGTGTTCTGGGCGTTGATACGAAAGTAGGTCGACAGTTCCATCGGGCAGCGCACGCCCGGCGGGATGTAGCAGAACGAGCCATCGCTGAACACGGCGGAATTGAGCGCAGCAAAGAAATTGTCGGTGTGCGGCACGACCGAGCCGAGATACTTTCGCACCAGTTCGGGATGATGCTGTACGGCATCCGAGAACGAACAGAACACAATGCCGAGTTCCGCCAGCTTTTCGCGGAACGTAGTCGCTACCGACACGCTGTCGAATACCGCATCCACCGCTACGCCCGCCAGCAGTTCGCGCTCCCTCAGCGGCACACCCAGCTTTTCGTAGGTACGCAGCAGTTCCGGATCGACTTCATCGAGACTCTTCGGACGATTCTTCTGCGTCATCGGCGCGGAATAATAGATTATGTTCTGGTAATCGATCGCCGGGTGTTCGACCGTCGCCCAATGCGGCTCGGTCATCGTGAGCCAGTGGCGATAGGCCGCGAGTCGCCATTCGAGCATGAACGCCGGCTCGTCTTTCTTCACCGAAATGAGCCGGACCACATCCTCGCTCAGCCCGCGCGGAAGCGCATCGGCCTGCAGATCAGTCACGAAACCGTGCTGGTATTCGCGTCTGATCAGTTCATCGAAACTGGTTGCGGATGCGCTCATGTGTGGCCTCGGTCAATCGACTTGCGCGCAGGCGTCGCGCCCGCGCGATGGGTGGAGATACTTCGCGCGCGGATCGCGCTGATATCGACTGCGCGCAAGGTGGGGCCCGCCATGTCCGCCAGCGTGACCTGCTGCAACGCTTCGTAAATCAGGCGATTGACCTTTTGCCAGTTGGCGCGCACCGCGCACGCCGCCTCCTGGATACACAGGCCTGGCGTAGTGCTGCATTCGGTCATCCCGATCGGGCCGTCGACGATGGCGATCACCTCCGCCAGCGTGATCCGCGCTGGCGGCCGCGGCAGCAGGTAGCCGCCGTTTGTGCCGCGCAGCGACTCCACGACACCACCGCGCGTCAGGACTTTCAGCACCTTTGACACCGTAGGCCCTGCGACGCCGGTCGCCGCAGCAATGCTGCTTGCGCTGTGGACGGCATCGGGATCGCGCGCCATCGCGGTCATGATCACCGTGCCGTAATCGGCAAGTTTGCTCATGCGCAACATCGGAACATCTCCCGTTTTAATCAGGACCCTTTCGGTCCAGATTACATCGAAACAAAAACCGCACGTTTAACGCCGATTCCATTCTAGACCTGTATATATAACCTTGTCAGTGTATTGGTCTTCGTGACGGACCGCTCTGGCGAGCCACGCTCCATCGACTGCAAATACCCACTCCCCCGACGAGACATCAATTGTTTGATATCCAGAATATCGAAAACTGATTTAAAAGCCGGAATCCGCGTGAAGGATGCGCGATGTGCATCGCCTATCTCGGGAGAGGCCCGCCGCATAGTACTTTGGGCTGTTGTGGATCCGGACCCAGTGGGCTACTGCCCGATCTTTCTGGTGATTGTGGTCGTGTGGAGTGTTGAGCAGGTGCGCGGACTGAATGTCGAACGCGCCCATTGCCCTCGGCCTACGTGTTCAGCGCATACATGAAAGCCCGGAATCCACGGTCACCGTTGCCAGTTGTCGCTGTCGGATGAATGATCCCCCGTCAAGATTCGGACGTTTACGTGCGCTAACGATGACGGCTCCGTTCGTCCGTGCCTGCATAAGATTGCCCTTCAAGGCGTACAGGCAATTAACAATTTTGCGCCGATTAATTCTGATTATTTCATTTTCAGAAAAAGTATTTTACAAAGTAGGTGTTTACCCTAACTCACTACCTCATTACACTTTCATTACGGATTGAAAGCATGCGCAAACTTATAGCGCCCAACCGACAAACCAAGGAGGTAGTAACCATGAAACCCTTCGTTAAACTCGCCGCCTTTGTGGCTGCCATCGCCTTCGCTGCGCCGATTACGGTTTTTGCCGCCGCAAACGTCGCAGCAAACCATCCACTGACCCGCGCGGAAGTCCGTGAGCAGTTGGTCGAGATCGAAGCGGCGGGCTACAACCCGGCCCGTGCGAACCCGCGCGAATATCCGGCGGACATACAGGCTGCTGAAGCCAAGGTTGCTGCCCACCACGGGAGCCCGCCTGGAGTAAGCGGCAGTCACCCGGTGACCGTCGTGGCAGTCAGTGAAGAAGTGATTGAGATCGATAGCGCTGGCAACACTTCCGGAGTGGGTGGCGTCCTAAGCGGCTCGTCCGCAGCGGGCGGCCATGCCTACAAGAGCGAAGCAGCTCGCACCGGCCCGGGCTCGGTCTACTTCGGTCACTGACCGGCTGGCAGGCGACTGACCCACCGTTCGCCTGTCTTTCCATAGAAGTGTGCAGAAACACTGCGCAACCCACATCTACACCAACTGGCTCGGGAAACATAGTCGCCGTCAAACGCGACTGTTTCATTTCAATCACTTCTTCTGTCAAAGCAGCCATGAAATCAAAATTACTCGCGCACTTCATGATCGCCGCCCTCCTTGGTGCGTCGATCCCCGCTTTCGCCCAGCCTCACGACAATCAGCACCACAATGACTGGTCGGCGCACGGCCCGCAACAACACGACATGCGTCCGCCGCGCGGTCACGATCATGGTCCCATGCCGCACGAGGCCTATAGCGGCCGGCCGGGCGGCCCGATGCCGCATGCCGACTGGCGCCAGGGCGATCGGCTTCCGCCTGAATACCGCGATCACAACTACGTCGTCGACGACTGGCGCGGCCACGGACTGCAACCGCCGCCGCGAGGCTATCACTGGGTTGGGGTGAACGGAGATTACGTGCTCGCCGCTATCGCAACTGGCATCATTGCCGACGTCCTGTTCTCCGGCCACTAACACCGGCGGCAACAATATCAACGGGTTCGATTCATCCGCGCAGGCAGCGGCCGCGCACTATTTCGACGAGCAGCCGCGATTCACGCCGTTCAATCGGGTTCGCTCTGCTACGCGCCACGCTGTATGATTACCCCAATATGCGCTACGCGGCGGGTTCTGTCGCGATAACGATTACAGCTTGAACAAAGCGTGATATCAGTAGGACTACTTGCGCTGCCAACGGATAGAATTGCTCGGCTGGAGTTTTGATGTCGCGCTCGTCCTGCATCTGCCCTTTGCGAATCATGTGCATCAGCTCGATGACGGACAGAATAATGCGCGCGCGCACCGGAAAGCCTTGAAACCCATCAACGGCGTGACAATGCGTTTGACGTCTCGATGGTCCTGCTCGATGACGTTGTTCAGGTACTGGTTCTGCCGGATCTTGATTGGCGTTGGCCGGTCTGCGTTGAGCGCTTCGAGCGCGGCCAGACTGGCACCACTCTTGTCCACGGTGACAGTCTCGGGTTCACCATTCTGGGCAATCGCCTTCTCGAAATACCGGTGCGCATCGGCCTTGTCACGATGGGCGCACAACAGGAAATCGACCGTGTTGCACTCCCTGTCGACGGCCCGGTACAAGTATTTCCAGTGGCCATTGACCTTGATATACGAGTGAGCAGACCCAGGGAATTGCGCCCCGAGTCTCTCGCAGAACCGTGCGTAGACCTCTCGATTTACACAGCTCCCGTTATCCAACCTGTCCCCCCTGATACTGCCAGTGCGCGAACTCTCGCGGGTACGCCTTCTTCATCTTGCGCAACCACTCTTCACTGCACCGTTTGTGCCGTCGCAGTGTTTTGTACTTGCGCCGAACCCAGCGCACGAGCTTTCGGTCGAGATACCGACTCAACTCATGCATGGCTGTCCGATAGAAAGCCCCATAGTAGTTCCACCAGCCACATATCGTGGGATTACATCGCTGGGCGCGTTCGAACAGTGATTTCGACGTTTGGCGCTGCAACCGCCATCCCCGCGCCACCTGTCTCATCCGTTTCAGGGCGTCAGGACTGACGCCAGGTACAAAGCTGGTCGAGACCTGCCCGTGCCTGGTCAGCACCCTTCGCGGACGAAACTGAAAGCCCAGAAATGTGAAGGTCACATTCGGGTAGGTTTGGGTGCGACTTCTGTCCTTGCAATACACGATCTTTGACTTTTCAGGATGCAACGTCAGCCCACACTCCGTCAGCGAGAGCCGCTCGATCGTTAGCGGCTCCTGCAAATGCGCACGGATGTATTCCTCCACCCGTCGTACATAAAACGGCGCAAGCGGTCTGCGCTCGCGCGTCACGCCGCTTGCTAAGCTGTTCGGTTGACCGTAGATAAGCGCGTTCAGTAGTGTCGACTCGAACTGCTCAAATGCGAGTGGATTGCGCAGCGGATGCGCCTCCGTACTCATGATTTCCGCGAGCATCGGCAGCAACTGCATCAGGCACACCCCTGTGCCGACGTCAGTGCGAATCCTGGCTCGAATTCGATTGCCCCACCCGCCGCGTCGCCGAAATGACGCTGTGCATGACGCTCGAGCACATCGCGCTCGATACGCAGGATGGCCTGCGGGCAAGCTTCGCCCCACCGCATGCGCAGCGCCAGCGTGGGCGACACCAGCGAGCCGGCGAGCGTCCATATTGAAGTGGACCTGCGCGTAGGCGAGCTCGTACAGTTTGCGCTGCTCGTCGGAAGGGCGGCCGTCACCGATCAACGCTCGGCTCGCATCCATCCCGCTGCATAGGGTATCTACCGAACATTTCATGCTTGCGTTGTCAGGATACCTGATATCAAATACGGAACTATCGCGACGGACAGGCGCGTCTTCCAGGACGCGTTTTATTTTGTTCTTTATATCAGCCTGCCTGATATTTCATCAACGGTGATCGGCGCCAGCATCCCCGTCACGCTCATCGCTGCAATCGCCTGAAACCGAAGATCCTCAACCGCAGTTCAACAAAAAAACATACAACTGGTCTGGAGACATCACCATGCAATTGAAGTCGACTCACGTTCTCATGTTCGGTGCGCTATGCGCGCTGAGCACTGGAGCCTTTGCGCAATCAAGCATCACGTTGTATGGCATCGTGGACACGGGGATCGAGTACGTCTCGCACGCGAACGCGAAGGGCGACAGCGTCTTTCGCATGCCATCCGTTACCGGAGAGTTCCCATCACGCTGGGGGCTGCGCGGCAACGAAGATCTAGGCGGCGGCTACAGCGCTGTCTTCACGCTCGAAAGCGGCTTTAACGTGCGCGACGGCAGTTCTGGACAGGGCGGGAGGCTGTTTGGACGCCAGGCATTCGTCGGCATGAAAAGCCCGTATGGAACGCTCGCGTTCGGCCGTCAGTACACGATGACCTATCTTGCGGTTCAGGGCGCCGACATCATCGGTCCGGACATTTACGGCATGGGCTCCCTGGATGCCTATGTGCCCAACGCACGCGCCGACAACTCCATCACCTATCTTGGCTCGTACAAGGGCTTTACGCTGGGCGCGGGCTATTCATTCGGACGGGACGCGGCGGGTACCGGCAACTCGCCGGGACAAGGAACCTGTACCGGCTCGGTTCCAGGCCACGCCACGGAATGCCGCGACTGGTCCGCAATGCTCAAGTACGACTCTCAATATTTCGGCGCGGCTGCGTCGTACGAGGAGCAACGCGGCGGCGCGACCGCAGCCGCCAACTTCTTCGACGGAATTGCGCCGACACCCCTCATCAACGCCGCGGACAAGGACGCCCGTACCCAACTGAGCGCCTATGCGCAGTACGCAGGCGCGAAGATCGGCGCAGGTTGGATTGGACGCCGCGTAGTGACCCAGTCGCCGACAGTACCGAATATCCGTTCGGATCTGTTCTTCCTCGGCGCTTCGTACATGGTCACGCCTGCGTTCCTCCTCGATGGCGAAGTGTTTCGGATCATCAATAGCGACCACGATACCCGCGCCACGATGGGAACGTTACGCACCACCTATCTTCTGAGCAAGCGTTCGTCGGTCTATGCGCAGGCTGCGTATCTCGCGAACAGCGCGAAGGCGCGCTATTCGGTCAGCGGTGGCGGCGGTGGGACCACGCCAGGCGCGGGCATGGGTCAAACGGGCGTGATGGTCGGTATTAAACACATGTTCTGATTGGGGGAGAGAATGAAACGAACTTCAATTGCTATGTGCGTATCGGCAGTGTCCGCGATGCTGGCGGCCTGCGGCGGCGGTTCCGACTCGCTCTCCACCAGTGCGACACAATTGCCTCAGCTTTCCGCAGCACAACCCGCGACGCTGTCAGGAAACTGCAACGCGCTCGCCGCCAGGTTGACGTTTGCGGCCACGACGTTCACGTCCGTTACCGACGTGCCGGCCGGAACGCTCACGGTGGCAGGAAAGTCCGTGCCCGAACATTGCGTGATCGAAGGGAAAATGAATCAACGCACGAGCGCCGTTGACGGCCAAACTTATGCGATTGGTTTTGAAATGCGGCTACCTATCGCGTGGAATGGTCGCTTTTTCTATCAGGCCAACGGTGGTCTCGACGGTAACGTGACACCGGCGACGGGGGTGCTCAGTGGCGGGGGCCCACTGAACAACGCGCTAAACATGGGCTTCGCCGTGATCAGTTCGGATGCAGGTCATTCCGGGTCGCAAAACCCGCTGTTTGGTCTCGATCCCCAAGCGCGCCTCGATTATGGCTATAACGCCGTTGCTACGCTCACGCCAATGGCCAGGCAGGTGATCAAGTTGGCCTATGGCAAGGGCCCCGACCGCAGCTACTTCGAAGGTTGCTCGAACGGCGGCCGTCATGCGATGGTGGCGGCAGCCAGGTCTTTCGCGGATTACGACGGCATCATTGCCGGCGACCCCGGCTTTCATTTGCCAAAGGCGGCGATCGGGCAGATGTGGAGCGCACAACAGCTAGCTACCGTCGCGACCGCCAAAACGTCGGCCGGAATTGCCGATATCACCACCGGCTTGACGACTGCTGAAAGGCAGCTCATCGCGTCGAAGGTCATCGCGAAGTGCGATTCGCTGGATGGTGTAGCGGACGGGATGGTGCAAGACATCAAAGCGTGCCAGGCGAACTTCGACCTGGCCACGGACGTACCGACATGTTCGAGCAATGGGCGCGACGGCACCTGTCTAACGGCGGCTCAAAAGCAAGCCGTTGGAAATATTTTTTCTGGGGCGAAAAATAGCGCTGGCACTGCGCTCTATGCGAGCTTTCCGTATGACGTCGGTGTCAACGGATCAGGCTGGGCCGCGTGGAAGCAAGGCAATTCGATCAGCCTTGACCCGGCCGCGGCGGCCTTCGTATTTACGTCGCCGCCGCAGAGCGCTTCGCTGCTCAGTTCCATCGGCGCCTACGCTCTGAACTTCAACATGGACAGTGACGCGCCGAAGATCTTCGCAACGAGCGGTGTCTATTCCGAGACTTCGTGGTCATTCATGACCCCGCCGAACGAGACTGATTTGAGCGGTCTGAGGAGCCGGGGCGCGAAGTTGATCGTCTATCACGGGACGAGCGATCCAGTGTTCTCGTCGAACGATACGACCGACTGGTATCAGCGCTTGTCCACGGCTAGTGGCGGTGACGCGAGCAATTTCGCCCGGCTCTTCACGGTAGCGGGGATGAACCACTGCAGCGGCGGTCCGACGGCCGATCAGTTCGACATGCTGACGCCTATGGTGGCATGGGTCGAGCAAGGGCAAGCGCCGAACCGGGTCATCGCAACGGCTCGCGACACGACCAACGCGATACCGAATAGCGAGGTGCCGACTAGCTGGGGTGCCGGGCGCACGCGTCCGCTCTGCGCGTATCCGAAGGTGGCCCGCTATACCAGCGGAGACGTGAACTCGGCAAGCAGTTTCACTTGCAGCTAAGCCACTGACCGTGCGAGGGGGGCGAAGATGTGAACGCTCCCCCACTACGCCGAGGAAACGTTAGGCTCCCTCACCGCCCGCGATCGCTTTGAGCCGGCGATAAAGCGTGCGCTCGCTCAATCCCAGCTGCGCGGCGAGCTCACTGCGTTTTCCGCGGAATTGCGCCGCTGCGCGCGCGAGTTCCGCATCGGTCAGCTTGCGCGACAAGCCCACGCCCACCGCCAGCGAATCCTGACCACCGCCGGAAGCCCTACCGCGGACCGCCTGCGGCAAGTGTTCGGCGCGGATCACGCCACCGTCGGCGAGCAGGTTGGCGCGCTCGAGTGCGTTGCGCAATTCGCGGATGTTGCCGGGCCACGCATAGGCGCGCAACTGCGCCATCGCATCCGTGGAAATCGACGCTTTATGCGACGATCCGGCGCGCGCCGACGCAATGCGCCGCAGGATCGAATCCGCTAACAGCGCGATGTCGTCGACACGCTCGCGCACCGCGGGCAAATGAATCGGAAACGCACTGATCCGGAAATACAGATCGGCACGGAACTGGCCGTCCGCGACCATCCGCTCGAGCGGCTTGTGCGTGGCCGCGACGAGCCGGAAGTCGGCGCGCAGCATATCGGTACTGCCCACGCGCCTGAAGGTGCCCGTTTCGATCAGCCGCAGCAGCTTCACCTGAATGGACAGCGGCACGTCGCCAATTTCATCGAGAAACAGCGTGCCGCCCTGCGCGGTCTCGACGAGGCCCTGCTTACGGCTCGTCGCGCCGGTGAACGCGCCCTTCTCGAAGCCGAACAACTCGCTTTCGAACAGCGTCTCGGTGATGCCCGAGCAATCCACCACGACCAACGGCCCCTGGGCGCGGCTGCTCGCCTCGTGCAGCGCATGCGCGAACAGCTCCTTGCCGGTGCCCGATTCGCCGAGCAGCAGCACGGGCAGCATCGAAGGCGCGACGCGCTGCAAAGCGGAAATCGCCTGGTTGAATGCCGGCGCGCGCCCGACCAGACCTTCGGAGCTGGGCCGCGCGGACGCGCTCCTGACCGTGGCGAGACGCTCGACATAGGCGACGATTCGCGCGTGCCCGTCGAAGATCGGCCGCAATTCGACGTCGACGTGCTCCGGGCCTCTCGGTGTGTGATGGACATGCAGCACGCGATCCGCACCGCGAATTTCGGCCGCGCGCTTCATCGGGCAGTGCTCGCCCGCCTGATCGCAGGGCACGTCGTAGTGATGTGAAACCTGATAGCAGCGGCGGCCGATGTGCGCCTGACCTTCGACGCCGAACTGGCGCTGATATGCGCGGTTCGCGGCCAGAATCTGATAGTGCGGATCGAGCACGATCGCCGGTTGCGGATCGTGTTCCAGATACGACACCAGCGCGCTTACGTCGGGTACCACTGCGGGCACGTCGTCAGCCGCGCCTGGCGGGCGCGGCAGAAGCTCGGGTAAAGCGGCGGGCGGAAGGTTGGGCAGGATCATCGTCGTTACTCCGGGAGTGCCGCACTATACGCCGGAACTGCCATTTCTGCCACGACTGCCAAATGGCAGCGACTCTATGCCACGTGTCATGCCAATCGTCACGCGGGCGCATCTTCGATCCGCCATATCGCGCGTCACAAACCGCTAAAAATCAGTGCGTTACAGGCGAGCCTTGCGATGCTACGACTAGATGGCACGACTCCTGCGGTAGTGGGCGCCCGGACTGGCTTAGTCCGCTATCGTAAGGAACCCACCGAAATGGCAACCGGCAAGCTCGCCGTCGAGGGCTTCTTCGATCCTGCAACATCGACCGTCAGCTATCTGCTGATGGACGCAGGCACGAAGAATTGCGCATTGATCGACACCGTGCTCGACTACGACCCGAAGTCGGGACGCACCTGCACCGCCACCGCGGATCGCCTTGCCGCGCGCGTGCAGTCCCTCGGCGCGCGCGTGCAATGGATACTCGAAACCCACGTCCACGCCGACCACCTGTCCGCCGCGCCATATCTGAAAGCGAGGCTCGGCGGTCAGATCGCAATCGGCGCGCTGGTTACGCGCGTGCAAGCCGTGTTCGGCAAGCTGTTCAACGCGGGTCCCGAGTTTTGCACCGACGGCTCGCAGTTCGACCGCCTGTTCGCCAACGACGAGACGTTCACCGTCGGCGACCTGTCAGTGCGCGTGATGCATACGCCAGGCCACACGCCTGCCTGCGTGACCTATGTCGCGAGCGACGACAGCGAAAAAGCCGCGTTCGTCGGCGACACGCTTTTCACGCCCGACTACGGCACGGCGCGCTGCGATTTTCCGGGCGGCGATGCGGCGGCGCTGTACCGCTCGATCCAGCGCATCCTCGGTCTCGCGCCGCAAACCCGCTTGTATCTGTGCCACGACTACCAGCCTGGCGGCCGTCCGCTGCTCTTCGAAACGACGGTGGCCGAGCAGCGCGAACGGAACATCCACCTCCACGACGGCGTCGACGAAGCATCGTTCATCGCGATGCGCACGGCCCGCGACGCCACGCTCGCGATGCCCGTGCTGATCCTGCCTTCGGTGCAGGTCAACATGCGGGCGGGCCACCTGCCGCCGCCCGAAAGCGATGGCGTGTCGTACATCAAGGTACCGGTCGATGCGCTGTGAGCGCGGCGGCCTGGAGCAAACAGGAGGACCAGACATGCGGAACACGAAACTCACAGCCCCTTCGAAGCCGGGTGCCGATGCGCCTGCCGTTGCAGCGCAACCGATGCGGCTGGCGCACCAGCACGACGTGGTGATCGTCGGCGCGGGCGCGGCCGGCATCGCGACGGCATCGAGCCTGCTCGCGCGCAGCCCCGATCTCGACATCGCGGTCATCGATCCGGCCGACACGCACTATTACCAGCCGGGCTGGACGATGGTCGGCGCCGGCGTGTTCCAACCGGAAACGACCGCACGTCCGATGGCAAGCGTGCTGCCCACGAACGTGACGCGGATCAAGACCGCCGTCACGCGCTTCGAGCCGGCGGAAAACCTCGTGATTCTCGACGGATCGCGCCCCGTCAAATACCGCCAGCTGGTGGTGTGCCCCGGCCTCAAACTCGACTGGAACGCGATCGACGGCCTCGCCGACACGCTCGGTCGCAACGGCGTCACGTCCAATTACCGGTATGACCTCGCGCCGTACACGTGGAAGCTGACGCAGCAGCTCGAAAGGGGCCGGGCGCTTTTCACGCAGCCGCCGATGCCGGTCAAATGCGCCGGCGCGCCGCAGAAAGCGATGTATCTCGCGTGTGATCACTGGCGCCGCAGCGGGCGGCTACAACATATCGGCGTCGAGTTCCGCAATGCCGGCGCGGCGCTGTTCGGCGTCGCCGACTACGTGCCCGCGTTGATGCAATACGTGGAGCGTTACGGCATCGCGCTGAACTTCGGCTCCACGCTGAGTGCGGTCGATGGCGACGCGAAAATGGCGAGATTCACGCAGACGTTCGCCGACGGCAGCAAGGAAACGTTCGAGACCGGCTTCGACATGCTGCACGCCGTGCCGCCGCAGAAGGCGCCCGACTTCATCCGCGACAGCGCGCTCGCCGATGCGGCCGGCTGGCTCGACGTCGATCAGACCACGTTGAGGCACAAGCGCCACGAGAACATCTTCGGACTCGGCGACGCGACCAGCACCTCCAACGCGAAGACCGCCGCCGCGGCGCGCAAGCAGGCGCCGGTCGTCGCGCACAACGTGCTCGCCGCGCTGGGCGCGGCGAGCGGCCTTGCGACCTACGACGGCTACGGCTCATGCCCGCTCACCGTCGAGCGCGGGAAGATCGTGCTCGCCGAGTTTCTGTACGGCGGCAAGGTCGCGCCGACGTTTCCCGCGTGGCTCATCGACGGCAAAAAGCCATCGCGGCTCGCGTGGCTACTGAAAGAGCGAATCCTGCCGCCGCTCTACTGGCGCGGCATGCTGAGGGGACGCGAATGGCTCGCGAACCCGCAACTGGCGGACTGAGCGCTTGCACGCACTGCTCACGGGGTCATCGATGCTGCTGTCTCTTCTTCTCGGCGCGCTGGTCGGCGCGATTCTCGGGCTGACCGGCGCGGGCGGCGGCATTCTTGCCGTGCCTGCGCTCGTGTTCGGCATGGGCTGGCCGCTGCAGCAGGCCACGCCGGTCGCGCTCGTCGCGGTGGCCGGCAGCGCAGCGGTGGGCGCGCTCGAGGCGTTCCACAAGCGGCTCGTCCGTTATCGCGCCGCGCTGCTGATGGCCGCCGCGGGGGTGCCCGCGACCGCCGCCGGCGCGCGTCTCGCACACGCGTTGCCGCAACGCGTGCTGCTCGCGCTGTTTGCCGCGGTCATGCTGGTGGTCGCGCTCCGGCTGTTGCGTCAGACGCTCGCGCGCCGCGCGTCGCGCGAGGCACAATCGTCAATCTGCGTCGCGCATGTCGACCCGGCGACCGGCCGCTTTCGCTGGACCTGGCCGACCGCAGCCGCGCTCGCGGCCACCGGTTCGCTGACGGGATTGATGACGGGGATGCTCGGTGTCGGCGGCGGCTTCATCATCGTGCCCATGATGCGCAAGCTGACGGACGTGTCGATGCACGGTATCGTCGCGACTTCGCTGATGGTGATCGCACTCGTCGGCAGTGGCGGCGTTCTCGCGACGGCCACGCACGGCGCAACGCTTCCACTCGAAGTCGCGTTGTGGTTCACTGGCGCCACCGCCGCCGGTATGCTCAGCGGACGGCTTGCATCGCATCACATCGCCGCGCGTCAGGTGCAACTGGGCTTTGCGAGCATCCTCGTCTGCGTGGCGCTCGGCCTGCTGGTCAAAGCGGCGCTGATGTAAGCGCTGCCGCTTCCCTCCAACCCATACAACAGTCAACCTGAACGATGATCGATCTCGACCATTTCACCCCGATCGCCTCCCTGTGCGGAGGCCTGCTGATCGGCGCCGTGGCTGCGGCGATGGTGCTTTTGCTGGGCCGCATCGCCGGAATCAGCGGGATAGTCGGCGGCCTGCTGCGCTGGACCAGGCGAGACGGCGCATGGCGCGTCGCCTTCGTTGCCGGGCTGGTCGCTGCCGCGGTAATCGCGCGCGCGGTCGGTGCGCCCGTCGCGATCACCGTCGACGCGTCGTGGCCGGCCGTGATCGCGGCCGGCTTTCTGGTCGGCATCGGCACCCGCTATGGCAGCGGTTGCACGAGCGGACACGGCGTGTGCGGCATTTCACGCGGCGCCACGCGCTCGCTCGTCGCGACGGCGACGTTCATGGCGGCCGGCTTCGTCACCGTCTATATCATGCGACATCTTCTCGGAGCCTAGGATGGCAACAGTTGTTTCATTCGTATGCGGGCTGCTGTTCGGCTTCGGCCTGCTGTTGTCGGGCATGGCCAACCCCGCCAAAGTGCTGGGCTTCCTCGATTTCGCAGGACACTGGGACCCGTCGCTCGCGTTCGTGATGATCGGCGCGGTGGCTGTCGCAGCAATCGGCTTCGCGATCGCGAAGCGCCGCGGCAAGTCGCTGCTCGGATTGCCGATGCAGATTCCCGCGTCAACGCACGTCACGCGAAGGCTGATGGTGGGCAGCCTCGCGTTCGGCGTCGGTTGGGGAATTGCAGGGTTCTGTCCCGGCCCGGCGCTCGTTGCGCTCGGACTCGGGTCGGTGAAAGCGTGGGTGTTCGTGGCGGCGATGATCGCGGGAATGGCCGTCTTCGAGTGGTTGGAACGGCGCAGACAGGCGGCCTTGGCGACTGCCCCTTAACCTGGCCTTAAGGCGCGGTCGTGTACGATCTGTTCCGACTGAATCCAACTCACAGGCTCCCCTATGCAAGTCTCCCCTGAACACCGCTATGACATCGTCGCACGTTTGCTCCATTGGCTCGTCGTCGGGCTGGTTGCCGCGCAGTTCGTGATCGGCTGGACGATGCCGGACGTGCACCGCGATACGGTGCCGGACGGCGAAATCGCCTGGCACCTTGGCGTCGGCACCGCACTGCTCGCAGCGATGGTGTTGCGGGTGCTGTGGCGCGTGACTCATCGGTCGCCGCCGGACAACCTGCCGCCGCTGTTTCGCGCCGCTTCGAAGCTCACGCACCTCGCGCTGTATTTGCTTCTCGTGCTGGTGCCGCTGCTCGGCTGGATCAACGCTTCGTCGCGCACGTGGACGGTCCGCCTCGCCGGACTTGCTTCGTTGCCCTCACTGTCGGCACCGGGTTCGTCATTCGGACATGCGATGGGCGATGTTCACGGCGTCCTCGCTTGGGTTCTATTCGGCGTGATCTGCCTGCATATCGCAGCGGCGATGTTTCATCAGTTCGTCGCCGGCGACCGCGTTCTGCAGCGCATGAAGATCTAGCGGTAGTTCGAGCGCTGCCTATATTTGCCCGTCAAACAGGGCAAAGCTGCGTGGCATGTCACGCGGGCGGACAGTTTCCCGAACTGATGCCGTACGCTCGAATGTTCAAGCTGAACGGATATACCTTCGGCGAACGTACGATTCCAGTGGCCGTGATGGCGATGCTCGACGTGACCAGGACGAGGCTCAACCATGATGCCAGCGGCAATATCGTCTCTCCCAAAGACGGTCAGCCGATTTTCGATTCAGCCAGCATCGTCCTCGCCGGCAAGATCACCCACAGGATCGGTGGGTTTACGCAATTTAGCTACTCGAACTACGACCATCAGTACGTGCTCGTCCCGCCGGAAACCAGCGTGGAAGCATCGCGATCAGGACGTCGTCTCTAAGGAAGGCATGATGAAAAATAGCCGCGAATGCGTGCAACCCCGCAAGCCACATAATTGCGTCGCCGAGCCACGCGTGCAGCGATGCGAGGGCTGAGCCCGCTTCATGCGAACTACTGAGTAAAGGCGGAATATCGTAACCGCCGATCAGCGTCAGCGGATGCCCTTCGAGCCACGCGCCCGAGATGGCGGTAAGCGGTAGCGCGAGGAGAAGCAGATACAGCATCCATCGAACGGTTGTTGCCATCACAGCCATCCAGCGAGAAACTGGAGGTGTCTCGGGACGCGCGTCGTATGCTCGCCACAGCAGGCGGATGAGGGTGAGCGCGAACACGCACAAACCCAAAGTCTCGTGCAGTCGCCGGTCGAACTCGTGCACCGAAGAGTAGACGCGCTGTTCAGATCCGCCGGGCCCATACATGAACGTCACGAGCACGACAATTGCCGTGCACCAGTGGAGGAATTGGGCAATCGAACCGTAGCGTGTGGCAGAGCTTTTCACTATAGCGCTCCCGATGTGTGCCCATCGACGCACGGTAGGCACGACCGCGACACGGCAAGCCAGTGGATAACACACGCAATGCATCGTATCGTGACGTGGCATGCATGGCTGGCCGGACGCTGGCGTATTGGATTCGTGAATGGATTCTACGCGCAAACTCCTGGCGAAATCTCAAGCTGTTGGCGGCTCACGTTTCAAATCTTCTCCGTCCAGCCAGGCGGCGCGGTGTGCAGCCGGTCGCGTGGCGAGCGCCCGCAGATCGCAGATCATTCCGCGCGGCCGGAAACACCTGGATTGTGGAAACAGATCAGTACCGCTATTGCCGAGAAACGCGAGGCAACCACGCTGACGAAAAGCCGGCGCGCGAACGGAACAGAGTTCTGGTATCAGCTGTACGCGGCACCGGTGAGCGACGAGGCGGAAAAGGTTACGCATCACATCAGCGTGGTGAGCGACCTGACGGAACTCATTGAGTCGCGCGATCTACTGGTCAGGCAGGCACGTCGCGATGCGCTGACGGATTTGCCGAACCGCGTGACGCTGCGTGAGCTGATTGACACGACGATTCTCGATGGTCACGAATTCGCGCTGCTGTTCATCGACCTCGATCATTTCAAGGACATCAACGACAGCCTGGGCCACGGCGCAGGCGATCGCCTGTTGCAGGAAGTTGCGCGGCGGTTGTCGACATCGGTCGGAACGGATGGCGTGGTGACGCGATATGGCGGCGACGAGTTCGTGACGATGTTGAAGGGTTCAACCGACGATGACGAACTCTCCGCGCTGTTGACGCGCGTGACGCAAGCGCTGGACAAGCCAGTGCAAATCGACGACATGCAACTGCGGGTCCGGATGAGCATCGGGGTCAGCTGCTATCCGCAAGACGGCACGGACTGCGACACTCTGCTGAAACACGCAGACCTTGCGATGTATCGCGTCAAGGCAGGCGGGCGTAACGGCGTCGAGCGATTTGCCCCTTCGCTCGCGCATGCGGCGACTCAGCGCATCGCGCTATCGCACAAGCTACGCAACGCCGTCGAGCAGAACGGCTTTGAGCTGGCGTACCAGCCGCAAGTGGACATACGCAGCTACCGGCTGACTGGAGTCGAGGCGCTCATCCGATGGCACGACGCGGACTTCGGCACGGTCAGCCCAACGACGTTTATACCCCTGGCCGAAGACATCGGTTTGATTGCGTCAATCGGAGAATGGGTGCTGCAAACTGCCTGTGCACAGGCAAAGCGCTGGGAGGAAGTGCTGCCGGAGCTGCGCATGTCGGTCAACGTGTCGCCCAGCCAGCTTACTTCGAGTGATTTCGGCGCCGTCGTGCGTCGTGCTCTTGCCGCGTCACAATTGGCCGCGGACCGGCTCGAACTGGAGATTACCGAAGGAGGCCTGGTTGCACCGGGCGCCCTGCCCACCCTGCGCGCCCTGCACGACATTGGCGTGTCCATAGCGATCGACGACTTTGGCGCCGGTTACTCGAGCCTGGCTTACCTGCGCAGCTTTCACGCGGACCGTCTGAAGATCGACATGTCGTTCATCCGCGGCATTGGCAGCAGTCTTGCGGATGAGACGATAATCGGTGCGATCATCGCACTCGCCCGCAATCTGCGTTTCGAAGTCGTCGCGGAAGGCGTCGAACGAGCGGAACAATTGGCTTTCCTTGCCAAGGCCGGCTGCGAGATCGTTCAGGGATACTACTTCGCCGCGCCACAGCCAGCGGCGAATATTCCGGCCTACGCGGCGAGCCTGATGAGCGAGCTGCAAAGTGGCTCGTCTTGAGAGCCCCCGGCGCGACGACTTCACTTGAGCTGTGCGACGCCAAAGAGCGGCGCCTCGCCGCTCTTTGGTGCGTCGTATTTAACGCGGATCCGACAGCGTCTGATTGATCGTCTGCCCAGCGATGATCACGTTCTGCAACGAAATGTCGTGCACGTTGTAGAGGTAGATCGGACCCGGCGTGCTGGCGCTCGCGGGGCCTGCGGCCACAGGCGTGCCGAAGTCGCAGTTGGAAATCGTCACTCCCGTGATTGCCGGTACGGTCGGCGCAGGCGCCGGACCGTTGTAATCGAACGCAACTGGACCTTGTGCAACGATGGCCTGGAAACAGGAGCCGGTTGTACTGCCCAATGTCACGTTCGAAGCATTGACGTTCGTGATGTTGACGTTGTCAATGAGCGCGGGGCGTGTGCGAATCGCATCGGCGGCAGGCTGGTAATCGCAATCGAACGTGATCAGGCCGCCTTGAGACGCGGACGGGTTGGCGGCTGTTGCGGTGGCCACACCGATGGGCACGGTGCCGTTGATCGGACTGCCCGTCAGCATCTTGCTGCCGTAGCCTCCACCCGTCAGGCTCACGCCGTGCGGAAGCGTGACGCCATTCACGTAGAAGTTCTTGACGTAGCCTCCACGGTTCATGTTCGTCTTGATACGGATCGCGATGTTCAGCGAATTCGTTGCCCAGAACTGATTGAGCATGGTCAGATTGCGCGCGTAGATGTTCTGCACGCCGCCACCCATCTCGCTGCCGAGGGTAATGCCGCCGTGACCACTATTCATCATGCAGTTCTGGATCACATGGTTCTGCGCGGGTCCGTACTCCGTGTCGAGATCCTTGCCTGACTTGATCGCGATGCAGTCGTCGCCGGTGTTGAACGTTACGCTGTCGCACAGCACCGTGTTGCAGGCGTCGGGGTCGAAGCCGTCGTTGTTCGGTCCGATACTGTCGGCTGTCACGCCACGGATCACGACGTTCGTGCAGTCCGTCGGATGATGCTGCCAGAACGGCGTGTTGTTGGTTCGGTAGTTTTCCATCAGCACGTTCGTGCAACCGATGAACTCAACCATACACGGCCGCAGATAGTGGCCGAGACCAAAGATTCGCTGCGCGACCGGCACGCCCGCTTCGGAGAGCGCCGGCAGGTAGTTCTGGTCTTGCTGCCACGGCGTAGCCGGATTGGTCAATAGCGTGTAGAGCGAGGCCGAAATGGTAGGGGCGACCACCATCAGATCGACGTTGTTCGGATTCGTATAGGCCTGGGACGGCGTGGTCGACCCCGCGCAGCCGTATGCGCCGCTGGAACCCTTGTAGGTCCACCAGCAAGTGCTGGTGTTTCCGCTTCCGGCGAACGGCGTCATCGCCTGACCGTTCAGCACCGAGGTCGGGCCTTCGCCAGTCACCGCGATGTTGTTCGCATTTCGCGCGTACACGGGCGAGCCGAAGTTCAGGCAGTCGTTCGCCTGCCAGCGGCTGTAGTAAAGGTTGCCGTTGGCGCCGCAGTTGACCGGACCGTCCTTCGCATAGTCGGCGGGATTCGGGCTGAAATAGATCGTGCAGTTCGCGCTCAGATGGAAGTTGACGTTGCTCTGCAGCACGATGGGACCCGCGCAATACCACGTGCCCGCCGGCACCACGACCCGGCCGCCACCGGCTGCACTGCAGGCCGCGATTGCCGCGAGGAAAGCGGGACGTGAATCGAACGATCCCGGTGCGTTGGTCGCGCCGGCCCCCGTACTCAGGGGCGATGAACTGCCGGTGTAGGGGTTGGCCTGGGCAATGACCGCGCACGGTTGCGCACCGTACTGTTCGACCTGGAAATCGACGGCCGGGAACGCGCTCTGCGTGATTTTCTGCAGCGCATTAATGATGTTCGTCGCTGAGCCGTTGGGACCCCAGATCGGGTCGGCCGCAGCCGTTGACGGGGTGCTTCCCGTCGCTGGCGTGGAATTACTGCTTCCGCCTGCCGCGGCAGCGGAAACTCCGCTGCCGCCGCCGCAAGCCTGCAGGAGTGCGCTGCCGGCGAGCGCGCCTCCGAGGCCAATGAAGCCACGGCGCGAAATGCGCAAGGTGTCGCCCGTTGCGGGCGCATTTTTATCAAGATCGCACGGCAGCTTGGACATAGAGTCCCCTCCGGACAAATAGTTGTAGGCGCACGAGAGAATCGTCATCGCGCATGTTGTATGACAAGTCTAGAAGAGTAAAGACAAGACGCGGGTCAGTACACATGGAGGAAACCCTTACCAAATGTTTCCTCCATACCATTCGCGAGGCGTGAACTTGGTTCGAGTTGCTTTGGAAAACTCGCGCAGGCGCTTCGACTAGAATAATTTCGACGTGCGGCTCCGCATTTGATGCACCACACCCGTTAATAGGTATCGCCATGAACGACGGAAGGCTCGTATTGCATGCGCGACATCGGGTTGAGGGCGGCGGCCTGATGATCGCAACGTGCATTGCGGGCATCATGCAGACCTCACCAGTAGCGGCACAGGCATGGCGCGACCTCGCGCCGCAACCCGCACCGCAGGCGCCGCGAAGCGCGTCGTCACCCTCCTCCCCGGAAGCGCAGGCCGAGTCCGCACGGATCGCTGTCGAGCGGCTTGCCGGGCTCATCTTCGAACCGGCCGGCGCGTCCGCGGCGGCATCGCCGGGGCAGCAAGGTCGTATCGTCGCGCAAGGATTGCCCGTACTCGACGCCGCCTTCCTGCAGAGCTTCGCCACGGACCTCGACAAGCCGCTGACCTTCGGCCGCCTCGCCGAGATACGCCGCGCCGTGGTCGCGCGTTATCGGGCGGCGGGAAAGCCGCTCGTCGACGTCTACGTGCCGGAACAGGACGTGAGCTCGGGTGTCGTGCGTATCGCCATTGCCGAATTCAAACTGGGTCGAGTTCATGCCAGCGGCAACACCTACTTTTCGAGCAGGCTTCTCGAACGTGAAATGCCGCTCGAGCCCGGCGGACCGGTCCTGCAATCGGCGGTCTCGAAGGGACTTGCGGTGCTCAACGCGAATCCTTATCGACGGGTCGATGCTGTTTTTGCGCCCGGTGAGGCCGCCGACACGACCGACGTCGTGTTGCAAACCGAAGACCGGCTACCGCTTCGCGTAAGCGCGGGTTACGACAATGAAGGCGTGCCGGAGCTCGGCCGTGATCGGTTCTTTGCAGGCATAGGCTACGGCAACCTGCTTGGTCTCGATCAGCAGATCGCCTATCAATTCACGGCCAGCAACGATTTTTTCAGCGGCAATCCGAATATCGAAGGCCGCCCGAACCGCGCCCGCTTCACCGCGCACGCGCTGAACTACACGGCGCCGCTGCCTTGGCTCGACAGTATCGAGTTGTTCGGCGTCTACGCGCAGAGCACGCCACGGTTGCCCGACACCTATGGGCAAACGGGCATTTCTGCGCAGTTCAGCTTTCGCTACGACTTGCGTCTGCCGACCATCACGGACACGACACAGTTGATCCAGATCGGATACGACTTCAAGCGCAGCAACAACGATCTGGAATTTGGCGGCTCCCAGGTTTTCAACTCGAATACGCACATACATCAGTTCGTGTTGTCTTACGACATCAGCAAACCGACCGAGGCTGGCACGGCGCACGCCGCGGCGACACTCGTCGCCAGTCCGGGCGGACTGGATGGCAACAATCAGGATTCGGCATTTAACGCCGCGCGGCAGGGCGCGACGGCCCGCTACGTCTATATGCAGTTGACAGCGTCTCGTGCCACCGCGCTTGGGGCTGGCTTCACGCTGATCACGAACGGAACGTTCCAGTGGACGCCGAACACGTTATTACCGAGTGAGGAGATGGGGCTCGGCGGGGAGTCCAGTGTGCGAGGCTACGACCCATACGTCACGCTGGGCGATCGCGGCTGGAACATTCAGACCGAGGTGCGCACGCCTGCGATCTCGCTCGGCGCGAGCAACGCAGTCGTGCAACCCTTTGTGTTTTTCGATGCGGGCCGCGTATGGAGCACGATCGACCAGCCAGCCGAAACTAACCCCGGTCTGCTCGCGGGCGTCGGCGCGGGCGTGCGCGTCCAATGGTCGAGATTCGTGGATTTGCGCTGCACCTATGGCGCGCCATTACGCTCGGCGACACCAAATGGTTCGAAGGCGCCGATCGTGCTCTTGTACGTGTCGGTCGGAACGTGAGTCGTCGATAGATGCCCCATGTTCGACACGGCCCGCCGCCGTGTCTGCCTTCATTGCGCCGTCAGCCGGCCGAGTCCGAGCCCTGCTCGGGCTCCCAACCGCGCGCGGCGGCGAGACAGGCGCGGACTTCTTCATCGGTCGTCTGGTCGAAATTCACATAGAACCCACCGATCCCCATCAACCAGTCGGGCTGCAGCACGCTCACGAACGCGTGCGCGATTCCTTCGAATGCCGTGCACGCATCGGATTGCGACACCGGGACCGCCACCACGATCCGAGCGGGATGTCTGCTGCGGAGTGCGTCGAGTGCCGCATGCATCGACGCCCCCGTCGCGATGCCGTCGTCGACCACGATCACCGTCTTGCCCTGTACTGGCACCGGCGGGCATTCCCCACGGTACGCCAGTTCCCTGCGCGCGAGTTCGGCTGTTTCGCGCGCGATCACGTCGGCCAATTCGGCGTCACTGATTTGCAGTTCGCGAAGCACTGACCTTTCCAGATGAAGGGCGCCCCCCGTCGCGATGGCGCCCATCGCCAGTTCCTCGTCTTGCGGCGCCCCAAGCTTTCTGACGACGAGAACGTCGAGCTTCGCGTGCAATGCCCGTGCAACTTCGAACGCGACAGGAACGCCGCCGCGCGGCAGAGCCAGCACCACCAGATCGCCGCGACCCTGATAGTCGCGCAGTGCGTGGGCCAGTTGTCTGCCAGCGTCGGCGCGGTCGCGAAACAGGTTGCCCATCGCTTTTCCTCCCGCAATGTCGGTGCGCGTTGCCAGACCCACTATGCCATCAATGGGCCGCATCTAGCGTCCTCCTGAACGGAGAAGTTTTCACGGGTCTCGCCGGCGATGCCGATACCCCACCGCTTCCGAAGCCGAAGCACGTGCCCGAGAACCCCGAGCCATCCGACGAAAACCCCGGCACGAATGCGAACTCGTCGTTGACCGTGATCAGAAAATCACGGTTGTAGCGCGATGGCGCGAAGATCGTCATCGAGCGGAAGAACTGCGACGTCTGGAACGGACGGTCGAGGTCCAGGCACTGCGTCGGGACCATGGCGCGGCACGGCGTGCAGGGCATGCCGGAATGCCCGCGATTTGCCGCGCCCCTGTTCACATAGGCGTGAACGCGACCGGATATTCCAGATGATCCTTTACGCCTTTTACCCCTGGCACCCGCGCGGCGGCGGCGAGGATCGCCTGGCGTTCTTCCTCGGAGCGCACCGCTCCCCAGCAATGAGCGACGCCGTCCGTGACGATCAGGCCGTCGGCGGCCATCGCCCAACGATGTCCGTCGAGTTCCTTCGTGATCGCGCTGCGAATCTGATCGTCCGACGGTTGCGCATCGAGCTGCGCGGGTGCGCAACTCGCGAGCGCGCGCACCAGATTGGCCCGGCTGACGATGCCGACGAGCTTGCCCTTGCTCAAGACCGGTAACCGCTTGATGTGCTTGCGCCCTAGCAGTTCGGCGACCGCGCTAAGCGGCGTCGATTCGTCGACGGTGACGGCGGGGGCGCTCATCACGTCACGCACCCGAATCGAACGCTCCTTCAGATACTCGACCGCGAGTTGACGCGTAGGCGCGAGGAACTCGGCGAGCCACGAGCGCCGCTGCGTTTCGGTGCCGGTTTCGACGCGCCGGAGCAGATCGCCCTCGCTGACGATGCCAATCACGCTGCCTGCGTCGTCGACGACGGGCATGCCGCTGATCCGGCTGTCGGCAAGCAGCTTTGCCGCGTCATAGACCGAACTTTCCGCTGCGATTGAAACCACCCGGGTCGTCATGATGTCCGAGGCTTGCATAGTGATCTCCATATCGAGTGCCCTGCGCTGTCGCACATGGGGCGCCTATCGCAAAGATCCGGCCACTCGTGATGAGCCCCGGATTCGAGTACAGCCCAATGGTCGACGCGTAGCGGCGGACCATTGTTGATTTGCATCAAGCCCGCCCTCCGCTGTCCAAGCGACGGTGACGGCGTCCATGTCGATGCGCCAACTGGGGAATTCGCACTGCCGACTGCGATGCGGCGGTGAATTACCGGTCACCCGCTCCACGAACGTCGCGTCAAAACGCAACGCTGAACGCTGTCACGAATTCGTCGAGCCGCGCGCGATCGAGCCCGTCGATACCGGCGGCAGCGACCCTGCCGTTTCCTCCGAACTTCCTGCAAAGGACGTCGGCGCCTCGCGGACAATCGAGCGGAGCCCGTACGCTCGCCGTGTATCGGCCATCGGCGCCGGCCGTCAGCACCGCGTGCGCTTGCGCCGGGTCGCGTCGCGCGAGGAGATTGGCGAAATCGCCTCGCACGCGCCGCGCCCACGCCGCGTCGGGAAGAATGTGCAGCGTTCCATTGGCGACCCGCCGCGTTACCGCGAGTCCCAAGGCCAGTTCGAGGTCTTCCGTTCGTCGCGCCTGCAGTTCGGGCAGCACGCCGGTCGACGCAATGAACTCGAGCGGATCCGAATAGGGTTGAATGGCGCGATACATCTCGACAGGATCGACGGCAAGATCGACGACGCTGTCCCCGTAGGCGTTGTAGTTGATCGCTTCGCCGAGTTCGCGCAGTTTGCGCTCATCGGACGAGTTCACCGCGCACGCACTGGCGGCCCGATGCGCGGCCCGGTGCAGGTTGTCGCCATAGGCCGCGACCACCGCCCATCGCGTGTACCGGCCTTGAAGATGGCGGTCCACGATCAGCGCAGTGCACCTATCCGGTGACATATCGATATGCGTCGTCAGCAGCGCGTGTGCGGGGATGGGACCGGGGAAATGATGATCGAAATAGTCGATCTTTACACCAAGATCCAGCAACGCGATGAGTGGCTCGCGGTTCGAGTCGAGCGAAATATCCAGCACGGTCACGCTGTCGCCCGGCTGCGCGTTCGCGCGTTGCAGAAGCGTTATCTCGCGCTTGGCTCCCGTGATCAGGATGGTGTCGGCAGGCTCGGCGAGCCGCAACTGATGCAGCGCGCAGATGCCGTCGGCATCGCCATTGAAAATATCGAATCGCTTCATCCGCTGCTCCACCGGCGCGTTGCTGCCACGATCGCACGCGACTTGACTGCGGTCAATCGGTGACCCACGCTCCATTTCGTATGGAAGCGTACAGGCAGTTGCCGAGCGACTGGCGATGCCCGGCTATCGCCTCGTTGATACAGATCAAGCCGGTTACCATACCCGATGGCTTAAATGAGTAGACGATTCCGGCTCGCGCGCAAGGCGACCGCGGCCGTCCCACCACGCGGAGGTCAACCGTGCCGAATGAGACGCTCGTGCTTCACCATGACGCCCGGCAATGCCTGCTCGATGGCGTCAATGCGCTCGCCGAGGCCGTCAAGGTCATGCCTGGTTTCGGCGGCCGCGGCATGATCGTCGAACGCGCGCCCGGCGTGCCGCTCGTCGCGAATTCCGGCCTGGTTGTCGCGGGCTCGGTCGACTTGAGCGGTCGCCACGAAGAAATGGGCGCGCAGCTGCCCGCGAGGTGGAGTCCGGCATGAGTTCGCCACGGAGCCGCAAGCTTTCTTCACCACGCGCCAATGCAGGCATGCGCGGCATCCAGCATCTCGCCAACCGGGTCCGCGCCGCGCGCCGCAGCGTGCGCGGACTCGACGCGACGCTGCGCAGGCCGGGCACGTACCGTCATCCGGCGGGCAGGATCGTCCGGGTCGAAACGCACATATCCGTCGTGTATCTCGCCGGGCGCTTCGCGTACAAGATCATCAAACCCGTCGCCCCGGGTTTCGCGGACTTTACCGCCACCGCGACCCGCAAGCGCTGCTGCGAAGCCCAGCTCCGTCTGAACCGGCCACTCGCGCAAGGTATTTACGCCGGCGTGCTGCCGATTGCGCGCCACGCCGGCGTGCTGACACTCGGGGACGGCGGCGTGACAGTCGATCACGCGGTCAAGATGCACCGCTTCGACGAGGCGATGCTCTTTTCGAGTCTCGCGGCGAAGGGAGCACTGACGCCGCGCGACATCGACGGCGCGGCGAAGCGGCTCGCCGACTATCACCTGAGGGCGCCCCGCAACGCGCCGTCGTCGCGCTACGGGAGCGCCACGCTGGTGCGAACGCAGATCGAAACGATCAACGCGGCGCTGCTGGCCAATTGCAGCCATCCCGCGCTGCCCGGCATTGCCGCGTGGTGCGCGCGACAGCTCGACCAACTCGCGCCGCTGATCGAGCGGCGCCGCGCCGAGGGTTTCGTGCGGGGCTGCCATGGCGATCTGCATCTGGACAACGTGGTTCGCTGGCGCGGCGCAATCGCGATGTTCGACTGTATCGACTTCGACGATGCGCTACGCTGGATCGACGTCGCAGCGGACGTCGCGTTTCTCGTGATGGACCTGTGCGCGCGAGCGGAGCCCCGTCTGGCCAATCGACTGTTGAACCGTTGGCTGGAAACGTCGGGCGATTATGCGGCGCTGTCGCTGATGCCTTTGTACGTCGCCTATCGCGCGCTGGTGCGGGCGTGGGTCGCGTGCCTGAAAGCGGGATACGTAGCGGGCCGCAGCGTCGCCATCCCGGATCCGGCCCTGCGCTACCTCGAGGTGGCACGGGCGCAAACGCAGAAGCCGGGACCCGTTTTGCTGCTGTGTCATGGCTACTCCGGTTCGGGAAAATCGGTCGCGAGCCGGGCCCTTGCGGACCTGTGCGGCGCGGTGCGAGTGTCGAGCGATGCCGAACGCAAGCGTCTGCGGCCGGCGCCCGACGCGCAAACCTCGCTTGGCGCCGAACACTACACGCCAACTGCACGTCACGCGATCTACGACCATCTTCTTCGACTCGCGCACGGCGTGCTGCAAAGCGGCCACAGCGCGATCGTCGACGCGACCTTTCTCGAGTTCCGTCACCGCGACACGTTTTTCGCGCTCGCCCAACGGCTTGGCGTACCGGCCCGCATTCTCAACTTTCGTGCCGAACCAACGGTGCTCGCGCAACGCATCGAAACGCGCCGGCATGGTCCGCGCGATCTATCCGACGCCGACACCGCGACGCTCGCGCGTCAACTCGCGAGCGCCGACGCACTGACGCCGGCGGAACAGGCGTTGACCTTGTCATTCGACACCGCGGTACCGATGGCGGCGTTCGACTCCCCCGCGTTCTGGCGACCCGTGCTTGCACTGATGCAGTCAGCGCCGTTTGCGACCCGCTGATCGTGTTCCGACGCGAAGCGGGGTCATTGATCTGCGCGCGTGATCGAGGTAGCGTTCGCGTCGATCACGGCTGGCCGAAGTGACATCTCACACAAACGGCCCGACTGCCCGCCACGGATAGCGGATAATGGATCGTGAACGAGACGCCGACCGCGAGACGGTTGGAGCCAGCGGTCACGAAATGCCGTTCGGATTGATCGGCGTGCGCGAACACGCGCCGATGCTCGGCGACTCCATGCGGATCGATACAGTGCAAAGCGCCGATTTCGCGATTGCGGTCAGGTTTCCCTGGCAATGGATGCAACCGGGAGAGATCACCCCATGATCAAGGTGTTGCTGGCCGACGACCACACGCTCGTGCGCGACGGACTGCGCCATATCCTGCAGCAGGCGAGCGGCTTCGAAGTGGCCGGCGAAGCTTGCGACAGCGCGACGACGATCGCGCTGATTCGCGCGACGCAGGCCCACGTGCTCGTGCTCGACCTGTCGATGCCGGGGCGCAATGGCATTGAACTGATCAAGCAGATCAAGGAGGAAAAACCCGGCCTGCGAATTCTGGTGCTGACGATGCACGCCGAGCAGCAATACGCGGTGCGCGCGTTCAAGGCGGGCGCGTCCGGCTATCTGACCAAGGAAAGCGCGAGCGCGGAACTGGTCGGCGCGGTGACGAAAGTCGCGTCAGGGGGCGTTTATGTAAGCCTCGCGATGGCCGAACGCTTTGCCCAGAACCTGAACGAGCCTGCCGACGCGCTGCCGCACCAGCGGCTGTCCGATCGCGAATTCGACGTGTTCCGGCGCCTGGTCGAAGGCGAGAGCATCACCGAGATCGCCAACGAACTATCCGTCAGCGTGAAGACGATCAGCACGCACAAGACGCGCATCCTCGAAAAAATGCAGATGCCGAACGAGAACGGGCTGGTTCGCTATGCGATCCGCCATAAGCTGTTCGACGACGAAAACGACCTGTAGCGCTTCTGCGCTGCGAGACCCGCGCAAAGCGTACGCGAGACATCTGAAACGTCGACCTGCCACAAACCTGCCACGGTACCCGGCGACACGATGACGACACGAACCGCGTGCTCGCGGGAACGATCCGAAAGGAGACTTCGAGATGAAGGATGCCGCCCAACATGACGCGTGGGAAATCGGCGAACCGCACTTCCACGCCTCCACGCCACTGGAACAGCAGCTGCGCTTTGCGCTGCATTATGCGGTGCTCGCGCCGTCGAATCACAACACGCAACCGTGGCGGTTCATCGTCGACGGCGAGACCGTACAGATCTGCGCCGACCGCATGCGCGCGCTTCCCGTGGTCGATCCTTTCGATCGCGAACTTCTGATGAGCTGCGGCGCGGCGTTGCTCAATCTTCGCGTGGCGCTGTGCCGTCTCGGTCTCGCTTATGCGATCACGCTGTTTCCATCGGAAGCCGACCCCGACATCGTGGCGCTCGTGAGCGTGTCGCGCGACGGGCCTCGCGATCCCCACCTGCGCGAACTCTTCGACGCGCTGACGGCGCGCGTGACGACGCGTGCGCCGTTCGTCGACGAAGCCGTTCCGGCGGCACTGCAAGGCAAGCTCAGCGACGCCTGCGACGACGAGGGCGCGATTGCCTGTTGCGTGGAGCAAACGACCGCGCGCGAGGCGCTTGCGCAACTGATCGCCGACGCCGATCACGCGCAGTTCGCGGACCCACGCTTCCGGCGCGAGCTCGCCAGTTGGATCCACCCGCGCCGGCGCGACGATGGTATGCCGGCTTACGGTACCGCCGTCGGAGCATTGCTCGACTTCGCGGCGCCGCTCGTCAGCCTGGCCGTCCGCGTATTCGATGTGGGCGCGGGACAGCCCGCTACGCATCAGCACCTCGTGCAAGGCTCGCCGCTGATGGTCGGCATCGCCACGATGCGCGACGACCGCGAGGCATGGCTCGCGGCGGGACAGGCGCTCGAGCGGATGCTGCTGGTCGCGGCATCCGCGGGACTGACCGCTTCCTACCTGAACCAGCCGATCGAAGTGGACCCGCTGCGCGAGCGGCTCCGGACGCTGCTGGGAACGGAGGCGATTCCACAGCTTCTGCTGCGCGTCGGCCGCGGCCCGCGCGTCAGTCATGCGCCGAGGCGGCCGCTGGCCGATGTGGTGTTCTGACACGCGTGAGTCCGGGCACGCGTGGAAACGGTACCGATGGGCCCGTGATGAAGGTCGCGCGACAGCCAGACCAACGCCGGCATGCGCGATCCGACCGAAGAATCGCCATGTCATGCGCTACCCCAATGCCGCCACATGCTGCATGAACTGGACCTCAGCACTTCGCGATGGCCGCGCTTGAGCGAACGCGGCCAGCAACAATATCAAGCGGAAAAGCGGCGCGTTGCCTCACCTCAATGTCGGTTCGCGGGCTACACCGTTACCACGATCTTTCCGAACTGCCCGTTGGTTTCGAGGTAGCGGTGCGCGTCGACGATCTCGTCGAACCCAAAGGTGCGATCGATGACCGGCTTCAGCGAGCCGCTTTCGAGCCCCTTGAGCACGAACTCCACCGCAGCCTTTCGGCGCGTCGGGTCGCCACTCGTCAGCCAGATGTTGTGCGCCTTCACGGAAATCATTTTGGCGATCATCGGCAGCACGGGCAGCGTCGTGGCGCGTTCGTCTAGCGCGCCGTACAGATACGCGATCCCCTGGAAGGACAGCGCCGAGACCAGTTTCGCGAAGTTCGGGCCGCCGACCGGATCGAAAGCGACGCGAGCCCCCTTTCCATCCGTGATCCGCATGATCGCTTCGACAAGGTCCGACTCGTCCGTCACGACCACGTGTGCGGCACCCGCGTCGAGCAACTGCTGTCGCTTGCCAGCATGGCGCGTGACCGCGATCGACGTCGCCCCCGCGTAATTCGCTAGCTGGATCGCTGCCAGACCAACGCTGCTCGAAGCGGCCGGTATGACGACATAGTCGCCGGCGCCCACCTTCGCATCTTCGATCAGCGCGCCATATGCGGTGACGAACATCATCCACACCGACGCGGCCTCGGCGAAGGATAGAGATTTCGGGTGCCTGACGACTGCATGGTCCGGCACGATGACGACTTCGCCGTAGGTGAAGTACTGATTCATCGAGAACGACGGGATCACATTGACCTCGTCTCCGGGCGCGAAACCGCCGACGCCCTCGCCCACCGCGTCGACGATGCCGGCCGCCTCGTACCCGAGCCCGGCCGGAAAGCGGACGGGCTCGATGTACTGGTCGGTGCGCCACATCGATTCCGCGCGATTGAGACCGATCGCTTTCACGTTGATGCGAACTTCACCGCGGCCGGGGCCGCGGACCGATTCGTCGACGAATCGAAGCACTTCGGGCCCACCGGCCTCGGCAAACCTGACAGTCCGTGACATCACTACCTCCTGGATGGATTGATGGTAGAGCACTGCGAAAATTACCACGCCGTTCCCGCGAGGGAATTCGACTGATAAGCGGGGAAATCCGACAGTACTTTTCGTCGTCGCCCCAGAACGCTGCTTCGCACAAAGAGGGTCGATCGAAAACTACGCGGCGGACGGATTTTCGCTGGTCATTCGCCTGATGATCGCAAGGAGTTCTTCGATATCGACGGGTTTGACGAGATGACTATCACACCCCGCTCCCGCTGAGCGAGCCACGTCCTCGGGCTGTCCGTAGCCCGACACGGCGACGATTTCAAGGCGCTTGCCGGCCGCCTGATGATCCCTCAGCCGACGCGCAACCTCATAGCCGCTGATTCCCGGCAGACCAAGATCAAGGAAAACGATCTGCGGCTCGAAGGCAGCGGCGATCTGAAGCGCTTCTTCCCCGCTGTGTGCGGTGCGCACATCGTGCGCGTCGAGAATCATTGCGAGCGACAGCGCGGCATCGCTGTTATCGTCGACGATCAGAACACGCAATGGGTCGGACGGCGGTCGACCTGCTTCGGCACCGTCCTTCGCCCGCTGGTTGCTGCCCTGGCAAACGGGTAGACGTATTTCGAATTCACTGCCTCTGTTCTTGCCTTCGCTCCTGGCGACAATGGTCCCGCCGTGCATCTCGGTCAGCGTCTTGCACACCGACAGCCCGATCCCAAGACCGCCCCTGGACGGCTCGCCGTGGCAGGAACCCTGTACGAACAGATCGAACACGTGAGGCAGTGCGTCGCCCGAAATACCCGTGCCCGTGTCCGACACGGTAACGGATACCTCCTGACCGACGAGCGTCGCGCATACGACGATCCGGCCACCCTCGTCGCTGTATTTGATCGCGTTATCCAGCAGATTGGAAAATGTCTGAGTGATCCGCGCCGGGTCACCGTGGACGTACACTGGGTGCGCGAGCGGCAGACGCACGATGTCGTGATGCCGCTGCAACGCAGCCGGCATCGTGATCTCCAGAGCGTGGTCGAGTGCCAGCCTGATATCGAAGACCTCGCGCTTCAACTCGATCTTGCCGGTGGTGATCCTCGATACATCGAGCAGGTCGTCGATCAGATGCGACAGGTGGCCGGTCTGGCGTTCGATCACATTGCGCAGCCACTCACGTTTGGCGGGATCGGCTCCCGCGCTGTGGCCCAGCAGATGCGCGGCGTTGCGCACGGGCGCCAACGGGTTGCGCAGCTCGTGCGCGAGCGTGGCCAGAAAGATGTCCTTGCGGCGATCGGCGTCCTGCAATTTCGCCTCCGCGTCGGTCCGCTCCGTCACGTCGCACAAGCTGCCAATGAACGTGTAATCGTCCTGCTGAACGGGCGGACGCAGATACCCGAACATTTCGACGGTCCTGAGCGCGCGGTCGGTTACGCGGTGCAGCCGGAACGCGACATGCACCGGCTCGCCGGAGACCAGCCGGGACTGAAAATGGCATTTCAGCAGTTCGACATCGTCGGGATGAACGACCGACGTCATGAACTCGGTTTCCGTCAACGGCCCCCTCTCCTCGGGCTGCCCGGTGATGTCGTACATCTGGCGGTTTTCCCACACGCCTTGTCGCGAGGCGCCACACCACTCGAAGATGCCGATGCCGGCCGCGCTCGTCGCGACACGCAGCCGCTCCTCGGTGAGCTTCAGCGCAGTCAGCGCCGTGTGCAGGCTCTCCTGCGCCGCCGCCACCTCGGCGGCCTGACGTTGCATTTGCGCCTCGATGGCGTTTTCGATCATCGCGCGAAATGTGCGCTCGACGATGTCGTGTGCCCGTATGTGAACGTCGATGGAAGCCGCAACCGGACCGAAATACGCGCGGATCTCGTCTTTCAGAAAGCGCTGCATCAGATCGATGTTGCGAAACAGATCCGTGACCCGCCAGCCCTCTGGCCAGAACCTGCCGGGATGCGCGACAGACACACGCGCGGATAGTGACGCGTCGCTCTCGGCGACCAGCAGGGCAGCGCATACTTCGGCCAGCATATAGGCGAAACAGTCCATGAGTCCCTGCCCGCTGTCCGCATCGGTGTGCGCGCCCTGCTCCGAGGTCTCGGCGATCCAGCGATGCATCAGCTGCTTACGGGTACGCCCCAGCCTGCGCGCCAGCCCGTTTAGCGTGATCGCGCCTCGGGAATCCAGATCGAGATCCCGATTCATCCAGGTACCCCCGGACGCAAGCTGTGAGCCCGCGATGCCGTCCCGGCACACCGGTTTGTGTCAGTCAACCTCTTTGTCATGGACCGTTTTAGTAGGTTACGCAGCGCGCGACTATAAATAGTATCGCAGCATCCAGGGCGATCCGCCATGGCATGCGGGACAGGACGAACCATTGAAAGCTCGACGTTTCCGACGCAAGTATCCTCGCGTGCGCGTAAGATTGCCGGGAACGCGATGAAGACGCGAAGGAGCCATGGCGATGGAGGAACCCCGGAACCCGACGCGACAGAACGGCCCCAAGGTCGCGTTTGCCCTGCAAGGCGGCGGTTCGCACGGCGCCTTCACGTGGGGTGTGCTCGACCGGCTGCTGGAGGCTTCGTCGCAGGCAACCCCGCTCGATATCGCGGCGATCAGCGGCGCAAGCGCGGGCGGAATCAATGCGACGCTGTGCGCGGCGGGTCTCGCAACCAGCGGCGCACCGAAAGCACGCGACATGCTGCGCGCCTTCTGGGAAGCGGTATCGCGCGCCGGCGCGCTGGCGGGCAACGCGCTCCTCGGCTTTTCCGAACCCGGCCCATTCGGCGGCTGGAATATCGACTGGAATCCCGCCGCCATCATGCTGGAGGCCGTGGGACTCGTCGCTTCGCCTTACGGCAATCCGTTTTACCGCGATCCGCTCGGGCCGTTGATTCGTTCCGCCCTCCCCGAACAGGATCTCGCCGCGCTCAATACCACGCGCGATGGCCCGCAACTGTTCATTTGCGCAACCGACGTACGAACCAACCAACGCGCAATTTTCACCCGCCCCGAGATTTCCATTGACGTATTGCGCGCTTCCGCATGCCTGCCGAGCGAGTTTCGCACCATCAGCGTGGGCGGCATACCGTACTGGGATGGCGGCTATCTGGGCAACCCGCCTTTGGCGCCGTTGATCGCCCATGCCCAGGACCTGATTCTCGTTCTCGCGAATCCGTTCGTGCGCCACGACATGCCGCCTAAAGACGCGCGCGGCATTCTCGACCGGCTCAATGAAATCGGTTTCAACGCGTCCGTCGTACTGGAGATCAACGCGATCGAAGCGGTCAACCGTGTGCTCGACTCGGTCGGCGAGGAAGCAGCGCGCAAAAGCCGCTTCAAGCCCGTCAGGTTTCACCTGATTCGCGACGACGATTTTCTCGCGAAGTTCGGTTTTGTTTCCAAGAGCAGCACGTCCTGGTCATTGCTCAAAACGCTCTTCGAGCGTGGCCGCGAAGTGGCGAACGTCTGGCTCGAGAACGACTACGCGAAACTCGGGCAAGCGTCTTCGCTCGACGTCAAGGATTCGTTGCTCGATCCGACGCTCAAGCACAGCGGCAACGCGAGCGCGCGACGAATCTGAAAAGGACGTAGGCACAGCCGGACTGATCGCGTGTCCGGCCGCGGCTCCCAGCTTGCGTTGGTTTCAATCGCCTGCCCGCGAGATGACCCTCGCGATGGCCTCCGCAGCCGTCGCAACGTTGTTGTCATTGAGCGCGGCGACGCACATGCGCCCGGACCGGATCAAGTAGACGCCGTGCCGCTCGCGCAGCGTGTCGACCTGGTCTGCCGACAACCCGGTGTACGTGAACATACCGCGCTGCTCGAGGTAGCGTGCGAGCATCGTGTCCGGCACCTTGCCGCGCAGGCGTTCATGGATCTCCGCACGCATACGCATGATGCGCCGGCACATCGATGCAAGCTCTTGTTGCCATGATTGCCGCATTGCCGGTGCTGTCAGCACGCGCGCTACGATCTTTGCGCCGTGCGTCGGCGGATTGCTGTAGTTCGCGCGCACAGCGCTCGTCAATTGACCCAATACGCGCCCGGCAACATCCGGCGACTCGCAAATCACCGACAGTCCGCCGCACCGCTCGCCATACAGCGAGAAGTTCTTCGAGAATGAATTGGCCACCAACGCCGGCACGTTCTGGCGCACGAGTTCACGAATCGCAAATGCGTCCGCGTCGATGCCCGCGCCGAAGCCCTGATACGCCATGTCGATGAATGGCAGCAGGGTCCGCTTCCTGATGACCTCGATCAGTTGCACCCATTGCGCGTCGTTCAGATCGACGCCCGTCGGGTTGTGACAGCACGCATGCAACAGCACGACGCTGCGCGCCGGCAGCGCGTCGATGGCCGATAGCATCTCTTCGAACTTGAGCCCGCCGCTCGATTCGTCGTAGTACGGGTACGTGTCGACTTCGAATCCCGCGCGCTCGAAGATGAAACGGTGGTTTTCCCACGTCGGATCGCTGACCCATACCCGTGAGCCCGCAAAATAGCGCTTGATGAAATCCGCACCGACCTTGAGCGCGCCCGAGCCGCCCAAGGTCTGCACAGTCGCGATGCGCCCCTCGGTACGTGCGGGCGAGTCGTCGCCGAACAGCAACGATTGCACGGCATCGCGGTAGTGGGCGAAGCCCGCCATCGGCAGGTACGGCTTTGGACCGAGCTCGGCGAGCAGTTGTCCTTCGGCCTCGCGTACGGCTTGCATCACCGGTAAGCGGCCTTGATCGTCGTAATAGATGCCGATGCTCAGATTGACCTTATGGTCGCGCGAATCCTTCGCGAAGTTCTCGTTCAAGGTGAGGATCGGGTCGCCCGCATAGGCATCGATGTGTTCAAACATGCTGGTTCCCTGGATTAGGCCAAATGGTTGCAGAAACGCGGCGCCTAGCGCATCGGCACGCCAACCGGTACCGAGGCGCCCGTGCGGCGATTGCGCAAGCGATAGCCGACGCCCAGCGCAACGAGCCAAACGGGGATCAGGTAGACCGACATGCGCAGATCCGGTATCAGCCACATCACCACCAGGATGCCGCCAAGGAACACCAGACACAGATAGTTGGTAAGCGGATAGCCCAGGCTGCGGAATACGGTCGTCTCACCGGCTCGCGCTTTCGCGCTGCGAAAGCGCAAATGAATGATGCTGATCATTGCCCAGTTGATGATGAGCGCCGAGACGACGAGCCCCATCAGCAGTTCAAATGCCTTGCCGGGCATCAGGTAGTTGATCACCACGCAGGTGGCCGTCGCCACGGCGGAAACACCCAGCGCGACGAGCGGAATCCCGCGGGCGTTCACCTTCAGCAGAGCGCGCGGCGCATTGCCCTGGCCTGCGAGGCCGTAAAGCATGCGGCTGTTGCAGTAGACGCCGCTGTTGTACACCGACAGCGCGGCGGTGAGCACTACCGCATTGAGCACGTTGGCGACGAAGTTACTATTCATCGCGTGAAAGATCAGCACGAACGGACTACCGCCCGTAACAACTTTTTCCCACGGATACAGCGACAGCAGCACGCCGAGTGCGCCGACGTAGAAAATCAGGATCCGGTAGATCACCTGGTTGGTCGCGCGCGGGATGGTGTGCGAAGGATCTTCCGCCTCGGCGGCCGTAATGCCGACGAGTTCCAGTCCACCGAACGAGAACATGATGACAGCCATCGCCATCACGAGGCCCGACACGCCGTTCGGAAAGAAGCCGCCGTGGCGCCAGAGATTGGCCACGCCCGCGTCAGGGCCTGCGTGGCCCGAAATCAACAGGTAGCCGCCGAAGCCGATCATGCCGACGATCGCCGCGACCTTGACGATCGAGAACCAGAACTCGAGCTCGCCGTACGACTTCACGCTGGTGAGGTTGATCGCGTTGATGACGCAAAAGCAGGCGAGCGCGGAGACCCACGTGGGCAGACCGGGCCACCAGTACTGCATGTAGATGCCAACGGCCGACAGTTCTGCCATTGACACGAGAACGTACAGCACCCAGTAGTTCCAGCCGGACACGAAGCCCGAGAATTGGCCGCAGTATTTGCCTGCGAAGTAGCTGAAGGATCCCGCCACCGGCTCGTCGACGACCATTTCGCCGAGTTGCCGCATGATGAAGAAGGCGACGACGCCCGCGATCGCGTACCCGAACAACACGGACGGTCCTGCCGTCTTGATGGTCTGCGCGATGCCGAGAAAGAGGCCGGTGCCGATTGCGCCTCCTAGCGCGATCAACTGAATGTGACGATTCTTCAGGCCGCGCTGTAGCGTGCCCTGTTGCTGGTGTGCCACGATGTTGTCTCCTGTGTCCTGCGGTTGGTTCTGGACGCCACGCCTCGCTTTTCGCCTGCTCTGGTCGAGAGCTATCAACGGGGTTGTACGCGCGTCAAACCTTCAGCGTGCCCCGCTCGATCTGATCGCGTTCGAGCGACTCGAACAGCGCCTTGAAATTGCCTTCGCCGAAACCTTCATCACCCTTGCGCTGGATGAATTCGAAAAAGACAGGGCCAAGCAGCGGCTTGGAAAAAATCTGCAGCAGCAGGCGCGGCGACCCGTCTGCCGTCGTTCCGTCGAGGAGGATGCCGCGCGATTGCAATTCGCCCACCGCTTGACCGTGGCCCGGCAAGCGCGTCTCGAGCGCATCGTAGTAGTAGCTGTTCGGCCCCGTCATCAGCGGCACGCCTGCCATCTGCAGATTGTCGATAACCGCTATCAGATCGTCCGTCAGGAACGCGATGTGTTGAATGCCCTCGCCATTGAAGGCCATCAGGAATTCCTCGATCTGCCCGCTCCCCTTGCCAGATTCCTCGTTCAATGGAATGCGGATCTTGCCGTCCGGCGCCGTCATCGCCTTCGACGTGAGACCCGTGTATTCGCCCTTGATGTCGAAGTAGCGTAGCTCACGGAAGTTGAACAGAGTCTCGTAGAAGTTGGCCCAATACGTCATGCGGCCGCGATAGACGTTGTGCGTGAGGTGGTCGACGAGGCGCAAGCCATGACCGGCCGGCCGCCGCTCGACACCTTCGATGAACTCGAAATCGATGTCGTAGATCGACTTGCCGTCTTCGAAGCGGTCGATCAGATAAAGCGGTGCGCCGCCAATGCCTTTGATTGCCGGCAATCGCAACTCCATTGGACCGGTTGCGATTTCGATCGGCTGAGCCCCTAGCGACAACGCGCGGGCGTAGGCCTTGTGCGAATCCTTCACGCGAAATGCCATGCCGCACGCACTCGGGCCATGCTCGGCGGCAAAGTAAGCGGCCGCACTGTTGCGCTCGCGATTGACGATGAAGTTGATTTCGCCCTGGCGGTAAAGCAGCACGTCCTTCGAACGGTGGCGAGCCACCAGTGTGAAGCCCATCTGCTCGAATAGCGGTTCAAGGACATTGGGTACGGGCGAGGCAAATTCAACGAATTCGAAGCCCATCAGTTGCATTGGATTGTCAAACAGGTCGGCCATGATCTCTCAGGTTCAGCAGAGGGTGAATGATTTGTGGCGAGCAACCGGCACCGAGTGGTGCTGGGTGTCGGAACAATGAAAGAAAATTTCTCCAATCGCCATGCAGGCAGCGTCCTCGGACCACTCTCTCAACGCATTAGCCGGCCGCATCGCAGCGACATCTGGATTCAGTGTAAGTTTTTATCGACGCAATTGGATTTCCTTGCAGACGCAGACAAACCCTGATTTGTGCATTAATATTTCATTTCACTGGTGAATGAGGAAATAAAAGTGCAGGCAATCGACATCGACCGTATCGACGTGCGTCTACTGGAGATTCTTCAGTCCCAGGGACGCATCTCCAATCTCGAACTTGCGGAGGCGATCAAACTGTCGCCCGCGCAAACGCTGAGGCGGCATCGCCGGCTCGAGGAAATGGGTGTGATCAAATGCTACGAGACGCGGCTCGACGCGCAGCTGCTGGGCTTTGGCGTAGTGGCCTTCATCCAGGTGACGATGGAGCGAGGCCATGTCCGCGACCTGTCGAAGTTCAAGCGAATGATCTCGGAACTCACCCAGGTTCAGGAATGCTTCGTCGTAACGGGTGATATCGATTACATGCTCAAGGTCGTGGCGCAAGACCTGAAAGCGCTGTCGGAGTTTCTGCTGGATACGCTGATGCGCATTCCGGGCGTGAGCGGAGTCAAGTCCAGCGTTTGCCTCGATGAAATCAAATGTACGGGCGCTGTCCCGTTGGCGGCCTAGCCCGCTGAGCGCCAGCGTCGCCCGTCACATTCCGGTGCTGCCCACTCTTATTGAATCGACTCGGAAACGGTACTGACGATCAACGAAAACAAACGGTCTATTTCACCTTCGATCTCGCTGCCGCTGAACGGATCGCGATTGGCGCCGAACGCCTCGTGTCGATGTTCGCGAACAATGGTCTGCACCGCCCTCCGCGCGACTGGGTATTGCATGTGACTGCTCCTGAAGGTCACAGCTCCCAGGCGATGCAGAGCGAGGCACTAGTTCACCCTCCCGACCCACCGCAATACCGAGCGTCCTTGCGCGGTCAGACGCCCTCGCGCGTATCCAGACGCGAGCTTTTCCAGAAATACAAGTTGGCGCTCGCACAACGCGTCGAGATCGCCGGGATCGAAATTTTCTGGACGGGGGTTTGTCTCGAGAAGCATGAGCGTTGCGATCTCATGTGGGCTAAGCATCGTCGTCTCCCTGGCTCTGATGTTCCATGCATCATGGTCCTTCCTCGAAGGATAGATGCTCATCAAAACGTGTCGACGCGCATTTTGTCGCATACCTCGATGCCCGAATCCGGCTTCCCGGGCACAAGTCGAAGCCTCAGCATGCCGCCACGCTTCGTGTAGGACATTCCGCCCCGAGAGAGCCCAACCGCCCCGCAACACGGTCGATAGCCACGAGATGACTGAGTGCCTGACAGAACGTCTCGTCGAGACTCCGCTCCGCATCCAGCGCGACCACGCCGTTGACCTCGAACACGGCGCGGTAGGCCGCCACCTGACGCGTCAGAAAGCTCATCGGCGGCGGCTGGTCGTTCTCGTCGCTCCTTGCCCGCACGCGACGGTGTGAAGTCGCGCCGGAAACGTTCAGACCAAAGGCGACATCGGGACGCAGCAAATGACCAGCGATGCTGCGGAGCACAGGCGCAGTCTCAGCGGGATCGGAACGCGTGCCGATTTCAGCCTGAGAGGTGAACACGTAGCGGTCGCAGAAAACGACGTCGCCGCGTTCCAGTGCCGGTATGACCGTGTCGGTCAGATGCTGGACGAGGTCTCCCATGATGGACAGCAGAATGCCCAGCATGTCGACGCGCCGTCGGTTTACGTCGAGTCCGGAACCGGCGCTCGATGTATGCCAGTGGCTGTCCACCATATCCCGGAACAGCGCATCTTTGCGGATCCTACGGGTCGGCGTAAACGTCGTCACGCAGTTGAGCCCCGCACGCGTGCACGCGCTTTCGAGCCGTTCCATCAGTGACGACTTCCCCGCCCCATCCACACCGCACAACGTGACCAGAACCCCCGGATAAGCATGCGGTTTGAGCTCGAGCGTTTCGAAGACAGCATTCGACATGAAATCACCTCAGACCATAACTTCCCGAGACTCCGCGAGCATCTCGTCGCGGTCCTCGATCGGCGCGAGGACCGCGGTGAAGTGCTTGAGCATCGACGGTGCCGAGACGATGCGCATTCCCCGGATCGTATCGCGTCGTTGGTAGACCCGGATCAACGCGGCGGCAGCCGCCGCGAGGTGGCTATCGGTGTAGACGCGGCGAGGAATGGCCAGCCTCAGCAGTTCCAGCCTCGGGGCGCTGACAGTGCCCGTCGACGGATCTTCTTTCAGGAACGCCAACGAGCCCAGACCGACGGCGCGCACGCCGCCCTCCAGATAAAGCTCGGCAGCCAGCGCCTCGGCCGGGAACTGCGAGCGCGGCAGGTGCGGCAGGAAGGCGGCCGCATCGACGTACACCGCGTGTCCACCGGTCGGTCTCAGTATCGGAACGCCGCCGGCAAGCAGCGTGTCCCCTAGCCGTTCGACCTGACCTACGCGGTGTTGCAGGTATCGGTCGTCGACCATCTCGCGCAGACCGATCGCGAGTGCCTCGAGATCGCGGCCCGCCATCCCTCCGTAGGTGACGAAACCTTCGTGCAGCACGAGCAGCGGCACGACCTGCTCATAGAGCGTGCGCGACCGTGTCGCGAGCAAGCCGCCGATGTTGACCAGCGCATCCTTTTTGCAGCTGAACGTGCAGCCCTCGGCATAGGAAAACTGCTCCTTCAGAATTTCCGCCACGGACCGGTTCGCATAGCCGCTCTCGCGCTGCTGGATGAAGTAAGCATTCTCCGCGCAGCGCGCCGCATCGAAGTAGACCGGAATCGCAAACTCATCGGCCAACGCCCTCACCGCGCGCAGGTTCGCCATCGATACCGGCTGGCCGCCGCCCGCGTTGTTCGTCAGCGAGACCATGATCAGCGGGACATTGTCGCGCCCTTCGCTCTCGATCACGTTGCGCAGCTTCTGCACATCCACGTCGCCCTTGAACGGGTGCTCGACAGCGGGTTGGTAGCCGATTTCGGCGACGCACGGTATCGCGGTCCCGCCGGCAATCGATACGTGTGCCTCGGTCGAATCGAACGGCGCGTTGAATGGCACCACCTGGCCTGGGCGCACGAGGGTCCGGAACAGGAAGTGTTCGGCCGGCCGGCCCTGATGGGTCGGCAATACGTAGTCGAAGCCGAGCATGTCCCGCACGGCCTGCGTCAACTTCGTGAAACTGCGGGAACCGGCATATGATTCGTCGCCGATCATGATGCCGGCCCACTGGTTCGCGCTCATCGCGGAGGTGCCGCTGTCCGTCATCAGATCGATGTAGACGTCGTCTGCTTCGAGGCGAAAGACGTTGTACCCGGCGGCGACAAGCCGCGCCTGCCGTTGCTCGCGGTCGATAAGCCTGATCGGCTCGACCATCTTGATCCTGTACGGCTCAGGCTGGCTGTTTTCTAAAAGCATGCACTCCTCCTGGGTTGAAAGTACGCAGGCCACTGGACGACTGGCCGCTTCGGGCATCGCACACCGCATCAGGCACTTTGCTCGATCGGCACAACCTCGATCGGTGCCCAATCCGCATCGCCGCCGGCCGCGGACGTGCGGTGACAACCGCGAGCGTCGTGGGCCGCTTCGAAGCGTTTCTCGATCCGGTTCAGGATCGACCAATACGCGCCCCGTTCGCCTTGCGCGATCGCTTCGACCAGCGCGTCGTTCGCGTTGTAGTTGAACAGACTCGCGTTGGTCCCGAAGAACCGCCGATCATTGCCGATCAGATCGGCAATGAATTGCTGCGGGTCCGGGCCCAATGCGGTCGGCAGATAGAACACCGGATGCAGCAGATCGTCGTTGCCTTCGATATGGCCGTGAAGATTCGGATTTCCGACGCGCAGGCCTTCGCGGCGAATCATCTGCTCGAGCTCGGTGCCGGGGAAAATCCTCAGCCCGACCGTCACCGAAACGCGCTCCGGATCGACCCGCTTGATGAACTCGATCGTCTCGCGCGCGGTTTCCTGCGTCTCGCCGGGGGCGCCGAACAGCAGCTCGATGATGTGCTCGAGGCCGTGGCGCTTCGCCGTATTGACCGCATGCTCGATGTCGTGGGCGCTAAAGGTGCGGCGCAGTATCTTCAGCATCGTTTCGCTGGCGGTGTCGACGCCGAAGTTCATGCCGACGCAACCGGCTGCTTTCATCGCGGCCGCGAGTTCATCGGGAAACGGCCGCGGCATACCGTACGCATACCACTGGATCTTGCCGGCGAGCCCGTGCCGGATGATGGCCGCGCACAGCGCAAGAGGATGCGCGACGCTCAGATTGAATTCCGAGTCGTTGATGTGAAAGACGTTGACCCCGCGTTCTTCGAGCGATGCCATCTCGGCGACGACATCATCGGGTTCGCGCATGCGCACCGTGCGGCCTTTGATCAGCGGCTCGACGCAATAGATGCAGGAGCGATTGCAACCGCGCTTCGTTTCGATGCCGATCTGGCCGCCTTTGGCGAAGTAGTGGGGGTTGTCGACCAGCTCGCGTTTATGAGGCCCGATGCTGGCCAGCGGTCCGCATGCGTTCGGGGCGAGCGGCGTAGCGCGCACCCCGGCCGTATCGCGGTACACCACGCCGGGTATGTGCGTGAAACTCCTGCCTTCTTCGAGGCAGGTCAGCAGCTCGGGAAAGCTGAATTCGCCTTCCCTGACGATGCCGAAGTCGGCGTCGAGGTAAGCAAGCAGTTTTTCCGGCATCACCGAGTAGCCCGCGCCGCCCATCACGACCGGAACCGCGCGCGCGCGCCGAAGCAACGCGACGATGTCCCTGATTCTGTCGAGAAAGCTGTAGCCGCTGGAAAAATAGACGTCGTCGGTATTTCGCAGCGTCACCCCCCAGTAATCCGGCGCGGCGGTGCGGCAGTGCGCGGCAATGGCCGCCTCGCAATCGTCGGAGAAGCACAGGTCGAGCAAATCGAGCTCGAACCCGGCTCGCTCCATCGGCGCCGACAGGTAGTCGAACGCAATCGGCGCAATCGCCGGTTTGATCTGGTTCGTGTTGACGAAGGTGACGCGCTTGGCCATGTTCGATCGGTCTCGGTGGAAAGGTTCGCGAGGGCTCGTAGGAGTGCGCCTAGACGGCGACGTCGATGGACATCTTCTGACCCGCGCGGGCCACCGTCATCTCGCTCATGAAATCACCGAACCGATGCATCATCACCGCCGCGAGGTGCTTCGCCTTGTCCTCGCAGTCGGAGAATGCATAGAAGCCCGGACCCGCGCTGCTCATCCCCGCGTACACCGCGCCCTCGCGTTGCATCGTCTCGTCGAACTCACGCATCACGTCGGTCCGGAAAATGCCTTCGAGCACCTTCATGTTGCTCATGCTGTTGAGTTCCCAGCCGTGCTTCAGAAACGCGAACAGGTCGTTGCGATGCAGTGCCGGCCGCAATTTCTGTTCGATGAAGTTGCGCCACGCGATGCCGTAGCGCTTCTGCCACTCGACAAAATGCGTCGGCACGAAGCCCGCCTCGGTGGTGCCGGACATGTCCGCGCCTTCGCCATGGGCGCGCAGCGCTTCGGTCGATAGCGTGTCGTAGTTGCCAACGGCGGTGGTCACCCACAGGTTTTCCGAACTCAGGTTGCCGAGAAAACGGCCGTTGCCGTGCTTCTCGTCGACCCAGACCAGACCGCCGAAGAACAGGCACGCTTCGCCGACGCCGGTCTCCAGTCCGAAATACACGTGCTCGTCATCCTTCGCGGTCTCGACGTAGTTGCGGGTGATCATTTCCCACATGTCGTGCGGCGAAAACGGTGAGCCGAACAACGCGTTCAAGCCGGCGAGCGTCGCGGTATTGAACGAGACATTCGAGCCGAAGCCGCTGTGCTGGTGCTGGATGCTGCGCACCCGATCGACGCGGATGTCGTCACGTGCGTAGCCGACGGCTCGCTTGAACAACTCGAGCATGTGCCGCCCGCTCGGCACGTCGCAGCCGCCCTCGCCATTCGTCGTCTTCGTGACGGTGATCCGGTGTCCGACCGTGCTCGTCGATACGCCGAGTCCGCCGCCGCCGAAGCCGGGCGCCATTTGCATAAAGTCGAATACCGCGAAGTGAAGGCGCCCTGGCACCGAGACCTCGGCACGATCGTAGCTCGGTACCGCGTCGCGCTCCCAGTGCGGCAGCACAGTCAGATTCGCGCCCGGCAGGAACTGCCCCGCTTTCGCCTTCCATGCCTGATTCATTGCTCTACCTCCATCCTCGTGAGTTCTACGAATTTCAAAGCGCACCAGCCATTGTTCGCGCTCCTAGTGCACTGTTCGTGCCAGGCATTCTTTTGCAGCGCGACGTGAGTCCTCGTCAGAAGCAATGACGCAAGCGGGCAGCCAGATTTCAAGGGGCAGCGCGATACATCCGCACGTTTAGATGTTTGGACGTCGGCATGCGTACCGGGCCAGTATCGAATGTCCCGCAGTCGATCCCCAACCAACAGATGCGCTTCACGTGTTGGCTCGGCACCGACATCCAGCAGGTTGCGAGGGGCTCCTCCCGAACGTGCGTCGGCAAATCGCAGACTCCGCTTCAATCCACGCGATACCCGCGCCGGCCTTTTGAGATCTGGCCACTTCGGTCCGTTCTTGCAGGGGACGAGGACGACTTTTGTGCTGCCCGCGAATGACTGGCACGAACCCTGCAAAAAGCGTCCACAGGTAGTGGCATGAGTCGATCGCCACTCGTGACTCGCCCTCTTGATCTTTGCCGGGAGCCGCAGATGACAGCAACCTTGAAGGACGACGCGCTGGCGCGACGCCACATCGATTGGCCGCGCGCCTTGCGGGCGATCAAGGCGTTGAGGGCGAACGTAGACGATATTCAGCATGCCTACGAAGTGATGATCGCGCTCGACGGCGGCCAGATGGAGGCGATGTACCAGCGTTTTCTCGGCGAGCCCGGCGCCGGCGCGCTGCTTGCCGAGCAGCCGTCACTGCTCGGCACGCTCGCGGATTCCGACACGCTGCTGCGCTTGCCGCCGGGATCGTTCGGCCGCGCTTACATGGCGATGATGGAGCACAGCGGCTACAGCGCCGATGGTCTGCTGCAGGCGAGCCGGCTGGCCGCGGGCCTCGAAGAAATCCTCCCCGGCCCGGACCGTCAGTGGTTCATCGAGCGCAGCGGCTGCATTCATGACCTGCTGCACGTGTTGACGGGCTATGGCCAGGACTGGGCCGGCGAGACCTCGCTTCTCGCATTCGACTGCGGGCTCGAACCGATGCGCGCGCGCGTCGTGGGTCTGCTCGGCACCGCGCTGACCGCGCCGTGGTGGCCGAACTTCTGGGTCCATCGTTTTCTGCGCCGCGCGTGGCTGCGTGGCAAGCGCGCGCGCATTCCCCTTTCCTACCGCTGGGAAGAAGCGTTGCAGCGGCCACTTGAATCCGTCCGCCTGGAGCTGGCGATCGAGCCTGTCGCGCTCGCGCATCCACAGGGCATCCTGGCCGGCGGCCAGACACTGCCGTGGCGCTACGCCGCGTCGAGCAACGCGTGAACGGAAAGGGATCCAGCATGGCCAGCACATCGAAAAATGCGTCGACGCGCAACACCGTATTCGGAGTCGTACGCACGCAGTTACTGCGCGTCTGCCGCGAGCATCAGCGTGACTTCAACACTGAGATTCATCTCGACAGTTCGCTGATCGCCGATCTTGGCCTCGACTCGTTGTCGCTCGTCGAAGCCGTGGTCGCAATCGAGCAGGCGTTTGGCATCGAGCGTCTGCCTCTGGAAGCGTTGAACGAAGAACGCGCCGAAGCGTATTTCACGGTCGGCTCGCTAGTGGACCTGTGCATCCGGCACGCGGCGGTCCGTATAGACGCCAATGAGGGGTTGCGCACATGAGCCCGCGCCTTTCGCTGGCCACCGCGCATGCGAGACGTGGCCGGCTTGCCGCCGCGGCAGCCGCTTTCGGCAACACGCTCGGCCGCTTGCCTCTGGCGGCCGAGGCGGTGCCGATCGCCGGCGCGTTCGTCTGCTCGCTGCTGCTATACGGACGGATAGCCGGCGTCGCCATTGAACCGGGCTGGCGCTTGCTGGCCGGTCTTGCGTCGTTTTTTTTGCTGTTCGTCCAGCTTCGCCTGATCGACGACCTCGACGACCTCGAACGCGACTATCCCGCCGGGCACGCGCTGTTGGCGCGACGCGAGGCGCGACGCACACGCCTCGTCGCCAGCCTCGCGACAAGCGCGATGCTGCTCGTTGCGCTGAACACCGGCATGGGGCACGCGAGGACGGCCGCCGCTGCCGCCACCGCACTGGCCTTCGCTGCGCCGTTCGTCTTCAAGCGGCTGCTCCCGACCCACCCGCTGCCGTGCCTACCCGTTTTCGAGGGCGCGCCCTTCGCCATCTTCATGTACGGCTTTTTCTTGTGGCGCGACGTTGCTGGGCGCGAACTGAGCTTCTACGTCGTGGTGTGCGTAGCGGGTTCGATGTGGACCGGCTACGAGTTCTGGAAGTTCTCGCGCAAGGTCGGCACCACCGCACTGCAGCCCTATCTCCTGTCGGCGCGCGCCATTCGGGTCGCGCTGAATGCCCTGCTGATTCTGGCGCTCGGCATCAACGTGTCGCTTTCGCGCCTGGCAAGCCTGTCGCAAACGTACGCGATCTATGCCGCAACGCTGCCGCTCGTGTGGCTCGTCTGGCTCAACGCGAGCTGGCCGGGCCCCGCGAGCAGGCAGGGCCGGCCACGCTGGGCTGGCACCCGCTTCATCGTCGCCGTCGAGCTTGGACTGCTGGCCGGGCTTCTCCTCAAATGACACGCAACCCTAAATGGTCACCCACGATGGATAAGCACGTTCTCGTCACCGGTGCGCGAGGTCTGTTGGGCGCCGAAGTGATCGCCCGGCTGACGGCAATCGGGTACCCGGTCGTCGCATTCTTGCGCTCCGATGGACCGGTTGTCCGCAACGACGGCACACCGCTCGCGGCAACACCGTACGGCGGCCACACACCCGCTGCCGGAACCTTCGCATGTGTGCGGGGCGACGTCGCCGAGTCGCGGCTTGGGCTCGATCCGCACACGTACGAGGCACTGCGCGCGGCAACCGGCGCGATCGTCCACTGTGCCGCGCTAACCAGCTTCGGGCGCAAGCCCGAGGTCTACGACGCGATCAACTTTCGCGGCACCGAGCGCATCGTCGAGTTCGCGCAAGGTAGCGGCGACGCGCCGATTCCGCTGCTCTACGTGAGCACCGCCTATGTCTGCGGCGAGCGCCCCGGCGTGTTCAGCGAGGACGATCTCGAACTCGGTCAGCGTCTGGGCAACCCGTATGAGCAGAGCAAGTACCGCGCGGAACAGTCGGTGCGAGCGGCGATGCGCAGCGGTCTGCCGGCGGCGGTGCTGCGCCCGTCGATCATCGTCGGCGACTCGGCGAGCGGCGTGATCCGCAAGTTCGACACGCTGTACACCGTCGTGCGCCTGACGGCCGCGGGACTCGTGCGCACGATGCCGGGCGACTACGGCGCGACGCTGAACATCGTGCCGATCGACTGGGTCGCGGACTGCGTCGTCGAAGCGCTGGCGAAGTTTCCGCTCGTGCGCGGACGCACGCTGCATCTGACCTCGGGCACGCCGACGACGCTGCGCGAAATCAATGACGTCTGCGCGGAGTTTCCCTCGTTTCACGTGCCTCGCTATGTGCCGCGGCATGTCTTCGACGCCGCCGCGATGAAACCGCTCGAGCGGCGTTACTACGACGAGGTCGTGAAACTGTACGAGTCGTACCTGACGCGCCAGGTGCGCTTTGCACGCGACGCGACCGCCGCGATCCTGCCGGCCCTGCCTCGCGCGACGGGCAAAACGCTGCTGCGCAGGATCTTTCGTTACGGGATCGCGGCGGGCTACTTCGTGCCGCGCACGGCTTGACGCTCAGGGAGCCTAACCATGTTGATGACTGATCCGATGCTCGCCGAGCTCTGGCAAAAAGCGCGGGCCGCGCTCGGCGCCCAGTTCGAACAGCGGGGACCGAGCGCCGTGTTTCTCGAAGGCTCGATCGCCGAAGGCTTCGGCAACGAGCGCTCCGACGTCGACTTCGTCGCGATCGTCGACAGCGGGCTAGAGCCAGCCACGATGCCGTACATCCTGTTCATCGACGGCCGCCGCGTCGAGGTCAGGTTGCTGAGTCCGGCGCGGCTGCGCCGCGAACTCGCGCAGGTTCGCGCAGCGCTTGGCAAAGGCCGGCGCGCGGTCGCGCGTCTGTCGTGGAACCTGCTCGAACGGTGCCAGCGCTTTATCGGCGCGCTGCCGATCGACAACCCGGCGTTGATCGAGACGCTGCAAGCCGAGCTTGGCCGCGAGGCGCTCTGCGAGGCGGTGGCGCTGTGGTTCGAGGATTTCGCGCGTCAGACCGGCCGTTATGCGGTGGCGATGTTCGCGCTCGGCGAGCCCGACTACGCACGCGCCTGGATCAGGACCGCCGCGTTTCATGCGGCGAAGAGTCACGTGGCGCGCCTCGGCGAGTGCTACATGAGCCCGAAATGGCTGTCGCTGCAACTCGAACGCGCGGCCGTCGACGCCGGCCGCGTCGGCCGTCTGTGGAGCCTGCTGCACGCGCCGCGCGAGCATGGCGCCGAAAGCGGGTTCCTCGCGGCGGGGGTCGCGCTGATCCGCGAGTTCGGCGTCGACGGTGTAAGCCTCATGGCCGACAACGTGCTGATTGGCCCCGGCAAGGACACGACGACCTGGCAGATCGGCGAACGGGTCCACGTGCTGCGAGGTAGCGACGTCTTTGCGCTCGACGACGAAGCGACCCAGGCCTGGCGAGCGATCACCTTCGACACGCCATGCACGGCCATCGCCAGCCGTGGCGACGCGCAAGCGGCGAGCCGGCAGCGCGCGCTGATCGCGGACTTCAGCCGGCTGGGTCTCGTCAGCCTGCGCTGGAAGGGCAGCGGAGAAATCCACGCACGTCAGCAGGCGACGTCGACGCCGGTGTCGCGCGCGCCGTTGATTTCGATCGACGGCGCGCGCCTCCCGGGCGGCCGCGCGAGCGGTGCCCAGTTGCTGCCGATGCCCGCCGGGCGCTTCGCCGAAGCGGGTCTCGAGATGATCTGGGCCAACATCGGTCTCGAGAACGCGCGCGAGGACGCCCAGGGCGCACTCCAGCGCGGCCAATGGAAGGTGCTCGAGTACGCGCTGCAACGGATGATGCAGACCGCCTGCATGGTCACGCTCGGCGCGCATGGCGTGACGCCGCAGTCGACGATGGAAGAAGCGACGCTCGACGCGATCCGGCTGCTACCGCTCGATGCGGCGCTGATCGACGGCATCCGCGAACTCGAACAGTGTTCGATCGGATCGGCTCGCGATGCACAGCGCTACGTCGCGCTCGCCGATGAACTCGCGCAGCGTCTGCGCACCCTCGGCGGCGACCCGCAGTTTCCGGCGAGCTTCGATACGGCGTCGGGCTGGCGCGGAACGATCCACGCCGCCTACGACTGGATCAACCTCGGCGCGCATCTCCATGCGCGCTTCCCGCAGACCGCTCACGGCGGGCGCGGTACCGCCGAGGAAGCAAGAGACCTGCTCGCTTCGTCGAGCACCTGAGCAACGGGGACCTCAATGACTTTCGACACCATTACGCGCGCACGCGGCGAATTCGAATCGGCCGAAAGCTGCGCCGCCCCAACAGCATCGCCACGCCTGATCCTGACCGCGGCGAGTCCGGCCGAAACGATCGAGCGGCTCGCCGGCAACAAGGGACGATCGCTCCATCGGCTTGCGAACCTCGGCGTGGCGGTGCCGCACTGGGCGATTCTCGGCACCGACTGCTTCGCGGAGTTCCGCCGCGACGGCGGCCTCGATCAGACCATCGCCGCGCTATTGCGCGACTTCACGCCTGCGAACGCCGCCGCGATCGCGAGCGCGATCCGCGAGGCCGTGCTGACGTGCGACATCAGCGCCGCGTTGCGCGCCGACATCGCACGCGCGCGCGACATCATTGGAGACCGACCCCTCGCGGTGCGCTCGTCCGGCATCGAAGAAGACAGCGCGAGCTTCTCGTTCGCAGGCCAGTTCGACACGTTCCTCGACGTCCGCGGGCTCGACTCGACGCTCGAACACGTACGCCGGTGCTGGGCTTCCGCGTATTCCGAGCGCTCGCTGCGCTACCGGCATCAGCACGGACTCGATATCGCCGGCGCCGGTATGGCCGTGATCCTGCAGCGCCTCGTTCAGGCGGACACGAGCGGCGTCGTGTTCACGATCAACCCGGCCAACGGCAACCGCGACGAGCTCGTGCTGAGCGCCGTCTACGGGCTCGGCGAGGGACTCGTGTCGGGCGCGGTCGACGCCGACACGATCACCGTGGACCGCCACACCGGACAGCCCAGGCAGGTGGTGATCGGTGAAAAACACGAGCGTCATGACGGCCGCCACATCCGTGAGGTGCCGGCCGCGCTGCGCAACGCAGCGGCCCTCTCTAACGACGAGATCGAGCGCGTCGTGGCGGCGGCCCGCACGCTCGAAAGCGAGCTCGGCGAGCCGCTCGATATCGAATGGTGTATCGCGGAGCACCAGCTGTGGATTCTGCAGGCGCGCCCCGTGACCACGCCGATCGCACCGGCCCCCTCGCGGAGCGGCGAATTTCAGCTGTGGGACAACTCCAACATCGTCGAGAACTATCCCGGCGTGACGACGCAACTGACCTTCACCTTCGCGCAGCACGTCTATGCGCAGGTGTTCCGCGAGTTCTGCCGGCTGCTCGCGATTCCGCACAAGCAGCGGCGCGAGATGGATGGCTTCCTCGGCTCGACGCTCGCGTTCCTGAACGGGCGCGTGTACTACAACCTGCTGCACTGGTACAAGCTTTCCGGGCTCGCGCCGTTCCAAAACCTCGGGCGCAAGATGATGGAAGTCCAGATGGGCGTCGACGAGCCGCTCGATCTGGCGAGCTTCGCCGCGCTGATCGCGCCGTACAAGACCGGCTCGCGCGCCGGACTCGCCTGCATCCGGGCCTTGAGCAGCACGAAGTTCGCGTGGCACTTCGCGCGTCTCGCGCGCAACGTCGAGCGCTTCCGCGCGTTTTTCTATCCGGTCTACGACGAGTTCAACGCGCTCGACTATCGCTCGCTTCCCGCCGACGCCGTCTATGCGCACTACTGCCGCTTCGAGCAGGCGCTGCTAGCACGCTGGGGCATGATGATCGTGCTCGAGTCGGCGATCGGGCTCAGTTACGGCGTCGTCCGGCGGCTGATCAAGCGGTGGATGCCCGGTGCGCCCGACTGGCTCGAAGTGGCGGTGATCGGCGGCATGGACGACATCGAGTCGATCGAGCCGGTCCGCAGGCTGAGCGCGATTGCGCAAGCCGTGCGGGCGAAGCCTCAGGTCGAAGCGCTGATCCGCAACACGCCGTCTGCCGTTGCGTATGCGGCGCTGCGCGGATGCGGCGCGCCCGAGATCGTCGCCGACATCGAGCGCTACCTCGCCGACTTCGCGTACCGCAGCAACAACGAACTGAAGCTCGAAGAGCCCGATCTGCGCGAAGACCCGGGCGTGCTGTTCGATATGTTGAAGGCCGCGCTCGCGCATGGTGCCGCGTCGATCGATCGCAGCGCCACCGAAGCGCACATCGACGCGTTGTTGCGTGAGCGGCTCAATCCGCTGCAGCGCTGGATTTTTGCACGCGCGCGCGGCCGCGTGCGCGCCGCGATCCGGGCGCGCGAGACCGTGCGCTTTTGCCGTTCGCGCGCGTTCGGGGTCGCGCGCCGGATGTTCCGCGCAATCGGCGAGGGTCTCGCCGCCGACGGCGTGCTGGCGACGGGCCGCGACATCTTCCATCTGCGCCTCGAGGAAATTCGCGGGTGCTTCGAAGGCACCGTCTCCCACCGCGAACTGCGCCCGCTCATCGAGCAGCGCAAGCGCGACGATGCCAGCTATCGCGACATGGCTGACCTGCCGCCACGCTTCGTCACGCATGGCCCGGTGGCGGCCTGGCTCAGCAACCCGGCGAACCTCGCCGCGTTGCGCGCGGCGCCTGCCCACGCGGCCGGCGCGACGCTGCGCGGCACGCCCTGCTCGCCGGGCTTCGCCGAAGGACGGGCGAAGGTGGTGCGCGAAGCGAACGAGTTCGACGGCGGCATCCTCGTCACCTATCGGACCGACCCCGGCTGGGTGCCCGTATTCGCGTCGGCGACCGGGCTGCTGATCGAGCGTGGCAGTCCGTTGACCCACGCCGCGATCGTCGCCCGCGAAATCGGCATCCCGACCGTCGTCCAGATTCCGGGCCTCACCACGCGCGTGCAGTCGGGCATGCAGCTCAAGGTCGATGGCCATAGCGGCGTGATCGAACTGCCCGAGCCGACCTGACATGAATTGACCGCCCGCTGACCACTGAAACCGCCCCTGAAGGAAACCGCCATGTACCGCCTGCTCAACGATCGTCGCGACCTGCCGCATCTGCGGCTCTACCTCCAGTGCGCGCTGATATTCATTCCCGCCGCAGCCGTGCTGTTTGGGCTCGGCCGCTTTCCCTGGTGGCTGGGCGTTGCATACGTGCTGGTCTGGAACGCGTTCGGCGACCGTTTCACGATGAGCTACCACTGCACGCTGCATCGGCGGCTCTTCAGGAAGCAGTACCGGGCGCTCGAGATCCTGCTCGACTGGGTGCTGTGTCCGTTCTTCGGTCAGACGCCGGGCACGTTCTATGTCCATCACATGGGCATGCATCACATCGACGACAACCTGCCACGCGACCTGAGCTCCACGATGCGGTTTCAGCGCGATAGCGTCATCGGCTTTCTGCACTACTACCTGCGCTTCGCCGCGCTGGTGCCGCTCGATCTGTCCGTCTATCTGTGGCGCTCGCGCAATACGAAGCTGATCAGGCAACTACTCGTGGGTGAGGTCGCGTTCTACGCGGCGGTTGCCGCCGCCGCGTACTGGAACCTGCGGGCGACGCTGGTCGTGTTCGTGTTTCCGTTCGTGTTCGTGCGGCTGATGATGATGATCGGCAACTGGGTCCAGCACGCGTTCATCGACCCCGATCAGCCTGACAACCCGTACACGAGCAGCACCAATACGATCGACTCGCGTTTCAATGCGCGCGTCTTCAACGCCGGTTATCACATCTACCACCACGTCCGCAAAGGCACGCACTTCAGCGAGCTCACGAAGGAATTCGCGGCGAACCTCGAGAAGTACGGTCGCGAGGACGCGGTCGTGTTCGATCGCATCGACATCGCGCAGATCTGGCTGCTGCTCGTCACGCGCCAGCACCGCAAGCTCGCCACGCATTTCGTGCGCTTGCCGGGCGCGCCGGTGCGCAGCGACGACGAGGTGATCGCGCTGCTGCGTCGCCGTCTGCAGCCGATCCGCGACTGGACGCCCGCTGCTTCGCTCGATCACTGAATCTCGATTACCTGACCGGGACCCGTCACCATGAACCAGACGCTAGTCGATGCCGTTGCAGCGCTGCCGCGCGGCGACGCTCGAGGCCTTCGCTTCGTCTCCACGCACGGCGACGAGCACTACTATCCTTACGAGGCGCTCGAACGCGAGGCGCGCAACCACGCGAAAAAGCTCGTGGCACTGGGGCTGAACAAGGGCGAGCGCGTCGCGCTCGTGATCCTCGACCCGGAAGCGTTCATCCTGAGCTTCCTCGGCGCCTCGTTCGCCGGTCTCGTCCCGGTACCGATATTTCCGCGCGGAAGCCTGAACTTCCGGACCCGCACACGTTACGCCGAAACCGTCAGTCACATCGTGCGCTCGGCAGGCGCGCGGATGCTGCTCACGTCGAACTCGACAAGAGAGACCATCGAGGACGTGCTCGCCGTCGACACCGGCCTCGAACGTATCGTGACCATTGAAGCGCTGCTCGACGGCGAGCCGCCCGCGTGCGATTTGCCCACGCTGCATCCCGATGACCTGTGCTTCCTGCAATACACGTCGGGAAGCACGTCGCTGCCGAAAGGCGTGATGGTCACGCATCGCAATCTGGTCGCGAATGCGACAGCGTTCCTCGGACCCCGCGGCATCGATCTGCGCGAGCAGGACGTCTATGTCAGCTGGCTGCCGCTGCACCACGACATGGGGCTCATCAGCGTGCTCGGCGCGCTGATCTGCGACTTGCCGTGCGTGCTGCTGGCAACCGAAGCGTTCGTGCGCCGGCCCGGCCTCTGGATGGAGGCGATCACGAAATACCGCGGCACCATCAGCTTCGCGCCGAACTTCGCGTACGCGCTCGCCGCTCGCCGTAGCCGCGACCAGGACCTCGAAGGCCTCGATCTGCGGCGGCTGCGCGTCGCCGGCTGCGGTGCCGAGCCGATCCACGCGCAAGCGCTGCGCCAGTTCTGCGCACGCTTCGAGCCGGCCGGTTTTCGTGCGGAAGCGCTGCTGCCGTGCTACGGGATGGCCGAAGCAACACTCGCGATCACGTTTCACGACCACGGCCAGCCGCTCGTCACCGACGTCGTCTATGCGGCCGCGCTGGGGCTTGGTCGAGCGATACCGGCTGCGCGTGATAACGGCTTACGCACGATCGAACTGGTCGGCTGCGGCCATTGCTTTCCCGGCCACGAGTTGCGGATCGTCGACGAATCCGGGCGAGCGTTGCCCGAACGCTGCGTCGGCGAAATCGTCACGCGCGGGCCCAGCATCACCGTGGGCTATTACGGCCAGGCCGACGCGAGCGCCGATGCGTACCGCGACGGCTGGCTGCAGACCGGCGATCTCGGCTACCTCGCCGGCGACCAGCTCTATATCTGCGGCCGCAGCAAGGACCTGATCGTCATTCACGGCTCGAACCTCTATCCGCAAGACATCGAATGGGCGGTGGCCGAGTTGCCGAGCGTGCAAAGCCGCGGTGTCATCGCGTTCAGCGTGATGCGCGACGGCGACGAGACACTGGTCGTCTGTGCCGAGGGCAAGCCGGCGGAGGCCACGGCGCTGCGGCGTGCGATCGCGCAGAAGGTCGCCGAATGCGCGGGCCTGCAGGTCGGTCACGTTGCGATCGTGCAGGCGGGCAGCTTGCCGCGGACCTCGAGCGGCAAGGTGCAGCGCCGCCGGACCAAGGCACAGTTCGAAGCCGGCGAGCTGGAGGAACACTCGTGAGCAAGCGCTGGCGCGAGATCATGCTGACGCTGTCGGGCGCGCTCACGCTCGCCGCCTGTCACGCGAAAGAAGCCGAGGTGACGCTGCCGCGCCCGGTCATCGCCGTGGTCGTGCATCGGGACAGCAAGCCCGTGCTCGCGACGCTGCCGGGCGAAGTCAATGCACGCTATGCGACGCCGCTGTCGTTTCGCATCGCGGGCAAGCTGATCGAGCGGAAGGTGCGGCTCGGCGATACGGTCACGGCCGGCCAGGCGATCGCGCGGCTCGATGCCGACGACGCGCAACGCAGCCTCGCGAGCGCGCAGGCCCAATTGATGGCGGCGCAGCATCGGCTCACCTTCGCCGAGCAGCAACTCGATCGCGACCGGGCGCAGGCGCAGGAACAGCTGATCTCGACAGCGCAGCTCGAGCAGACCCAGGATGCGTATGTGGCGGCCGCCGCGCAGCGCGATCAGGCGCTACAACAGTTCGCGCTGCTGCAGAATCAGACGCAGTACACGGTCCTCACGGCGGACCATGCCGGCGTCATCACCGCCGAAGACGCCGATACCGGGCAGAACGTCGCGGCGGGACAAGCGGTCTACCATCTCGCCTGGTCCGGCGAGGTCGATATTCTCTGCGACGTGCCCGAGAGTCTGCTGAACGCGCTGGCGATCGGCAGCGCGGCCAGCGTCTCGCTGCCGGCCGCCACGGGCAGACGCTTCACGGCACACGTGCGGGAGCTGTCGCCGGCCGCGGACCCCGGCAGCCGCACCTATCGCGCGAAACTGACGCTCGATGCGCCAGGCCCCGAGGTCCGCCTCGGCATGACCGCCACCGTCACGTTCGCCGCGGCCGGCGAGGCGCAGGCGAACGACCCGATCACGCTGCCCGCCAGCGCGCTCTTTCACGACGGCAACGCGCCGGCCGTCTGGGTCGTTCGGCCGGGCGACCAGGCGCTGGAACTGCGCCGGGTCCAGGTCGGCCGCTACGACGACCGCACGATCTCGGTCGCGCGAGGCCTCAACGACGGCGAGCGCGTCGTGCTGCAAGGGGTGCATACCGTTAGCGCCGGCGAAACCGTGCGCGCGGTAGCGCCGTTGCATCCCGAGGACTTCGCATCATGAGAGCGCCGATCGGCCAGGGGCCCGACGGAGCGGGCGGACCCGGTGGACCCGGTGGAACGGGCGGACCGCGGCGGCCGGCAGCGGACGATACCGGCCGCTTCAACCTGTCCGCGTGGGCGATCCGTAACCAGGCGCTGGTCATCTTCGCCGTCGTGCTCGCGACGCTGTTCGGCGGGCTCGCCTATGCCCGGCTCGGACAATCCGAGGACCCGCCGTTCACGTTCCGCGCGATGGTGATCCGGACCTTCTGGCCCGGCGCGACCGCACGCCAGGTCGAGGAACAGGTGACCGACCGGATCGGCCGCAAGCTGCAGGAAACGCCTCATCTCGACTATCTGCGCAGCTACTCGCGTCCCGGCGAATCGCTGATCGTCTTTACGATGAAAGACTCCGCGCCGGTGAACGAAGTGCGCGAGACGTGGTACCAGGTACGCAAGAAAATGGCCGACATCGCGGATACGCTTCCGCCCGGCGTGCGGGGGCCGTACTTCGACGACGAGTTCGGCGACGTCTACACGAACATCTATACGCTCGCCGGCGACGGGTTCTCGCCGGCGCAATTGCACGACTATGCCGACGAACTGCGCGGCGTGCTGCTGCGCGTGCCCGGGGTTGCGAAAGTCGATTATTTCGGCGACCCCGACGAGCACATCACGATCGAGATTCCCAACGCGCAATTGACGCGGCTCAGTATCACGCCGCAACAGCTCGCGCGGGCGATCAATGCGCAAAACGCGGTCACGCCGAGCGGCACGCTGACCACCGCGTTCGACCGCGTGTACGTGCGTCCAAGCGGCCAGTTCACCGACCTGAAGGCGATGGCCGACACGCTGATCGACATCAATCACCGCCTGGTTCGTCTCGGTGACATTGCCACGATCAGGCGCGGCTACGACGATCCGCCGGTCTCGCAGGTTCGCACCGGCGGCCGCGCGGTGCTCGCCATCGGCATCACGATGCAGGCTGGCGGCGATGTGATTCAGCTCGGCAAGCGGCTCGATGCGCAGACAGCGGGATTGCGTGCGCGTCTGCCCGCGGGGCTCGAACTCGTCGAGGTGTCGAGCATGCCGCACGCGGTCTCGCATTCGGTCAACGGTTTTCTGCGGGCCGCCGCCGAAGCCATCGTGATCGTGCTGGCCGTGAGCCTCATCTCACTGGGCTGGCGCGCCGGCGTGGTGGTGGCGATCTCGATCCCGGTCGTGCTCGCGGTCACCGCGCTATGCATGAACGGCTTCGACATCGGCCTGCACAAGATCTCGCTCGGCACGCTGGTCCTCGCGCTGGGCCTGCTCGTCGACGATGCGATCATCGCGGTCGAGATGATGGCCGTGAAGCTCGAGCAGGGCTGGGGCCGCGCGAGGGCCGCGGCGTTCGCCTACAGCAGTACCGCATTTCCGATGCTGACGGGAACCCTCGTCACGGTGGCGGGATTCCTGCCGATCGCGCTGGCGAAATCGGCCACCGGCGAATACACGCGCTCGATCTTTCAGGTGTCCGCGATTGCGCTGATCGCTTCGTGGTTCGCGGCGGTCATGCTGATTCCGTTGCTCGGCTATCACCTGCTACCCGAACGCAAGGGCACGACCGCACGCGAGACGCCTCGGCGCGCGCTTCGCAAGCTCCGCCGGCGCGACGATGCGCAGACGCGCCGGACCCCGGCGGCGCCGCCGCGCGCCACCCGCTTTCATGACCGCCTGCGCGACTGCATCGCGTGGTGCGTGAAGCGGCGCCTCGTCGTGCTCGGCGTCACGGCCGCCTTGTTCGTTGCCGCGTTGGCCGGCTTCGCGCTCGTGCCGCAACAGTTCTTCCCGAGCTCCGAGCGGCCCGAACTGCTCGTCGACATGCGGCTGCCCGAAGGCGCGTCGTTCGAAGCGACGCTGCGCGAAGCCGCGCGCCTCGAAAAGACGCTGGCCGGCCGGCCCGAGATCGATCATCTGGTCGACTTCGTCGGCGCGGGCGCCCCCCGCTTCTATCTGCCGCTCGACGTGCAGTTGCCCCAGCCCAACTTCGCGCAGCTCGTGATCACCGCGAAGTCCGTCGACGACCGCGCAAAGCTCGAACGCTGGCTCGCGAGCACGCTGCAAAACAGCTTTCCCGCCGTGCGCGCGCGCGTTTCGCCGCTCCAGACGGGCCCCTCGGTCGGCTATCCGGTGCAGTTTCGCGTCAGCGGAAGCGACCTCGCCACCGTGCGGGAGATCGCGGAAAAGGTCGCGGCGACGATGAAAGCCGATGCCCGCACAACGGGCGTCCATTTCGACTGGGACGAACCCGGCGAACGCTCGGTGCGCTTCGAGATCGACCAGCAGAAGGCGCGCGAGCTCGGCGTCACGTCGGAAGACGTGGCGAGCTTCCTCGCAATGACGCTGTCGGGCTATACGTTCACGCAGTACCGGGTCCGCGACCGCCTGATCAGTGTCGATCTGCGCGCGCCCCAGCGCGAGCGGGTCGACCCCGACGAGATCGTGAACCTCGCGATGCCGACGCCGAACGGCCCGGTGCCGCTCGGCGCGCTCGCCCACCTCAACAACGAGCTCGAATACGCGGTGATCTGGGACCGCGACCGTCAACCGACGATCACGGTCCAGGCCGACGTGCGCGGCAACGCGTTGGATATCGACGTGACCCAGGCGATCGATCGGACGCTCGCGCCGCTACGCGCGTCGCTGCCGATCGGCTACCGGATCGAGACCGGCGGCGCGGGCGAGATCAGCGGCAAGGCGCAGGCGTCGGTGATCGCGCAGCTTCCGCTGATGCTCGTCGTGGTGTTGACGCTGCTGATGATTCAACTGCGCAGCTTCGCGCGCGTGCTGATGGTCGTGCTCACCGCGCCGCTCGGGCTCATCGGCGTGGTCGCCGCACTGCTGCTGTTCGGCAAGCCGTTCGGCTTCGTGGCGATGCTCGGCGTCATTGCGATGTCCGGCATCATCATGCGCAACTCGGTGATTCTGGTCGATCAGATCGAACGCAATATCGCCGCGGGCCAGGGGCGCTTCGACGCGATCGTCGGTGCCACGGTCCGGCGCTTCCGCCCGATCATGCTGACCGCCGCGGCGGCCGTGCTCGCGCTGATCCCGCTGCTGCATTCGGCCTTCTTCGGACCGATGGCGACCGCACTGATGGGCGGCATCACGGGCGCCACGGTGTTGACGCTGCTCTTCGTTCCCGCGCTGTACGCGACCGCGTTCAAGGTGCGGCACTTCGAACGCGGTGTGCGAACCGCGACCCCGACAATCGAATATACGTGGAGCTGATCGTGGGCACAGACTGCAACCCCGTCGACGGGCCGGCGCTCGCGAGCGCGCCGCATTTCGCCGGCGCGCCGGGTCGAACGCGGGCAGCGGCGATCCATGGTTGGCGCGCGGCGTTCGGCGCGGCCGCGACGATCGCGCTTGGCGCATGCTCGTTCGGTCCGAGCGGCGAGCCGCCCGCGATGCCCTCTCCCGCCCATTACGGCGTCGAGCCTCAGCCCGCGCAAACGGTCGCCGCGCTCGGTGTCGCGCAGCATTTCACCACCGGCGCGCAGCCTGTGCCGCAATGGTGGCGGCTGTTCGAATCGACAGCGTTGAATGACCTCGTCGAAGAAGGTTTGCGCAACAGCCCGACGCTCGCTGCCGCCGACAAGCGCCTGGCCGCCGCGCACGAACAACTGCGGGCGCAGATCGGCGCCTCGCTGCTGCCGTCGGTCGATCTGGTGGGGCAGGCCTCGCGCGGGCGCGATCTTGGCATTCCGGTCCCCGGCGGCCCGAACACGCTGCTTTACAACGAGTTCATCGGCGTAGTCCAGGCGCAATATACGTTCGACCTGTTCGGCGCGGTGCGTAAAGCCAACGCGGCCCGATCAGCGCGTGTCGAGATCGACGCGTATCAACGCGAAGCCGCGCGCCGCGCACTGGCCACCAACATCGTCACGGCGACGATCGCGGCGGCGATGTTGCGCGCCGAGATCGACGCGACCGAGCGATTGATCGCGCTTGCGGGCGATCAGGCTCACGATACCGAACGGCATTACGAACTCGGATCGCTGACGCGCGGCGACGTGTCGACTGCGCGGCAAAGCATCGCCGCGCTCGAGGTCAGCGTGGCCGATCTGCGGCAACGGCTGACGGTGACGAGACATGCGCTTGCGGTGCTGCTCGGCCGCACGCCCGACGCGGCGCCGCCCGAGCCCGAGCTGGCGAGCCTGCACTTGCCGCATGACCTGCCCGTCGTGCTGCCATCGGACCTGTTGCGCGCGCGGCCCGATATCGCGGCCGCCGAGTCGGCGCTGAAAGCCGCGGCAGACGACGTCGGCGTCGCGACGGCACAGCTGTTTCCGAGCCTGACGCTGAACGCCTCGATGGGACAAGGCGGCTTCAACTGGCCGCTCGCGCTGTCGGGCGCAGGCGCGATCTGGAGCATCGCCGCGACGATGTCGCAAGCGCTTTTTCATGGCGGCGCGCTCGTCGCACAGCGGCGCGCGGCAATCGACACCTACGAGGCCGCCGTGTTCGAGTACAAGCAGACCGTGCTGGCGGCGTTCGAAAACGTCGCGGACACGCTTGCGTCGCTCGAACACGACGCGCAGGCGCTCGACGCCGCGAGCGGCGCTGCCCGTGAGGCACGCGAGGCGTTCGACGATGCCACGTCACGTCACCGGCTCGGCGCGCTGCCCGCTGCATCCGCCCGCGGCGGCGAGCAGCAGTACGAAGCAGCGAGGCTCGAAGAAATCCGCCTGATCGGCCGGCGCCTGGCCGATACGGCGACGCTGTTTCAGGCGATGGGCGAGCTGCCGGCGGGCAGCAGCCAGACACCTGACCATCTGGCCGGCAAATGATCGGCCCGCCGCTGCCGGCGGCGCCCGCTTGCGTTCAGCCGGCGCGTCCGCGCGGAACGCCCACAAGGTAAGTCAGACCGATCGGCGAGCCCTGCACCGGCAGTGTGCCGATGTCCCATTCGAAGCTCTGCTGGTCCGGGATACTCGCCACCATCTCACGCAATTCGTCGGGGTTGTAGATGCGCAGCATCGACACGATGCCGTCGAACAGACACAGCAGCGGGATAGCCGGCAGCGCATAGGTGAGCGCTAGTCGCGACCAGCGAAACGGCCGGATCAGCGGAGTCAGCGCGAGCATCATCAGCGGCATCGCCAGGATGAACACGACACCGAGCAGCCGGTGGTCGGCACCCTCGACGATGACGATCGCGCGGCGCTTCATCACCGCGTCGGCGAGGATCGCCCGCGCATCGTCCGGCCGAAAATGGTGGAAAGCGTTGAACATCGTGCGCACGCCGTCGAATCCCGATGGCACGTCCATCGCGTCCACCGGTTCGCTCACATAGGTGACGCGGCCGGCTGCCCCGGCGGATACGCGCTCGTACGCGGCGCGATTGGGATAGAAGTCGGTCAGCTGCACCGTCACGCGTCCGGACTGCGCGAGCAACGGTGCAAGCGTCTGCCACGGGCCGCCCCCGCCCGAACATAGATCGACGATCCGGTCGTTGCCGACCCGCCGCATCGCTTCGCGCAGCTTACCCGCGATGACGTTGAAGCCCTTGAGAGTATTCGCCAGGAAATGCAGCCAGTCCGTGCCGCCGTCACGGATCGCCCGTGGGCACCACGGCTGGTCTTCGATTTCGAGCAGATGCAGGCGTCGCATGATCACGCGGGCAACCGAGGTAACTGAAAACCGGCGGATTTCATAACGTGCCTTGGCAGTGTGCAACCGGGGAGACAGAGAAGGCCTGCACGCTAAACACCACGCCTGTCAGCATTGGCGAGCGGCAACTTACTACCGAAGTTAAACGAGTCAACGCGTGGGCTTCTTAACGCCGTCAGTCGACTATACGCTGAGCCGCGCCGGCGACGTTAGCGGTTCGCATCCTGCATAATGACCACGCATGAGGACTTACCCGCATCATCCGCCGGACGGCGGCCGGGAGACGAGCGATGCAAAACGACAGACCCCCGCCGCGGCGGGTGACATATGAGAAAGGGATCCGGATCGGCGGCCCCGGCTGGTTCGGCCGGTTGCTGACCATCGCCCTGAGCGCGATCTTGTTCGTGGTGGCCGCGATGCTGTCGATCGTGCTGTTCGCCGTGCTGTTCGCGGTCGGCACGATCGTCGTCGGGTATCTGTGGTGGAAGATGCGCGCGTTGCGCCGGCAGACGGTCGCGTATGGCGACGACGCCCGCACCATCGACATGGAGGTCGTCCACAAGGACCCGCCCGACGACGATTCCGCGCCACGCTGAGGATCGGCTACGCGCGTGCCTCAAGCCGCAAGGGCCGCTTCGACCGCGCTTACGTAATTGCGAAAGCCGGCCTGCTGCAGCGCCTCTCGCAGTCGCAGCAGTTCATGTCGCGTGGCTTCGCTGAGCGGCGCCCGAAGCGCGAGTGCAAGCGCACGGCCACGCGCCGCGAAAAGCTCGGACCACGGCAACGGTTCGCGCTGTGTATAGGCCTCGAGTGCGTCCACGTAGTGCAGCATGCCAGCAGGATCGCCCGCCCCCAGCATCGCTTCGACGGCGTCGCGGTAAAACCACAGGTGATTGTGGCCGACCGCGCCGAGGCGCAACAGCGCCTCGCCTTCAGCCAGTAGCCGCGTACGCTCGCCGTTATCGTCAACCGCGCGGCTCAGTGCGCTCAAGGCCTTTGGCCCGGAAAACTGAGTCCCTACCTCGCGTGAGATGGCGAGTGCTTCGCGCAGCGCCACCACTGCTTCACTACGGCATCCTTCGTCCAGTAACAGGCGACCCTGCATCTCCAGATTCTGCGCTTCGAAGCGGCGCGCACCCAATTGCCGGATCACTCGCATTTCCTGCACCAGATGCTTGCTGGCCGCCTGCGCATCGCCCAGTTCCTGGCAGGCGAACACCCCCAGCGTCTCCCCCAGCAATTGCGCGCGAGGCTGCCCGATCAACTCGGCGGCGCGGGCGGCGGCGCTTGCGTCCTCGCGAGCCTGACCTGCGTCGTTCAGATAAATGCGGCTGAAGCCCTGCATCGACAGATTGGCAACCTCGATGCGGCCGAACCCGTGTTCGCGGCTCATCGCTACGCATTCGCTGAAATGATGGAACGCGGTCCGCATGCGCCCCTGCGCATACGCCGCATCCGCCAGGCCGCCGAGCGCGCGAGCCTCTGCCTCGGGCAGACCGAGGCGCCGCGCGTAGCCAAGACCGCGCTCATGCTCGGCGCTGCAGGCGTCGATCTTGCCGAGCGGAAAGAGAATGTTGCCGCGCAGATGATGGAGGCTTGCAAGCTCCGCCAGCCGGTTGTCTCGCTCCGCGATCTTTTGCGCTTGCGCGAGTAAGCCGAGTGCTTCGTCGAGACCCTCGCTGACACGCAGACCTTCCGCGAGCCCGAGCTGACAGTCGCATCGGGCGGCGTCGTCGGTGGCGGCGGCGAGTGCGGTGCGGTACGTCACGATCGATCCTGCGATGTCGCCGAGGTCGCGCTGAAGTTCGCCCTTGCAGCAGCTCAGTGCATGGCGGTCCGCGTCCGACTGCGCGATTTCGATGCCGCGCTCGGCCAGCCGCAACGCGGCTTCGAAACGATGGGCGGCACGCTGTGCGGCCGCCGCGCCCAGGTAGGCGTGCGGCGCGTGCTCGTCTTCGGCGCGGTCGAGATGCTGGGCGTGCAGCGTGACATCGCTCTGTGCGAACCATTCGGCCGCGCGCAGATGAAGTTCACGGCGGCGCGCGCGCAACAACGTTGAGTAAGCGCTCTCCTGGATCAATGCGTGGGCGAACAGGAAGTCCTCGCCTTCCGGCAGCACGAGTGCATTGACGAGCAGGCCGTCGCAGACGTAGCCAGGATCGTCCACGAGCTCTCGCAGCAGCGCGAGGTCGAAACGCTGGCCGATCACGGCGGCCGCCTGGAACGCCAGGCGGTCACGGGGCGCGAGCCGGTCCATCCGCGCGAGCACGAGACTGCGGATCGACGCGGGCACGTTGCCGCCGCTGCCTTCTTCAGCGTTGCGCAGCAGTTGTTCGAGAAACAACGGGTTGCCGCCCGCGCGCTCGATGCAGGCGAGCGCGACGCGCTGGGTCGCATCGATGAAATTGCCCGCCAGGCTCAGGGCCTCGTCCTTGCGAAGCGGTCCGAGATCGATCGTGGCGAACGGGGTGTCGCGGCAACGTGCGCGCCAGCCTGCATCGATCGGATCGCCTTCCACGCGCGAAGTCGTGACCAGCAGGCCCGTGCCGTTGGCAATGCCTGACGCGAACGCCGACAGGTAGCCGATGACTTCGGAATCGGCCCAATGCAGGTCTTCGACGACGATGAGCGTCGCCGCATGGGCGCAAGCGTCCTCGGTCAGCCTCACGGCGAGCGCCTGCTTGCCGCGCTTGCGCGCGCCGTGGTCCATGGCCTCGTAGATGGTTTGCCATTCGGCGGCCTGCGGGAGATCGAGGAAGTCGTGCAGAAACACGATCTGCTCGGCCTTGACGATACCTTGGGTCGCGACCTGCGCGGCGGCGGCCTGCCGCGCTTCACTCGATGCACCGGCCGGTAAGCCGAGCAGGCTTCCAATGATGGTTCCCACCGGATCCTGGCCCTTGCCGACGCCGAAATCGAGCACGAGGCTTCGATGGAGCGTGAAGCCCCGTGCCTGCGCATGGCGGCGCATCTCGTCGACGAGCCGCGTCTTGCCGATCCCGGCTTCGCCTCGCACATGAACGACATGCCCTGCTCGCCTTGCCATGCACGCATGAAGGATGCCGTGAAACTGTTCGAGCTCGGCTTCGCGTCCGACGAAGCGGCTGCGGCTCGTCCTGACGGGCTCGCTGCCAAGCGCGACGAGCCGCCATGCCCGCACCGGCGTGTCGATGCCCTTGAAGCGCCGCTCGCCGATTGCTTCGCAACTGGCGGCGTCGCCGAGCGTGCGCGCCGCGTCGTCGGATATCCAGGTTTCGCCGGCGGCCGCGGCTGCCACGAGCCGAGCGGCCAGGTTCACCGGATCGCCATGCACGGTGTAGTCCTGCGCGTCGGCGCGGCCCAGCGCGCCCGCGATGACCTCGCCGCTCGCAATGCCGATATGCGCCTGCAACGGCCGCCCGGTCTGCGCGGCCAGCCGCGCCAGGCCGTCGTGAATGTCGAGAGCGGCACGGGCGGCACGCAGCGTGTCCGTCTCGTGCGAGCGGGGCGCGCCGAACAGCGCCATCACCGCGTCGCCGATGTGCTTGTCGATCGTGCCGCCATAGGCGAGCACGATCCCGTCGACCAGCGCCGTGTAGCGTCCGATCAGCGCGCGCAAGTCTTCGGGATCGAGCGAGCGCGACAGCATCGTGTAGCCGCAGAGATCGGCGAACAGAATCGTGACCTGCCTGCGCTCGTCCGCGGGCACCTCGTTGTCGGCGGAGGTCTGGGGCGGTAGCTGCGCGGCTGCCGTTAGGGCGCCTGCCGCCGCGGCCAGAATGCGCTTACGGTGGCCGAGCGACTGTACCCCCAGCTCTTTCAGGTCCACGTCGGTCAGCTGCCCGAGCAGCGACATGTCGATGTCGTTTGCCGCGAACGCTTGGGCGTACTGCTCGAGCCCGAGGTCCCGCAGCCATTTCTCGATATCCATGTTCGTCGCCCCGCCTCCGATGCGTGGCCCCGCGGGCAAAAGCTAAGACGAATCGCGCGCGTGCCGGCCGCCAGTGTGAACGGCTCCGGAGCTGCATGGCCTTTGCGTGGAGTTCGCCAGGTACGGGGCCGATGAATAATCAGTGTAGGTGTCCGATAAGCACGCTGCATCGCGTTTGACAGCCGTTCGAGCCGCGCAGGATACTGGCTGGCGCGCCTCACGGCGCCCTTGCATTCGACCGGGAATCCACGTGAAGCCGGGCAAGACCGTTTCCGTCTCCGAGATCCCGCTGCGCTCGCGTTTGGCGGGTCTGCCAGGCGACGTGGCGGCGGGCGCCGTTTCGACGCTCGTCATGCTGTGCTATGCGATGAGCCTCGGCACGATGATCTTTAGCGCCGATCTTGCCCGCTACGCGATGCTGGGCGTGCCCACCGCGCTCGTGAGCTGCGTCGTCACGGCGCTCGTGATCGCCTTGACGAGTTCGATGCGCGTCAACATTGGCGGCCCCGACAGCAACGCCGCCGCCTTTCTCGCGGGCGTGGCGGCGGGTGTAGCCAGCAGCGTGCGCGCGGACGGCGGTTCACCGCAGACGCTGATCCTCACTGTGCTGATCGCCATCGCGCTCTGTTCGCTCATGACGGGCATCGTGCTCTATGCGATCGGCTCGTCGAAGCGCAGCCGCTCCTTGCAGTTCCTGCCCTATCCGGTGCTCGGCGGATTTCTCGCGGGCACGGGCTACCTGCTGCTCGCCGGGGCGTTCCGCGTGCTGACGGGCCAGCCGCTGCAGTGGCACACGCTCGCGTTGCTCGCGCACCTTCACTGGCTCACATGGATTCCGGCGCTGGTCGTCGGCGTGCTGGCCACGGTATTGATGCGCACGTGGCAGCACATTGCCGCGCTGCCGCTCACGCTGGCCTTCGGCGTCGTGCTTTTCTACGTTCTGCTGCAGGTTGCCGGAGTTTCGATCGACGACGCGCGCGGCATGGGTCTGTTGCTGCCGCGCGTCAAGCTGCACCTTTCCGGGCTGCCGGAGTTGCACCTGGCCGCGAGGCTCGGACGGGGCGGCATCGACTGGTCGGCGGTCGGCGCGCATCTTCCCGAGAGTCTGGTGGTGACCTCGGTGTCGGCCGTGACGATCCTGATGAATTCAACGGCGATCGGCGCGGCCACCGGGGAGGACGTCGACCTCAATCGCGAGATGCGCGCCGCCGGCCTCGCCAATCTCGCGAGCGGACTGCTGGGCGGCATGGTCGGCTACCAGTCGTTCAATCGCTCGATGCTCAACGCGCGGGTGGGCGCGACGAGCCGGGTGGCGGGCGTGTTCGCCTCGCTCGCGTGTGTGGTCGTGCTCGCCACTTCGCCGGGCATCGTGGCGCTCTTTCCGGTGCCGGTGCTGGTCGGCCTTCAGCTCTTCATGGGGCTGCGCTTGCTCGTGCATTGGCTGGCGGGCGCCTGGACCAAGCTCAACTGGTATGAGTATCTGCTCGTGCCCGTGATTCTCGGCACTATCGCGGCGTACGGCGTGATCGTCGGCGTAGGGGTGGGCGTCGTTGCAGCATGTGTGATGTTCACGCTGCTCTACGGTCGGGTCGGCTGCATACGCATGGAGTTCGACCTGCGCGCGCGGACCTCGAATGTTGAGCGCAGCATCGAAGACACCCAGGCTCTGCGCGCAATCGGCCCCCAGGTATGCGGAATGTGCCTGCAAGGGTTTCTCTTCTTCGGCACGGCCAATTCGATTCTGCAGCGCCTTCGCGAGCGATTCGGCGCCGGGACTCCGTCGCAGGTCCGCTTCGTCGTGCTCGACTTTGCGGCGACACATGGCATGGATGCATCCGTATCCATCAGCTTCGTCAAACTCAGGCAGCTCTGCGCCGCAAGAAGCGTGGACCTCGTGTTGACCGCGCTGCCGCCGCGCTCGCGCGATCTGCTCGTGAAGACCGGCACGCTCAACCTGAAGATCCATGAATTCGATACGCTCGATGCGGGTCTCGAATGGATCGAAGACAAACTGCTTGCGTCGAACTCGCTCGCGATCGCGCATGGCGGCGATCTGCGGGCGATGCTCGAGCCGCATTTCACGGCCGGCGCGTTGAACGGCTTGGTCGCGTGTCTGGAGGTGCAGGATCTGCTTTCGGGGCAGGCGCTGTTTCGTCATCGCGAGCCGGGCGACGCGCTGTATTTCGTCGAACAAGGACGTGTCGCGATCTCGCTGCCGCTCGGCGATGGCCGCTCGGCGCGTCTGCGCTCGTTCGGCCCCGGCACGGTCGTGGGGGAAATGGCGGTGTACACGCAGCAACAGCGCAGCGCGGATGTGATTGCCGAGGCACCGACGCGCGTGTACCGCCTGTCGATCTCCCGGCTGCTCGAACTCGAACAGCAGGATCCGGCGACGGCGCAACAGTTGCATCGGTTTCTCGTGAAGACCATCGCGTTGCGTCTTGCCGTTGCCGATGAGGCACTACGCGCGGCTTTATAAGCGGCAGCGCCCCTGACCGGCGGCGCCCCCAACCCGTCACCACGTCCCGCTAAACGCCTGCTGTACCTTGACGGGATCGGTCACGCCGTTGGCCACCAGCAATTGCGTCAGCAATCGCGCCTTCTGCGGATTCAGATCGAGCGATGCGACGAATCCGCGCTTGTCGTCGTCCACCTCGACGTTGCGGTTCACGAACCCCGACACCAGGCGCGTCGAGCGAACCACCACGATGCCTTTTGCCGCCGCGCGGTCGAGCGCCGCGAGGGCTTCCTTCGACATGTCACCATCGCCTTCGCCGGCGACGACGATGCCCTTCGCGCCATCGGCGATCGCATGATCGATCTGGCGGCCATCCATGTTGCTATGCGCGTAGACGATATCGACGCGCGGCAATTGCCCACTCGCGGGCAGGCTCAGCGCAGCGCGCGTCGATTGCACCGCCGGCATCACGAAGCGCACGCTGGCCGGATCGACATAACCGATCGCGCCGGCATTCGGCGACGCGAACGCCTGTACCGCTGTGGTATTGGTCTTGGTGATCCAGCGCGGCGCGTGAATCTGGTCGTTCATCACGACCATCACGCCTCGGCCACGCGACTGCGGGCTCGCCGCCACTTCGACGGCTTCGTACAGATTGCCGGGACCGTCGGCGCTCGCCGAACCGCCCGGTCGCATCGAGCCGACCAGCACCACCGGCTTGTCGGCGCGCAGCACGTTGCTCAGGAAGAACGCCGTTTCCTCGATCGTATCGGTGCCGTGCGTAATCACGATGGCGTCGGCCTCGTTCCGCGCGAAGACCTCGTCGATCCGCCGCGCAAGCTGCAACCAGATCCTGTCGTTCATGTCCTGCGAGCCGACGTTCGAGATCTGCTCCGCGCTGATGCTCGCGAGCTTCTCGATGCCCGGCACGCCGCGCACCAGTTCCTGCCCCTTCACGTTGCCCGAGTTGTAGCCGATCGCCGAACGGGGATCGGCGGTTCCCGAGATGGTGCCGCCGGTGGCCAGCACCAGAACACGCGGCGTTGCCGTGACGGCGCTTGCCTGTTGCGATGGCGCGTCGGCAGCCTGTACGCAGGTACCCGCGGCAAGTGCCGCGATCAGCAGTGCCGCCGAACCGCACAGCCGTCTTGCTTTTCGATCGATCGTGTTGCCGTTCATCTTTCTCTCCTCCATCGTTTAAAAGAGTCGCGTGCGTATGCACGCGACCTGTGACCGGAACAACCTTCGTCGCTCACGCCGCCGACGACATCTTTCTTGGTTGCGTCAGCATGGCGGGTTGAAGAATCTCGTCGAGCTGCGCCTGACTCAACAGCCCTTTGTCGATCACGATCTGCGCGACGCTTTTGCCCGACGCAAGCGCTTCCTTCGCGACTTCGGTCGAGTGCGTATAGCCGATGTACGGGTTCAGCGCGGTCACGATGCCGATCGAGCTCTCGACGATCGCGCGCAGCCGCTCGTGATTCGCGGTAATGCCGTCGACGCATTTCGACGCGAGCGTGAGGCACCCTGCGCGTAAATGGGCGACGCTCTTGAACAGGCTGTGCGCGATGATCGGCTCGAACGCGTTGAGCTGGAGCTGCCCCGCTTCGGCGGCGAAGCTCACCGTCACATCGTTGCCGATGACTTCGAACGCGATCTGGTTGACGACCTCCGGAATCACCGGATTCACCTTGCCCGGCATGATGCTCGAACCCGCCTGCACCGGCGGCAGGTTGATTTCGCCGAGGCCCGCGCGAGGACCGCTCGAAAGCAGGCGAAGATCGTTGCAGGTCTTGGAGAGTTTTACGGCGACGCGCTTCAGTACGCCGGAGAGCTGCACGAACGAACCGACATCCTGCGTCGCTTCGATCAGATTCGGCGACGTGGTCAACGCGATACCGGTTATTTCGCTCAAGTGCCTGCATGCAAGCTGCGCGTATTCCGGATGTGTATTGATGCCGGTGCCGATCGCCGTCGCGCCGAGATTGATCTCGCAGATGAGCTGGGCCGCTTCCTTCAGCCGCTCTTCGTCTTCGCCGAGCATCACAGCGAAGGTGCTGAACTCCTGGCCGAGCGTCATCGGTACGGCGTCCTGAAGCTGCGTGCGGCCCATCTTCAGGTCGTTGCCGAATTCCACCGCCTTGCGTTCGAACGATGCGCGCAACACGCCCATCGCGTCGACCAGTTGCATGATGCCCGCGTACGTGGCGATCTTGAGCGCGGTCGGATAGACGTCGTTGGTGCTCTGGCCGAGATTCACGTCCTCGTTCGGATGGAGAACCGCGTATTCGCCGCGCTGTTGCCCGAGATGTTCGAGCGCGAGATTGGCGATGACCTCGTTCGCGTTCATGTTGGTCGACGTGCCCGCGCCGCCCTGAATCACGTCGACGACGAAATGCTCGTGCGCGGTGCCTGAGCGCACTTGCCTGCATGCGTGCACGATGGCCTGCATCTTCACTGCGCTCAATAGGCCGAGATCGTAATTCGCGAGCGCGGCGGCTTCTTTCACGCTCGCCAGTGCGTTGACGAGGTTCGGATACACGGAGATCGGAATACCCGTGATGGGAAAGTTTTGCAGCGCGCGCAGCGTGTGTACGCCGTAGTACGCGCTCGCGGGCACGGCGAGATCGCCGAGAAGGTCGTGTTCGATACGTTCGGTCGGTGCAAGCATGATTACCTCTCAGGTTCTGAAATCGACAGGCGAGCGGGGTCATCCGGCACACCTCGTGTGCAGGTCCGTCGCATTGACTGGGTGATGCGGTTGGGTTATCGAGGCGGCGCTGTCGCGCAGGCGACACACTGCTTCGCGAGCACGTCGGTCGGATCGACCACGCTCACGCGCGCGCCGTTCGCGCCGATCCCATATGGCCCGCGAATCAGCAGCGGCAGTTCCGTGCAGCCGAGAACGATTACTTCGACGCCGTCGGCGATAAGCCCGTCGATCGCCGCGGCGAGGTCTTGCTGGCACTGCCCCGCCGTGAATCCGGCCTTCACGCCTTCCTTGCCGTAGATCGCGTCCATCACGCGCGCCTGCAGCGCGGGAGCCGGGACGACCTGCCGCAAGCCGTGCGATTCGAGCGCCTTTTCGTAGACGCCGCTCGCGAGCGTGCCGCAAGTCGCGAGCACGCCGACTGAGCGCAGCGCGGGAAACGACTCGCGCAGATAACGCACCGTCACGGTCAGCATATTGACGATCGGCACGCCGAGATAAGGCTGTATCCGCTCGACGAAGGCATGCGCCGTATTGCACGGGATCGCGATCAGATCCGCGCCGCCCGTTTCGAGTTTCTTGCAGGTCGCATAGAGCGAGATGGTCGGGTCGGGTCCATCGCCGATCAGATTCTCCGTGCGATCCGGGATCTGCGGGTTCTGCTCGACGAGCAGCTTGAGGTGGTCCTGATCGCGCCGCGCGGGCGTCGCGCGCACGATCTTGTGAATGAAATCGACGGTGGCCGCCGGACCCACGCCACCCACCACGCCGACCTTGAAGATCGTCTCGGGCGTGTGGTACTGGCCGGACACCACGTACTGCGCATAAGCCAGGTTCGAATCGACGAGCGGCACGCGCAACGCACCGAGTTCGTCCGCGACCAGCGCGATCTCGGTGAGCCCCGGCACGATGACGTTGGCGCCCTGTTCGATCAGGTCCTCGCACGCCGCCCGCAGCAACTCGGCCGGACGGCCACGCAGATTGCCGCTCTTCACGCCATCCTCGCCATAAACGGCCTCGGTGACGAAATCGATGCCGTCGCCGATGCGCGGGTGGATCACTTCGAACTCGGGCGCCGCGAAGTACTTCTCGAACAGGCGCCTGCGCCGCGTATGCGCCGACGCGAGCACGCCCACGCGGCGCACCGCGGGAAATCTTCTGCGCACGTGGCTGCGCACCGCATCGATCATGTCGACGATCTGCAGCGGCGAATTGGCCTTCAGTTCGTCGATGAACGTGTGACTCAGGAAGCACGGCAGCACGACAGTCGTCACGCCGCGCTTCTCGAAGCTGCTGATCAGATCGAAGATGTACAGCTTGCGCTGCGTCAACGTCTCGCTGTCGGCATCGGCGCTGCGAAACGGCTGCTGCTCGAAAATCGCATCGAAGTGCTCGGCGTCGCGCGTGGCCGGCGTCGATTTGATCAGTTTGAAGAACACGTCCGCGCTCGCGAGCGGGCCGAGCCCGCCCACCACGCCGAACTTGCGCGCGCTCGTGGCAGCCGTTGCGTCGATGCCGCTCATTTCGTCTCGCCTTCGAGCTGGCCGAACGAAGCCGTCGCCATCGCCGTGCGGCGTTCCTGCCGCGTCACGCGCTGGCCCTCCCACTTCGCGATGGCTGCCGTCGCGATGCTGTTGCCGATCACGTTGGTCGCCGTGCGCCCCATGTCGAGAATTTGGTCGATCGCGAGCACCAGCACGACGCCCGATGGCGGCAGATGGAACATCGGCGCCACGGCCGCGACGACCACCACCGAGCCGCGCGCGACACCCGCCATGCCTTTGCTGCTCACCATCAGCACGAGCAGCATCACGATCTGCGTGCCGATCGGCATGTCGATGCCGAACGCCTGCGCGATGAAGATCGCGGCGAAGGCCTGATACATCATCGAGCCGTCGAGATTGAACGCATAGCCGAGCGGCAACGTGAAGCCGACCACTTTCTTGTCGACGCCGAATTCCTCCAGCTTCTCCGTCAGGCGCGGATACGCCGCCTCGCTGCTCGCGGTGGAGAACGCCAGCATCGCGGGTTCGCGGATCGCCTTGAGCAAGGCCCAGACCGGCTTGCCGAGAAACGCGTAGCCGGCGAGGATCAGCGCCGCCCACAGCAGCGCGAGCCCCGTATAGAAGCTGGCGACGAGCTTGCCGTACGTCGTCAGCACGTCGAGGCCATGCACCGTGATCGCCGATGCCAGCGCGCCGAACACACCGACGGGCGCGAGACGCATCACATAGTCGGTCAGTTTCAGCATGGTGGGCACGAGCCCTTCGACGCCCGCGATCAGCGGCGCGACGCGCGGGTCGGACTTGATCACGCTGAGCACGATGCCGAACATCACCGAGAAGACGAGGATCTGCAGGATATCGTTGCGCGCCATCGCATCGACGATGCTGGTGGGGAACGCGTGTGTGACGAAGTCCTTGAAGTTCAGGCTCGACGTGTTGAGGCCGGTGGCCACGTCAGCGCTCGTCTGGGACATGTGCAAGCCCGCGCCCGGTTGCAGCAGGTTCGCGAGCACGAGGCCGAGCGCGAGCGAGAACAGCGACGCGCACAGGAACCACGCGATCGAGCGCAGACCGATGCGGCGCACGTCGCTCGTGCCTTCCATGCCGGCGAGACCTGACACGAGCGTGGCGAACACCAGCGGCGCAATGATCATCTTCACGAGCCGCAGGAAGATATCGGTGACGATGGAAAAGTAGCCGGCGATCTCCTTCGCCTGCGCGGCATCGGCCGCCGTGCGATTGCAGACATAACCGACGGCCACGCCGAGCAGCATGCCGGCGAGGATGTAGAGGGTAAGCCGATTCTTCATGTGTCTCCGTCCTGAGATTATTTGTGACTGGACGGAATTCTAGAGACGGCAGAAAAGACGTGAATGCTAGTGTTGCATACGGCTATGCAAGTTTCGCATAACGCGGGATAACCCTATCTGCGCTATTCGGCTGACCCCGACGAGGCCCGCAGATGCCGCCACAGCGTATCGAGCAGTTCAGTGCGGTTCGTGAGGTCGCGATACACGCGCAACTCCAGCTCCAGTTGCCATTCGGAGCGGCCGGCGGAGACAAGCTGGCCGCTGTCGAGTTCGGCGGCGATCGAGCTCTTCGGCAGCCAGGCGACACCCTCGCCTTCCAGCACGAGCTTCTTCACGACCTCGGCCATGTCGGATTCATAGTGAAGATGCAAGGCGGGCGACGCTTTGCTCTGCTCCATCAGCAACGCGAAGCAGCGCCCAAAGTAGCTCGTCTCCGTATAGGCGATGAACGGCATCGGATGTTCGATCACGCCGGGCAGACGGTACACGTGCGCAAGCCGCTGATTGGGCCTGCATACCGGCATGAAAGTATCGACGCCCACGGTCACGCATTCATACCTGGTCGGATCGAGATGCAACGGCAGCTGCGGATGGTGATAAGCGAACATCAGCTCGCAGTTGCCGTTGACCAGCATCAGTATCGAATCGTGCACGTTCGCCGGAATCACGCGCGCGCGCACTTCGCCGACATGCTTCGACAGCGTGCGCAGCCACGCGGGCAGGAAGTTGAGCGCGATCGTGTGGCCGGCTGCGATCTGCAGACTCGTGCCGGCGATGCGCTGTTCGGTGCGAATGATGGCGCGCGTGTCGAACAGCTTGTCGAGGATGTCTTCGGCCGCGTCACGAAACAGTTGCCCCGCCGGGGTCAGGGTCGGCGGAAAGCCGCTGCGATCGACGAGATCGGCGCCGACCCATTGTTCGAGCGACTGGATCCGTCTGCTGAAACCCGATTGCGTGACGTTGCGAAACTCCGCCGCCCGGGAAAAGCTCTGATAGCGGGCGAGCGCGATGAAGTCTTCGATCCACTTGATTTCCATCAGCCGTCGGTCTCCGGTCCAGCGACGAATGGACTCGCCGCTGCGCCCGCAATTCTACGCCTGGCCGTGCCGCACGCTGACTATCGGACCGGGGTCAAAGCGCCATGCACAGGCCCTCCCTACGAGCCCATTGCGCGTCGCCATGCTCGCGACGCGCGCCATCCCATCGACGATCCCGTCACGCTGGAGAGGTTTCGGTGTTCAGCTTCGACACCGCACCCGTCTTCTCGTCGTAGCGGTAGCCTTGTTTCTCGAGGTGAGCGTTGATCGTTTCGACGACCACCTGCTGCTGAATCTCCTTGCGCAGCAATTCATGCTCCGGCTTGAGCTGGGCCAGTTCAGCGGCAAGCCGGCGGCTCAATGTCGCTTCGCCTGCGCCGCGGGCAAGGACGACGACCATTTTTTCATTCGCCTGAGCCAGTTGCTGCTTCAGTGCGTTCGAGTAGTCGGACCATTTCCTGACGGTCTCCCGCGCTTCGGCAATTGCGGCGGCATGCGCGTCCGCGTCGCGCGTCATCTGCGCCTTCAATGCCTCGAGCTGCTGAGAGTCGGCAGTCACCGGCGACGCCGACTCCAGGCCCGCGACGTTCTCGCTCGCCACCGCGCTTTCGGCCAGTTCGGCCGCGCGCTGCTGCTCCGCGTCGGCACGCTCCTGCGCCTCCGACAAGCTGGCCGACAGTCTCGCGATTTCGGAGGCGCCCGCGTCACGCTCATCGGTCAGGCTGGCGATCTGCGTCTGGACATTCTGCAATTCAAGTGCGGCGGCATTGCGTTCAGCCTGCGTGCCCGCGACCTCTTCCCGGCGGGCCGCGTGCGCTTCCTGCTCGGCCTGCAGCTCCGCGCGAATCGCTTCGAGCTCGCTTTGAAGACGAGCGACCGCTTCGGAATGCGCCGCTTCCAGCGCCGCACGCTCCGTTTCGTCGGCCGGCGTTTCGACGACTGACCCAGCCGACTCGTTCGCCACCTCGCCCTCGCCCGCGGCGTCGGTCTCCTCGTGCGAAACCGCTTGGCGCTCCGCGGCCAGTTCCGCGCTCTGCAGTTCCGCTTCGAGGAGCGAAACGCGCTCGGCAAGTTCCTGCGCGCGCTTCTCCGCCGCGTCGGTCCGTTGCACGGCGAGCGCAATGTCCTCTTCGAGACCGGCTACTGCGTCGACTTTCTCGTCGTAGGCGCTCGTCATCTTATCCAGTTGGACTTGCAGCGCATCGAGTTCCTGGACGGTGGTTTGCAGTTCCGCAAGCGCGTCGTCGCGCTCGTCGCTGGCGTCCTCGACGCGCTGGCGCATCGCGGCGAGGCGTCGCGCCACCGCGCGTTCCGCTTCATCCTGCGCCGAGCTCCACAGCCGGTCGAGCGCATCGCGCATGGTGTCGGTCACGGTTTCCGGCAACGCAGGACGTTCGACGACCTGCGGCACCCGCGGGGCGCGCGTTTCACGCCACTTGCGCAATGCCGCTGCCACCGCGACCACCGAGCCTGTATGGACTTCGGACCAGATGGCTACCGGAGACACCTTCTCGCCCTCTTCGGCCAACCGGTTTGCGATTTCAGCGACGAGTTCGTCCGTGATCGTAATGTTGCTTGACATGCCTGCCTCGACAAAGTGCACGTGGTGACGAATACCGTTTCGTCGTTCGGGAGGCGACCCCGCGCTGGGACTCGCCTCGCATACCTACGAATTGTCGAGTACTTCCCCGGCGGTCAATCGTTCGAAAAGCCGAGGTTACGGGGAGGTATTCGTCGGATTGCGCCACCAAAGGTCCGGCACACATACATTCAGAGCTTCCCGGCGATCCGATCCGCGGGCGCTGTCACGTTGCTGACTCCATGACGAGATATCGGCAAGGACAGTCGTGTCTCAGAACACGGTGGACGGAGCTTGGGCAATGCCAGTGAAGAGACGCCAGGCTTCAAATCGCGCGGCGAGCTGTTTGCGATAGAGCGAGGCGCGTAGCAGATGACGCTTGAGCGCGAAGTGCTGGCGGATCGGACCGAAGCATGACAGAAATGACTGCGTGCGTTCGGGCAAGCGAAACCCTCGCATCCGGCGCTCGCGTTCACGCGTGGGTTGATGGCTTCTATGAGCAGAAAGTTGTCAAGGC
>NZ_JACHDM010000014.1:0-64733 GCF_014201065.1 Paraburkholderia sp. Cpub6
TTCATCATCGTGAGTCTGTTCCGTAAACTGCCTTCTTCTATAACGTCCTCGGCTACGCCAGCGATGACCACCGAGCTGAATAAATCAGCGTTTCCCTAGATCGCACGTTTTTAACCCTTTTCAGGATCGCAACATGGACAACTACTATCTTGTTATGTCATGGCTCTACGCCATGATGGCGGTGATGTACGCCTTTATTGCCTTAAACCATCCTTGACCTTGCCGCCGGCTCTGGCGAGTTGTTGCTCGATCACAGGTTCAATTTATCACCGGGCAACACGTTGTCAATATAAATTGCTGTCACTAAGGCACATTTTAATGCGCAGGGCCAAGTATCGCCCTGAGTCATTGAAAAATCATTATGCCAGCGGTCCGGTGCACGGCTTCGTGATTTTCAGCCCGCCTCGCGCGGGCTTTTTTCAATCGGTATCGAGTTCGGACGACAACCGCCGCCGCGCGCAACGATTGTGTGCTCCGGGGCTCCAATGGACTGCTCGAGCATCATGTCGATTCGCACGTCGTCGCCCAAGAGAGTGGGGTGGGCAAGACGCAGGTATCTAAAGCAGTGCGGGCTTGATGCCGAGGGCGAAGACAGGAGTTAAGCCGCAGTTGAACTTGGTGGCAACGGTATATCGCGTGCCGCGACGCCAAACAAGTCCAAATCTTCAGCCGCCTTCCATGCGCCTGTCCGGCGATCGACCCGCAGCATGCGCGTGTTGCCATGCTTGGCGATAAGTAGTAGGTCGATTGTGTCGTCGGGATTGTTCGCCAAACTGAATCCCTTCCGGAAAACGACGATCTTGCTGAACGTGTCGGCGACAAGTTGTCGGGCCTGAGTGCGCACGTCATAGTCAAGGTCTTCGACGCCTTGCACGAGTTCCGCCCAGGCCTCAGCTGCTGCCGGCGTCGTCTTATTCGCCCACGCCGCGAGTTCGTGCTCAAGCGCCTCAGTCTGATTCTGCTCGGCGGCGAGTTGCGTCTCGAGTTCTCTTGCTTTCTTGGCGAACGCTATCGGAGGAGCGTCGCTGTCTGCCAACATCGCGTCAGTGATGCGCGCAATCTGCACCTCGAGATCTTTGGCGCGCTGTCGGGCTTGTGCCAGGCGGCCGGCCAACGCGGTCGACCCGTCGTCGCCCTCAAGTAGGCGGGTTAGGTTCATTTGATCGGCACAGAAGTTCATGACTGCCCGCTCAACGGGCACGACACTGCAGCTTCCGGCCACTCTGCATCCCGCATTATGGGAATATCCGACGCAGATAAGCCGCCGGTGACCGTCTTGCGGATGTCCGTTTTCCTTGCGTTTCCGGGTCAGCAGATTCTGGCCGATGACGGCTGTGCCGCAGTACCCACAATACGTAATGCCGAGCCCTGTCACGATCCCGGGGATTTCACCCTTGCCTTTGCGCCTGCCCCGCTGTTCGGCCAAATGTTGAAGTTCGGCGAATTCCGTGTCAGTTAGAAGAGCTGGGTAGTAGTGCGGCAGCCGATAGGTTTCGCCGTCGACCTCGAGGGTTTTCTCGCCGATCAGCGCACGGTTTCGGATGATCCTATATATATGTTGGGACTGGTTTCCGCCGTCGGTAATAGACAAGCCGCGCTGGTCCAGTTCACGGATGGTACGGACGGCGCCGTGGCCCCGTCTGAACATGTCGATCATGGTGCGAACGGCGAGCGCGCGCTCAGGTTCGAGTTCAAAACGGTTGCCTTCGCCGACACACGTCCAATGCGGATCCTTTCCGTTCCGGATAATTCCACGAAACGTCCCAGCTAGCCACCCCTGGCACTGTCGGCGGATCGCCGCTTTTACCCGCTTACTTTTAGTGTCCGATTCTTCGTGGGCGCGGATCATCACCAGAAGGCTGTAAACCAAGTCCATCGGCTGAGCCTTCAGCTTCTCGCGGTTATACTCGCGTCCGTCACTGGCTGTGACTACGGTAATGCCTGCGTTGATGATCTGGGCTAGCTGTGCTTGGGCCTGAATCGGCTCCGCGCGGCTCAGACGGTCGAGGCCTTCTACGACCAATACCGACCTGGGCGCGATCCGTCCCTCATCGACGGCGACAAGGAAGACCCCGAGCGCCCCCTGCTTGACGTGGCGCTGGTGGTAGGCGGACAGTCCTTCGTCGCGCAGGGACAGGGTTTCGTCCAGCTGCATGCCGTGTTCGGCCGCCCAGCGGTTTGCGTATTCCATTTGACGGTCGGCGCTGCTGCCGGCCGCTTGTTTTGGGTCCGAGAAGCGTAAATAGCTGTAAACTCTCGACTTTGCTGTCATTCCAAGAAGCCCCACATGTCAAAGCTGCAAGCCGTTAGTAAGTCTGATTCTCCGCGTATAGGTATAGTATCCCTCGGCTGCCCCAAGGCCCTCGTCGATTCCGAGCAGATCATCACCCAGTTGCGCGCCGAAGGCTATGAAATCTCCGGCACCTATGACGGCGCGGACCTCGTGGTCGTCAACACCTGCGGCTTCATCGACGAAGCCGTGCAGGAAAGCCTCGACGCGATCGGCGAAGCGCTCAACGAAAACGGCAAGGTGATCGTCACCGGTTGCCTCGGTGCGAAGAAGAGTGCGAGCGGCTCGGGGCTGATCGAGGAAGTGCATCCGAAGGTGCTCGCCGTAACCGGCCCGCACGCGCTCGGCGAGGTGATGCAGGCGGTGCACAGCCATCTGCCGAAGCCGCACGATCCGTTCGTCGATCTGGTGCCCGCCGCGGGCGTCAAGCTCACGCCGCGCCACTACGCGTACCTGAAGATTTCCGAAGGCTGCAATCACCGCTGCACGTTCTGCATCATCCCGTCGATGCGCGGCGATCTGGTGTCGCGCCCGGTCGCGGAAGTGATGCTCGAAGCGGAGAACCTGTTCAAGTCCGGCGTGAAGGAACTGCTCGTGATCTCGCAGGACACGAGCGCATATGGCGTCGACGTCAAATACCGCACCGGATTCTGGAACGGCAAGCCGATCAAGACGCGCATGACGGATCTGGTCGCCGCGCTCGGCGAACTCGCCGCGCAATACGGTGCGTGGGTGCGTCTGCATTACGTGTATCCGTATCCGAGCGTCGACGAAGTGATTCCGATGATGGCCGAGGGTCCGTACAAGGGCCATGTGCTGCCGTATCTCGACGTGCCGTTCCAGCACGCGCATCCGGAAGTGCTGAAGCGCATGAAGCGCCCGGCCAACGCCGGGAAGGTGATGGAGCGCGTCAAGGCCTGGCGCGAGATCTGCCCCGATCTGACGATCCGCAGCACGTTCATCGCCGGCTTTCCGGGCGAGACCGAAGAGCAGTTCGAGACGCTGCTCGATTTCATCCGCGAGGCGGAGCTCGATCGCGTCGGCTGTTTCGCGTATTCGCCGGTCGAAGGCGCGAGCGCGAATGAACTCGACGGCGCGCTGCCCGATGAAGTGCGTGAGGAACGTCGCGCGCGCTTCATGGAAGTGGCCGAGCAGGTGTCGGCCAAGCGCATCGCGAGGAAGGTCGGCAAGACGCTGAAGGTGCTCGTCGACGAAATCAACGCGGACGGCGGCATTGGCCGCACCGCGGCGGATGCGCCGGAGATCGACGGCGTCGTCTATATCGCGCCGTCCGCCAAGGCGTCGAAGCGCTACAAGGTCGGCGATTTCGTATCGGTGAAGATCACCGGTGCGGACGGCCACGATTTGTGGGGCGAGGTCTAAGCGATGACGCACAGCGCGGCCGCACAGCCTGAAGCTCACACACCGGACATCCTCGCGCTCGGCGAGGCGATGATCGAATTCAACCAGTCGGCGAAGGATCAACCGAACTACCTGCAAGGCTTCGGCGGCGACACGTCGAACTTCTGCATCGCGGCCGCGCGCCAGGGTGCGAGGACCGGCTTCGTGTCGGCGGTCGGCGCCGATCATTTCGGACGCCTGCTGGTCGATCTGTGGGAGCGCGAGCAGGTCGACACGTCGTTCGTGCGCATCGATGCGCAGGCGTCGACCGGCGTCTACTTCGTGTCTCACGGCCCCAACGGCCACGCGTTCGACTATCTGCGCGCGGGCTCGGCGGCGAGCCGCTATGCACCCGCCGATCTGCCGCGCGACGCGCTCGCGGCGGCGAAGGTCGTCCATCTGTCCGGCATCAGTCTCGCGATCAGCGTCAGCGCCTGCGACGCCGCGCTCGAAGCGATCGCGCATGCGCGCGCGAATGGCGCGCGCGTGAGCTTCGACACCAATCTGCGTCTTAAGCTGTGGCCGCTGGCGCGGGCGCGCGCGGTGATGCTCGAGGCGATCCGCCAGACTGACATCTGCCTGCCGAGCTGGGACGATGTGACCGAACTGACGGGGCTGACCGGCCGTGACGAGATCGTCGATTTTCTGCTGTCGCATGGGCCGGGCGTGGTCGCGCTGAAGCTCGGCAAGGACGGCTCGTATATCGCGACGCCGAACGAGCGGCGCGTCGTGCCGGGCCATGTCGTCGACGCGGTCGATGCGACCGGCGCCGGCGACTGCTTCGGCGGCGCCTTCATCGCGCGCATCGTCGCGGGCGACGATCCATTTGCCGCCGCGCGCTACGCGAACGTTGCCGCCGCGCTGTCCACGCAAGGTTATGGCGCGGTCGCGCCGATTCCGTCGCGCGAGACCGTCGAGCGGCGGCTGGCGAACTAGGTTTTACGTAAGCCGCGCGCGGCGCAGCATGGCCCGCGCTGGTGCAATCATCCAGGCGGACTGGAGAGACAACAGGAGGGACGGGCGATGCAACGGGACGTAGTGGTGGTAAGTGGTGTGCGCACGGCAATCGGCACGTTCGGCGGCAGCCTGAAGGATTTCGCGCCGACCGATCTCGGCGCGCGCGTGGTGCGCGAAGTGCTCGAGCGCGCGAGCGTGTCGGGCGACGAAGTCGGACACGTCGTGTTCGGCAACGTCGTGCACACCGAGCCGAAAGACATGTATCTCGCGCGCGTCGCGGCGATCAACGGCGGGGTCGCGCAGCATACGCCCGCGCTGACCGTGAACCGGCTGTGCGGCTCGGGCTTGCAGGCCATCGTGTCGGCCGCGCAGAGCGTGCTGCTCGGCGATGCCGATATCGCGATCGGCGGCGGCGCTGAAAACATGAGCCGCGCGCCTTACTCGATGCCGGCCGCGCGCTTCGGACAGCGCATGGGCGACGCGCGTCTCGTCGACATGATGGTCGGCGCGCTCAACGATCCTTTCCAGTCGATCCACATGGGCGTGACCGCCGAGAACGTCGCGCGCAAGTACGAGATCTCGCGCGACGCGCAGGACGCGCTCGCGCTCGAGTCGCATCGTCGCGCGGCCCACGCGATCATGAGCGGCTACTTCAAGGAACAGATTCTGCCGATCACGATTGCGTCGAAGAAGGGCGACGTCGTGTTCGACACGGACGAGCACGCGAGGCTGAACGCAACGGCGGAAGACTTCGCGAAGTTGAAGCCGGTGTTCGCGAAGGAAAACGGCACGGTGACGGCGGGCAACGCGTCGGGCATCAACGATGCGGCCGCGGCCGTCGTACTGATGGAGCGTGGCGTCGCCGAGCGGCGCGGCGTGAAGCCGTTGGCGCGGCTCGTGTCGTACGCGCATGCGGGCGTCGATCCGGCGTATATGGGCATCGGCCCGGTGCCGGCGAGTCGCAAGGCGCTCGAGCGGGCGGGTCTCACGGTCGCCGATCTCGACGTGATCGAGGCCAACGAGGCATTCGCCGCGCAGGCCTGCGCGGTCAGCAAGGAGCTCGGCTTCGATCCGGCCAAGGTCAATCCGAACGGCTCGGGCATTTCGCTCGGCCATCCGATCGGCGCGACCGGCGCGCTGATCACCGTGAAGGCGCTGTACGAGCTGCAGCGCATCGGCGGGCGCTATGCGCTCGTCACGATGTGCATCGGCGGCGGGCAGGGGATCGCGGCGGTTTTCGAGCGTCTGTGAGCGCGCACGGCAGGCCGGCGCGACATAGGTAGCAAGCAGGAACCAGCAACAAGGATCGACGGGATGCAGGAAGCGAAAGTGACGAAGGGTTCGGCAACAAGCGCCTTGCGCCGGCGTGCCGGCGTGGTGGTGAGTGCCGCCGCGCTGTTGTGCACGGGCACGGTGCTGTGGATGCCGTCGCAGGCGTGGGCCGAAAGCGATGCGGTCAAGGCACTGGCCGCGCCGCCGCCGATCCAGCTGCCGCTGAAACCGAGCCCCGAGTTCGCGAAGTTTCCGCGCTACGTGGGCACGCTCGGCGCGCGGCCGATCGTGCTGCGGCTCGGGCCCAAGACCGACGATCCATCTGGCGTGCACGGCGAGTATCAGTACACCGATAGCGGCGAGGTGATTCTGATCGCCGGCGATCGCGACGGCGATACGCTCGAAGTCGAGGAATCGAACGACGGCACGCATATCACCGGCAACTGGGTCGGCAAGTTCGCGGCGGACGGCTCGCTCGAAGGCGACCGCATGAACGTCGACGATTCGAACCCGCAGGAATTCAACCTGAAGCCGCTGGCGGCAGGGCAGGCGGTGCCGTTGGCCGGTTCGGCCGGCGGTGCGGCGACGAGGCCTGCAGCCCCCTCACCGCAACCGGCCGCGGCCAACGGCGCAGCGGCGGCTCCCGCGCCGGCACCCGCTGCCGGCGGGCACCCAGTGGGCGGCGTCAGCAACCTGCAAACGGGTGACTGATACGCACGCGCGCCGGGCATCCGGAATCGCGCAGCGCGGCCGTTGCTTCAGGCTCGCTTCACTATGTTTTTCACCGAGCTTCACATGACTGAATCCACATTCAAACATGGCCTGCAGACCCGCATCGTGCGTGCCGAGGACCAGATCACGCCGGGCTTCGAATCGTTCTCGACGCCCGTCACGCGCGCGTCGACGGTGGTGTTTCCCGACCTCGCCGCGATGCGCGCGCTCGACTGGAAAAACGACGCGCAATGGCGCTACGGCCTGCATGCGACGCCGACGCAGATCGCGCTCGCTCAGCGCCTCGCCGCGATCGAGGGTGGCAATCATGCGCTGCTGCAGCCGTCGGGGCTGTCGTCGATCTCGAACGTCTACTTCGGCCTCGTGAAGGCCGGCGACGACGTGCTGATTCCCGATAACGTGTACTCGCCGAACCGCGACCACGGCGACTGGCTCGCGCGCGATTTCGGTATCACGGCGCGCTACTACGATCCGCTGATCGGCGCGGGCATCGCCAGTCTGATCCAGCCGAACACGCGCCTGATCTGGATCGAGGCGCCCGGCTCGGTGACGATGGAAGTGCCCGACGTACCGGCCATCACGGCGGCGGCGCGCGCGCGCAAGGTCGTCACCGCGATCGACAATACGTGGTCCGCGGGCCTCGCGTTCCGGCCGTTCGACCACGGCGTCGACATCTCGGTGCAGGCGCTGACCAAATACCAGTCGGGCGGCGGCGACGTGCTGATGGGCGCGACGATCACGGTCGACCGTGACGTGCATGTGAAGCTGAAGGCGGCGCGCATGCGTATGGGCATCGGCGTGTCCTCGGACGACTGCTCGCTGATCCTGCGCAGCCTGCCGAGCATGCAGTTGCGTTTCGCGCAGCACGATCGCGTGGCGCTGTCGCTCGCGACGTGGTTGAAGAGCCGGCCGGAAATCGTCGCGGTGTTGCATCCGGCGCTCGCCGACTGTCCGGGGCACGAAGTGTACAAGCGCGATTTCAGCGGCGCGGGCGGACTGTTCTCGGTGGTGTTCGACGAACGGTACAGCGCGGCGCGGATCGACACGTTTTGCGAGTCGCTCGAACTGTTTTCGCTCGGCTGGAGCTGGGGCGGCGCGCATAGCCTCGCGATGCCGTACGACATCGCGTCGATGCGCACTGCGGCGCAGTGGCCGCATCGCGGCACGTTGGTGCGCTTCTATATCGGTCTGGAAGACGAGGCGGACCTGCGTGCGGATATCGAGCAGAGCCTGGCCAAGCTGGCTTAACACGCGTTAGCCCTGTTCGACACGTTGTTCGAGAAGCCCGCCGGGATGTGTTCCCGGCGGGCTTTTTTGTTGCCCTGAGTATCAGGCAGACCCGACCGTTCGGCCGAATGTTCGATGCCGCTTCGCGACGCTACGATCGTGTGCTTGCCGGATAACGTTGCGGTGCTCGGGGGAGGGGCTTGGATGAATCTTTTCTTCTGGCTGTTGCTGAACCTTGCGGTGCCGATTGCCGGGCCGATCTTTACGCTCGCGCTCGTCGCGCCCGCGTATGGCTGGCGCGTTGCCAGGACGATGATTGCGGCGTCGGTCGAGGACGGGCAACTGTTCTGGTGTGCGATCGGACTTTGCGCCGCCGCGATTTATGAGGCGGTGATGGCCTTGGAGCAGGGCAGCGGGGAGACGTCGATGCTTGCGTTGGGGATCGTTGGGTTTTGCGGGTTGGCGTTCGCCTGTTCCATAGCCGTGATGGCGTGCTTACTCAAGGTGCGGCGGGACGGCTTCGGCACCGTTATCGATCACCGGCAGACCGAGTCCGTGGTTGGCGCGCTATCACGTGGGGCGATAGGCACGTCAATTTTCATGACCTGCCTGGCGGCGCTTCTATCCGCGGCCCTGCACATTTACCTCAATTAGTTTTATTGGATAGTGCAGCTCTTATACTTGTTCTGTCTTGTGGAGGAGCTTATGAAACAATTTATCCTGTCATTGGAAATAGGCAAAAATCACGATCGCATCATGAAGGGCGTGTTGATCTTCAGCATCCTGATTTCCATCGGCATGTTCGCGCTGTTCCTGCCGGCCATTTTCAATAGATAACGCAACGGTTCGCGCGGCTCGCTAGCGTGTCGGTCGTTGTGCCGACGCGATAACGGCTCCTTCGAGCGCCAGCCTCAAACCAACCGCAGCAAACCGTCCAGTCCAACGAAATTGAACGACACGCTGGCTGCTTCCCGCACCACCGGCTTCGCCCGGAATGCAACGGAGAGTCCCGCTTCGGCCATCATTTTCAGGTCGTTCGAGCCGTCGCCCATCGCAATTGCGCGCGACGGTTCGATGCCGAGCGTCGCGCAGGTTTCGCGCAGCGTGCGCGCTTTCACGTCGGCATTGACGATCTCGCCCATCACATTGCCGGTCAGCTTGCCGTCGATGATTTCAAGCGTGTTCGCGCGCGTGAAATCGAGCCCAAGGCGCGTCTTCAGCTTCGCGGTGAAGAACGTGAAGCCGCCCGACACGAGCAGCGTTTTCAGGCCCGCCTGTTTCGCGCCGGCCAGCATGCGTTCGGCGCCCGGCGAAAACCGCAGCCGCTCCTCGTACACGCGCTCGAGCGCGCTGGCGTCGAGCCCTTTCAGCAGCGCGACCCGACGAATCAGGCTCTCGTTGAAGTCCTTGATCTCACCGCGCATCGCAGCCTCGGTGATCGCCGCGACTTCGGCTTTGAGCCCGCAGAAATCGGCGATTTCGTCGATGCACTCGATCGTGATCAGCGTCGAATCCATGTCCATCGCGACGAGGCCGAAGTCGCTCAACTGGCGGCCGGTTTCGACAAACGCGTAGTCGAGTTGATGCGCATAGCAATACGCTTCGACGTCGGCGCGTTGCGCGAGGTTCGCGTCGGCGATGCGAATCGCGTGCTCGTCGATGACGGCGGCGTGCGAGCCGCGTGCGAGCGCGACGAGCGTTTTGTGGTGGTCGGCGGAAAGGGGGGCGACGCTTTGAATGACGAGGTTCATGGACGACCGGTGACGCGGGAAGAAAGAGGCGCGTGGCGCGCGGAAAATCCCGCTATTGTATCGGTTCCGTGCGTTGGCCCGTCGCAGGCGGCTGTGCCGGACTTACCGTGCGCTCCGGCGGCGTGCGGTTCATACTGGCGCATCGAATCATGTGATGCAGTCGTCGCGTTGGCTGAAGCCGGCGCTCGGCGCATCGCCGTAATGGAGCAGGCCGAACGAATACGGTCACACGAACCCACCACCCCACACGGGCGCAACAAGACGCCCCACGGAGACAACGCATGACCCCGGCAACCGCCAGCGAGGCATCCTCCCTTGCCCGCGACTTCGATCTGCGTCATCTGAGCCCGGCGTTCTACGCCGATCCCTATCCGGTCTATCACGCACTGCGCAGCCATGAGCCAATCCGGCGCATGCCCGACGGCTCGCTGTTCCTGACGCGCTTTCGCGACGTGCAGGCGGTCTACCGCGACCCCAAGACCTTCAGCTCCGACAAGACCGTCGAGTTCCGCCCGAAATACGGCGACTCTCTCCTCTACACGCATCACACCACGAGTCTCGTGTTCAACGATCCGCCGCGCCATACGCGGGTGCGCAAGCTGATCGCCGGCGCGCTGACCGCGCGCGCGATCGCGGCGATGGAGCCCGCCCTGATCCGGCTCGTCGACGGCCTGCTCGATGCGGCCGCGCAGCGCGGGCGTATCGATCTGATCGGCGAATTCGCGGCGGCGATTCCGGTCGAGGTCATCGGCAATCTGCTCGAGGTGCCGCACGATGAACGCGCGCCGCTGCGCGACTGGTCGCTCGCGATACTGGGGGCGCTCGAGCCGTCGCTGACCGACGCGCAGTTCGAGCGCGGCAATCGCGCGGTCAGCGAATTCGTCGACTATCTGCGCGGTCTCGTCGCACGACGCCGCCGCGAGCCGGGCGATCCGCAGCACGACGTGCTGACGCGGCTGATCCAGGGAGAGGGGCCGGACGAGCAGCTATCTGAAGCCGAACTGCTGCAGAACTGCATTTTCATCCTGAACGCCGGGCACGAAACGACCACCAACCTGATCGGCAACGGGCTCGTCACGCTGAGCGAGTGGCCTGACGAGCGTGCCGCGCTGCTGCGCGAGCGGGAGTTGATCGGCACCGCGGTCGAGGAGTGCTTGCGCTTCGAGAGTTCGAACCAGCTCGGCAATCGCATGGCCACCGTCGATACCGAGATCGGCGGCGTCGCGCTAGCGCGCGGCACGCCGGTCACGCTGTGCATCGGCGCGGCCAATCGCGATCCCGAGCAGTTTGCCGAGCCGGACCGCTTCGATATCCGCCGCGACCCGAACCGGCATCTCGCGTTCGGGTTCGGGATTCATCAGTGCGCGGGTCTGTCGCTGGCGCGGCTGGAGGCGCGGATTGCGATCGGGCGCTTCGTGCAGCGCTTCCCGGCGTATCGCGTCGATGGTGAGCCGACGCGGGGCGGTCGCGTGCGGTTTCGCGGGTTTGCGTCGGTACCGGTCCTGCTCGAGCCTTGATGCGGGCGCCGCGTAGACCGCGCGCACCAGGAAAGCCGTAGGTTTTGCCGCCTCGTCGCAAGACTTACAACCCCATGACGGCACGCCGCCGGGCCGACCCGCTCCTGCTTTACGGGTGGCAGCAGTGTCGAGCGCGCCCAAACGCGGGCACGCTTGCTGCTTCGCCTGATATCTCAGGGCCATGGGACAGGGGAGCGCGCGATGGCACACATGATCTGGAAGGGCGCAATCAGTTTCGGGCTCGTCCACGTACCGGTGCAGCTTTATCCGGCGACGCAGTCGGAGAAGGTCGGCTTCAATCTGCTCGACAAGCGCACGATCGATCCGATCGGCTACAAGCAGATCAACAAGCGGACCGGCAAGGACGTGACCCGCGACAACATCGTGCGCGGCTTCGAGTACGAGAAGGATCACTACGTCGTGCTGTCTGACGACGAAATCCGCTCGGCGAACCCCGAGTCGACGCAGACGGTCGACATCCTCGCGTTCGTCGACGCCCCCGACATCTCGTTTCTCTATCTCGATACGCCGTATTTCCTGACGCCCGACCGCAAGGGTGAAAAAGTCTATGCGCTGTTGCGCGAGGCGATGACGGCGTCGGGCAAGATCGGCGTCGCGAGTGTCGTGCTGCACAACAAGCAGCATCTGGCGGCGCTGATTCCGCTCGGTCCGATACTCGCGCTGAACACACTGCGCTGGGCCGACGAGGTGCGCAATTTCGACGAATTCAACGTGCCGCCCGAAGGCATGAAGGCCGCCGGCGTGTCGGCGAAAGAACTCGACATGGCGAAAAAGCTGATCGACGACATGAGCGAGCCGTGGGACCCGATGCAGTATCACGATACGTTTCGCGACGACATCATGGCGCTCGTCGAGCGCAAGATCCAGGCGGGCAAGACCGAGGAGGTCGTCGAGGTCGAAACGCCGCACGAGTCGCGCAAGTCCGCCGACATTCTCGACCTGTCCGATCTGCTGCGCCGCAGTCTTGGCCGCGGCAAGGGCAAGCAGGCCACCACGGGCCGCAAGCGCGCCGCCGACGAGGACGAGGATCAGAGCGATAGCGAGGCCGAGTCCGATGAAGAGGTGGCCGCGCCCGCGCGCAAAAAGCCGCGCGCGGCAAGCACGGCGCGCAGCCGCAGCGGTAGCGGCGGCAGCGGGCGCGCGACGTCGAAAACCACCGCAACGTCCCGCAAACGGCGCGCGGCGGCCTGAGCGCGCGGCCGAGCCGTCTATGGCACCAAACGCACCGGAGTCATCGCCATGAACGACCGGCTCGACCACTATCATCGCAAGCGCCGCTTCGAGGACACGCCGGAGCCGGCCGGCGCGACGACCCGCAAGCGCGCCGCGAGCAAGACCGGCAAGCGCGCGACGCCTGCCGCGCCCGATACGCTCTCCTACGTGATCCAGGAGCACGACGCGCGGCGTCTGCATTACGACTTCCGGCTCGAACTGAACGGCGCGCTGCTGTCGTGGGCGGTTCCGAAGGGGCCGAGCCTCGACCCGTCGGTCAAGCGGCTCGCGGTGCACGTCGAGGACCATCCGGTCGAATACGGTACCTTCGAGGGCGAGATTCCGCCCGGCAACTACGGCGCGGGTACCGTGATCGTGTGGGATCGCGGCACGTGGGAGCCGGCGGGCGGCGCGGCCGAAGCCGCGCGGTCGTACGCGGCCGGCAAGCTCAAGTTTCATTTGCACGGCGAGAAGCTACATGGCGGCTGGACGCTCGTACGGAGCCACATGCGCGGCAGCGGCGACAAGGAGCAATGGCTGCTGATCAAGGAGCGCGACGAGGAAGCGCGCGACGAAAGCGACTACGACGTGCTGAAGAAGCTGCCGGGCAGCGTGCTGGCCGACGGGGCTTCGAAAGGCAGGAAAACGAAGCAATCGAAAGCGCAGACGAAAACCTCGCGCGACGGCAAGGCCACGAGCGCGGGCAAGCCGGCGAAATCCGCATCCTTGCGCCGCGCAGCCGATCCCAAACGCCCCGACATCGTCGCGACGCGCAGCGCGCAGTCGCTACGCGAACTCGCCGCATCGCCATCGATCGAAGGCGCGGTCAAAGCCGCCTTGCCCGCGAGCCTGAATCCGGAACTGGCGACGCTCGTCGACAGCGCGCCGCCAGGCGATGACTGGCTCTACGAAATCAAGTTCGACGGCTACCGCGTGCTCGCGCGCATCGACCACGCCTCGAAAGCGAAGGGCGGTGCCGTCAGCGTTTTCACGCGCAAGGGCAACGATTGGACCGCAAAGTTCAGCAAGCAGATCGAGGCTTTCGCGGCACTCGATGTGCAAAGCGCGTGGCTCGACGGCGAAGCGGTCGTGCTCGATGAACGCGACGTGCCGAACTTCCAGTTGCTGCAAAACGCGTTCGATGCGCATCGCCCGCAGGACATCGTGATCTATCTGTTCGATCTGCCGTTTCTGAACGGCTACGACCTGCGCGACGTGCCGCTCGAACAGCGCCGCGCGATTTTGCGGGCGCTGCTCGAAGGCGTCGATGATCGCGTGCTGCGCTTTTCGAACGACTTCGCGTTCAGCGCCGACGAGCTGCTCAGGAGCGCGTGCGACATGGCGCTCGAAGGCATCATCGGCAAGCGGCGTGACAGCAGCTATGTGTCGGGCCGCTCGCCGTCGTGGATCAAGCTGAAGTGCCGGCGCCGCCAGGAGTTCGTGATCGGCGGCTATTCGGAGCCGGGCGGCAGCCGCTCGGCGTTCGGCGCGCTGCTGCTCGGCGTCTACGACGCCGCTGGCCGGCTGCAGTACGCAGGCCGCGTCGGCACCGGCTTCGACGCCGCGCTGCTGCGCTCGGTCAAACAGGCGCTCGACGCGCACGCGAGCAAGCGCATGCCGTTCGCGAGCACACCGCGCGAGCGCAGCCGCACGCCCGTGCATTGGGTCGAGCCGGTGCTCGTTGCCGAATGCAACTTCGCCGAATGGACGGGCGACGGCATCGTGCGCCAGGCGTCGTTCGTCAGCCTGCGCGACGACAAGCCGGCGCGCCAGATCGTCAGGGAAACCGCCCGACAAGGAGTCGACGTGCAACAGCAAACCGAAACCGCCAGCGCCGATACGCCGCAAACAGGTGCGCCGAAAAAGCGCGCAACCAGCAAGACCGCCAGCGCCGCCAGGCCCGCCGCCAAGGAAAGCGCGCCCGCCCGAACCACGGCAACACGCTCGCGTGCACAGAGCGAAATCGCCGGCGTGCGCATCTCGCATCCCGATCGCGTGATCGACAAAGACAGCGGCGCAAGCAAACTCGAACTGGTGCAGTACTACGAATCAATCGCCGAATGGATGCTGCCGCATCTGCGCGAGCGGCCCGTCGCGCTGGTGCGCGCGCCCGAGGATATCGGCGGTGAGCTGTTCTTCCAGAAGCACAGCCAGAAGCTGTCGATTCCGCACGTCACGCAGCACGCGGGACTCGATCCGGGCCATCCTCCGCTGATCACGATCGACACGCTCGCCGCGCTGGTCGGCGCCGCGCAGATGGGCACCGTCGAGTTTCATACGTGGAATGCGGTCGCGTCGAATATCGAAAAGCCCGATCGCATGGTGTTCGATCTCGACCCGGACCCGTCGCTCGGCTGGGAACGCATGGTCGAGGCCGCGCAACTAACCCGCTCGCTGCTCGACGAACTGGGCCTGAAGTCGTTCTGCAAGACGAGCGGCGGCAAGGGCTTGCACGTGGTCGTGCCGCTCGCGAAGCAGGCCGGCTGGGACGAAGTGAAGGATTTCTCGCAGGCGGTCGCGCAGCACATGGCGACGACGCTGCCGCAGTACTTCAGCGCCAGGATGGGCGCGCAGAATCGCAAGAAAAAGATTTTCATCGACTATCTGCGCAACAACCGTGGCTCGAGCACGGTGGCCGCATTCTCGGCGCGCGCGCGGCCGGGGCTCGGGGTGTCGGTGCCGCTCGCGTGGGACGAACTGGAGAGCACGACGAGCGGCGATCAATGGGGCATCCGCAACGTCCACGAGCGCGTGGACGGCCTCAGAAACGACCCGTGGGCCGACTACGCAAAGACGCGTCAGCGGATCACCGCGGCGATGAAAAAGCGTCTGGGCGTCGCGCGATGAGCGCTCGTCCGGGTGGCTGAATCCAACCCGCGAATTCGCCGTGCGTACTTGGCGCGCGAACGCGCTTCGCGAAGGAGCAATGCAATGAAGACCCTGCCGCAATCCACCGATGGCGACCCGCAAGCCGACCCGCACGCGAACAAGGATCCGAAGTCGTTGCAGGAAGCCGCGGCGCCGCTGCCGCATGAAGCCGACCAGCATCCCGAGTCACAGCACGAGGACGAGCCGCGCCATGTCGGCAAGCAGGCGCATGACGACATCGAGCATGGGCAGCAGGATACCGACCGCCGCGGCGGCGGCGAGTATCAGCAACGCACGCAGAACGACGCGCATGCCGATGTGAACTCGGATCGCAAGCAGGGCGGCGCAAAGGTCGGCAAGCGCTGACGCGGCGTACCGGGCATCGCACCTACGCGCCCGCCAGGCCAACCGGCTCGCGATCCCAGTACGGCGGATCGCCAAAATGCGCGGCGACGAAGTCGATGAAGGCGAGCATCTTCGGCGGCACGAACGCGCGGCTTGGGTACACGGCCCAGATCGCGACGTCGTCCGCGAGAGGATAGCTGTCGAGCACGCTGACGAGTTTGCCGCTGCGCAGATAGGGCGCCACGTCCCATGTCGATTTCAGCGCGATGCCGAAGCCCGCGAGCAGCGCATCGCGAATCACCTCGCCGTTGTCGGTGACGAGGCGGCCGCTCACGCGCACGTCGAGCGGGCCGGCGGGCGTCACGAAGCGCCAGTCGCGCTGCTCCGACAGGATGATGCACTCGTGCCGCGCGAGATCCGACGGATGATGCGGCGTGCCGCGCGCGGCCAGATAGGCGGGGGCCGCGCACAGCACGCGGCGGTTGACCGCGAGCCGCCGCGCGACCAGCGACGAATCCTTCAGCACGCCGACGCGAATCGCGACATCGATTCCCGCGTCGACCAGATCGACCACCTGATCGGTCAGGCGCAGATCGACGCTGACCCCCGGATAGCGGCGCAGAAACTCGCTGATCACCGGCGACACATGCTGACGCCCGAACGACGACGGCATCGACACGCGCAGCCGTCCCTGCGGCTGGGCCTGCGCGCGGCCGACCGATGCGCGCGCTGCGGCGGCCGCGTCGAGCAGCGCCTCGGCGCGCGTCATGAACACTTCACCGTCCTGGGTGAGGCTGATGCGGCGCGTGGTCCGATGCAACAAACGCGCGCCGAGGATCCTTTCGAGTTGTGCGATCCGCGCGCTCGCGACCGCCGCCGACAAACCGAACTCGCGCCCGGCCGCCGACACGTTGGCGAGCAGCGCGGCACGCACGAACAACGCGACGTCGAGCAGATCGAGCCGTTCGCGTTCGCTGGGCACGGGCCGGCCGGCCGGGCTTGAATCGTCCATTATTCTGAAAAACCAAAAAATGTTTCAGTGATTATGACTGTTTTATCAGAATAAGAACCATCCTACGATACGAGTCATGCGTGCACATCAACCGAACCCACAAGGAGCAGCCATGAAAGCCGTCGGACTCTACCGTTATCTGCCCATCGATCACGCCGAAGCGCTCGTCGACGTCGAGATCCCGAAACCCGAAGCGACCGGCCGCGATCTGCTGGTCAAGGTCGAAGCCATTTCCGTGAACCCGGTCGACACCAAGGTGCGCGCGCCGAAAGACACGCTCGAGAAGACGCCGCGCGTGCTCGGCTGGGATGCGGCAGGCACCGTCGTCGCGGCCGGGCCCGAGGTCACGCTGTTCAAGGTCGGCGATCCGGTGTTCTATGCTGGCAGCATTACCCGGCCGGGCGCCAACAGCGAATTTCATCTGGTGGACGAACGGATCGTCGGGCACAAGCCGGCGTCGCTCGATTTCACGCACGCGGCCGCGCTGCCACTGACCGCGATCACTGCGTGGGAAGCATTGTTCGATCGCCTCGGCGTATCGCCGCAGGGCGCCGACGCAGGCCGTACGGTGATGATTTTCGGCGGGGCGGGCGGGGTCGGCTCGATCGGCATCCAGCTCGCGAAGCAGCTCGGCAAGCTGCAGGTGATCGCGACCGCGTCGCGGCCCGAATCGGCGAAATGGGCACGGGCGCTGGGCGCGGATCACGTCGTCGATCATTTCGGCGATGTGCCCGCGCAGATGAAGGAGATCGGCATCGAGCAGGTCGACTACGTGCTGATCTTCAACGACACCGACCGTAATTTCCCAGCCGCCGCGCAACTGATCAAGCCGCAAGGCGGCGTCTGCACGATCGTCGAGAACAGCGCCGCCGTGCCCGTCGAATTGCTGAAGGCGAAGAGCGCCGCGTTTCACTGGGAGTTCATGTTCACCCGCTCGATGTTCGGCACGACCGACATGATCGAGCAGCACAAGCTGCTGACCGAGGTCGCGCGGCTCGTCGATGCCGGCACGTTGCGCACGACGCTCGGCCAGGACCTCGGCCGCATCAACGCGGAGAATCTGCGTCGCGCGCATGGGTTGCTCGAAGCAGGACGCGTGATCGGCAAGCTGGTGCTGACCGGCTTTTGAGATGAAATCGACGCGCAGAGAGCGCGTCGCCGCAAGCGGGTTAACACCCGGGCCGACACGACACGCGTGGCAGCGCGCTTGGCGTTAGACTGACGACGCAGCATGCCAAAACGGTTGCGTGTCTTGCGGCGAGGCAAGCCGGTATGAACCGGCCGGCCCTCGGCAGTGCGTGAACAGTGCACAGGCAGTCGCGTCGACGCGAGCGCGCAGCGGCACAACAAGGAGGTGACAGTATGAGCTTCAGCTTCAAACTCTCCGCCGTTTCCGTTGTCGCTTCTCTCGCCTGCGCGCTCGTGCCGGCTGCTCGCGCAGCCACGCCGATCACGGTGACCAACAAGGCCGCGCTCGACGGTCCGATCCGCTACACCGTTCGCGTCACGTCGAAACAGTTCGGCAATTCCCAGGAGACCCGCACGATCCGCTCGGGCGAATCGGACGACTTCACGTGGAAGACCGTGCCGCCCGGCGGTCCGGTGGCCGCGACGGACGCATGCCCGGACTATGCGTCGCTGCCGGTCGACGAGAATGGCGCGATGATCCGTCAGACGCAGATCCGCTTCGCGCCGGTGGTGTCGAGCGACGGCACCGCGGCCGTACAGCTGAGCTTCCAGGCGCAGACGCCGCATGGCGTGAAAACCGTGACGAGCGGCGGCAAGACGCTCAAGTGTCCGAACGATGTGCGCGTGAGTCAGATCGTGCGTTTCACCATGCCGGTCAACGGCACGACGAAAACGCTGACGCTGACCGACGGCACGCAGATCGCCGTCACCGCGAAGCGTTGAAGGTTCGAGCGTGCGGCGTGATGGCCGCGTGCGCGACCGTAGCACGCGCTAGCGCGTCATCCTTGTGCGTCATCCTTTGCGTGTCTCACGCTCGACGAGCCGCGTCGGCAAGAACTGATGCTCGGCCGAAAAGAGCCGCCGGTACGTGAGCAGCACCGCGCCCACGGTCCCCAGCGCCGACGCCGCCGCGATCAGAAACATGATGACGATCTGATAGCGCACCGCCTGCAATGGCGACTGCCCGGCCAGCACCTGACCGGTCATCATGCCCGGCAAACTGACAACGCCGACCACCGCCATCTGGTTCAACGTCGGCATCATGCCCGCGCGCACCGCCTGGCGCGCCGGCGCCTGCGCGGCCTCCCAGCGTGTCGCGCCGAGCGCGAGCGCCATGTCGACGCGGTCGCGCCGCGCGGTCAGCTCCTCGGTCATCCGCTCGATGCCGAGCGACACACCGGTCAGCGTGTTGCCGAGGATCATGCCGAGAATCGGAATCGCATATTGCGGCGCGTACCACGGATGGATGCGGATCACGACGAACAGTCCCACCGCGGCCACGAGCCACGAGCTGACCCAGATCGACAGCACGCTGTCGGCGCGTTGTCCGGCATAGGTGTGGCTGCCGCGCTGCGCGCCGGCGAAACCGGCGATCAGCGTCATCACGATCATCAGCGGCAGCACGACGTACCAGCGAGCGAAACTGAACACCCAGCCGAGCACATAGCCGATCGCGAGCAACTGGACCACGGTGCGCACCGCCGCCCATGCGAGCTTGCGCTCGAGATCGAGCTTCAGCGCGACCGACACCGCGCCATTCACGACGATCAGCAGCGTCGCGATCGCGACGTCCCACAAGCTCAGATTCTGCAGGCTCATTGGCGGGGCTCCCGACGCTGGTCCGCGGGAGCGCGTTGGTCCGCATCGCGCCGCACAGAAGTGTGTTCGGCCAGTACGCCGGCGCGCATCGTCAGATGCCGTTCGCTCATGCGTGCCGCCTGCTCGACATCGTGTGACACCCACATCGATGCGTGAGCGCCCGGCGCGGCATCGAACCACGCCTGCACGAGCGCTTCGATCGCGCGCGACGACGCCGGATCGAGCGATGCGGTCGGCTCGTCGAGCAACAGCACTTCGGGCGCGAGTTGCAGCACGCGGATCAGCGCGGCGATCTGCGCTTCGCCACCCGATAATTCGCTTGCGCGCTTGCCGAGAAAGTCCTCGCCGCGGCCGGCCTGCATCGCAAGCCTGGCCGCGCGCGTGCGATCGAAGCGCGCGTCGCGATATGCCCGCAGCTCAAACGGATAGCGCAGATTGTCTTCGACGCTGCCGTCGATCAGCGCGGGCCGCTGCCGGATATACGCGATTGCGCGCCGGTAGCGCGGAATCCGCGCACGCTCGAGCGGCGCGCCATGCCACAGGATGCGCCCCGCATCGACCGGATCGAGCAGCGCGAGCGCGCGCAGAAACACGCTCTTGCCGGAGCCGGACGGTCCGGTAATCGCGACGCGCTCGCCGGCGCGCAGGGCGAAGGTGGTCGGCTGCAACAGCGTCTGGCCGCGCTGCGCATCGCGCCGCACGATGCCGTCGGCGAGGACGAAGGGAACATCGGTCATGGTTGGAACGCCGTGGGGAGGGTGTGCCGGTGGGGCTGTCGGCAAAGCGTGCGCCATGATAAAACGACGAGGCGCAACAGCGCACGACCGACGCGGCGATTCATGCTCGCGCGCCAGGTACGATAACTGCTGCACGGTGCACAACGTAGAACAATACGCGGAGCTTTTCAATGGCAGTGTCGAGCGGCATCGGACGACGGGTCGGAAAAATCTTTGCATGGCTGCTGGCGGCGCTCGTGATCCTGATCGTCGCGCTCGTCGTCTTCATCCTGAGCTTCGACTGGAACCGCGCGCGGCCTTACATCGACGACAAGGTCAGCCAGGCGATCGGCCGGCCGTTCGCGATCAACGGCGACCTGAAGGTGGGCTGGCGTCATGCGGTCGGCGAGACCGGCTGGCGCGGCTGGGTGCCTTGGCCGCGCTTTTCGGCGGCCAACATCACGATCGGCAATCCCGACTGGACCAAACAGCCGCAGTTCGCGACGCTCGACGAAATCGACTTCGAGGTCGAGGTGCTGCCGCTGCTCGCGCACGACATCGTGATTCCGGCGATCAACCTCGTGAATCCGTCGGTCGATCTGGAACGTCTTGTCGACGGGCGCAATAACTGGACCTTCAAGCTGCCGTCGTCGGGCGGACCCACCGAGTGGAAGCTCGTTCTGCACGATATCGCGTTCGCGAAGGGCAACATCGCGCTGTCGGATCAGCAGAAGAAGGTCGAGGTGCAGATGGTCGTCGATACGCTCGGGCAGCCGATCCCGATCGGCGACGCGCTGAAGCAGCAGGAAGCGGCCTCGCGCGGCGCGTCGGTGCAGGCGGTCGGCCGCGCGGGCGCGAGCAAGCTCGCCGCCCAGGCCGAGGCGCAAGCCGCGTCGGAGGCGAAGGCGGCTTCCGCAGCGGCGGCTTATGAAGCGGCGGCGCAGGCGTCGGGCGCATCGGGCGCGTCCGCAACGTCGGGCGTGGCCGCGGTTTCCGGCGTGCTCGCGACGAGCGGCGCCGCCGCACCAGCCGAAACCACCAGCGGGAGCGGCAGCCCGGCCGCGGCTGTCTCGGGGGCGAGCGGCACCGCACCTGGCGCCAGGCGCGCGACGCCGCTTTATGCGATCGGCTGGACCGTCAAGGGCACCTACAACCGCACGCCGGTGTCGGGCAGCGGCAAGCTCGGCGGCGTGCTCGCGCTGCAAGACGCGAACCGGCCGTTCCCGGTGCAGGCCGATGTCAAAGCCGGCGATCTGCATATCGCCTTCGTCGGCACGCTCACCGATCCGGCGCATCTCGGGGCGCTCGATCTGCGTCTCTGGCTGCAGGGCAACAGCATGGCGCGCCTATATTTGCTGACCGGTGTGACCTTGCCCGAGACCCCCCCGTACGCGACCGAGGGTCATCTGATCGGTCAGTTCAAATCGAGCGGCAACGTGTTCACGTATGAAAACTTCACAGGCCGGGTCGGCGGCAGCGACTTGAACGGTTCGTTGACCTATACTGCGCGCGAGCCACGTCCGCTGCTGCGGGGCGAACTCGAGTCGCATCTGTTGCAGTTCTCGGATCTCGCGCCGGTGATCGGCGCCGATTCGAACGCGAGCAAGGCGAGGCGCGGCGATGCGGCCGCGCAGCCGGGCAACCGCGCGCTGCCGGTCGAGGAGTTCCGCACCGAGCGCTGGAAGGCGATCGACGCCGACGTCAAGTTCACCGGCCGGCGCATCATCAAGAACTCGAACCTGCCGATCACGGATCTGTACACGCACGTCGTGATGACCGACGGCGTGCTGTCGCTCGTGCCGCTGAAGTTCGGCGTCGCGGGCGGCTCGCTCGCGTCGGACATTCATCTCGATGGCAGCGCGGCGCCGCTGAAGGGCCGCTTCGCGATGTCGGCGCGGCACGTCAAGCTGAAGCAATTATTCCCGAGCTTCAAGACGATGCAGAACGCGCTCGGCGAGATCAACGGCGATGCGTCGTTGTCCGCGACCGGTAATTCGCCGGCGGCGCTCGCGGCGACTTCGAACGGCGAGTTGAAGGCGCTCGTGACCGACGGCACCGTGAGCCGTCTGCTGATGGAGGCGGCCGGGCTCAACGTCGCGAACGTCGTCTATGAAAAGCTGTTCGGCACTAGCGACGTGAAGATCAATTGCGCGGCCGCCGATTTCGTCGCGACCGACGGCGTGCTCGAAGCGCGCGTGTTCGCGCTCGACACCGGCGACGCGGTGATCAACATCGACGGTCACGTGAATCTGCGCGACGAGACGATGGACCTGGGCGTGCATCCGCATACGAAGGGCTTCCGGGTTTTTTCGCTGCGCTCGCCTCTGTACGTGAAGGGCACCTTCAAGGATCCGCACGTCGGCGTCAATGCGGCCGCGCTCGCGTTGCGCGGCGGCGCGGCGGTCGGGCTCGGGCTGATCAATCCGTTCGCGGCGCTGATCCCGCTGCTCGCGCCGAGCAACAACAAGCCGCTGCCGTGCGCGCAATTGCTCGCGCAAGTGCGGCAAATGCCGAAGGCGCCGCCGCCGGGCGTCAAGCAACAGCCGAAGGCGCCGATATCGCTCGAGGGCGCGCCGGTCAACAAGTCTTCGGGCGGCGCGTCGTCGCCAGCCGCGGTGGATCGTAAGCCCGCGACGCAGTCGCCGGCGAGCGCGGCCGAATACAAGGGCAGCTGAGGCGCGGCGAGCGCGTCGATGAAACGGCATGATGCCGCGTGAGGAGCTGCGCGCGGTTGCCGTCGAGCCAGGGTTTCGATGAAGCGAAGAGAACGACCTGTCAGCAGCCCTGAACTTCAGGGCGCCCGATTGGCCTATCTGAGCGAACGTGGTGTTGCATCGCCCGACGCATCCTGGCGACGCACGCCGCGCCGGGTACCGATTCGTGTCGCGCCGAACTCCGTCAGAATCTTGCCGCGCGCACGGCTCGCGAACACGAGGAAGCCGAAGCCGTCGGCCTCGTACCAGTAGCCGCCGTTCTCGAGACCATCGAGTGGCTGCTCCAGCGCGTTGGTAATGGATTCGAGGCAGCGCCGCCGCAATTCGGCTGGTGCGGGGTAGGGCGGCTGTGCGCCGCGCACGCTGCATAGAAGCACGTCGAGTCCGGGCAGCACGTGTGCATAGAGCACCGGTTCGTCCTGCGCGCGAGCCCGCGCAATCTTGGTGTCGAGTTGACCGAACGGCTTGAAATGCCGCAGAACCGCGAGGAACGACTCGTCGCCGTCCACCTTCGCGCGTCTACGCTTTTTCGGGAAGGACATAAAAATTCGCCTGAAAAAGAATTGCAAGAATCGCTGCGTCCTCATGCGACCACTCCCGGCTTTCGCGCGCCGCACGTCGATGTTTTATAGCATACGACAAGGCCGGATTCACGATGATTCGACGCTACCGCATCGCCCCACCGCCTCCCGCACGAATCATGCCGAACCGCCTCGCCGCGCGCATTCGCATCCCAGCACACCTTGTCTCCATCATAGACGCAGGCGGCGCGGAAAAAACATCCCATCCCAATAAAAAAGTCATCTTTGTGTGGTCGAGCGCTTGCTGGCGCGTCGTTGATATATCTCTGATTCACGTCGATAATGGCCCGTCCAGCCGCGCGGCGCCCGCCTTGCAGGGCGCGACGGGTGCGCGCGAGCCCGCCGTTCGAGTGACAGCCTGAACCACAGCCTGAACGCCCTGACGGAACCATGAAACTATTCACCAAAGGTCTGCTGCTGATCGCGATACCGAGCGTGGTCGAACTCGCGCTGCTCGGGGTCGTCTTCGATACCCAGGAGCGGACCGCGCAGGCCGCGCGATGGGTCGACAACAGCAAGCAGATCCTTTACGAGTCGTCGGCCATCGTCGATCCGCTGCTGCGTCAGGCCGCGCGCGTGCGCACGGCGATGGTGACGGGCAGCGCCTCGCTGATCGACCGCCATGCGGTGTGGGTCGACCTGAATGACCGGCTCGCGAAGCTCGATGCGCTCGTCGCCGAAACGCCGGCTCAGGCCGAGCGCGTGCGCAGCATGCGGCGCGCGATCGACGCGTATCGCGAACAGAGTGTCGCGATCTCGCAGGCGTTGCACGAGGGGCGCAGTCTACGCCCCTATATCGCGCTCGAAACCGGCGAGTTGCCGGAGCAGATCGCCGTGTTCCGCGACGAGTTGGCCCAGTTCGGCGCGGCGGCGTCGGAGCTCGACGTCGAGCGCTCGAGCGCGCTCCGCGAGCGGCGCGAGCTTCAGCAGCGCGCGCTGATCGCCGCGGTGTTCGGCTCGATGTTGATCTGGGCGGTCACCGCCTTCGTGTTCGCGCGCGGCATCGGCCAACGCCTCGAAGTGCTGACCGATAACGCCGAGCGGCTCGGCAGCGGCCGGCCGCTCGCGGCGCCGTTGTCGGGCAGCGACGAAATCGCCGCGCTCGACACGGTGCTGCATCAGACCGATGCGCGTCTGCGCGAGGCGGAAGCCGGGCAGGAGGCGCTGAAGACGGAACTCGAAGCACGCGCGCGCGAACTGGCGGCCGTCAATGAGGAATTGCGCCAGGAAACGCAGGACAACGAGATGTTCATCTACAGCGTGTCGCACGATCTGCGCTCGCCCCTCGTCAATCTGCAGGGGTTTTCGAAAGAGCTGCACATGTCGTGCGACGAACTCGACGTGCTCGTCGGACAGGCTCGTCTGTCGGAGAACGAAGCACGGCGCATGACGCAGATCCTCGATGGCGACGTGCGCGAGTCGTTGCACTATTTGCGCACTGCGGTCGCGCGCGCGGCGGCGATCATCGAGGCGCTGTTGCGCATCTCGCGCGCGGGACGGCTCGAATATCAGTGGCAGCGGGTCAGCGTCGAGCGCGCGGTGGCGCGAGTCGTCGATGGGCTGCAAGGCACGATCGACCACCGCGTCGCGAGCGTCACGGTGCGCGAGCTGCCGCCCGCATGGGGCGATCCCGCGGCGGTCGAGCAGATCTTCGGCAACCTGATCGGCAATGCGCTGACTTTCCTCGATCCGGCGCGCCGCGGGCGCATCGAGGTCGGCGCGCTCGCGCCCGAACCCGTCGACGAAAGTGAGCCGCGCGCGGTCCGTATGCGCACCTATTACGTCCGCGATAATGGGCTCGGCATTCCGGCCGTGTATCTGTCGAAGGTGTTTCGCGCGTTCCAGCGTCTGCACGGGGACGTTGCAAGCGGTGAGGGGATCGGCCTCGCGGTGGTGCGGCGCGCGGTCGAGCGGCACGGCGGGCGCGTCTGGGTCGAATCGGCCGAAGGCGCCGGATCGACCTTTTTCGTGGTGCTGCCCGAGCAGCCGGCGCGCCTCTGAGCGCGGCGCACGCCGGCGCGGGCCCTGCCGCTGCCCTTCTCCCGGCGGCATGGATGACGAATCGTTGGCACGGAGAGCCTATGAATCACGCGCAAGCGGTCAGCATCGTTCTGATCGAAGACGACGACGGCCACGCGACGCTCGTCGAGAGGAATCTGCGCCGCGCCGGCATTTCGAACGGCTTCGTGCGCTTTCGCGACGGCCAGCAGGCGCTCGATTACTTCTTCGGCCCCGCGGCCGCTGAGCCGTTGACCGACGCCGACGGCCATCCCTATCCGCCGCGCGAGAATCTGGCGAATTTCGTCGTGCTGCTCGATCTGAAGATGCCGCGCGTCGACGGCTTCGAGGTGTTGCGACGTCTGAAGGAAGCCCCCGAGACCGCCGCCGTACCCGTGATCGTGCTGACCACGACCGACGATCCGCGCGAAATCGCGCGCTGCTACGAACTCGGTTGCAACGTCTATCTCTGCAAGCCGGTCGAATACGATGCGTTCGTCGAGGCCGTGTGTCGGCTCGGCTTTTTCCTGCAAGTGGTCAAACTGCCGCCGGGGCATCGGCTCGCGCCGCCCTGAAGCTGTCCGAAAGCCGTTCATGACAAGATGAGCACCGTACCGAGCCGGAGAGCACCTGCATGATCGAAGAAGTGTCCACGCCGCACGCCGCCTATGTGCTCGTCGTCGATGACGACGAGGGCATCTTGCGGCTCGCGCGCAAGTCGCTCGAACGCGCCGGCTGCCGGGTGACGATCTGCGCCGGCGTCGAGGCGGCCCGCGAGCGGCTGGCGAGCCGCGCCCCCGATCTGCTCGTGCTCGATTATCAGCTGAGCGGACCGGAGACCGGGCTCGATTTCTTCCGGCGTCTGCGCGCGGAGGGCGTGCGCATTCCGGCGATCCTCGTGACCGGCTTCACCGACGAGTCGCGCGTGATCGAAGCGCTGCGCGCGGGCGTGTCCGACGTGGTGCCGAAGTCCGGCGACTATCTCGACTATCTGCCAGAGGCCGTGGAGCGCGTGTTGTCGCAGGTGCGGCTGCAACGCGCGTCCGACGAAGCGCTACTGCTGCGCGATCGCGAGCTGCATTACCGCACGCTGTCGGAGACGTTGCCGCATCTCGTGCTGACCTGCGACGCGGCCGGCGATTGCGACTTCCTGTCGAAACAGTGGTACGACTACACCGGCTTGTCCGAACATGGCTCGCATGGTCTCGCGTGGCTCGACGCCGTGCATCCCGACGATCGCGAGCAGATCCGGCAAAGCTGGCTGAAGGCCGTCGCGAGCCGCAGCGGCGACTATCGGCACGAGATGCGGATTCGCCGCCACGACGGCGAGTACCGCTGGTTCGACGTGCGCGTGGTCGCGATGCGCGATGCCGATGGCAACGTCAGCAAATGGTTCGGTAGCTGCACCGACATCCACTCGCAGCGCGAGGCGATCGAGGAGCGCGAGCGACTGCTCGAGTCCGAGCAGGCCGCGCGCCAGGCGGCCGAAGAAGCGAATCGCGCGAAGGACCGTTTTCTCGCGATGCTGTCGCACGAATTGCGCACACCGCTTACGCCGGTGCTCGCGGGCGCGAGCGTGCTCGAGATGATCCCGGAACTGCCGGAGCAGGCGCGTGCGAGCGTGCGCATGATCCGCCGCAACGTCGAACTGGAGGCGCGGCTGATCGACGATCTGCTCGATCTGACGCGCGTCGCGAACGGCAAGCTGCGGCTGTCGCTGGAGACCGTCGACGTACACGACGTGATCGACAGCGTGCTCGAACTCTTTCGCAGCGAAATCCAGGTCAAGCAGCAGGACGTGCATGTCGAGAAGCACGCGACGCATCACTACGTGCTCGCCGATCGCGCGCGGCTGCAACAGATGCTGTGGAACCTGATTCGCAATGCCGCGAAGTTCACGCCGGACGGCGGCCATATCTATGTGCGCACACGCGACGAACGCATGCAGGTGCAGATCTCGGTCGAAGACACCGGCATCGGCATCGAGCCGGAGCAGATCGGCAAGCTGTTCAATGCGTTCGAGCAGGGCGACCAAAGCATGACGCGGCAGTTCGGCGGCCTGGGTCTCGGTCTCGCGATCACGAAGGCTTTGACGGACGTGCACGGCGGCACTGTGACCGCGCAGAGTCCTGGTCCGCATTGCGGCGCGACCTTCACGATCACGCTGCCGACCGCCGCCGCGCCGGCCCCCGCGCCGCCGGTCATCGTGCCGAGCAACGTGCAGCCGGCGAGTTCGCTGTCCGTGCTGCTGATCGAGGACCATGCCGACACCGCCGACGTGATGGCCCAATTGATGCGCGGCTTGGGTCATCAGGTGATGGTGGTCGGGCGCGTCGACGATGCGCTTGCCGCGACGCAGTTGCACAGGTTCGATCTGGTTGTCAGCGATGTCGGATTGCCAGATGGCACCGGTCTCGATTTCGTCAAGGCGTTTCGCGAACATTCCGACGTGCCAGCCGTCGCGCTGACCGGCTTCGGCACCGACGAGGACGTGCGCCGCTGTTTGAGCGCGGGCTTTACATCGCATCTGACGAAGCCTGTCAATTTCGGCCAGCTCGAAGCGATGATCGAAAGCGCGGCGCAATTGAAGGCGCAAAAGGAAGGGTAAGGCTCGATAAAGCGCAGCGCGCTGAAAGCAGCGTGAAAACACAAAGGCCTGTCGCGACGCCGATCGCAACAGGCCTTTTAATTTCACTGGCTCAGGCCGTCCAACCCGAGCTTGATTCGACGATTAACGCTGCGGGTTCTTCAGCGAATCGCGGATCTCGCGCAGCAGCAGCACGTCTTCCGGCGGCGGCGGCGGCTCCGCCGGTGCGGCTTGCGGCTCCTTGCGCAGTTTGTTGATGAACTTGACCATCAGAAAGATGATGAACGCGAGAATGATGAAGTTGATCGTCGCGGTAATGAACGAACCGTAACCGAACACCGCCACGCCACCCGTCTGCAGGTCTTTATATGATTCGGGGTTGCCTTTGTAAGTGGCCGGAATATGGCCGAGGCGAACGAACAGGTTGGAGAAATCGAGGCCGCCGGTAGCGACCCCGACAACCGGCATGATCAGGTCTTTAACCACGGAATTGACAATGGTGGAAAACGCGCCGCCGATAATCACACCGACCGCCAGATCCATCACGTTGCCTTTGAGGGCAAATTCTTTAAATTCCTGGATCATGCTCATACCTACACCTCCCTGATGTGAATAGCCGAATCATACCAACCTGAAGCGGATAGGCTAGTGCTTTAGCCGCAAGGCAACAAGCGCATCTGCCGCGCGTCGCTAATGAGGAAACTGTGACTCGCTATGGCGCGCGCGCTCCAGATGCGCGGCAAAACTGACCGGGTCGATATTGGCGCCGCATAGCAGCACGCCCACGCGTTTGCCCTGCAACTGTTCGCGCAGCGGTCCGAGCAATCCGGCCGTGGCGGCCGCACAAGCCGGCTCGACCGCGAGCTTCAGCTGATTGAACAGGATCAGCATCGCCTCGCGCAACTGGTCGTCGGACACGGTGACGATCCGATCGACATGGCGGCGGCACAGCTCGTAGCTGTATTGCTCGGTATGCGGCGACATCAGCGAATCGGCGATGCTGTGCATGTGGCCCATTCTGACCGTATGGTTGGCGGCAAAACTCTTGCTCATCACGTCCGAGCCTTCGGGTTCGACGCCGTACACGTGCACGTTCGGATTCGCGAGCCGCAGCGCGGTGGAGACCCCGGCCGCGAGTCCGCCACCGCCGATCGGCACGATCACCGCTTCGAGGTCGGGCGTTTGCGTGGCCCATTCGTAGCCGAGCGTCGCCGAGCCGAGCACCGTGCGATAGCCGTTGAACGGATGCACGAAATAGCGGCCTTCCTCGGCCTCGACGCGGCGCACCAGTTCGAACGCTTCGGCGAGATCTTCCGCATAGACGATGTCGGCGCCGTACTCGCGGCACAACGCGACGCGGGCCGGATTCGCTGCGCTGAACAGCACGACCTTAGCGCTGACGCCGAGCCGCATCGCCGCATAGGCGACCGCCACCGCGTGATTGCCGCCCGACACGCAGGTGACACCGGCGCTCTTCTGCGCGTCGTCGAGCGCGAGCAGGTTCGTGAAGGCGCCGCGTGCCTTGAAGCTGCCGCCCGCCTGCAGCAGCTCGAACTTGAAATTGACGACGGTGCCGCGCAGCGACGAGAAGTCGAGCCGGTCGAACACCGGCGTGCGCGCGACCCAGGGCGTCAACGCGAAGTGCTGCGCGGCGATGTCGTCGAGCGTGGGGATCGGCTCACCGTCGATCGTGTGATCCGTGTGCTGCGGCATGGCGCTGGACATGGCGGTCGCTCCGGAGTCGTCGATGTCGCTGAGGCCCGTGGCTCGGCGCGCAGTTTCACTGCGGCTGCGCGCCGCTGCAACGAAACGGGCTAAGCGGCCTCGACCGACATGCTGTGGATGAACTTGCGCAAGAAGCGCTCGCACGCGACGAGCTGCTCGAGCTCGACGAATTCGTTCGCCTTATGCGCCTGCTGGATGTCGCCGGGGCCGCAGACGATGCTCGGAATCCCCGCGTTCGAAAACAGGCCGGCCTCGGTGCCGTATGCGACCTTGCGCTTGTCCTGGTCGGCCGTCAGCGCGCGGACGAGCTGCGTGATCGCGGCCTGTTCGGACGAATCGAGTCCGGGCGCCGCGGCGATCTTAGTGATCTCGATCGCGGCCGAGGGATGCTCGCGCAGCATTTTCGGCAGCAGCGTTTCGCGCGCGTAGCTGTCGATGCGCGCGAAGATCTGCTCGGGATCGAGCGTCGGCAGATTGCGGAACTCGAACTGGAACTGGCATTCGGCCGGCACCGTGTTGATTGCGTTGCCGCCCGTGATCGTGCTGGTCTGCGCGGTGCTGAACGGCACGTCGTACAGTTCGTCGAAGGGGCCTTGCGCGCGGAACTGGTCGGCCATGTCGCGGATGTAGCAGATCAGGCGGGCCGCGTACTCGATCGCGTTCAAGCCCTTCGGCGTCAGCGACGAATGCGCGGCCTGGCCGCGTACGCAGCACTGATACGCGTTGATGCCCTTATGCGCGATGATCGGGCGCATGCTGGTCGGCTCGCCGACGATGCAGCCGTCCGGCTTCACGCCGCGCTTCATCAGATCGGCGATCAGAAGTGGCGCGCCCACGCAGCCCACTTCCTCGTCGAACGACAGCGCGAAGTGGATCGGCTTCGCGAGCTTCGTGCGCTGCATGTCCGGCACGAGCGCGAGCGCCACGCCGATGAAGCCCTTCATGTCGCAGGTGCCGCGGCCATAGAGCTTGTCACCGCGAATCTCCGGCTTGAACGGATCGCTGTCCCATTGCTGGCCGTCCACCGGCACGACGTCGGTGTGGCCCGACAGCACGACGCCGCCGTTCGTTTCGCCGTCGTGCGCGGGAATGGTCGCGAACAGGTTCGCCCATTTGCCGCCCTTGCCGTGCGTCAGCGTCGCGTCGATACCGACCGCGCGCAGTTCGTCGCGCACGGTTTCGATCAGGCCGAGGTTTGGATTGCGGCTCACCGTGTCCATCGACACGAGACGGGTGACCCAGGGCAGAGATATCGGAGAAGCGGGGGACGTGGAGGAGGCGGACGACTGCAACGATTGCGCTGTTTCAGCGACGTGAGACATGACATGACTCCAGCGTTTTGTGTCTATCGATCATATCCCAAATTGCATTTTCGTAAGGATGTCCAAAAAGCCGGGCTCGCGTTGGCGCAGCGCAGCATCGATGCAAAAAAACGGGGGACGTCCCCCCGTTTTCTGCGGTTTTCACGAGCCTGTGCGCGCAGCGTGCCGCGCTCAGCGAGCAGGCGCCGCCGCCGTGCCGCGGCTCGGCGAACCGAGCGCGCGCAAGGTCTCCTTGACGGTCGCGACGCGCACCGCGAGATCCGGGCTGCGCGTTTCGATACGCAGCTTGTCCTGACCCGCGAGCTTGATGTGCTTGTGCTTCTGCACCATCTCGATGATCCGCATCGCGTCGACGGGCGGATTGGGGATGAACTGCAGGCCGATCACCGCTTCACCGGCATCGATCTTCGAAATGCCGAGCGGCTTCGCGGCGAGCCGCAGTCGATGCGTCTCCACCAGCGCATGCGCCTGCGGCGGCAGCTTGCCGAAGCGGTCGATCAGCTCTTCCTGGATGCCGTCGATCGAATCGTTGTGTTCGCAGTTCGCGAGGCGCTTGTACAGCGACAGACGTTCCTGCACGTCGCCGCAATAGTCCGACGGCAAGATCGCCGGCGAATGCAGGTTGATCTCGGTGGTCGCTGCGAGCGGCGCGGTGAGGTCTGGCTCCTTGCCGTTCCTGAGCGCCCTCACTGCGTCGTTGAGCATGTCGGTATAAAGCTGGAAGCCAATCTCGTGAATCTCGCCCGACTGCTTGTCACCGAGCACCTCGCCGGTGCCGCGAATTTCGAGGTCGTGCATCGCGAGATAGAAGCCCGAGCCGAGTTCCTCCATCTGCTGGATCGCTTCGAGCCGCCGTTGCGCCTGCTTGGTGAGCCCCTGCGGATCGTGCACGAGCAGATACGAGTACGCCTGGTGATGCGAGCGGCCGACGCGGCCACGCAGCTGATGCAATTGCGCGAGGCCGAACTTGTCGGAGCGGTGGATCAGGATCGTGTTCGCGCTCGGCACGTCGATGCCGGTTTCGATGATCGTCGTGCACAGCAGCACGTTCGCGCGTTGCGCGACGAAGTCGCGCATCACCCGCTCCAGTTCCCGCTCGTGCATCTGTCCATGCGCGACCGCGATGCGCGCTTCGGGCACCAGCTCTTCAAGCATCTGCCGGCGATTCTGGATCGTCTCGACTTCGTTGTGCAGGAAGTAGACCTGGCCGCCGCGCTTCAACTCGCGCAGCATTGCTTCGCGAATCACGCTGTCTTCCTCGCGCCGCACGAAGGTCTTGATCGCGAGGCGCTTTTGCGGCGCCGTTGCGATCACCGAAAAATCGCGCAGGCCTTCGAGCGCCATGCCGAGCGTACGGGGGATCGGTGTCGCGGTCAGCGTCAGCACGTCGACTTCCGCGCGCAGCGCCTTCAGCGCCTCCTTCTGACGCACGCCGAAGCGGTGCTCCTCGTCGATGACCACGAGCCCGAGCCGTTTGAACTGCACATCGGACGACAGCAGCTTGTGCGTGCCGATCACGATGTCGACCGCGCCTTCGTTGATCTGCCGGATCGCCGCGTTCACTTCCTTGGTCGACTTGAAGCGCGACAGCTCGGCGATGCGCACCGGCCAGTCGGAGAAGCGGTCGCTGAAGGTTTGCGTGTGCTGCTCGGCGAGCAGCGTGGTCGGCGACAGCAGCGCGACCTGCTTGCCGCCCATCACCGCGATGAACGCCGCGCGCAATGCGACCTCGGTCTTGCCGAAGCCGACGTCGCCGCATACGAGCCGGTCCATCGGCTTGCCGCTCGTCATGTCGCCGATCACGGCCGCGATCGCGGCGGCCTGGTCCGGCGTTTCCTCGAAACCGAAGCTCTCGGCGAACTTCACGTAGTCCTTCGGTTCGAGCGCGAACGCGTGGCCCTCGCGGGCGGCACGGCGGGCGTACAGGTTGAGCAGCTCGGCGGCGGTGTCGCGGATCTGCTGCGCGGCCTTGCGCTTGGCCTTTTCCCACTGGCCCGAGCCGAGCGAATGCAGCGGCGCGCTTTCCGGATCGGCGCCGCTATAGCGCGAGATCACGTGCAGTTGCGCGACCGGCACGTAGAGCTTGCTGTCGCCCGCGTATTCGAGGTGCAGGAACTCGGTTTCGCCTTCGCCGAGATCCATCGTCACGAGACCCATGTAGCGGCCGATACCGTGCTGCGAATGCACGACCGGGTCGCCGAGCTTCAGCTCGGACAGATCGCGCACCATCGAATCGACGTTGCTCGCCTGTTCCTGGCGGCGGCGTCCCGAGCGGCGCGCGAGCGGCCCGTACAGCTCGGTTTCGGTGATGATCGCGATGCCGTCGCCCGGCAGCGCGAAGCCGTTCGCGAGCGGCGCGACACCGAGCGAGAAACGCGCGTCGCTCTTGAGCCAGTCGGCGAAGCTGTCGGCCGAGGCGGGCTTCAACTGGTTGTCGGCGAGCAGTTGCAGCAGCGTCTCGCGGCGGCCCGCCGATTCGGCGGCGAACAGCACGCGGTTCGGCGTCGTGCTCAGATACGCGCGCAGCGCCGAGACGGGATCGTCGGCGTGACGATCGATCGCGAGGTTCGGCAGCGCGATCGACCAGGCGCCGTCGCCGTTGGTGGGCAGCACGAGCCGTGCGAACGGTTTCGCGAACGTGAAGAAATCCTCGTCCGACAGGAACAGCTTCTGCGGTTCGAGAATCGGCCGGTCGCGGTCGTGCGACAGGAAATTGAAGCGCTGCTTCGTGTCGTTGGTGAAGCGCCGGATCGCCGCGTCCAGATCGCCGACGAAGGCGAGTTGCGAACCGTCGGGCAGGTAATGGAAGAGGGTGGCCGTCTCCTCGAAGAACAGCGGCAGATAGTATTCGATACCCGCCGACGGCACGCCGTTGCCGATGTCTTTATAGATCGACGCGCGGCTCGGATCGCCCTCGAAGGTCTCGCGCCAGCGGCTGCGGAATGCGGTGCGCGCGGCTTCGTCGAACGGGAACTCGCGGCCTGGCAGGAGGCGCACGTCCTTGACCGGATAGAGGCTGCGCTGCGTATCGGGGTCGAACGCGCGGATCGAGTCGACCTGGTCGTCGAACAGGTCGATCCGGTAAGGCAACGGGGAGCCCATCGGGAACAGATCGAGCAGCGAGCCGCGCACGCAGTATTCGCCGGGACGCACCACCTGGCTCACGTGCTCGTAGCCGGCGAGCGTCAGCTGCGCCTTCAGCTTCGCCTCGTCGAGCCGCTCGCCTTGCGAGAACGAGAACGTGTAGGCGGCCAGAAACGATGCAGGCGGCATCCGGTACAAGGCCGTCGTGGCCGGCACGAGCAGGATGTCGCAGCGGCCTTCGCCGAGGTCGTGCAGCGTCGCGAGACGCTCGGAGACGAGGTCCTGGTGCGGCGAAAACGTGTCGTAAGGCAGCGTCTCCCAGTCGGGCAGGAGGCGCACGCGCGCGTCCGGCGCGAAGAAGCCGATTTCCTGCGACAGCCGCTGCGCGTCGACCGCGCTTTCGCAGACCACCGCAAGCAGCGGCATCTTCTCGCGATACGCGAGATGGTAGCGGGCGATCAGCAGCGCGTCGGACGAACCGCGCGTGCCGTCGAAGGCGAAACGCTGGCCGGCCTTGACGAGCGCGACGGGCGGGGAGGACTGCGAGGATGCGGCGATGTCTGGCATAAAGGAGAGAAAGGGCGGCTCGGGGCTCACGCGACGGCCAAGTTTACGCGTGTACGGGCGTGGATGCGAAGGACCTATTATAAAATCCGTCCTTTACTTTGACCTGGCGGCATCCGCACTCGTGACTTCCCGTCTCTTTGCCCTGATCCCGTGCGCAGGCACCGGCAGCCGTTCCGGCGCCGCGATGCCCAAGCAATACCGCACTGTCGCCGGCCGCGACATGCTGCATTACTCGCTCGCCGCGTTCGACGCGTGCAGCGAATTCACGCAGACGCTCGTCGTCATCGCGCCCGACGACCAGCACTTCGACGCCCGCCGCTTCGGCAATCTGCGCTTCGCGGTGCGTCGCGTGGGCGGCGCGTCGCGCCAGGCGTCGGTGCTCAACGGTCTGCACGCGCTCGCCGAGTTCGGCGCCCACGACGACGACTGGGTGCTCGTGCACGACGCGGCGCGGCCGGGCATCACGCCGGCGCTGATCCGCACGCTGATCGGTTCGCTCAAGGACGATGCGGTCGGCGGCATCATGGCGTTGCCGGTCGCCGATACCTTGAAGCGTATCGACCGCGGGTCGGCCGATGGCCGCATCGCCCATACCGAAGCGCGTGACGGCTTGTGGCAGGCGCAGACGCCGCAGATGTTCCGCATCGGCATGCTGCGCGAGGCGATCCTGCGCGCGCAGGCCGACGGCCACGATCTGACCGACGAGGCGAGCGCGATCGAATGGTCGGGCCACGCGCCGAAGCTCGTGCAAGGCAGCCTGCGTAACTTCAAGGTCACGTATCCGGAAGATTTCGATCTGGCCGAGGCGATTCTGAGCCGCCCCGCCGGTTCGTGAAACCGCGCCTGGGCACATTGGAAAGATTTAGAAAGGCTTTAAAGAAGCTTTAAAAGCTTCAGCATTTGAGGACGTGACGCACATGGATTTCAGAATTGGGCAGGGCTACGACGTGCATGCGCTGGTGCCGGGACGCGCGTTGATCATCGGCGGCGTAACGATTCCGTACGAGCGCGGGCTGCTCGGTCACTCGGACGCGGATGTGCTGCTGCACGCGATCACCGACGCGCTGTTCGGCGCGGCCGCGTTGGGCGATATCGGCCGCCACTTCTCCGATACCGACGCGAAGTTCGCCGGCGCCGACAGCCGCGTGCTGCTGCGCGAATGCGTGGCGCGCGTGAAGGCGGCCGGCTTTGCGATCGGCAACGTCGACAGCAGCGTGATCGCGCAGGCGCCGAAGCTCGCACCGCATATCGAAGGGATGCGCGCCAATATCGCGGCGGACCTCGGTCTGCCGATCGAGCGCGTGAACGTCAAGGCGAAGACGAACGAGAAGCTCGGTTATCTCGGCCGCGGCGAGGGCATTGAGGCGCAGGCCGCGGTGTTGTTGGTCAGGAGCTGAACGGGATTCCTGTTTGGGTGACGGGCGGTGCCGCTTACAGCGTCGCGCCGCCAATCGTCCGATTGCTCGGACACAGCTCGTCCGTTTGCAGGCCGTCGAGGATGCGCAGCACTTCTTCGGGATTACGGCCCACGTACAGATTGTTGACCGACACGTGCTGGATCGTGTTGTCCGGATCGACGATATAGGTCGCGCGCAGCGCGACGCCCGCTTCCTTGTCGCGCACGCCGAGCTGGTCGATCAGCTCGCCTTTCACGTCGCCGAACGAGTAGTGGTTGAGCCTGTCGAGCTCCTTGTACTCGCGGCGCCACGCGAGCTTCACGTATTCATTGTCGACGCTGCCGCCGAGCAGCACGGCCTCGCGGTCCTCGAACTCCTTGACGAGCTTGCTGAATTCGACGATTTCCGTCGGGCAGACCAACGAAAAATCCTTCGGATAGAAGTAAATGATTTTCCATTTGCCTCGGAACGACTGCTCGGTGATGTATTCGAACGCCGAGACGCCGTGTTCTTCGTGATGATTGAAGCCCGGCTTGGCAGCAATGACGGTGAACGCTTCGAGTTTATCGCCAACGGTTTTCATGCAAAGGCTCCTTCGGAAGTCGCAACAAGCGGCGTGTTTCGAATGGCGACGGCGCGCGGTGCCGCGCGTCGTCGGCTCACGCGCTTCTCGCGAGCGGAAACTCGATCGTCACTTCAAGCCCGGGTCCGGGCGAGCGGTTGCGCAGCCGCAGCGCGCCGCGATAACGGGCGACGAGCCGCTGCACGATCGCCATGCCGAGGCCCGTGCCGTTGGCCTGGGTGCGCGCCGAATTCACACGATAGAACGGCCGCGTGACGAGCGCGAGCTGGTCTTCGGGAATGCCGGGGCCTTCGTCGACCACCGAGAGTTCGACTCGCGAGTGCGACACGCGCGTTTCGAGAATTACGTGCGGCACACCGTCGCCGTCGCTGAGGCCATATTTGCGCGCGTTCTCGAGCAGATTGCCGACCACGCGACGCATGTCGGTTTCATCGGCCTCGATCACCGCCGACGGAGCGAGCCGCGTGATCAGCCGCATGCTGTCCTCGCTTTGCATGCGTGCGGCGAGTTCGCTCGCGATCACCGAGAGGTCCACCGGTTCCGGCACACGCTGAACGGGACGCGCGTAGTCGAGGAAGCGGCCGATGATCATGTCCATCTGCTCGATGTCGTCGACCATCGCGTCCTTGGTGGCCTGATCGGAAGGGCTCATTTCGGTCTCGAGCCGCAGCCGTGCGAGCGGCGTGCGCAGATCGTGCGAGATGCCCGCGAGCATCAGCGCGCGGTCCGCCTCGAGCTGTTCGAGGTCGCGCACCATCTGGTTGAAGCTTCGATTGGTTTCGGCAGCCACACCCATGCCGCGCTCGGGCAGCGGCTCGGGCGATTGCCCCGAGCCGACCCGGCGCGCGGCCATCGCCAGACGCGCGAACGGCCGGTTTACCAGACTCGTGATGAACGCCGCGCCGAACAGCGACAGCGCGAGCGCGAACACGCCCCAGCCGGCCCATTGCAGGCCGGTGGCGTTGTCGAGCTGATCGCGGTCGAGCGCGACCCAGTAATCGTCGTCGTCGATCTTGAAGCTGATCCATACGCCGTTGATATCGTTGACGCTCTGCGCGATTATGGTGTCGTCGCCGAGACGGCCGCGGATGTCGTGCTCGATCAGGCGATTCAACGATTCGTCGGGCTGGAGTTTGTATTTGTCGGTGGCTTCGCGCGGGTACACGCGCACCCCTTCGTTGCTCTCCAGATCCTGCAGCAGCGCGCGCCGCAGGTCGGGATCGGAATAGAGGAGTGCGGTGCGCGTGAGCTTGACGATCGCGACGAGTTGCAGAGCCACGCGCTGCGCGCGCGGCTCCCGTTCGATCACGCGAAAGCTCTGGAACCACGCGGCGAGACTGACTGCGATCAACAGCGCGATCAGCAGAAAGGTCCGCCAGAAAAGGCCGCCGAACGCGAGCGTCAGGAGGCGCCGGTCGATCCGCATGGGCCCTTCTTATGTGACACAGAAACGAAAACGGAGCACAAACTCAGGCTGCACCGTCGGGGATGAAGACGTAGCCGAGGCCCCACACGGTCTGAATGAAGCGCGGGCTGCCCGGATCCGGCTCGATCAGCTTGCGCAGACGCGAGATCTGCACGTCGAGGCTGCGGTCGAAGACCTCGTATTCGCGGCCGCGTGCGAGTTCCATCAGCTTTTCGCGCGACAGCGGCTGACGCGGATGACGCGCGAATACCTTCAGCACCGAGAACTCACCGGTGGTGAGCGGAATTTCCTGGCCGGCCTTGGTCAGCGTGCGGGTGGCGAGATTCAGCGCGAACTCGCCGAACTCGAAGACCTCGGTGGTCTCGGACGGCGCACCCGGCAATTCGGACGGCGACTGGCGACGCAGCACCGCGTGAATGCGCGCGACCAGTTCGCGCGGATTGAACGGCTTGGGCAGATAGTCGTCGGCACCCATCTCGAGGCCGACGATGCGATCGACATCCTCACCCTTGGCCGTCAGCATGATGATCGGCGTGCGGTCGTTGCTGCCGCGCAGTCGCCGGCAGATCGACAGGCCGTCCTCACCGGGCAGCATCAGATCGAGCACCAGCAGATCGAAGCGCTCGCGCACCCAGAGCTTGTTCATTGACGGCGCATTTTCGGCGACGTAGACGTTGAAGCCTTGTTCGCCGAGGTAGCGGCGCAGAAGATCGCGCAGGCGTGGATCGTCGTCGACGACGAGGATTTTCGAAGGGTTTTTGGTTTCCATGGTCGGCATCTTAGCGCGATTAGAAAGTGGTGCGCGGTTACACCATTTCTGGGGTTACAGTCGGTTACAAAATTTACCCGCGGTGTGCCGCGACGTAAAGTATGCGCGTTTAGACTGCTTTACTGAATGCGGCTGTTCGGTGGATACTTCACTCGACAAAACTCTCGCACCCGGCTGTTACCGGGGTTTGTATACGCATCTGAGGTAGCCGGTTGCCGCGCCACGAAGGGAACAACATGAAGGGAGGGGTTTGGCCAAACGTGCGCCTGAGCGTGATTGCACTGGCGGTTGCCGGTACGCTGGCAGGCACACTGGGCCCGACGCTCGCTCATGCGCAGCCGTCCGCGGATAGAGCGGCGAGCGAGCATGCGCCCCGCTCGGGCAATGGCAGGACCAGCCGCCACAACCAGAGCATCGATCGCCCTGCCTCTGACGCGATGCTGCGCACCGCGGTTCCCCCCGATCTCGATCAACGTCGCCGCGACGGGCATATGACGCCCGAGGAGCGTCGGCTGTTGCGTCAGCACATCGAAGACGCCGTGCGCGAGTTGTACAAGCGTTAATCCCAGCGCGCGCATTGCCGCGTGAAAAATCCCATTGCACTCACGAGCGCGCGCCGCGAAGCGATATCGCGACCTCCCGACTGTATTCGAGCCGATCCCAACGCGCGCCGAGCGCAACGCATGGACGCCGGATCAGCGTCACATCTCCAACACGCCGGACCCGGTACGCGTCGAGCCGATCGCCATGCAGTTTCGCGCGAGCGGTTATGACATCGAGGTGACGCTACGCGCGCTCGGCGAGAACCTGTTCTATCCGCCGAACGTCAAAGGATGGGCGGGCGGCGCGTCCTGGATCAACAGTTCGACGCTGAAAGGCGGCAACGACGGTTTGAACACCGTGATCCCGTTCGCCGATCCTGCGTACTTCGTGCTGCGCAAAAACTTCGGCATCAAACGCGAACAGATGATCCAGCTCGACGAGCGCGCCGCGCTGCATCCCGCGTTGGAGCCGCTGATGCCGCTCTGGCGCAGCCGGCAGCTCGCGACCGTGCAGGGCGTCAGCTATGCGCAGCCGAACCTGTCGCATTTCCGTTCGATCGAGATCTGGGATACCGCGTCACGCTCCGACCAATATCTGCGCGACGGCTGGCTCACGCGCGCGTTCGCGATGAGGCCGGTGCCCATCGGTTTCGCGGCCGACGGCGTCGTGATCGGCAGCGCCGAAATGGGGCCGCTCGCAAACGGCGCGCGCGCGATCGCGCTGGTCAATCCCGCGCAGTTCGTCAGGGCCTCTCGACTCGCGACGCCAGTGTCCTTGCACGAGCGCAGTCCCGCGCTCGCGCCTATTCTCGACGTCGAAAACGACATCGTGAAACCGGCCGATCGTCTGTGTGCGACGCAAGGGCAGCCTCAGTTGAAGACCGCGTTTCCGGGCGGCGCGTTCGGCAGTTCGATCAAAACGGCAATGCAGGTGCTGGCCGCTTCGGACACGCTGAAGATAGCTGGCGCCGGACGCGCGCCACTGGAGCAGCCGTTGAGCGGGCAGGGCGCGGCCGTGATCCGGCTAACGCTGAACGGTTTCGATACGCACCAGAACCAGCCGGGACAACAGGCCGAGTTGCTCAAACAGTTCGCGGAAGGGATGGTGGCGATGCAGGCCGCGCTCGTCGAGTTGGGCCGGTGGAACGATACGCTCGTGATGACGTACGCGGAATTCGGGCGCCGTCCGCGCGAGAACCAGAGCAACGGCACCGATCACGGCACGGTGGCGCCGCACTTCGTGACGGGCGGTCGCGTGCAGGGCGGTTTGTTTGGCGTGCCGCCGATGCTTGCGCGGCTCGAGGGGAATGGCAACCTGCCGGTCGGCGTGGATTTTCGCCAGCTTTATGCGACGGTGCTCGGGCCCTGGTGGGGGTTGGACGCGCCTGCGACTCTGCAGCAGCGGTTCGAGCCGCTGCCGTTGCTGCGGGCGTGAGCGCTGGGCGCTGGGCGCGAATCGACGCGCCCGGCTGTCAGGCTACTTCGCGCGCCACGCGATCCATAGCTTGCGGATCGGCGTCAACGCGATGCGTTGATGCAGCACGTGATAACCGTCGCGCTCGATTTCATCGAGCAACGCCAACGCGAGCGCCGCGAGCGCGAGCAGCGTGCGCTGCGCGCGCCGCGTGCTGGCGGGCACCGCGGCGAGCGCGGTCTGCACCGCGTCGCGCGCGCGATTCGTTTCGAACCGCATCAGTTCGGTGAAAGCGTCGGTGTATTTGCGGTTGATCAGATCGGCGGCGGTGACGTTGTAGCGTTGCATCTCGTCGATCGGAACGTAGATGCGGCCGTGCCGGGCATCGTTGCCGGTTTCGGCGACGAACTGCGCGAGCATCAGCGCCTCGCCGAGCGGAGCGGCCCACGCCGACGCATGCGCGGCATCGTCGGCCGATCCGGTTGCAGCCGCGCGCGACACCAGCGACGCAAAATTGCCACCGACACCATGCACATAGCGCCGCAGGTTCGGATAGTCGAGATAGCGTGCCTGGTCGAGATCCATCTCGAAGCCCGCGAGCAGTTCCTGCAGAGCCGGATATTCGGCCTGCGCGTCGGGCAGATAGGCCGCGAGCGCCTTGGACACCGGATGCGACGGCGAGCCGGCGGCCAGCGCGGCAATTTCTTTCTGCCACCACGCGAGCTTCGTGCGGCCGACCGCCGGATCGCTCGTCTCCTTGACCGTTTCCTCGAACTCGCGACGCAATGCGAAGAGCGCCGTCAACAGCGGCTGACTGGCGGCACGCGCCTGGCGAAGCGCATAGTAGGTGCTCGATCCTGGGGGCGCCGCTTTCTGCTGGCAATAGTCGTCGAAATTCACGGGATGAGAGTGTGGGGAAGGACTGGCGAGAAGGGCGCCGACGTCCGTCGCGGCGCCCGTCTCGACGAGCCGAAAATTGTAGCATCGGCGTCGCGCGTGCAGATACCGCCGGGTGCAGACAAGCGCGAATCAATCGGTTAGAATCTCGCGCTTACGCTTTCGGGCACGTGTTCAGCGCGCTTGGGAGTGCACAGGACAATCGGGCGCGACGCATTGCGGCGTACCCGGCTGCGAGGGTGGCGAAATTGGTAGACGCACCAGGTTTAGGTCCTGACGCCCGCAAGGGTGTAGGGGTTCGAGTCCCCTCCCTCGCACCACTTATTGGTAGTCGAGAAAAACCCCGTCAAGTCTTTCGACCGACGGGGTTTTTTCTTTTTTGCGCGGTCTTCTGAAAGGCCTCAGTGTTGCTCCGCTGCCTTTCATCGCGACCGCGCGACTCAGGCACCCGGCGTTCCCGGCACTTCCTGCGAGCCCGGCAATTCCGCTTGCGCGGCGCCTTCGAGGAAACGGCGCGTCGACTCGAACGCCTGCAGCATCTGGTCCGGCCACGGCGTTTGCAGCATCACCGCCTGATGATTTTCAAATGCCGACGACAGCAGTTTCGCCAGTTCCGGCGAACGAAGATGACGCAGCACGACGCTGAGCGCGATCGCGCTCGCCTGGCTCGCGCCGGCGGTCTGGAGTTCCGACGCGGTGAGTGCCGCGACCTGTTTGTTGATGTCCACTGAAGCGTCCCTAAATGAAAAAGAGGGTGAAGGCGCGTTGGCCGAGGCTCAATTTTGACACGCGCCGCCCAATGCCGTGAAACGGCGCTGTTCAAACACGGCCGGTTCGCCGCGCGCTATCACTCCCGCGCGTTCATGGCACGGATCACCTTGTCGAGCGCCGCGCCGAACGCGGCCCTTTCCTCTTCGTCGAGGCACTCGAACATATCGCCGTTCCACTTGCGCGCGATCGGCATCACTTTGCGATACAGCGCGCGGCCTTCCTGCGTTAGCGAGACCAGCACGACGCGGCCGTCCGCGGCGCTCGCTTCGCGCTGCACGAGTCCCTGCCGGATCAGCGCTTCGGCCGCGCGACTCGCCTGGCTTTTGTCGAGATTGGCACGGCGTGCCAACTCCATGATCGAGAACGGTCCGAACGATCCCACCGTCGCAATCACCCGCGCTTCGGGCAGCGTCACGTCGAGCTTCGCCGCGTAGCGCGCGCTGATGCCGCGCTCGGCCAGTTTGTTCAGTACATGCAGACGATACGTGAGGAACTGCTCGAGCCCGGCTTTGGCGGAGTCCTTCATGGTCACCCCGTGATGAGTGGAACGGTCGTGGCGCTGTGATTGTTGCGGCAACCGTTTGGCGGGTCAACGCACGCCGTATTTCAGGCGCGTCAGCTGCTCGGCTTCGTTGGCGAGCAGGCGCGCCGCGTCGCGAATCGCGACGTCGAGCGTGATCGGCCCCGGCGCCGGAGAAAAGCAGCCGCCGAAGTATTCGGCAAGACGCGGCAGCGCGGCGGGGTCGATCGCGCCGGAGAGCAGCGTCGCGGGCACGCCCGCGGCGCGCGCATGCGCGCAGGCGATGAACGGCGCCTTGCCGTGCAGCGTCTGTACGTCGGAACGGCCTTCACCGGTGATCAGCCAGTTGGCGCCCGTGAGCGCGGCGTCGAGGCCGATTTGCCGCGCGACGGTTTCCGCGCCCGGCTCGAACTGCGCGCCGAGCATGTGCAATGCGAAGCCGAGGCCGCCCGCCGCGCCCGCGCCCGGCAGGTCACGCGCCGTGCGGCCGAGCGCGGCTTCGAGCAGATCGGCGAAGCGCGCGAGCGCCGCGTCGATCGGCGCGACCTGTTCTGGCTTCACGCCTTTTTGCGGACCGAAGATCGCGGTCGCGCCGTGCTCGCCGGTCAACGGATTGTCGACGTCCGACATGCCGACGAACCGCGTGTCGGCAAGCCGCGCGTCGAGCAGCGACGCATCGACCCGCGCCACGCGCGCAAGCTGCTCGGGTGTGCCTTCGAGTACGTTGCCTTGCGCGTCGAACAGTTGCAAGCCGAGGCCGGTCAGCAGGCCGGCGCCGCCGTCGTTCGTGCTGCTGCCGCCGAGCGCGACGAAAAAGCGCCGCACGCCGGCATCAAGCAGCGCGCGAATCGCTTCGCCCATGCCGCGCGTGCTGCGCGCCTCGACCGGCACGCCCATGCCGACGGGGTCCGTAATGCCGACGATTTCCGCCGTTTCGATGATGGCGCTGCCATCCGTGAGCAGGCCCGTCAGCGCTGCACGCGTCGGACCGGCCGCGCCGCGCACGCTAAGCGTGCGGCGCTCGCCGCCGCTCGTGAGCATTGCGTCGAGCGTGCCTTCGCCGCCGTCGGCCATCGGACAGATGCGCACGCTCGCGTCGGGGCGTGCGCGCTGGACGCCGGATGCGATCGCCTGCGCGACCTGTCCCGCGCTGAGCGAGCCTTTGAATGAATCGGGAGCGATGACGACGACAGGCGAGGACGACGAATTCGGCATGGTGTCTCTGAGAGGTTTGAGTCGTTGTAAGCGGTTGCTGGAGCGGATGAAGCGACCGGCTGCTGGTGACCGGCGGCGGCCCGACCGAGTGCGTTAGCTTATCAGCATGGGGGCGTCGGCTGAATATGTCGAAAGGCATAGGCGGGATCGCCGCCACGACACGTCGGCCGCGAGCGGGTGCGAGCGTCCACGCGAACGTTCTGTTGCATGACGAAAGAGCGCCGAGGAACGCACGACGCTAACCGGATAGCGATGCCAGCGGCAAATCGCGCGCTCGCTGTGTCAAAACTAACCGAAAATGGCCCTCAAAACGCCCGGAATGCAGGGAAAACTCGATGCAATCATCGAATCCCGGCTAGGCGCGCAAATAGTTTGCTAAAATATTCGGCTCTTTGGACTCAACCGTGCTGCCGACGGCCTGCAAGCCCGCGGCGCAGGTGCGTGATCGATGCAATCGGCGCAAATCGATGCGAAGCGACATCGACGGGCAGCACGGAGAAGATAACTGATTCGCTCGAATAATTTTAGGACGATTGAAGCCATGGCTAACGTTGTTGAAAACCTCGGCAAGCTCGAACGCCGCGTGACGATTTCCCTGCCGAAGGATGCCGTGCAGAAGGAAGTGGATTCGCGTATCCGTCAACTCGCGAAGAACGTGCGCATGCCGGGTTTCCGCCCGGGCAAGGTGCCGCTCAAGATGGTGACGCAACAGTATTCGGGCCAGGTGGAAGCCGAAGTGCTGAGCGACAAGGTCGGCAAGGAATTTTTCGACATCAGCCGCACTGAAAACCTGCGTGTCGCGGGTCAGCCGAGCTTCGCGCCGAAGACCGACGCTGGTGAAGGCAGCTACGCGTTCGACGCGACCTTCGAGGTGTATCCGGAAGTGAAGCTGGGCGACGTCGCCACGGCTGAAATCGAGCGCACCATGACCAGCATCAGCGAAGCGGAAATCGACCGCACGCTGGACATCCTGCGCAAACAGCGCGTGCACTTCCACGCTCGCGGCGAGGCAGGCGAGCACGGCGACGGCGGCGCGGACACGGCCGCCAAAGACGGCGACCGCGTGACGGTCGACTTCGTCGGCAAAGTCGACGGTGAAGCATTCCAGGGCGGTAGCGCCGAAGACTTCGGCTTCATCCTCGGCGAAGGCCGCATGCTGCCGGAATTCGAAAAAGCGGCGCTCGGCTTGAAGGTCGGCGAAGCGAAGGAATTCGACCTGAAGTTCCCGGACGACTACCACGGCAAGGAAGTGGCGGGCAAGACGGCGCAATTCACGATCACGATGAAGAAGATCGAATGGCCGCATCTGCCGGAAGTCGACGGCGAATTCGCGAAATCGCTCGGCATCGAAGACGGCGATCTGACCAAGATGCGCGCTGAAATCAAGGACAACCTCGAGCGCGAAGCGAAGCGCCGCACGCAAGCCATCGTCAAGAACCAGGTGATGGACGCACTGCTGAAAATCTCGGAGCTCGACGTCCCGAACGCGCTGATCGAGCAGGATCAGGAGCGCCTCGTCACGATGGCTCGCCAGGATCTGGAACAGCGCGGCGTGCCGAACGCGAAGGACGCGCCGATCCCGGCCGCGATGTTCAAGGAGCAGGCCGAGCGCCGCGTCAAGCTGGGTCTCGTGCTGGCCGAACTGGTGAAGGCGAACGAACTGCAGGCGAAGCCGGAGCAGATCCGTGCCGAAGTCGATGAATTCGCGAAAAGCTACGAAGACCCGAAGGAAGTCGTCCGCTGGTATTATTCCAACCAGCAACGTCTTGCTGAAATGGAAGCGTATGTCGTTGAAGCCAACGTCGTCGACTTCGTCCTCAGCAAGGCCAAGGTGACGGACAAGGAAGTGAGCTTCGAGGAACTGGCAAGCGCAACGGCGCAAGCGTAAGCGTCGCTGCAACGGCGTGCCGGCTGTCGGAGCGACCGACGGCCGGCACGCCGTTTTTTTGTGCCATGAATCTGTGTGACGTACCGGATCCGGTCGTGCGGCGCACACCAAGACGGCACTTGAATACGGGCTCGTCGCACCAACCTGTGTCCAGCAGCTAATATTCAGAATATTTCCAGACAAGGATCCATTGCATGACCTTTCGCGCCCAAATGCTGGACACGTTGACCTCCCAGTCGTCCCGGGATCTCGAAGCGCAGGCACTCGGTCTGGTGCCGATCGTCGTGGAAACGAGCGGCCGGGGCGAGCGCTCGTATGATATTTATTCGCGTCTGCTGAAGGAACGCATCGTGTTCCTCGTGGGCGAAGTGAACGACCAGACGGCCAATCTGGTGGTTGCGCAGATGCTGTTTCTGGAAAGCGAGAATCCGGACAAGGACATCTACTTCTACATCAACAGTCCGGGCGGCTCCGTGTCTGCCGGTATGGCGATCTACGATACGATGCAGTTCATCAAGCCGGACGTCTCGACGCTGTGCATGGGGCTTGCGGCGAGCATGGGCGCGTTCCTGCTCGCGGCCGGTGCTAAGGGCAAGCGTTTCGCGCTGCCGAATTCGCGCGTGATGATTCATCAGCCGCTCGGCGGCGCGCGCGGCCAGGCATCGGACATTGAAATCCAGGCGCGTGAAATCCTGTACCTGAAGGATCGGCTGAATCATCTGCTCGCGCACCACACCGGTCAGCCGGTCGAACGTATCGCGCGTGACACCGACCGTGACAATTTCATGTCCGGCGATGACGCGCAGGCGTACGGCCTCGTCGACCAGGTGGCGCACAAGCGTCCCTGATCTGGTACGGTTTTGCCATGCTGTTTTGCCCACTGTTGCGGCAAATCCGTCATCGGGTCGGTTGTGAATGTTCAACTTCCGTCCGGGCGTCTGCGGCAAGCGCCGTCATCGTGCTCACTAGCCCCGCCGCGCCCAAACTGCGTGGCGGGGGCAAACGGCGTATTATCTAATCCGGTGTCCGGAGGCTCACACATCTATGGCGGACAAGAAAGGTTCTAACAGCGAAAAGCTGTTGTATTGCTCGTTTTGCGGCAAGAGCCAGCATGAGGTCAAGAAACTGATTGCTGGCCCGTCGGTATTCATCTGCGATGAATGTATCGATCTTTGCAACGAAATCATTCGTGACGAGGCTGCAGGCGCGGGCATCGAGGCCGGCTTGTCCAAGTCCGATCTGCCGACCCCGCAGGAAATCCGCGAAATTCTCGACCAGTACGTGATCGGTCAGGAGCGCGCGAAAAAGATCCTCGCGGTCGCGGTCTACAACCACTACAAGCGCCTCAAGCATCTCGACAAGAAGGATGAAATCGAGCTGTCCAAGAGCAACATCCTGCTGATCGGCCCGACCGGCTCCGGCAAGACGCTGCTTGCGCAGACGCTCGCGCGCCTTCTGAACGTGCCATTCGTGATTGCCGACGCGACCACGCTGACGGAAGCCGGCTATGTCGGCGAAGACGTCGAGAACATCATTCAGAAGCTGCTGCAGAATTGTAATTACGAGGTGGACAAGGCCCAGCGCGGCATCGTCTACATCGACGAAATCGACAAGATCAGTCGCAAGTCCGACAACCCGTCCATCACGCGCGACGTGTCGGGCGAGGGTGTGCAGCAGGCTCTGCTGAAGCTGGTCGAAGGCACGATGGCGTCGGTGCCGCCGCAAGGTGGTCGTAAGCATCCGAACCAGGACTTCATCCAGGTCGATACGACGAACATCCTGTTCATCTGCGGCGGTGCGTTCGACGGCCTCGAGAAGGTCATCGTCGATCGCACCGAGAAGACCGGCATCGGTTTCGGCGCGAGCGTGAAGAGCAAGCAGGACCGCGACGCCGGCGAAGTGCTGCGCGAAGTGGAGCCGGAAGATCTGATCAAATTCGGCCTGATTCCGGAGCTGATCGGCCGTCTGCCGGTGGTTGCCACGCTCGGCAAGCTCGACGAAGCGGCGCTGATGAAGATTCTCGTCGAACCGAAGAATGCGCTGGTCAAGCAGTATCACAAGCTGTTCAGCATGGAGCGCGTCGAGCTCGAAATCCGTCCGGCCGCGTTGCAGGCCGTGGCGCGCAAGGCGATCCGCCGCAAGACGGGCGCGCGGGGCCTGCGTTCGATTCTGGAACAGGCGTTGCTTGATGTCATGTACGACCTTCCGCAAATGAAAGGTGTCAGCAAGGTCATCATCGACGACAACGTGATCGACGGCGACGGCAAACCGCTGCTGATCTACGAAGACGCGCCGAAGGTCGCGGGTTCGAACTGATCGGCTTTCGAGTTCTGCAAAAAGGCCGTTCATGGCGACGTGAACGGCTTTTTCGTTTATCGTGTGGTCAGGCTGGTTGTTCTCAACTATGGAGTCACTGAACCTTCGGAGTCACTGAACTTTTCCCACACGCGGAGGCTTGCAATATTTTCTGCTGGCCTCACCTATCGAACGAACTGATTCCACTCATGGGGAAATGAAATGTCAGGAACCCAACTCCTCCCGCCGGAACGCATTACGCTGCCGCTGCTCCCGCTGCGCGACGTAGTCGTTTTCCCGCACATGGTGATTCCGCTCTTCGTAGGCCGCCCGAAGTCGATCAAGGCTCTCGAAGCAGCGATGGAAGGCGGCAAGCACATCATGCTCGTCGCCCAGAAGACGGCTGCGAAAGATGAGCCGACCGAAAAGGACATGTACGAAGTAGGGTGTATCGCCAACATCCTGCAGATGCTGAAGCTGCCCGACGGTACCGTGAAGGTGCTCGTCGAAGGCTTGCAGCGCGCGAAGACGCTTTCCATTGAAGAACAGGAAACGCAGTTCTCGTGCGAAGTCATGCCGCTCGAACCTGACCACGCCGACAGCGCTGAAACCGAAGCGCTGCGTCGCGCGATCGTGTCGCAGTTCGACCAGTATGTGAAGCTGAACAAGAAGATCCCGCCGGAGATCCTGACCTCGCTGTCGGGTATCGACGAGGCAGGGCGTCTCGCCGACACGATCGCGGCGCATTTGCCGCTCAAGCTCGACCAGAAGCAACACATCCTCGAGATGTTCCCGGTGATCGAGCGGCTCGAGCATCTGCTTGCGCAACTCGAAGCCGAGATCGACATCCTGCAGGTCGAAAAGCGTATCCGTGGGCGCGTGAAGCGTCAGATGGAGAAGAGTCAGCGCGAGTACTACCTGAACGAACAGGTCAAGGCGATCCAGAAGGAACTCGGCGAAGGCGAAGAAGGTGCGGATCTCGAAGAACTCGAGAAGCGCATCACGGCCGCCCGCATGCCGAAGGAAGCGAAGAAGAAGGCCGACGCCGAGTTGAAGAAGCTCAAGCTGATGTCGCCGATGTCGGCGGAAGCGACGGTCGTGCGCAACTACATCGACACGCTGATCGGCTTGCCGTGGCGCAAGAAGAGCAAGGTCAACAACGACCTGTCGAATGCGGAGCGCGTGCTCGACGAAGATCACTTCGGTCTCGAGAAAGTGAAGGAACGCATTCTCGAGTATCTCGCGGTCCAGCAACGTGTCGACAAGGTCAAGGCGCCGATCCTGTGCCTCGTGGGGCCTCCGGGCGTCGGTAAGACTTCGCTCGGTCAGTCGATCGCGCGCGCGACGAACCGTAAGTTCGTGCGTATGGCGTTGGGCGGTGTGCGTGACGAAGCCGAGATTCGCGGCCATCGTCGTACGTACATCGGTTCGATGCCGGGCAAGATCCTGCAAAGCCTGACCAAGGTCGGCGTGCGCAATCCGCTCTTCCTGCTCGACGAAGTCGACAAGATGGGTCAGGATTTCCGCGGCGATCCGTCGTCGGCCCTGCTGGAAGTGCTCGATCCGGAACAGAACCACACGTTCGCGGACCACTACGTCGAAGTCGACTTCGATCTGTCGGACGTGATGTTCGTCGCGACGTCGAACTCGCTGAACATTCCGCCGCCGCTGCTCGACCGGATGGAAGTGATTCGTCTGTCCGGTTATACGGAAGACGAGAAGGTCAGCATCGCGCAGCGTTATCTGCTGCCGAAGCAGAAGAAGAACAACGGCCTCAAGGATGGCGAGGTCGATGTGACGGAAACTGCGATCCGCGACATCATTCGTTACTACACGCGCGAAGCGGGCGTTCGCTCGCTCGAGCGTGAAATTTCGAAGATATGCCGCAAGGTCGTGAAGATGCTTCTGCTGAAGAAGGCGGAAGGCGCGGTGAAGGTCGACGGCAGCAACCTCGACACGTTCCTCGGCGTGCGCAAGTACGACTTCGGTCTGGCCGCGAAGGAAAATCAGGTGGGCCAGGTCACGGGTCTCGCGTGGACGGAAGTGGGCGGCGATCTGCTGACCATCGAAGCCGCAGTGATGCCGGGCAAGGGTAATGTGATCCGCACGGGTTCGCTCGGCGACGTGATGAAGGAGTCCGTCGAAGCGGCGCGCTCGGTCGTGCGTTCGCGTTCGCGTCGTCTTGGCATCAAGGACGAAGCGTTCGAGAAGCAGGACATTCACATCCACGTGCCGGAAGGCGCGACGCCGAAAGATGGTCCATCGGCCGGTATCGCGATGACGACCGCGCTGGTGTCGGTGTTGACCGGTATTCCGGTGCGCGCCGATGTCGCGATGACGGGCGAAATCACGCTGCGTGGCGAAGTTCTGCCGATCGGCGGCCTGAAGGAAAAGCTGCTGGCGGCGCATCGCGGTGGCATCAAGCTGGTGCTGATTCCGGAAGAAAACGTCAAGGACTTGACGGAGATTCCGGACAACGTGAAGAACGCGATCGAAATCGTGCCGGTCCGCTGGATCGACAAGGTGCTCGAACTTGCGCTCGAGCGTGTACCGCAGGCGTTACCGGAAGAAGAATCGAAGCCCTCGGCGCCGGTTGGGGCTGAGCCGGGCAAGGATGCCGCGACGGACGTCGTCAAGCACTAAGGTTCGATGCGCATCAGAATGCGCTGACGCCAAAGCATTCTGCAGCGGTGTCGTTCGCTGAAGAAGAAAACCCGCGGTCAAGAGCCGCGGGTTTTTTTTGCCCGCGCGGCTTCGTCGCTAGGCCGCATCGCCAGTCTTTCCGCTGCAACATACTGTGACAAAAGCGCCCCTCTAAAATAACGCCGATCAGGCTCAACCCCGGTTGACACAAGGGTTTCGGCCGCTTCTAATGAGGCGGCCAGGCGTTCGCGCCGGCCGCGTGGCGGGAGGTGCTGGAAAGCACTGTCACGATTGCCAATAAACATTCACGGGGGTTTGAATGAACAAGACGGAATTGATCGATCACATCGCACAGCAAGCCGACATTTCGAAGGCCGCGGCGGGCCGTGCGCTCGATGCAGTCATCGCGGGCGTCAAAAACACGTTGAAGAAAGGCGGATCTGTGACGTTGGTCGGCTTTGGCACGTTCGCGGTCGGCAAGCGCACCGCGCGCACCGGACGCAATCCGCGCACGGGCGCCGCGATCAAAATCAAGGCAGCAAAAGTTCCTAAATTTAGGCCTGGCAAAGCTCTGAAGGATGCGCTAAACTAGTGCGCTTGCTGCTTGAGGAATTGCTTAACCCGACTGCATGAACGATTCACGGGGAGGGCAGCGGCAAGGCAGAAAACACATCAAGCACTGAATCAGGAAACGGGTGCTTAGCTCAGTTGGTAGAGCGGCGCCCTTACAAGGCGTAGGTCGGGAGTTCGAGCCTCTCAGCACCCACCAGTTTCAGATTCGGCTGCAGTGTTTCCAGTCGCAAAAGTGCAGTATAAGGAGTGGTAGTTCAGTCGGTTAGAATACCGGCCTGTCACGCCGGGGGTCGCGGGTTCGAGTCCCGTCCACTCCGCCAGTATCCACGAAAGGCGAACTCCGGTTCGCCTTTTTTGTTGCCCGCTGTTGTAAGATCGGGCGTTCTGTTTTTGGCACCCCTCACGCATGCTCGATTTTTTCCGCAATCACCAACGCCTGATGATGTTCATGCTCATCCTCGTCATTTTGCCGGGGTTGGGTTTCGTGGGTATTCAAGGTTTCCGCGGCTTCTTTGACGAAAGTGCAAACGTCGCGAGTGTCAACGGTCACAAGATCACCCGTGTCGAATACGACGACGCGATGCGCCAGCAGATCGACCGCGGGCGTCAGATGCTCGGCGCGAAGTTCGACATGAAGTCGTTCGACACGCCGGAGCGCCGTCGCCAGATGCTCGACGGCATGATCGAGCAGCGTGTGCTTGCCGACGAAACGCAGCGTCTGCATCTGAGCGCATCGGACGAAGCGGTGCGCCGCGCGCTGCTGTCCGATCCGGTGATCTCGTCGCTGAAGAATCCCGACGGGTCGATCGACCTCGACCGCTACAAGCAACTGCTCGCGATGCAGGGCATGACGCCCGATCAGTACGACGAGCGCGTGCGCTACAACCTCGCTATGCAACAACTGCCCGCAAGCATCGAGGCGAGCGCGTTCACGTCGAAGACGCTCGCGCAGCACTTGACCGAGCTCGCGCAGCAGCAGCGTGAAGTGCAGGGCATCGCGTTCCATCCGCACGATTACGCGGCGAAGATCCAGCCGACCGATGCACAACTGCAAGCGTACTACGACGCGCACCGCAACGATTTCGCGACGCCCGCTACGGCGACGATCCAGTACCTGGTGATGTCGCCGGCCGCGCTGAGCGCATCGGTGCAGCCGAGCGACGCGGACCTGAAGAAGTACTACGACGACAACATCGCCCACTTCCGCACCGAAGGCGAAGTGCGCGCGAGCCATATCCTGATCGCGGCACCGAAGGACGCGAGCGCGGCCGACAAGGCCAAAGCGAAGCAGAAGGCCGAGGAGTTGCTCGCGCAGCTCAAGGCGCATCCGGACCAGTTCGCGCAGATCGCGCAGCAGAACTCGCAGGATCCGGGTTCGGCATCGAAGGGTGGCGATCTCGGTTACTTCGGCCGCGGCATGATCGCGGGCGGCCAGGCGTTCGACGACGCGGTGTTCGCGCTGAAGAAGGACGAAATCAGCGGCATCGTCCAGACCGACTTCGGTTTCCACATCATCAAGGTCACCGATATAAAGCCGGCGGTCACGAAGTCGTTCGACGAAGTGAAAGACCAGATCGCCAGGGAGCTGAAGACGCAACTGGCGAGCAAGGCATTCACCGACAGCTCGGAAGGTTTCACGTCGCTCGTCTATGAAAAGGCCAAGAGCCTGCAGCCGGCCGCTGACAAATTCAAGCTGCAGATCCAGACCGCGACGGTCACGCCGCAGCCGGATCCGAAGCTGCCGCCCGACAGCCCGCTGAACAACCCGAAGTTCCTCGCAGCCGTGTTCGCGAACGACTCGGTATCGGCGCACAACAATACGCAGGCCATCGACGTCGGCAACAACACGCTGATCGCCGCGCGTGTGACCGACTACAAGCCCGCCGCCGTGCCCGCATTCGACGCGGTGAAGGACGCGGTGCGTCAGAAGGTGATCGAAGTGCAGGCGAACGAAGCAGCGCACAAGGACGGCGTCGCGAAGCTGGCCGAGTTCGAGAAGTCGAAGGCGACCGCCGGTTTCTCGTCGCCGCTGAAGGTGTCGCGCAATGACGCGCAGGGCGTGCCGCCTGCCGCACTGAGCGCAATCTACAAGGTCGATGCGCAAAAGTTGCCGGCCTACGTCGGTGTCGATCTCGGCGACGACGGCTATGCGATCTATCGCGTGAACCAGATCGTGCAGCCCGCGGCCACCGACGCGCAGCATCTCGCTGTCGCGCAGCAGCAGATCGCGCAGGTGGACGCGCAGTCGCAGACCGAAGCCTATCTGAAAGCGCTGCGCGAGCGCTCGAAGGTGAAGTTCTACGGTACGCTCGACAGCGCCGCCCAGCCGGCCGACCAGTAAGCCGCAATAAGCATTACCTGCTCGTCCAAAAGCAAGCCCCGCATTTGCGGGGCTTTTTTTATCTACAGCCAGGTGGCAGCTTTACAGACAGCCGCTGATCGCGCCGGTGGCGTTGCCACCGCCAGCGCCGCCGGCGCGAAAGCCGACCCACGTGCCCTTGCCGCTATACGAAGGACGGACCACCGCGGCCGCGCCGTTGGGCGGCTGCTGGCCCGGGACGTAGACGTCCATGGCCTGATCGTTGGCGAGGATGGTTTGCGAGACCACCTGTTGTTGCGAACTATCCGCCCATTTCTGCGCGATGCAGGTTGCGACGGCGCGAGGCGGCTGCTGGCTTTGACCCACCGACTGAACGCCGGCCGGCTGTTGAGCCGCGCAAGCCGAGATGGCAATGGTCAAAGCGATTAACGGTAAATATTTCAACGTTATCTCCTCAGAAGTCGCTCAAGAATGAGCCGGGTGGCAGGGATTGCCCATATGTCGAACGGCTCGGCGATCCGTGTTCCCCAGGTTCCGGAAACAAGTCGTTAGCAGATCTTTCAGTGCGGCGAACTTGTGCGAAGAAGTGGCTTGACAGCGGGCCACACGTTGTTGAGTAGCAGCGGCTGTGCCTGCTGCGTCGGATGGAGCTGATCGGCCTGGAACATGTCCGGTTTATCCGCGATGCCGGCGAGAAGAAACGGCACGAGCGGCACATGGAACTCCTTCGACAGCTGGCCGTAGAGGCCGTGGAACTTTTGCGTATAGTCGGGGCCGTAATTGGGCGGCACGTACATGCCGACGAGCACGACCTTCGCGTGGCCTTGCTGCGCCTGTTCGATGATCGTGCGCAGGTTGTCCTCGGTCGTCGAGAGCGGCACGCCGCGCAACGCGTCGTTGGCGCCGAGCTCGACGATCACGATGCTCGGCTTGAGCCGCTCCATCAGCGCGGGCAGACGCGCGCGTCCGCCGCTCGTCGTGTCGCCGCTGATGCTCGCATTGGCGACGCTATAATCGATGCGCTCTTCGGCCAGACGCTGACGCATCAACGCGACCCAGCCGGTATCGCGGGGCAGCCCGTACTCAGCGGAGATGCTGTCGCCGAGCACGACGATCACCGGCTTTGCGGGTTCGGGCGTATTCGCCGCGTGAGCCCGCAACGGTAACGAAACCAGCGCGGCGGCCATTATGGTCGCGCCGAATGCCGCAGACAGCGCCGCGGCGCGAGGGGCGATGGCGCGCACTTTCAACCTACGCTTCACCATGCCAAACAGAACTGATCCAGTCATTGAAGTGCGGGGCTTGTGCAAGAGGGTTAAGGATGCTGCGGGCGAACTGACGATTCTCGATGACATCGATCTTGCCATCGATGCCGGCAGCAGCGTCGCGATCGTCGGTGCATCGGGGTCGGGCAAGTCTACGCTGCTCGGCTTGCTCGCGGGATTGGACAGTGCTAGCGCGGGCTCGGTTCGACTGCTCGGGCGCGAACTCGGCGAGCTCGACGAAGACGGCCGCGCCGCGTTGCGCAGCGGCGCGGTCGGCTTCGTGTTCCAGTCGTTTCAGTTGATGCCGCATCTGACCGCGCTCGAAAACGTCACGTTGCCGCTCGAACTGCAAGGCGGCATCGGCACACGCGAGGCCGCCGCGCGTGCGCGTGAACTGCTCGAACAGGTTGGGCTCGGGCAGCGTACCGGTCATTATCCGAAGCTGCTGTCGGGCGGCGAGCAGCAGCGCGTCGCGCTCGCGCGCGCGTTCGTCACGCGCCCGGCGATCCTGTTCGCCGACGAACCCACCGGCAGTCTCGACGCGGCCACCGGCCACGCGGTGATCGATCTGATGTTCGAGATGAATCGCGCGCACGGCGCGACGCTCGTGCTCGTGACACACGACATCGAACTCGCGCGGCGTTGCGATACGACGGTGACGATCGAAGCGGGGAGGCTCGCTTGATGGTCCGGCGGATCGCGGGCTTGCGCTCGCGTACCTCGAGCATGTCGTGTCGAAGCAAAAACAAAGCGGGCCGTAGCCCGCTTCGTTCTGTTTGTGGCGCGTTATCGCCCGCTATCGTGCGCTCCAGACTTCCATTCAGCGCTTCAACGCAGCCCGGGCCCGCGCGATCAGCGCCGCCGTCGACGAGTCATGCTTCTTCACGTCGGCACTCGCCGCGCCCAGATCGGCCTCGACCACCTTGCCGAGAATCTTGCCGAGTTCGACACCCCACTGATCGAACGGGTTGATGTTCCACACCGACGCCTGCACCAGCACCTTGTGCTCATAAAGCGCGATCAGCGCGCCGAGCGTGCGCGCGGTCAACGCGTCGAGCAGCAGCGTCGCGGTGGGGCGGTTGCCCGGGAACGTCAGGTGCGGTGCGAGTTCCGGCTTGTCGGGGCCGGCCACCTTCTTCGCTTCCTCGAGCGTGCGACCCAGCATCAACGCTTCGCTCTGCGCGAAGCAGTTCGCGAGCAGCTTCGGATGATGGCTCGCGAGTGGATGCTCGGGCGTCAGCAGCGCGATGAAATCGATCGGCACGATCGTCGGGCCCTGGTGCAGCATCTGGAAAAACGCGTGCTGCCCGTTCGTGCCCGGCTCGCCCCATGTGACTGCGGAAGTCGCATAGTCGACGAACGCGCCGTCGAGACGCGCGGACTTGCCGTTGCTCTCCATTTCGAGCTGCTGCAGATACGACGGCAGGAAATGCAGCGCCTGCGAATACGGCGCGACCAGATAGCTCTGCGAGCCGAAGAAGTTGCGATACCAGATGCCGATCATGCCGAGCAGCACCGGCAGGTTCCTGTCGAGCGGCGCGGTGCGGAAGTGCTGGTCCATCTCGTTGGCGCCGGCGAGCAGCTCGTCGAACTGTTGCGGACCTACCGCGATCATGATCGACAGACCGACGGCCGACCACAGCGAGTAGCGTCCGCCGACCCAGTCCCACATCGAGAACACGTTCTCTTGCGCGATGCCGAACTTGACGACTTCGGCGGTATTGGCCGACACACCGACGAAGTGCTTCGCCAGCGCGCTTTCCGGGCAGCCTTTCTGGATGAAAAAGTCGCGCAGCGAGCGCGCGTTGGTCATCGTCTCCAGCGTCGTGAAAGTCTTCGACACGATGATCGCGAGCGTCTCTTCGGGATCGATCTGCTGCATCACGTTGTACAGATCGGCGCCGTCCACGTTCGACACGAAGTGCGTCGAGATCTCGGGCGTCGCGAGATGATGCAACGCGTGCACGACCATCTTCGGCCCTAGATCCGAGCCGCCGATGCCGATGTTCACGACATGACGGATCCGCTTGCCGGTGTAGCCGGTCCATGCGTCGCTGCGGACCTGCTCGGCGAACGCGGCCATTTTCTTGCGCTCGGCCTGCACTTCGGCGAAGAACGGCGCCTTCGGGTCGGTTGCGCGCAAGGCCGTGTGCAGCGCGGCGCGGCCTTCGGTTGGGTTGACGACCTCGCCCGCGAACATCGCGTCGCGGCGCTTTTCGACGCCGGCTTCGCGGGAGAGTTGCACGAGCAGTTGCAGGGTTTCGTCGGTGATGCGGTGCTTCGAGAAATCGGCTGAGAGACCGCCGCCCGCGAACGTGAAGCGTTCGGCGCGCGTGGGAGCGGGATCGTTCTCGGGGGCGAACCAGTCGCGCAGATGCGCATCGCGAATCGTGTCGTAATGCGTCTGCAGCGAGGACCAGGAGGGGAGCGAGTTCTGGGTCATAGCGTCCGTCTAACCAAGGGGCACGAAGGAAGGCGCGCGCATGAAGCGTGGCCGAGAATGATGCGGCGATGCAGTCAGAGCGATGCCACGCGGCCCGGAGCGGGACAGGTGCCGACGATACTTCGCGAAGCGGGTGAACTTCGCGAAAACGCGAGGCGGCGCTCGCGCCCGCTGGAGTATCGCCGCGACCCGCGATCGATCCGACGCGCGGCGCAGGCAATCAGTATAGCGGGGATGCGCGACGGGCAGCAGGGCGTTGCGCGCGCTCGCAATGATCGGGATCGCGATGTTTCATCGGTGTGAACGAGCGCCGCGAACGCGATTCGTATTCAGAGCAATCGCGCGCGTCAAGCAAGCGGCGCCGAATAGAACAGCCGGTTCAACAAGGTACGCACCATCGGTGCCAGCTCGCCGGCCGTCAGCCCGGCGGGGCCGTGGCCCTGCGCGGTCAGCGTATCGGCGGCGAGGCCGTGCAGATAGACGCCCGCGAGCGCCGCCTCGAAGCGTGGCAGATGCTGCGCGAGCAGCGCGCCGATGATGCCGCCGAGCACGTCGCCGGTGCCGCCCGTCGCGAGCGCGGCGTTGCCGGTCGGGTTCAGCGCGAGGCGGCCGTCGGGCGCGGCGATGATCGTGCCGACGCCCTTCAGCACGACGATGCTCGCAAAACGCGCCGCGAGCGCGCGCGCGGCCGCGAGACGGTCGCGTTGCACGCTCGCCGCATCGCTGCCAAGCAGGCGCGCCGCTTCGAGCGGATGCGGAGTGAAAATGCACGGATCGCCTTGCACGCCGCGCGCGGTGACTTCCGCGGCGAGCGCGGGATCCTTGGCGACCAGGTTCAGCGCGTCGGCATCGAACAGCTTGGGCACGTCGAGTTGCAGCACGTCGTGCAGTACCCGCGTCGCGCGTTCGCCGTGCCCCATGCCGCAGCCGATCGCGAGTGCGTCCATCGAATCGAGCGGCAGCGTGTCGATCGGATGCAGCATCAGTTCGGGGTGCGGCGGATCGTAGGGCGGGGCGCCTTCGCCGAGCAGCGCGACGTGGACCTTGCCCGCGCCGGTGTAGAGCGCCGCGCGTGCCGCGAGAATCGGCGCGCCGCACATGCCGGTGTCGCCGCCGACCACCGCGAGGCTGCCGAAGGTGCCCTTGTTGGTCGCGAAGTTGCGTGGGGGCATGAAGGGGCCGAAGAGATCGGGCGCGCTGAGCTGGATCGCCGCACGTGAGGCGCTGGCGGCAGCGTCCTGGCTGCCCCCGCCGTTGATCCCTGCCACGAGCCCGATCGGTGCGACCGTCACTCGCCCGGCGAGATCGCGGCCTTGCGCGGTGAAAAGCCCCGGCTTCGCGCCGATGAACGTGATCGTGTGCGTCGCATGGACCGCCGCCGCGCCGTTGCCGCCGATCACCGCGCCGGTGTCGCTGTCGAGCCCGCTGGGCACATCGAGCGCGAGCACGGCGCCTTGTGTCGGGCGCGCCTTCGTGCGCTGCGACAGCTGCCGCGCGAGCGTCGCGAAGACGCCCTCGAGCGGCCGCGCGAGACCGATGCCGAACATACCGTCGACGAGCCAGCCATAGCCGTCGAGCGACGCGGGCGGCGCCGCGTCGATCGGCACGCCGGCGGCGCGCGCGGCGTCGAGCGCCCAGCGCGCGTCGGTGGGCTTCACTTCAACCGGCATACAGACTTCTACCGCGATGCCGGCCTTGTGCAGTTCCGTCGCGACGACCAGCGCGTCGCCACCGTTGTTGCCGGGGCCGGCGACCAGCCACGCGCGCTGCTGCGACTTCGTCACCGACGTATCCGCGGCGATCCGTTCGAGCAGCCAGCGCGCGGCCGCATGACCGGCGCGCGCCATCAGCGTGTGCTCGGGCAGGTCCGCGGCGGCCTGGGATTCGGCGATCCGCAAGTCGGTCAGCGTCAGCAGCGGCAGCGCAAGCGGCTGCGAGTCGGTCAGCGGATCGAAAAGGGAGAGCAGCGAGTTTTCTGCGTCTGTCATGGCGAAACCTGGCGGTGCGCCCGCGGCGCGGCGGGCAGACTTTGGAATCGCTATGTTAGTGCCGATAGGCGCACGGCGTGCGGCTGTTTCGGTGCGTGCGGCGGAAGCGGTGCGATGAACGCGGGGTATCGACAGCGGGCTGTCAGCCCGCCATACCCGCCTGGAACAGCACGAAACCTTACTGGAACCGCTCCGGCCTCAATGCAGCGAGCGTGTCTTGCGGCAACGTCGGCGTCTGTCCCGACATCAGCTGTGCAACGAGCTTGCCCGCGCCGCAGGCGAGGCCCCAGCCGGCCGGGCCATGCCCGACGTTGATGAACAGCCGCGGATGCAGCGCGTTGCCGATCACCGGCAAGCCATCGGGCGACAGCAGTTTCACGCCTTCCCACGGCAGCGCCGCCGAAATGCGCGCGGCGCCCGGAATCCAGTCGTGCGTCGCCTGGCCGAGCAACGCGAGCGCCTCCTTGGTCAGCGGTTCGCCGAGCGGCTTGTCGATCTGGCTCGCGCTTTGCAGCACCGCGCCGCCCGCGATCCGCAGCCGATGGTTCATGCGGCTGATGCCGATGCGCTTGACCGCATCGACGATCGCGACGTGCGGCGCGCATTCCTCGTGCGCGATCGGCGCGACCAGCGAATGCAGCCGCAGCGGATGCAGCGGCAGCCGGAGCCCCGCGCGTTCGAGCAGCGCGAGGCTGCCGTAACCGGCGGCGACCACGACGGCGTCGGCCTGGACCACGTCGATCTCGCGCGAGCGGGGCGCGCCGTCGCGCGGCGCCAGTTCGACCGCCGCGCGCTGACTTTCGAGACGAATGCCGGTCACCTCGCAGTTCGGCATGAACTGCACGCCGCCTTGGGTATCGAGCACCTGTTTGACGAGCTTGGCAAAAAGCGGACAGTTCGCGGTGCGCTCGTGCTCGAACAGCACGCCGCCGGCGAATTCAGGATCTGTGGGGACCGCATGCTCGAACGCCGCGCATTCGGCCGGGCTCAGCACGTGATGCGGCACCTCGAACCGGTGCAGCAGATCGAGCGCGGCTGCGTTCAGCTCCCATTCGTGCGCGCTGCGCACGAGGTACAGCAGACCGCTCGCCTGTTCGAATTCGAGGCCGAAGCGGGCTTCGACGTCGGCCATCGCATCGCGCGAGGATTCGATCAGCGGCCGCAGCAGCGCATACTGGCGCGCGAACGCCTCGGGCTTCTGCCATGCTCCGAGCTGCTTGATGAACTGCCGCGCGGCGCCGTTGAAGCCGGTCTTGCTGATCACGCCATTTTTCGCGTTGTAGCGGCTCGCCATGAAGGTCGGGCCGAACCAGACGTCGAGCGGCGTCGGCAGCACATTGCCGCCTTGTCCGTAGGTGGCGCCTTGCGCGACGGTCGCGTGACGCTCGACGACGCATACCCGGTGGCCGGCCGCGCGCAGGTGATAAGCGGTGGCGACGCCCGCTACCCCGCCGCCAATGACGATGACATCCATGCTCTGATTCGATGTGCCGACGGGCGGCTCGCGCGCGTTCCCGCTGGCTGTGACATGCGGCGCGCCGCCGGGTGAAGCCCGGGCCGCGTGCGCCGATCTGGTGAAACGCGAATGATAGCAGTCAAAACACCCGCGCGGCGACGCGACGGGCACCGCGGCGACGCCTCGCGCGGGCCGGCGCGGCCCGCCGCCCACGCACCCCGGAGCCCGCTGGAAGCCCGTTCCCGGGGTATAATCTGCGACTTCCTTTCCGCCTCACGTCGCCTGCATGCGCGGCTCCCCGGCATCAATGAGCGACGCAACGTCAAGTCCCATGGCCCACTTCTCGTGTTTCCCCGGCGCTTCGGCCCTCTCCGATTTCCGTCAAACCCGCCTGCTCGACACGCTCACGCGCATCGACCCGAATATCACCGGCGTGCGCGGGCAGTATCTGCACCTCGTCAATGCCCAGACCGAGCTGTCCGCTGAAGACAGCGCGAAGATCGAGGCGCTGATGCACTACGGCGATCCGTTCGAAGAAGGCAAGGAGCGTGGCGCGGTCGAGACCTTCCTCGTCGTGCCGCGCTTTGGCACCGTGTCGCCGTGGGCCAGCAAGGCAACCGACATCGCGCATCTGTGCGGGCTCACGCGGGTGCGCCGCATCGAGCGCGGCGTCGAGTACTCGGTGACGCTGAAAAGCGGCCTGCTCGGCGGCAAGAAGACGCTGTCGGACGAAGCGCGCGCGGCCGTCGCCGCCGCGCTGCACGATCGCATGACCGAGAGCGTCGCGCCGTCGCGCGACCATGCGTTGCATCTGTTCGACGAATTGCCGGCCAAGCCGCTGCAAACCGTCGACGTGCTCGCGAGCGGCCGCGCCGCGCTCGAAACCGCCAACGCGGAACTGGGCCTCGCGCTCGCCGACGACGAAATCGACTATCTGGTCGACGCATTCACGAAGCTCGGCCGCAATCCGACCGACGTCGAGCTGATGATGTTCGCGCAGGCCAACAGCGAGCACTGCCGCCACAAGATCTTCAACGCGGACTGGACGATCGACGGCGAGAAGCAGGACATGTCGCTGTTCAACATGATCCGCAACACCGAGAAGCTGAACCCGCAGGGCACGATCGTCGCGTATTCGGACAACTCGGCGATCATGGTCGGCGGCATGGCCGAGCGCTGGTTCCCGCGCACGCCGGCGCTGCTCGGCGCGAGCGAATTGCCCGAGCACTATGGCCGCAGCGTCGAGCTCACGCACACGCTGATGAAGGTGGAAACGCACAATCATCCGACGGCGATCTCGCCGTTCCCGGGCGCCGCGACCGGCGCAGGCGGCGAAATCCGCGACGAAGGCGCGACCGGACGCGGCGCGCGTCCGAAGGCGGGCCTCGCGGGCTTCACGGTATCGAACCTCGAACTGCCGGACGGCGTCGAGGCGTGGGAAAACGCCCGCGACACCGCTCAGCCGCTCGCGCAGCGCAATCCGGCCGACCAGCACGAAGCGTACGGCCGCCCGGACCGCATCGCCTCGCCGCTGCAGATCATGATCGACGGCCCGCTCGGCGCCGCCGCGTTCAACAACGAATTCGGCCGGCCGAACCTCGGCGGCTACTTCCGCACCTACGAGCAGAACGTCGCGGGTCTCGTGCGCGGCTATCACAAGCCGATCATGATCGCGGGCGGCATCGGCAATATCTCCGACCAGCACACGCACAAGCACGATCTGCCGGAAGGCTCGCTGCTGATCCAGATCGGCGGCCCGGGCATGCGCATCGGCATGGGGGGCGGCGCCGCGAGCTCGATGGCGACCGGCACCAACACGGCCGAGCTCGACTTCGACTCGGTGCAGCGCGGCAACCCGGAAATCGAGCGACGCGCGCAGGAAGTGATCAACGCGTGCTGGCAACTCGGCGACAAGAACCCGATCCTCAGTATTCACGACGTCGGCGCGGGCGGTCTGTCGAACGCGTTCCCCGAAGTGGTGGACGGTGCGGGCAAGGGCGCACTGTTCGAACTGCGCAAGATCCAGCTCGAAGAAAGCGGTCTGTCGCCGCGCGAAATCTGGTCGAACGAAGCGCAGGAGCGCTACGTGCTGGCGATCGCGCCGGCCGATCTGCCGGTGTTCGAGGCGATGTGCAAGCGCGAGCGCTGCCCGTTCGCGGTGATCGGCACGGCCACCGCCGAGCGTCAGCTGAAGCTCATCGATTCCGAACAGCAGGAAGGCGCGCACCAGCCAGTCGATATGCCGATGGAAGTGCTGCTCGGCAAGGCGCCGCGTATGCACCGCGACGTAAAGCGTGCCGAGCGCAGGCTCGAACCGGTCGACGTGACCGGCCTCGCGCTGCAAGACGTCGCGCAGAGCGTGCTGCGTCATCCGACGGTCGCGAGCAAGTCGTTTCTGATCACGATCGGCGACCGCTCGGTCGGCGGCACGACCGCGCGCGATCAGATGGTCGGTCCGTGGCAGGTGCCGGTGGCCGACGTCGCGATCACGACGATGGACTACGCAGGCTTCAGCGGCGAAGCGATGACAATGTCCGAGCGCACGCCGCTCGCCGTCATCAACGCGCCGGCCTCGGGCCGCATGGCGGTCGGCGAGGCGATCACCAACATCGCGGCGGCGCCGATCGCGTCGCTCGACAAACTCAAGCTGTCGGCCAACTGGATGGCCGCGTGCGGCGCGCCTGGCGAAGACGCCGCGCTCTACGACACGGTCAAGGCGATCGGTATGGAACTGTGCCCGGCGCTCGGTATCGGCATTCCGGTCGGCAAGGATTCGCTGTCGATGCGCACCCGCTGGGAAGAGAGCGGCGTCGCGAAGGAAGTGGTCGCGCCGGTGTCGCTGATCATCTCCGCGTTCGCGCCGGTTGAAGACGTCCGCAAGCATCTGACGCCGCAACTGCAGCGCGTGAGCGAAGTCGGCGAGTCGGTGCTGATCGCGATCGATCTCGGCCGCGGCAAGCAGCGTCTGGGCGGCAGCATTCTCGCGCAGGTCACGCAGCAGGTCGGCGACACGGTGCCGGACGTCGACGATCCGGAAGATCTGAAGCGCTTCTTCAACGCGATCCAGTCGCTCAATAGCGACGGCAAGCTGCTCGCGTACCACGACCGCTCGGACGGCGGCCTGTGGGCGACGGTTTGCGAAATGGCGTTCGCGGGTCACGCGGGCGTGTCGCTGAACGTCGACATGCTCGTGCTCGACGCGCACCACGAATCCGATTACGGCGACGCGAAGGACTGGGCGAAGCAGACCAGCGGCCGCCGCGACGACCGCACGCTGCGCGCACTCTTCAACGAAGAGCTCGGCGCCGTCGTGCAAGTGCGCGCGGCCGATCGCGACGCGGTGCTCGCCGCGCTGCGCGAGCATGATCTGTCGGCGTGCTCGCACGTGATCGGCAAGACCAACGAGCGCGACGTGATCGAGATCTATCGCGACGCGAAGAAGCTCTACGAGGCGCCGCGTGCCGAACTGCATCGCACGTGGAGCGAAGTGAGCTGGCGCATCGCGCGTCTGCGCGACAACCCGGCTTGCGCCGACGCCGAATACGACGCGCTGCTCGACGCGGCCGACCCGGGCATCACGCCGGTGCTGAGCTTCGATCCGGCCGACGATGTCGCCGCGCCCTTCGTCCCCCAAGGGGACTT